>CACKXS010000001.1 GCA_902604305.1 uncultured Pelagibacteraceae bacterium
ACAAAACTCACATAGATAATTTAATCAAATCATTAAATAAATATAATATTAGAAAAAAAAATTTAAGAAAAAATATTTTAAAATTAATTAAATTAAATTTAAAAAAAAATAAAAATTATGACCATTTATTAAGAGTTGCTTCAAATAATAAAATTATTTCTATTTCTTTACGCAAAAGGCCAATACCCAAATCTAATTTCAAACTTAAGCTAGTAAATTATAAACGAGTAGATGCTGTTTATAAAAATTTAAAATACAAAAAAATTTTAAAAATACTAAGTAAACTAGACGTTACAAAATTTGATATAGCACTTTATAAAGGAACCAAAATATTAGAAACCGGCACATCCAATTTATTGTTTGTTAAAAGCAATAAAATATTTTCTCCCAATTATGATTGCTACAAAGGTACAACAATCAAGTTTTTCAGTAAAAAGGTTAAGATAAAATTCAAGAATATATTTATAAAAGATATTAACAGTTTTGATGAAATCTTAGTTGTAGGATCTGGAAAAGGAATAGTATCTGTTTCATCAATAGATAATAATTTATGGTTAAGAAAAAGTCTTAAAATATATAAAAAACTTGATAAAATTTACAAAAACCAAGTTAATATTAAACAATAGATAATGAAATTTTCATTTATTAGCGATACTAAATGACTAGATTCGAAGGTTGATCTATTTTGTTAACTATACTAAATACTTTATTCGAAAGGGAAAAATCATATGCTATCTGTTAATCCATTTGCAATATTAGCCGAAACTGTATCTCCAATATTTATGCAGTCTTTTGTTGTTTTAATGGTTATCTTAATTGTTGTTGGCACACTTGTAGACATTATTCATAAAAAAAATGTTAAATATTTTTTTGAAAATGCAAAAAAAGCAAAATTATCTGCTACAAAAACCTTAAGCACAGGGGAAAGAATATCTGTAATTTCAAAAACAATATTAAGCGATATTGCCACTACATCTGAACTTGGAGCTGGCAAAAGAAGAGCCGCTCATCTACTTGGAATGTATGGAACAATTTTATTCTGGGCAGGATCAGCAATAATGATTTTTTGTTATTCAAGTCCATCTTCAGATACACCATCTTTCTGGCCTATTATTTGGCATGTTGGAGCTATTATGACAGTTGTTGGAGGAGGTTGGTTTTGGTTTTTTTTAAGAGTAGATGTTTATTCAGAAGCTCAACCTTGGTATAGAATTATAAAAGCAGATTTATTTGTGCTTGCTCTTGTTGCATCATCTTTAACAGGTCTAATTTGGTCTTATTTACAATCATTAGATCTGAATGATAGATGGGATGATAAAGTATTTTTAGTTTTATTTATTATATCAAATCTTGTTTTATTTGGAGGAGTATATTGGTCTAAATTTGCGCATATGTTTTATAAACCAGGTGCTGCGATACAGAAAAATTTAGCAGAAGCTGACGGTTCCAGAGACAATTTGCCACCCGAAGCAGATGCCCCAAAACAATTTGGATTAGGTATAAGTAGAGAGAATCCAAAACATTATTAAAATGATTTTGAAAGGAATAAAATAAATTATGTCAACTTTTGTATATATGACTCGTTGTGATGGTTGTGGTCATTGTGTAGATATTTGTCCTTCAGACATTATGCACATAGATGAAACTATAAGACGTGCAAAAAATATTGAACCGAATTTTTGTTGGGAATGTTATTCTTGCGTTAAAGCTTGTCCTAACCATGCAATAGACGTTCGAGGTTATGCTGACTTTGCTCCTATGGGCCACAGTGTAAGAGTTAGAAGAGAAGAAGAAAAAGGAACAATTTCTTGGAAAATAAAATTTAGAAATGGGACGGTAAAAGACTTTGTTTCTCCAATAACAACAAAACCATGGGGAAAATTTATTCCAAAACTCGCAGATGGCGACAAACCAAATCAAGGAGAAATAAATTCGCAAATTCTTTATTCAGAACCCGAGGGTTTAAATACAAAAAAAGAATTACCTAAAGTAGAAAAAAGTGCATTTAAAAAAGGCGTTTATTATTAATGGCTAGAAAAACTATAGTTGAAGATTGTGATATTCTTGTAGTAGGCGGTGGTATGGCTGGAACTGGTGCTACTTTTGAAGCTAGACACTGGGGAAGAGATTTAAAAATTATTTGTGTAGAAAAAGCAAATATCGACAGAAGTGGTGCGGTAGCTCAAGGTCTATATGCAATTAACTGTTATATGGGAATGCAATGGGGTGAAAATCAACCAGAGGATCACGTTCGATATGCTCGAAATGATTTAATGGGTCTGGTTAGAGAAGATCTTGGCTATGATATGGCTCGTCACGTAGATTCAACAGTACACATGTTTGATGAATGGGGTTTACCAATGATGAAGAATAAAGAAACTGGCCGTTACCAACGTGAAGGTAAATGGCAAATAATGATTCATGGAGAAAGTTACAAACCAATAGTAGCTGAAGCAGCAAAAAAATCTGCGGATAAAATTTACAACAGGATCATGATTACACATCTACTTATGGATGAAGCAAAAGAAAATAGAGTAGGTGGAGCGGTAGGATTTAATATGAGAACTGGAGACTATTATGTCTTTAGAGCAAAAACTGTAATAGTTGCTGCAGGTGGAGCATCTCATATTTTTAAACCAAGAGCCGTTGGAGAAGGAATGGGAAGAACTTGGTATGCACCTTGGAGCAACGGATCAGCATATGCTCTTCCAATTGAAGCTGGAGCTAAAATGACACAAATGGAAAATAGAATTGTGCTATGCAGATTTAAAGATGGTTATGGTCCAGTAGGAGCTTATTTTTTACATTTAAAAACTTATACTCAAAACGCTAACGGTGAGAATTACGAGAAAAAATGGTACGACAAAACAAAAGAATTAGTAGGTGAATATATAGATCATCACCCAACCCCAACTTGTTTACGTAATCATGCTTTTATTCAAGAAGTCATGGCTGGTGGTGGTCCAATTCATATGGTTACAAAAGAAGCTTTCCAAGATCCTCATCTAGAAACTGTTGGATGGGAAAATTTCTTAGGAATGACTGTTGGCCAAGCTGTTGTTTGGGCATCACAAAATATTGATCCAAAATATACAAATCCTGAATTAACTACTTCAGAACCTTATGTAATGGGTTCTCATGCAACTTGTTCTGGAGCTTGGGTTAGTGGACCAGAAGATATTGCTCCACCTGAGTATTTTTGGGGCTATAATAGAATGACAACGGTAGAAGGATTGTTTGGGGCTGGAGATACTGTTGGCGGAAGCGCTCACAAATTCTCATCAGGGTCATTTACCGAAGGCAGATTGGCCGCTAAAGCTGCTGTTAAATATATTGAAGAGGAAAAAGCGAAAGATATAGATGTGAGTGATAAGCAATGTGAAGATTTTAAAGAAATTATATTTAAACCTTTAGAAAACTACACAGTTGGAAGAAATGAAATTACAGGTGGAACTGTTTCTCCAAGTTATATATCTCCAATCCAAGGTCTTCAACGTCTACAAAAGATTATGGATGAGTACGTTGGAGGAATATCTTATAATTATATGACTAATGAAAATACTCTCAAAAGAGGCTTAGAGTTACTTGATTGGTTACAAGAAGATTTAGAAAAAGTTGGTGCTGAGGATTATCATCAGCTTATGAGAGCATGGGAACTTAAACATAGAACCCTTACATCTCAGTGTGTAACGGAACACACCCTTTTCAGACAAGAAACACGTTGGCCAGGCTATTATTATAGAGGAGATTACATGAAGTTAGATGACGAAAACTGGCATTGTTTAACTTTATCAAGAAGAGACCCTAAGACTGGAAAGTTTACCATGGAGAAGGCTCCAGTTTATCATATAGTTGATGAAAAAGAGAAGAAGGAAGCTTCATAATTATATTAATGAGTCTTCTAGACAAATCAGAGGAAGAAATAATTAAAATTGCCGAACCCATATGGGCTAACCTTGTAAAGTCATCAAATATAAAAGATTACGGTGGATTTACTAAAGATTTTTCATCTCAGATGCTCTACGGAGCTAATGAAGTGGAACTAGGTAAGCAATGGGCAAGTAATGACCTTATATCTTCTTTGTCAGAGGGCTGTAAAGCGTTTGGCTGCCTTAAGAGAGGTCAGCATGTTACCATTTTATATAAGCAGACTAGCACAAAGATACCTGGAGAGTTTTTAGGACGTCTTGTCTTAGGAGAAGAAGGAGATCAGATTAAAGTTTTTGGAGCTACGATCTTTTAAAAATTTTTTAAATATTTTTAAAAATTACTTGCAAAATTTTAAAACCGGGTGTAATTCCTAGTTATGCTTAACAATTTTTTTAAAAATATTAAATCATCTGTTAAGCAACTTCCAAATATTCAATCGTTTATTAGTGCAAAATCAGCACTATATTTTGGTCTAGTAGCCTACTGGGGATTAATTCTTTTTGGAACTTTTTTTAATATTTAATCAAATAGTTGACATTGATATTTTAGAAGAATAGTTAATAAATATGGAGTATTTTCTTCCGATTGCAGAAGTTTATGTAAACCTTCCTTTAATATTTATTCTTAGTTTAGTAGTTGGAGTTCTTTCAGGTTTGTTTGGTGTTGGTGGAGGGTTTTTAATGACTCCATTTTTAATTTTTTTAGGTGTACCCCCAGCTTATGCAGTACCCAATGAAGCAAATAATATTTTAGGTACATCAATATCAGGCTCTACAACTCATTATCTTAAAGGCACTTTAGATTATAAAATGGGATTCATGATTGTCATAGGAGGTGCTGCTGGAACAATTTTAGGTATTATAACATTCTCTTATTTCCAAGATATTGGAAAAATTAATATAGTCATCTCATTATCATATATGTATATCCTAGCAATCATTGGAACAATAATGCTTGTTCAAGGAGTTACAGAAATTGATAGAGCAAGAAGAAAAATTGTTGTTAGAAAAAAACTTCACTCTCATTATTGGATACACGGTTTACCATTTCGAATGAGATTTAAAAAATCTAAATTATATGAAAGTGCCTTTACACCAATTATTATTGGTTTAGTTGTTGGATTTATAGCTGCAATAATGGGTGTGGGTGGTGCATTTATTTTGGTACCTGCAATGATTTATATAATAGGTATGCCAACCAAACTTATTCCAGGTACATCTTTGTTTGTTACAATTTTTGTTAGTGCAATTGTTACAGTTCTTCATGCTTTTAATTATGGTTCAATTGATCTTATGCTTGTAATGATATTAATTTGTGGTTCTATTTTAGGTGTTCAGGTAGGTCAAAAAATTGGAGAGAAAGTTGATAGTTCTGAATTTAAAACCATTTTAGCAGTTCTATTATTATTAGTTGGTATAGCAATTGCTTATGATGCATTTTTTGCAGAGAAAACTCTAGAAGTTGTAAATAATAATGGCGCTAAAACTTTAAGTCCTTTTGCAAAATTTATAAAAGATATATCAGTAAATGTTCCTGTGCTTTATGGAATGTTATCAATTCTGCTAGCTCTTATTTTGGGTGTTGGTGCAGCTATATTAAGAAGATTTTTTTCTAACCTAAGAAAAAATATGAAAGTCGTTAAAAGTAAATAATTAATTTTTTAAGCACTTCTAAATAATTTAGTCATAATAAATTCTTTATGACCAAGTACTTCAGCACAAGTTAACCGACCACTAGCAGCTCTGATTGTTGTCTTTATAAGCTCATCGCCAGCTTGATCCATGTTCATTTCTCTTTTTAAGATTTTTGATACATCAAGATCAATATGTTCTTTCATATTTACAGCAGTACTTGGGTTTCCTGTTAATTTAACTACAGGCTCAATTGCGTTTCCAATTATATTTCCTTGTCCAGTAGGAAATAAATGTATGTTAAAACCAGCAGCAGCTTGTAAAGTTAAACATTCACCTGCAGCAGAAGATGTATCCATAAAATACAATCCTGGGCCTTTTTTAGGCTCTTCAGCTGGAGTTAGTACATCAATAAATTTTCTTGATCCAATTTTTTGAAAATTCCCAAAAGCTTTTTCTTCAATAGTAGTTAAACCACCAGCAATATTACCTGCGGTTGGTTGGCTTTCTGAAAGATCGTTTGTAGCTTCTTTCAGAATAAAATCATTGTAATCACTCCACGTTTTCATGAATTTTTTTTGTGCTTCAGGCGTTGAACCTCTTGTTGCACAAACTTTTTCAGCACCGGTCAATTCTGAAGTCTCACCAAAGCAAAGATGAACTCCCAATGGTTCTAATTTATCCATTAAATTTCCAACTGCCGGATTGGCAGCCATTCCTGATGTTGTATCAGACTCTCCACACTTAACTGATATCCATAAATCACTTAAAGGACATTCTTCTCTTTGTTTTTCTGATGCCCATTGAGAAAATTCTTGAGCTTTTTTAGAAGCAGTCATTATTGTTTTAATATCTCCAGCTCCTTCAATACTAAAACCTTCAACAGGTTTTCCAGTAGTAGCTATCGCATCAACAATTCTTTTAGTCCATTTAGGTTCAATACCTATTACAACACAAGCTGCTACATTTGGATTTTTTCCAGTTCCTATCATTGTATCAAAAAATAACTCTAGATCTGCACCAAATTGCAATCTTCCATAAGCATGAGGTATAGCAAATGTACCTTTTATATTATTAGCAACAGCCTCAGCACATGCATTTGAAATGTCATCAACAGGAAGAATTACAACATGGTTTCTAGTTCCAACTCTTCCATTTTCTCTTTTGTAGCCTAAAAAACTTTTTGGGATTTCCATATTATTACCACTTCTTAGTTTTTACATTATGAACATGAACATGCTCACCTTTTTTAATATCTTTAACAACTTTTCCAATATCATGACCATATTTTAAAATTGTATCTCCTTCTTTAAAGTCGATCATTGCAATTTTATGACCTAAAGGGATCTCATTTTTAGATTGAATTTTAACAGATTTGTCATTTTCCATAATCCAGCAATTACATTCTTGATTAGGGGTTATTTTTTCAATAACTACAACACCTACGTTGTCTTTTTCATCGTGAATAATTATATCTGTATTAGCCATAGCGACGATTTCTTTATTTGAAATTTCTTTGATCTTATATATTAATCATGTCCTTAAACAAATAAAAATTTTTTATATAGAAAGATTGTAAAATGGCAAAAATGAATACAGAAGAGGCATTTATCAAAGTTCTTCAGATGCATGGAATAGAACATGCTTTTGGAATAATTGGTTCAGCGTTTATGCCTATTTCTGATTTATTTCCTAAAGCAGGTATAACTTTTTGGGATGTTGCTCATGAAACCAATGGTGGATTAATTGCAGATGGATACACTAGGGCGACTGGAAAAATGTCAATGGTGATTGCTCAAAATGGTCCAGGAATTACAGGACTTGTTACACCTATAAAAACAGCTTACTGGAACCATACACCATTACTTTTAGTTACTCCTCAAGCAGCAAATAAAACTATGGGACAAGGTGGATTTCAAGAAGTTGAACAAATGAATTTATTTAAAGACATGGTTTGCTATCAAGAAGAAGTTAGAGATCCATCAAGAATGGCCGAAGTTCTAAACAGAGTAATTGAAAAAGCTATTAGAGGTTCTGCTCCAGCACAAATAAATGTACCAAGAGATTATTGGACACAAGTTATAGATATAGAACTACCTCCAATAGTTAGATTAGAAAGACAAGGTGGAGGAGAGGAAGCAATAAGTAAAGCAGCAAAATTATTATCCGAAGCTAAATTTCCAGTAATTTTATCTGGAGCAGGTGTAGTTATCGGTGGAGCTATTGAAGACTGTAAAAAACTAGCAGAAAAATTAGACTCTCCTGTGTGTAGTGGTTATCAACATAACGATAGTTTTCCTGGCAGTCATCCTTTAGCAGTAGGTCCCTTAGGCTACAATGGTTCAAAAGCAGCGATGCAACTAATTTCAAAAGCAGATGTCGTCCTTGCACTCGGGACAAGATTAAATCCATTTTCAACTTTACCAGGTTATGGCCTAGACTATTGGCCTAAAGATGCAAAAATTATTCAAGTAGATATGAATTCAGATCGAATTGGATTAACTAAAAAAGTTACTGTTGGAATATGTGGTGATGCTAAATTAGTTTCTCAACAAATTTTAGAAAAGTTATCTTCAAACGCTGGCGACAAAGGAAGAGAAGAAAGAAAAAATTTAATCCACCAAACCAAATCAGCCTGGTTGCAGACATTAACAAGTTTAGATCATGAAGATGATGATCCAGGAACTGTTTGGAATAAAGAAGCAAGAGAAAGAGACAGTGATAGAATGTCACCAAGACAAGCTTGGAGAGCAATACAAGCAGGAATGCCTGATGATGTTATAATTTCATCTGACATAGGTAACAACTGCGCTATTGGAAATGCTTACCCAACATTTGAAAAAGGAAGAAAATATTTAGCTCCAGGTTTATTCGGCCCATGTGGCTATGGATTTCCTTCAATACTAGGAGCAAAAATAGGATGTCCAGATACACCAGTTATAGGTTTTGCTGGAGATGGGGCTTTTGGAATAAGTATGAATGAGATGAGTTCATGCGCAAGAAAAGAATGGCCAAAAATTACAATGGTTATCTTTAGAAATTATCAGTGGGGTGCAGAAAAAAGAAACTCAATTCTTTGGTTTGAAGACAATTTTGTTGGAACTGAATTAGACCCTGAGTTAAGTTACGCAAAGGTAGCTAATGCTTGTGGATTAAAAGGGGTTACCGTGAAGACCATGGAAGAAACAACAAAAGCTATTAAACAATCTTGCGAAGATCAAAAAAAAGGAATTACAACATTTATTGAGATAATTTTAAATCAAGAACTGGGCGAACCATTTAGAAGAGATGCTATGAAGAAACCAGTTAAAGTAGCAGGTATTAAAAAAGAGGATATGAAACCTCAAAAATCATTAGTTTAAATTGAATTACAAAGATATAAAAATTGGATCAAATAGAAGTTTTGGAGTTGTTTTCTTTGTTGTATTTTTGCTTATTGGATTATGGCCAATTTTAAAAGGAAACGAACTAAGAATTTGGGCAATTGTAATTTCATTAATTTTTCTTATTTTAGGAATATTAAATTCAAAAATCCTTACGCCTTTCAATAAAGTTTGGTTTAGATTTGGAATTTTTTTAGGCAATTTTATTTCACCAATAATAATGGGAATTGTATTTTTTTTAGTAGTTACACCAACAGGTTTAATAATGAAATTATTCAGAAAAGACCTTATCAATTTAAGAAAAAATAATAGCAGTACTTATTGGATTGAAAAAAAGGATATTAAGTCTAGTATGAAAAATCAGTTTTAAAATGGATTTTGTAAAAGAATTTTGGGAATTTTTAAAAATTAGAAAAAAATATTGGCTTCTACCAATTATTATAGTTTTAGTAATTTTTGGAGGCTTAATTGTTTTAAGCCAAGGATCCGCTGTTGCACCATTTATTTATACAATATTTTAGTGACTAAAATTTTAGGAATTTCAGCTTTTTACCATGATAGCGCAGCAGCAATTACTATAGATGGTAAAATAGTTGCAGCAGCTCAAGAAGAAAGATTCTCTAGAAAAAAGCATGATCCAAGATACCCATATAATGCAATAGAATTTGTACTTAACTTTGCAAAAATTAAACTTTCAGAAGTTGATCATATAGTCTTTTTTGAAAAACCTTTTCTTAAATTCGAAAGACTTTTAGAAACATATGTTGCTATGGCACCCAGAGGTTTTTTACAATTTTCAAAAGCTATGCCAACATGGCTAAGAGAAAAATTATTTCAAAAAAAAATGTTATTTAATTTACTTAAAAAACATGACAAAAATTTTAAAGAAATTAGTAAAATTTTTTTTTCAGAACATCACTTGAGTCATGCAGCGAGTGCTTTTTTCCCTTCACCATATGAAGAAGCTATAGTTTTAACTGCTGATGGTGTTGGTGAATGGGCCACTACTACTGTAGCTATAGGAAAAAAAAATAGCCTTAAAATAAAAAAAGAAATTCATTTTCCACATTCTTTAGGACTTTTGTATTCTGCGTTTACTTATTACACTGGATTTAAAGTTAATAGTGGTGAATATAAATTAATGGGTTTGGCTCCATATGGAGAACCTAAATATGTAGATCTTATTGAAAAAAATTTAATTCATATTAAAGAAGATGGATCTTTTAGATTAAACCAAGATTATTTTAATTACACAACTGGACTTTCAATGACTAATGAAAAATTTCATAATTTATTTGGTCAAAAACCACGTGATAGTAAAAAAGATAAAATAACACAATTTCATATGGATATCGCATCTTCCATTCAAAGTGTAACCGAAGATATTATGATTAAAATTTGTAAGTCGCTAAGAAAAGAATTTAATATTCCTAATTTATGCCTTGCTGGTGGGGTTGCTTTAAATTGTGTGGCAAATGGAAAAATACTCAAAGAAAAAATATTTGAAAAAATTTGGATACAACCAGCAGCAGGAGACGCAGGCGGTTCTTTGGGTGCCGCTCTAGCATTTTGGTATTTAGAATTAAAAAAAAGTCGAGAAGTTACAAGCAAAGATGCAATGAGTGGATCATATCTAGGACCTTATTTTGATAATGAGGAAATAAAAAATAAATTGAATAATCTAGGAGCTAAATTTGAAATATTAGAAGATGACGCTTTGATAGAAAAAACAGCAGATGATTTGTCAAAAGGGAATGCAATAGGATGGTTTCAAGGAAGAATGGAATTTGGACCAAGAGCCTTGGGCGGAAGATCAATTCTAGGTGATCCTAGATCTTCCAGTATGCAGAAGAATCTTAATTTAAAAGTTAAGTACAGAGAAAGTTTTAGACCTTTTGCGCCATCTGTTCTAAGGGACGATGTCAATGAGTGGTTTGAATTAAATGAGGACAGTCCTTATATGTTATTAGTTGCAGATATAAAAAGAGAGAAACAAAACCAGATGACCGAAGATGAAAAAAAATTGTTTGGTATTGATAAACTAAATATAAAACGATCTGAGATACCGGCGGTTACACATGTTGATTACTCAGCTAGAATTCAAACTGTTAGTAGGGATACAAATAAAAAATATTACGATTTAATAAACAAATTTAAAGATAAAACAAATTGTCCTGTAATAGTAAATACATCATTTAATGTAAGAGGTGAGCCAATTGTTAATACTCCAGAAGATGCATTTAATTGCTTTATGGGTACTGAACTTGATAATTTAGTTATAGGCAATTGTTATCTAATAAAAGAATATCAAAACCCAGCTCTTAAAAAAGATTATACAAAAAACTTTGAACTTGATTAAAACGAAAAAAATCATAAATGATAAATTTTGTGGATGGACAAATGCTTTACAATCAAGGGAGAATTTTAAAGTCTTAAATAAAAATTTTAAGTGTGATTATTTAGTTATTGGAGCCGGTTATACAGGTTTATCTGCAGCAAGAAAACTATCTGAAATAAATAGCCTTAAAAAAATTGTTATTGTAGATTCTCAATTAGCAGGAGAAGGTTCGAGTTCTCGTAACTCTGGTTATTTAGTTGATACAACTTTGAATGATGGTTTTACCTCAAATAAAGATATTAATAATTATAAAAAAAAAGTTAAAATTTATAATTTAGGAATCAATGCAGTCAAAAATTTTATAAACCAATATCAAGTAGACTGTGATTGGAATGAATGTGGTAAATACTTTGCATCCTCAGTTATTAAAGATATATCAATAGCAAAAAAATTTAGCGAACTTCTAACTTCGTTAAATTTTAATAATGAAATTTTAAATCAAGATGAATTAGAAAAAAAATTAGGAACAAATTTTTATAAAACAGCAGTTTTTACCGAAGGTGGAATATTAATTAACCCAGCTAAACTCGTGCGTGCGATGATTGATGTATTACCAAAAAATGTTGAATTATATGAAAATAGTCCATTAATTAAATGGAAAAAAAATAATAACTATATTGATTGTCAATTTGAAAAAAATTTAGTTCAAACAAATAAGATTATTTTTTGTACTAATGGTTTTTTAAATTCACTAAATATAAAAAAAAATTTTAATTTTCCATTAACTTTAACAGCTAGTATGACAAGACCATTAGACAACGAAGAATTTAAATCTATTGGAGAACCAAAAGAGTGGGGTGTCTTACCAATACGTCCAATGGGTGCAACAATTCGTTTTACAAAAGATAGACGATTATTAATTAGAAATACTGCTGAAATGAGAAATCCTAATTATATGTCTAAACATGAGCTGGAAAAGCGAAAATTTATACATTTAAAAGGATTAGTTAAAAGATTTCCAACTTTGAAAACTAACTTAATAGAAAATACATGGTCAGGAATTGTTTCAAGGAGCAGAAATGGTTCCCAAATTTTTGAAATGATTGAAAAAAATATTTATGCCGCAGGTTGCTACAATGGTTCTGGAATAGGTGTTGGTACTCTTTTTGGTGAACAAATTGCATTAATGGCATCTGATCAACAGTCTAATGAAATTGAAACAATAAATAATAGAGTTAAGCCAAATTGGTTACCTCCAAATCCTTTTTTAAACGTAGGAGTTAAAGCAAGATTATTTTTTGAAAGATTAAGAGCAAAATCAGAGATTTAGTTAAATACTTTCAACGCACATTGAAATACCCATACCTCCACCAATACAAAGTGTAGCTAAACCTCTTTTATATTTTCTTTTTTGCATTTCGTGTATTAGCGTTACTAAAATTCTTGCTCCAGAAGCTCCAATTGGATGTCCAAGAGAAATAGCACCACCGTTAACATTTACTATATCTTCCTTAAGCCCAAGTTCTTTTACTACTGCAATAGACTGGGCAGCAAAGGCTTCGTTTGATTCAACTAAATCTAAATCATTTATATTCCAGCTAGCTTTTTTTAATGCTAATTTAGATGCAGGTATTGGACCTGTTCCCATTAATTTTGGATCAACACCACTTTGTGCCCATGAGATAATTTTAGCAATTGGTTTTAAACCTTTATTTTTTGAAGTTTTATAATTCATTAAAGTTACTGCTGCAGCTCCATCATTTAATCCTGATGCATTTCCCGCAGTTACGGTACCATTTTCTTTAAAAACTGTTTTTAAATTTGATAATTTTTCTATATTTGTATCTGATCTTGGATATTCATCTTTATCAAATATCTTTTGATCTTTTAATTTTATTGGAACTATTTCTTCTTTAAATCTATTCTCGCTAATAGCTTTTATTGCTTTTTTTTGTGAGTTTAATGCAAAGTTGTCCTGATCATTTCTGGTTATTTGATATTTTTCTGCAACATTTTCTGCAGTTACTCCCATGTGATAATCATCGTATGCATCTATTAATCCATCAATAAGCATTGAATCTTTTAATTTTTCCTCGCTTAAATTTTTTTCTATTCTGTAATTTAAATAGTGTGGAGAATTAGTCATACTTTCTTGACCTCCTGCAATAACAATATTTGTGTCATTTAGTTTTAAAGAGTTAAAACCTAAAGTTACCGCAGCCAAACCAGAACCACATACTTGATTAATTGTTGTTGCAGTTTTATCTTTATCTATTCCTGAATTAATTGCTGCTTGTCTAGCTGGATTTTGACCGCATCCAGTTTGTAATACTTGTCCTAAAATAACCGTATCCACTTCTGAACCATTTAGATTAGAATGTTCCATGCATTTTTTAACAACTGCAGTTCCAAGTTCTGTTGCTTTGTGATCTTTTAAACTTCCTTGAAACGAACCAATTGGAGTTCTAAAAGCTGAAGTTATTACAATATCTTTATCACTGTTCATAATTATTCATTACACAATTAATAGTATATAATATAGTTATTAATTTTAAGATGAATAAAAAAATACTAAATTACATAATATTTATAATTATCGCTTCAATTTTATTATATTTTGCTAGACATAATTATAGAGATTTTAATATTAATAAGGCTATCTCTGCCTGTGTTTTAGCTAAAAAACAAAACTCAACTAATTTTGATAAAGATTTAGTAAAGAAGCAATGTGAAGAGGATATTAGAAAAAGCCTTAATTAAAGAATAACCAAATCTAATTTTTGCTTACCTAAACGTTCATTTCCATTATCAGTAACAAGATATGTTTCACCCAAATTCATTGCTAATTGATTTTCAGAGTCCATTAAAATCATATGCATAAAAAATATGTTACCAGGTTCAATTAAATAAGGATTACCGGTATAAAGCATTGGCCAATCCATCCAATTTGGAGAAAAAGTATTTCCTAAAGAATACCCACAAGCATTCATTCTTGATTTGTTATATCCAAGATCATCAAAAGTTTTTGCGTGTACGTCAAAAACTTCACCCGCATTATTTCCTGGTTTTAATTTATTTTCACAATTTTTTAATGCTTCAAGGCATGCATTATGCATTTTATGATGTTTAGAGTCTGCTTTACCAATAGGCATAGTTCTAAACATTGCTGAATGATAATGTTTATAAGTACCAGCCCATTCAATACTTAATTGATCTGTGGTTTGTAATATTTTTTTCTCTGCTTGATACCTACAAAGTAAAGCATTATCTCCTGAACCAATTATAAATTCATTTGCGGGATAGTCTCCGCCTCCTTCAAATATAATTCTATTCATTTCAGCTAATATTTTAGACTCACTAACTCCAGCTTTCGCATGTTTCCAAGCTACGTCTAAAGCTTTGTCTGCAAGGTCAGCAGCTTTTCTTACATAAACAATTTCTTCTTTTGACTTTACTACTCTTAATTTAGTAATTAATTCTGATTGATCTTCTATTGAACAGTAATTTTCTAAAGATTTATTTAATCTTAATGCATTTCGCCCTGTAAGCCCGTAAGCTTCATACTCAATTCCTAGCTTTTTTCCCTTTAAATTTAATTCGTCTAAAATAATTTTAAGATCATTAGTTGGATTTGATCCATCTTTATCAACCCATATTCTTATATCTTCTATATTGGATGTATTTTGCGCTTGTCTTAAGTCAGGCGCTCTAGTTAACAATAGAACATTTCCTTTTTGATCTAGGATTAAAGTTTGAAAAAAAACATAACCAAATGTGTCATAACCAGTTAACCAATACATAGACTCTTGTCTAAACATAAGAAGAGCATCTATATTTTGTTCTTTCATTGATTTTAAAACTTTTGATTTTCTTGATGAAAATTCTTCTTTTGAAAAATGAAGACCCATTAGTTGATATCCAAAACAGTTGCTGGATCTAGTCTTGTTCCAAACCAATTTAATCTTACGTCTAAATGTGGACCCGTTGATCTACCACTTGAACCAACTGTACCGATAACTTCTCCTTGTTTTACGATATCACCTTTTTCAACAAAGATTTCATCCAAATGCATATATAAAGTTGAGATTCCATGTCCGTGATCAAAAATTAAAGTTGCACCTGTAAAATATAAATCGTTTTCTGCCAATGTAACAATACCATCAGCCATAGCTTTTATTGGCGTTCCAAGGTCACCAGCAAAATCAATTCCATAATGTGGCCATCGTGGTTTGCCATTTAATATTCTTTGGCTTCCATAGACACCAGTGATTATTGCGTTTTCTAATGGTAAAATAAACTTATCCTTAAAAAAATCTAAATCAGAATTTATCTCTCTTGCCTTAGCGATAAGTTTATTTTCATTTTTAATTCTCTCATAGACTTCTTCAGGAGGAGTTACTTTTTTTTCTTCAAGTCCATCAATTCTTTGGATGTTATATTTTCTTTTTTTAACTTTTTTAATAATTTTGCTAGTATTTCCATCTTTTTTAATTTTGATTACAACGTCATACTTTCTTTCTCTGTCCAATCCAAATGCAAAATATCCATCTTTAGAAACTTTTACTTTTATTTTATCTATGGTGACAGTAGATTTTGGATCAGTTTTACCTATAATATAATGTCCCTGAATAAATTTACCATTAAACTCAACAGCGTAAGATTTAAACGAAATAAAAAAAATTAATAAAAAAAATTTAATTATTTTGCAGTCCATCCGCCATCTACTAATATAGAAGTCCCATGAATCATTGAAGCAGCGTCAGATGCTAAAAAAACAACAGTAGAAGCTATTTCAGACATTTCTGCAAATCTACCAAGTGGAATGTTATTTAAAGTCTCTTTTTTAAATTTTTTGTTTTTCAGAAATTTTTTTGTCATTGGTGTAACAACAAATGTTGGCGCCACTGCATTTACTCTTATATTGTATTTTGCTAGGTCAACGGCCATACCTTTTGTTAAACCTTCTAAACCCCATTTATTCATATTATAGACACTTCTAATTGGTCCTCCAACATGACCCATTTGAGACGTCATGTTAATAATAGAGCCTCCAACTTTCTTACGATTTTTTAATTTCATCATTTTGATTGCACATAATTGGGCAATATTAAATGTAGCTATAGTATTAACCTTAACAAGATATTCCATATTTTTTGTTTTAACTTTTGTAAAGTGTTCAGGGATATTATTTCCAGCATTATTAACCAAAATATCAATTCTCGTTTGTTCATTTATTATAGTTTTGATTTCATTATAATTTGTAACATCACAAGTATAAGATTTACATTTTACTTTTAATTTCTTTGCAATTTTTGAAACAACATCAAGGTCTTTTTTTGTTCGACTAACAATAATCAAATTACATCCTGCCTCTGCAAGAGCAATCGCACAAGCTTTTCCCAGTCCTTTTCCAGCTCCCGTTACTAGTGCATATTTATTTTTTAGATTATATTTTTTTAAATACATTTTTATAAGAATAGCTTTAAATCAGTATAGATCAATTCAATTGCCACTGCTAGTATTGCGAATAATCCAACCCAACCTATCCAAGTATATTTTTTAATCCATCCAGATATTAAAGTTGCAGCAGTTGCCATTAAAGCTATAGATAAAACTAGACCAAAAACAAGAAGCCCATAATGATCTTTTGCAGCTCCCGCAACTCCTAATACGTTATCAAGACTCATTGTAAAATCTGCAATTAAAACTGTCCATATAGCTTTCCAAAAACTAGAATTATCTACATTTATTTTTTCATTATCTGTTGAAGATTTTTTAATTACATCAGTATAAAGTTTATAGCAGATATATAAAAGTGCTAGACCACCAATTAATCTTAATCCTGTTATTTGTAGCAAATAAGCAGTAAGAAGAGTTAATATAATTCTTAAAATCACAGCTGCACCAATTCCCCAAAAAATAATTTTTTTTCTTTGATCAGGTGGAAATTGAGAAGCTACCATTCCAATTATAATTGCATTATCACCGGCCAAGACTAGATCAATAAATACAATTTGAGAAAAAATAATTATTTGTTCGCTCATGATTTGCTATCCTCTATTATCATGTCAGCAGCTTTTTCGGCAATCATAATAGTTGGTGCATTAGTATTTCCTGATGTTATGTGAGGCATAACTGAAGCATCTACAATTCTTAAATTAGTTAAACCATGTGTAATAAGTCTATCACTTACAACTGCCTTTTCATCTTTACCCATTCTACAAGTGCTAACAGGATGAAATATAGTATTAGCAAACTTACCAGCCTCTGTAGCAAGTGTTTCATTGTCAGTAATATTAATACCAGGTCTTAATTCTTCAGGCTCATACTCTTTATAGGCTTTTGAATTCATTACGATGTTACGGACGATTTTTAAAGATTTTCCTGCTATCTCTCTATCTTCTTGTGTTGACAAATAATTCATTTTTATTTTTGGTGACACTCTTGTATCTGGGGACTTTAATTCAATTGAACCTCTGCTTGTTGGTCGTATATTAGTTATGGTTGGAGTAAATGCTGGGAATTTATGAAGAGAAGCTTTACCCAAAACATCAGTGCTAGCGGGAGATATATGAAACTGTAAATTAGGAGTTTCAAGATGAGGGTCACTTTTTATAAAGCCACAAGCATAACTTGCGCCAACTGTTAAAGGTCCTTTTCTAAAAAATAAGAATTTTAATCCAGTTAATATTTTTTTTGGAATACTATAATAAATATCATTTAAGGTTTCTAAGTTTTTTATTTTATAAACTGGTCTTAACATTAAATGGTCAGTAAGGTTTGCACCAACTTCAGAATGATCTTTAATTACTTCAATATTATTATCTTTTAAAAGTTTACCAGGACCAATACCAGAGGCTTGTAAAATATGTGGTGAACCTATCGTTCCAGCACTTAAAATTATTTCTTTATTAGCCTTGACAGAAAATAATTCATTATTAATCCAATAGTTTACATTTGTTGCTTTTTTATTTTCAAAACTAATATTTTTTATATGTGCGTTCGTAATAACTTTTAAATTTTTTCTTTTTTTGACAGGATTTAAATAACCAACTGCAGTACTACATCTAAAACCATTTTTAATAGTAAAAGGAAAATAACCCATGCCTTCGTTATTTCCTGTATTGAAATCTTCAGTTTTTTTATAACCAAATTCTTCTGCTGCCTCTAAAAATAAATCTAATACTTTAAAAGTGGCTCTAATTTTTTCAACTTTTATAGGTCCACCAGAACCATGAAATTCACTTTCTCCAAATTGAAAGTTCTCAGATTTTTTAAAATAAGGTAATACATCTTCCCATGACCATCCAACATTACCTAGCTGCCTCCAATAATTGTAGTCGTTAGATTGCCCTCTTATATAAAGCATTCCATTTATTGAAGAACTTCCCCCTAAAGTTTTTCCTCTTGGATAAACCATTTCTCTATTATTACAATTTGGCTCTTTTTCAGTATTAAAACACCAATCAGTTTTAGGATTGTGCATTGTTTTAAAATAACCACCAGGAATATGTATCCAAGGATTGGTATCTTTTCCTCCTGCTTCAAGAAGTAAAATTTTATTATTTGGATTGGCTGATAATCTGTTAGCTAGTACGCAACCAGCAGATCCTGCACCAATAATAATGAAGTCAAAATTTTCCATTTGTAGTTGAATAGTTTTTTAATATTTGTTTTTTAATGTTTTTTTACACTCATATTTGAAGATTGTCACTTGTATGAAGTTAATTTTTCTGCTTTGATGCCAGCGTTAAATTTAACTAACAAAGAGGGAAAACAATGAAAAAAATCATTTCAATGATATTTGCTGTTATTTTAGTTTCTGGTTTTGCAACTAGTGCTAACGCAGCAAAAACATTAAAGTGTCAAACTGTAATCAGTGCTAAAGCTGATGAAGTTGTAATGTTAAAAGACTTCACAGATACGGTAACTGCTCTAACAGGTGGATCTTTAAAATTTGAAATCATGCCTGCTGGAACAGTAGTTGGAGTTAAAGAAACTTTAGATGCTGTAGACAAAGGTTTGATCGACTGTGGATTTGCTTGGACTCACTATTGGTCAGGTGATCATCCAGCTGCCATGTTATTTGGTTCGCCAGTAGCAGGTGGTGGAGTTGGTATTGACAATCTAGCTTTCTTATCATGGTTCCAATATGGTGGTGGTAAAGAGTTATACGACCGTTTATGGAAAGAAATGGGAAGAGACATCAAAGGATTTATGCTTCAACCAGTTGGACCTGAGGCTTTAGGTTGGTTTCCAAAACCAATTAAAAATATGGCTGACTTTAGAAAGTATAAGTTTAGAACTCCTCCGGGAATTCCAGGGCAAACTTATAAAGACATCGGTATAGCATCTGTAGCTATGGGAGGTGGAGATATTCTACCTGCTTTACAAGCTGGAACAATTGATGCGGCTGAGTGGTGTTGCCCAAAACCAGATCTAGTATTTGGTTTCCAAAAAGTTCTTAAGCACTATTACTTACAAGGTTTACACCAAGTTGTAGTAAATGCTGACTTTTACATGACTGGCAAAACTTATAATAGTTTAAGCGATCATGAGAAAAAATCATTAGAAGTAGCAGCAAACGCTTCATTAGCTAAATCTTTAAGCTATAGAATCTATGAAAATGGAAAAGCACTTGCTGAGTTAACGAATAAGCATGGAGTTATATTAGAAGATACTCCTACTGATTATTTCACAGAATATATGGCAGCTGCAAAAAAAACTTTAAATAAAAATGCAAAAGAAAATGCATTCTTTAATGAAGTTTATACTTCTATGAAGAACTTTGCAGATATTGCTGTTCCATTCTGGAGTGGTGCTCAAATGTCAAATGCTAAGCTAGGAATGGCTCACGCGGCGACATTGAAGTAGTAATAAGATAAAAAAATATATAAAAGCGGACTTAATTATAAGTCCGCTTTTTTTTTAAAAAAATTATGACAGAAGAACCAGGTAGACTAGATATTTCAGATGAAATGATTGCTGAGAGAAGAGGCGGTTCAGGTAAAATGCCTGATGATATGCCTAAATGGATGGCAAAATCTATTACTTCAATAGATAAATTTAGCAAGATAACAGGCAATATAGTTTGTTGGATTTTAATGCCATTAATTTTAGCAATGACATACGAAGTTTTTGCAAGAAAATTATTTTTAGCTCCTACAATTTGGGCCTACGATATTAGCAGATTTCTTTATGGCGCTTTGTTTATGTTAGGAGCTGGTTATGCACTCTCAAAAGGAGTTCATATAAGAGCAGATTTTTTATACAGAAATTTTAAAGTTAAAAATCAAGGTTTAATTGATTTTACTTTATATATTTTATTTTATTTTCCAGGCTTAATCGTATTTCTTTATATGACCACGGGTTTTCTCCAGGAATCAATAATGCGTGGAGAAAGAGGAATGGATACAACATGGATGCCATATATGTGGCCAATAAAATCATGTTTATGGTTTGGAATTATTTTCTTATTAGTACAAGGAGTTTCAGAATTACTTAAGAGCTATTATGCAATGACCAAAGGGAAATGGCCAGGTAACGAATGATTGCTGAATTAATTGATCCGGCAATACTAGGCTTTATATTAATTGGAGTAATGCTTTTTTCTATATTTGTTGGTTTTCCAATTTCTTTTACTCTAATATTTTTAGGTTTTGTCTTTGGTTATTTAGGTTTTGGTAAACTTGTTTTTTATTTGATGACCTTGCAGTTTTCAATGGTTATGACAGAACAAACCTTAGCCGCTGTCCCACTCTTTGTATTCATGGGTATAATGATGGAACAAGCTGGATTAATGGAAAGATTATTTTCAGCTTTTCAGTTAATGCTAGCAAAAGTTAGGGGATCACTTTACTACGCTGTTCTTTTCGTTTCAGTTATTTTTGCTGCAGCTACAGGTATAGTAGGTGCATCTGTTACAATTTTAGGAATTATGGCAGCAAAATCTATGAATAGATCGGGCTACAACGTTAGATTAGCTGCGGGAACAATTACAGCTGGTGGTACTTTAGGAATATTAATTCCACCTAGCATTATGCTTGTCGTAATGGGACCCATAATGGAAATCCCTGTGATTGATTTATTTGCAGCCGCTATCATACCTGGAATTCTACTTGCAAGCCTATATGCAGCTTACACTACTATAAGATGTATGATGGATCCAAAATTAGGTCCTCCACTACCTGAAGACATGAGGGCTACAAGTATGAAAGATGTTTGGATAGAATTTTTTCTGGGTCTAGTTCCACCTGCTGCATTAGTTTTTTCTGCTCTCGGAAGCATTCTATTAGGATTTGCTACACCAACAGAAGCTGCTGGTTGCGGTGCAATGGGAGCATTATTATTGTCTCTTGCTTATAAAAAATTAACTTTAGCAAAATTACAAGATGCCTTAGTAAAAACTTTAGAAATTTCTGCATTAATCATGGTCTTAGTTGCTGCTTCTAATTTTTTTGGTGCAGTATTTGCACGTCTAGGAACGCCAATGCTTCTTACTGAATTTTTATTATCTTTAGAAATGAATAGATATTTAATTCTAGCTATAGTTATGGGTGTAATTTTCCTATTAGGTTGGCCACTAGAATGGGTGCCAATTGTAATGATTATAGTTCCAATAATTTTGCCATTGATTGAAGCTTTAGGTTTTAATTTAACGTGGTTTGCAATATTAGTTGCTGTTAATTTACAAACCGCCTGGCTTTCGCCCCCCGTAGCCTTATCAGCATATTTCTTAAAAGGTGTTGTGCCAGAATGGGATTTAAAAGATATTTATCTAGGAATGATGCAATTTATGGTTCTTCAGATAATTGGTTTAATAATTATAATAATATTTCCAAAAATTGTACTATGGTTACCAACTGTCTTATATGGACAGTAATTTATATTTGTTTAATATAAGGTAGTGATTCAACAAAAAGAAACAACAAATCTAATGAACTGGGAAATAGTATCTGTCAATCCCAATAATAAAATTTGGAACTGGAAAGATCTTTTTTGTTTCTGGGGATCCAGTATACAAAGTGTAATTGGTTTTTCATTAATTGCATCTTTGTATTTAGTTTATCAATTGAATTTTTTTGTAGTATTATCGGGATGTATTGTTGGTTCATTGCTTGTATATTTTTTTTCTAATTTAATTGGAAAACCTTCGCAAAAACATGGAATACCATTTCCAGTTTTTTTGAGACTTTCCATGGGAATTTACGGTGCAAGATATGTAGCTATTTTGAGAGGACTAGTTGGAATTTTTATGTTTGGTGTTCAAACATATTTTATTTCAAAATCGATAGGCTACCTAATACGAATTAGCTTATTTTCAATAGACAGCACAGTTTTAGACAATGATATTTTTCTACTTTTTTTTATGGGATTAAATATTATTGATGCTTTCTCATTAATACTTGCACTTTGGATTCAATATTTACTATTTAGCAATGGTCAAAGGTTTATCAAATCAATAATTAATTTTTCAACTTTATTTGTATATCTAGGATTAATTATTTTTTTTATAATTCTAATTAGAGAAAATTATAATGAGATAATAGATGCATCTAGTGGGTTATTTGAAAATAATATTATTTACAATAAGGAAAATCTAATAGCCTTATTCTCAGTCGCTGGAACTTTTTTTGCGTTTTTTTCAATTGTAATAGTAAATTTTGGAGACTTTTCAAGATATTCAAAAAGCGAAACCGAAGTTAATAAAGGTAATTTAAGTTTACTTTTAAATTTATTAATTTTTTCATTTTTAGCAATTTCTTTAGTAATTGGTTCGAGTGTTTTTTTTGAAAAAAATTTAATACCTATAGACAGAATATTAACAAATCCAACTGATATTGTTGGAAAGATTGATAACAACTTGTTAACATTTATATCCTTATTGTTTATATTGGTTGCCTCAGGAGCAACTAATTTAATTGCAAACTATGTTCCTTCACAAAATTCGATTATTAATTTCTCTCCTAATAAATTTAGTCAAAAAAGTTCTGGAATATTAATTATTTTTTTAGGCCTTATATTTGCTGTTTTTTGGGATCCGGTTCTAAGTAAAATAGGAATTTTATCTTTTGTTGATACGATTGGTTCATTTTTTGGACCTATAGCTGGTATCATGATTGTTGATTATTATGTTATAAAAAATAAAAAAATTATAAATAAAGATATTTTTTCTTCTAATAAAGATGGGGCCTATTATTATTCTAGTGGGTGGCATATTAAATCAATATATTCATTATTAATTGGATTTGTTTTTGCTTCAGTAACCATATGGAATATTGAGTTTAGATTTTTACAATCATTTTCTTGGATTATAGGTGCAGTTTTTTCATCGATAACTTATTATCTATTAGCAAGTAAATAATATTTATGCATCAATTTGATCTTAAAAATAAAACAGCAATTATAACTGGAGGAGCCCAAGGTTTTGGTCTGGAGATAGCAAAAAAGTTTTTACAATCAGGATCAAAAGTTTTTATATGGGATATTGATGAAAAAGAATTATCGAAAGCGACTAAGCAGATTAATAATCCAAATTTAAATTATAATGTTGTTGATGTTTCAAACTATGAACAAATTGAAAAAACTGTAAGTGATATAATATCAAATACTAAAATTGATATATTAATTAATAATGCTGGCATAACTGGACCAACTGCTACACTTTGGAATTATGATATTAAGGATTGGAATTCAATTATAAATATTAATCTTCATGGTACATTTTATTGCAGTAAATTAATAGTCCCACACATGATAAAAAATAATTATGGAAGAATTGTAAATATAGCTTCTGTCGCAGGTAAAGATGGAAATGCTAATGCAAGTGCTTATAGTTCGGCTAAAGCTGGGGTTATAGGTCTTACAAAATCTTTAGGTAAAGAATTAGCAAAATATAATATCGCAGTTAATGCCATTACTCCAGCAGGGGCAAAGACAAAAATTTTAGACCAAATGTCAAAAGAGCATGTTCAATGGATGCTTTCAAAAGTACCAAGAGGTCGTTTTTTAGAATTAAATGAACTTACTTCCATGGTGTGTTGGTTGTCATCAGAGGAAAATTCTTTTTCAACTGCAGCAGTTTTTGATATCAGCGGTGGTAGATCTACTTATTAAAATTTTAAAAATTTATGATAAAAATCTTTAATTATCTTTTATTATTTTCTTTATTTTTTTTAAATACATCTTTAGCTGAAATTGTAAATGTATTTGAATTTACTGAAAAAGAATTGTCAGAATTAAAAGTTAGAAAAGTTAGGGGAGCTGACGAAAAGACACTTTATTCTTTAGGAGAAAATGAAAATGGTAATTTTCTACGAGCAGAAGCAAATAATTCAGCCTCAGGTCTAGGAAAAGAAATTGAGATTAATTTAAATAAAACACCTTTTCTAAATATTACTTGGAAAATTGAAAAGGATTTAAAAGGAATAACAGAGAATTCTAAGAAAGGTCATGACTATGCTGCAAGAGTATTTGTGGTGAAAAAAACTGGCGCAACACCACTTTCAAATAGAGCAATGAATTATGTTTTTTCAAGCAACAGAGATATTAACACTTATCATCCAAGCCCATTCACAAAAAAATCAATAGATTATGCTTTATCAACTACAAAAGAAAATTTTAACGAATGGGTAACAGTTAAAGTAAATGTTAAAGAACATTTTAAAAAATTTCATGATTTAGATTTAGATAAAATTAACGGTATAGCCATAATGTCAGATACTGATAATTCTGAACTTAGTTCTGTGGCTTATTATCAAAATATTTATTTTTCCTCAGAATAGTTAAATTTTAAGATATTTTTTTAAAAACATACTTATTAACGAGAGTATAATTGCTACTAACACATCTTCTAAAGGAGTAGCTTGAGGGACACCGTAATTCCATATGATTACACCAGCTAACCAAATTAGATAAATTTTCATTTGACCTTATGTTTCAATTAATACTTTTTTTGAATTTTTAAATAGTTTTACCATTTTATTTACATCAATTCTTTTAGTATTTACATTCCTTGGACTTGGATGATAGCAACCAATTAATATTTTTTTATCAGGCAATTTATATTTTGCCCCATGTTTAAATATAAAATTTTTATTATTAAAGAAATAATTTTCTTTATAAAATTTGATACAAGCATCAAAAGCTATTTTACCTAGAGCAATAATAATTTTAACATTTTTAAGTAAATCTATTTCTTCCTTAAAATAGTTAAAACAGGTTTTAAGTTCTCCATTAGTAGGTTTGTCACCTGGTGGAACGCATTTTAAAGCAGTTGTGATATATGAATTATAAAGTTTTAAACCATCATTTTTATTTTCAGAAGTTGATTGATTAGACATTTTTGCTTTATGCAAACATTTATATAAAAATTCAGCCGACCTATCTCCTGTAAAAACTCTGCCAGTTCTGTTTCCTCCATGTGCTGCTGGTGCAAGCCCAACCAATAGAATTTTACCATTTAAATCTCCAAATCCGGTTATAGGTTTTCCCCAGTAATTTTCATTTATATATTGCTTCCTTTTTTCTTTTGCAATTTTTTCTCTAAAATTTTTAAGTCTTTTACATTTTTTGCACGTAATAATTTTTTTGTTTAGGTTTATAAATTGACTGTTTAAAGTCATTTTTTATTTAAGATTTTGTTTTTTGAACAAAGATATGCCACTCTTAATCTTATGATTATATGACTCTTTAAAGCTTTCTAATTGCCAGCCTTTTAATCTACTTTCTATTTCTTGAAGATTATTTTTTTTCCATTCCTCAGTAGTTTTTTCATCCTTCCACATTTTTTTATCTTCATTACTTCTTCCACAGCCATAACAATAACCAGAAACTGGGTCTGTCTTACAAATACTTATACAAGGTGAAATAATCATTTTTTATATATTTATCATGTTTTACACTATTATTCTAATTGGACAAATGAGATCTATAATATATAAAACCTTTTAAATTGGGCGAGTGGCGGAATTGGTAGACGCGTTGGTCTTAGGAACCAATAGTGCAAGCTGTGAAGGTTCGAGTCCTTTCTCGCCTACCATAATATTTTATGAAAGTTACAATAGAAAATAAAAAAGGGTTAAACAAAGATTTAAAAGTTTTTATAGATAAAAAAACTATTTCTTCATACATGGATGAAAAATATGAAGAAGTTAAAAATACAGTAACTCTAAAAGGTTTCCGTCCAGGGAAAGCACCTAAGGAAATTTTAAAAAAACAATTTGGTCAAGCTATATTTGGCGAAGTATTAGACAAAGTTTTAAAGGACACTAGCACTAAAGCTCTACAAGAAAACAAAATAAAGCCTGCAGGTCAACCCAAAATTGATTTAAAAACTTATGGTGAAGATAAAGACCTCGAGTATATAATTTCGGTAACCGAACTACCAAAGATTGATATTAAGAGTTTAGAAAATATTAAATTTGATGAATTTAAAGTTAAAATAGATGACAAAGAAGCAGATAAAAGAATAAAAGATATTGCAAAATCCCAAAAAAATTTTGAAGAGAAAGATCCTGCTAAAATAGCTAATGAAGGAGATCTCGTTGTTTTTGATTATAAAGCCACTATAGACGGAAAAGAATTTAAAGGTAACGAAGGTAAAAATACACAGCTCGAATTAGGAAAAGATTTATTCATTAAAGGTTTTGATAAACAACTATTAAAAGTTAAAAAAAATGATGAAGCCAAAGTAGAAGTTAATTTACCAGATAATTTTCCAGAAAAAGAACTTGTTGGAAAGAAAGCTATTTTTGTGTGTAAAATCCAATCTGTAAAAAAATTAAAGGAAACAAAAATAGATGATGATTTTGCAAAAAACCTTGGTGCTAAAGATTTAAATAATTTAAAAGAATTAATTACCAAACAAATTAATGAAGAATATAAAAATTCGCTTGACTCTTTAAGTAGCAGACAATTGCTAGAAAAAATAGATAAAATTAAACTAGATGAAATTCCTGAAAATTTAAAAGAACAAGAAATTAAAATTCTTTCGCAAGGAATGAAAGAAGAAGAATTAAATAAAAATAAAAAAGATTTAGAAAAAAAAGCTATCAAAAGAATTAAAACAGGATTGATATTAAATGAATTTGGTGAACAAAATAAAATAAATATAAGTGAACAAGAAATGCAAGCTGAAATCCAGAAGCAACTTAGAATGATGCCTGGTCAAGAAAAAATGTTACAAGAATATTATCAAAGTAATCCTTCTGTTTTGGCCAATCTTAGAGGTCAGCTTTATGAAGAAAAAATTTTAAAAGAAATTAAACTAAAAGCTAAACCAAATTTAAAAGAAATTACAAAAGAAGAGGCTGAAAAAATTTTAAAGGAAGAAAACGAAAAACAAATGAAAGAAGAACATTCTCATGATCATTCGTCTGGCAATAAAGTACCATCATCTGAAAAAGCATCAAGCCAAGAAAAAACAAAAACTACCGCAAAGAAAACGTCAAAAGTAAAAAAAGTTAGCAAAAAGTAATCACAAGTTGTATAAGTATAACGAATCAACTTATGAATAAAATACCAGAACATCTAAACACATTAATACCTATGGTTGTTGAGCAATCAAGTAGAGGCGAGAGAGCTTACGACATATACTCAAGATTATTAAAAGAAAGAGTAGTTTTTGTTGTTGGACCTATAAATGATAACGTTGCATCTTTAATAACCGCACAACTCCTTTTTTTAGAATCCGAAGATCCAAAAAAAGAAATTTCTCTTTATATAAATAGCCCAGGAGGTTTGGTCACTGCTGGTTTAGGAATTTATGACACGATGCAATATATTAAACCTGATGTTTCAACTTTGTGTATAGGACAAGCAGCAAGTATGGGGTCTTTTTTATTAGCTGCTGGAACTAAAGGTAAAAGATTTTCATTACCCAACTCTAGAATTATGGTTCACCAACCTTCAGCAGGTTTTCAAGGCCAAGCTACTGATATTGAAATTCATGCAAATGAAGTTCTATCTTTAAAGAAAAGATTAAATGAAATTTATTCAAAACACACAAACAAAACACCTGAAGAAATAAAAACTGCTCTTGAGAGAGATAATTTTATGAGTCCTGAAACAGCAAAAGAGTTTGGTCTTATAGATAAAGTAGTGGTTAATAGAGAATAAATTACTATATATAGTTTTTCCACAACCTATACTTGATTAGCTTGAGTCAAATGTAATACAGTAACAAAGTTGATTCGAAATAAAAATTATGAGCACAAATAACAAAAATATTCTTTACTGTTCTTTTTGTGGCAAAAGCCAACACGAAGTTAGAAAGCTTATCGCAGGCCCAACTGTATTCATTTGCGATGAATGTGTTGAATTATGTATGGACATTATTAAAGAAGAAAATAAAGATACGTTTGTTAAACACCAAGATGGCTTACCATCTCCTAAAGAAATTTGTAAAGTTTTAGATGACTATGTTATTGGCCAAAATTATGCAAAAAAAGTTTTATCTGTTGCCGTACACAACCATTACAAAAGACTTAATTATGAAAATAAAACAAGCAAAACAGTTGAGCTTGCAAAATCAAATATTTTGTTGCTTGGCCCAACAGGTTGTGGAAAAACTTTATTAGCTCAAACTTTAGCCAGAATTTTAGATGTACCGTTTACAATGGCTGACGCCACTACCTTAACAGAAGCAGGATATGTAGGTGAAGATGTTGAAAATATTATTTTAAAACTTTTGCAGGCAGCTGATTACAATGTAGAAAAAGCCCAACGAGGAATCGTATATATCGATGAGGTTGATAAAATAAGTAGAAAATCAGAGAATCCATCAATTACAAGAGATGTTTCAGGTGAAGGTGTTCAGCAAGCGTTACTAAAAATAATGGAAGGAACTATTGCGAGTGTGCCTCCTCAAGGCGGAAGAAAACATCCTCAGCAAGAATTTTTACAAGTTGATACCACCAATATATTATTTATTTGTGGAGGAGCTTTTGCAGGTTTAGATAAAATTATTTCTCAAAGAGATAAAGGGTCATCAATAGGATTCGGCGCTGAGGTAAAAAGTGTTGCTGATAAAAAAATAGGTGAATGGATGAAAGGTCTTGAACCTGAAGATTTATTAAAATATGGGCTAATACCAGAATTTATAGGAAGACTGCCAATAAACGCAACTTTAGAAGACTTGGATGAAAAATCTTTAATAAAAATATTAGTTGAACCAAAAAATTCACTAATTAAACAGTATAAAGAGCTATTTAAATTAGAAGGAGTTAAGCTAACATTTAAAGACAATGCAATAAAGGAAATTGCTCTAAAGGCAATTAATAAAAAAACTGGAGCCAGAGGATTGAGGTCAATTTTAGAAAACATACTTTTGAAAACAATGTTTGATTTACCGGGACGAGAAGACATTGAAGAAGTAATTATTGATGCGGGTGCGGCCAAAGGTCAAAATGATCCAATGATAATACATGGCAAAGAAGCTAAATCTAAGTCAGAAAAAACATCAGCAGCTTAAATAGGGTTAATAAGCGAAAATTTTCTATTGCAAAATTCAATATAATATCCATATTTAGGAGATGGAAGTTAAACACACATCTCCGCTTTTACCTCTTAGGGACATAATAGTTTTTCCTAGTATGGTTGTACCTTTATTTGTAGGAAGAGATAAGTCTATTACAGCATTGAATGAAGTTATGAAAAATAATAAAAAAATTATTTTAGTAACTCAAAAAAACTCTGAAGTAGACGATCCTAAAAAAACTGATATATTTTTGTATGGTTGCGAAAGCAATATATTGCAGCTTTTAAAATTACCTGATGGAACTGTAAAAGTTTTAGTAGAAGGAATTAAGAGAGTAAAAATACTTGATTTTAACGATGATGATAAATTTATCACGTGCTCATACGAACAATATAATGATATAATTTCTAAAGATGAAGATTTAACTCCTTTGTCAATCACAGCGATAAGAAGATTAGAAAAATTAACATCAATAAATAAAAAAATATCTTCTGAAATAATTTCAAATATTAAAGAATTAAAAGATCCATCAAAAGTTGCAGATAATATTGCTTCTCATTTAAATTCAACAATTTCAGAAAAACAACAAATTTTTGAAACTCAAGATGTTAAAAAAAGATTAAACGGAGTTATCAAAATAATGGAGAATGAAACTAGTATAATTGGTGTAGAAAAAAGAATAAGAGGAAGAGTCAAAACTCAAATGGAGAAAACACAGAGAGAATATTATTTAAATGAACAATTAAAAGCTATTCAAAAAGAATTAGGTGAAATTGAAGATGGTAAAGATGAGACATCCAATTTGAATAAAGCAATCCAAAAAGCAAAAATGCCTAAAGAGGTCCAAAAAAAATGCATGTCTGAATTAAAAAAATTAAAAAATATGAGCCCTATGTCAGCTGAGGCCACCGTAGTTAGAAACTATCTGGATTGGATGATAGATTTACCTTGGTATAAAAAAGATAAAATTGATATTGATTTAAATAAAGCCATGAAGACTTTAGATGATGATCACTATGGTTTAGAAAAAGTTAAAGAGAGAATAATAGAATTTTTGGCTGTTCAAAAAAGAATGGAGAAAATTAAAGGTCCAATACTATGTTTGATTGGTCCACCAGGAGTAGGAAAAACTTCTTTGGGCAAATCTATTGCCAAAGCAACAAATAGACAATTTGTTAGAATGTCATTAGGCGGAGTAAGAGACGAAGCTGAAATAAGAGGTCATAGAAGAACATACATTGGTTCTTTGCCGGGAAAAATAATTCAGTTAATGAAAAAAGCAGGAACAAAGAATCCTCTAATTCTTTTGGATGAAATTGATAAAGTTGGGAATGATTATAGAGGTGATCCTTCTTCAGCCCTTCTAGAAGCCCTTGATCCAGAGCAAAACACAAACTTTAATGATCATTATCTAGAAGTTGATTATGATCTTTCCGATGTAATGTTTGTGACTACAGCTAATACTTTAAATATATTGCCACCTTTACTAGACAGAATGGAAGTAATTAGAATACCTGGATACACAGAGGATGAAAAAATTAATATAGCAAATAAATATTTACTACCAAAACAAATAAAAGAAAATGGTGTTAAAGATGAAGAATTAAATATTAGTGATGGGACTATTAAAGAAATTATAAGAAGTTACACTAGAGAGTCGGGAGTTAGAAATTTAGAAAGAGAAATATCTAAAGTTGCAAGAAAAGTGGTAAAAAAAGTAGTTAGTGGAGAAGAAAAAAAAGTAAATATTAATGATAGTAATTTAAATGATTTTTTAGGTGTTAAAAAATTTAAATATGGAGAGGTTGAGTCAGAAGATAAAATAGGAATAGTAACTGGATTAGCGTGGACCGAATTTGGTGGAGAAATTTTAAAAATAGAAACTGTACATATGCCTGGCAAAGGTAGAATGCAAATAACAGGAAAACTTGGTGATGTTATGCAAGAATCCGTAAAAGCGGCAAAATCATTTGTAAGATCAAAAAGTTTGGAATATGGAATTATCCCACCATTATTTGAAAAAAAAGATTTTCATATTCACGTACCTGAAGGAGCAACCCCTAAAGATGGACCTTCTGCTGGTATTGCAATGGTTACATCCATTGTTTCATCTATAACAAATAATCCAGTTCATAAACATATTGGAATGACAGGTGAAGTTACAATAACAGGTCAAGTTTTACCAATAGGTGGTTTAAAAGAAAAATTATTAGCAGCTCATAGAGCTGGAATTAAACAAGTAATTATCCCAAAAGAAAATGAGAAAGATTTAGTTGATATACCTAAGAAAGTTCGCGAAGATATAAAAATTTCTGTAGTAGAAAATGTTGATGAAGTTTTAAAAATTGCTCTCAAAAATGAATTGAAAAGAGTTGAGTGGACTGAAGTAGAAAATATTTCAAAAACGGACAAAGAACAAAAATCTCAAGCTAGCATTCAGTAATTAACAATTTACATTAACTCTACCTTGTTGTATTAGTAGCCTGTTTTTGGGCGGTTAGCTCAGTTGGTAGAGCATCTCGTTTACACCGAGGGGGTCAAAGGTTCGAGTCCTTTACTGCCCACCAAAATACGGGGGGTGTAGCTCAGTTGGTTAGAGCGATCGCCTGTCACGCGATAGGTCGAGGGTTCGAGTCCCTTCACTCCCGCCATTAATTTGATATTTGTTATTATTAGTTAAAAATATTCAATAAAATGTGACCTTAACTGCACTTTCATTTAGTTCAAAAGATTATATATAGAAATTGATGCTTGCGGATTTTTTAAAAGATTATTTTTCAATTATTATTTTTTTAATAATTGCCTTGGGCTTAAGTTGTGTTTTTATTTTACTTAATTTTTTAGCATCTCCAAAAAATCCAGACCCTGAAAAACTTTCTTCATACGAATGTGGTTTTGAACCTTTTAATGATTCTAGAATGGAGTTTGATGTTAGATTTTATTTAGTAGCTATTTTATTTATTATTTTTGATTTAGAAATTGCTTTTTTATTTCCTTGGGCAATATCACTTGGCAATATCGGATTCCTAGGCTTTATTTCAATGATGATATTTCTGTTTATTTTAACCATAGGTTTTATTTATGAATGGAAAAAAGGTGCTCTAGATTGGGAATAAAAAATGATAATTTCAGAAAAAGAAAAACAAATACCCGATGAGTTTAAAAAATTAGCTAAAGATTTTAGCGACAATGGTTTCATTACAACATCATTTGATAATTTAGTAAATTGGGCAAGAACTGGATCGTTACATTGGATGACATTTGGTCTTGCATGTTGTGCTGTTGAAATGATGCATACATCAATGCCAAGATATGATTTAGAAAGATTTGGGGCAGCACCAAGGGGATCACCAAGACAATCAGATGTAATGATAGTAGCTGGAACTTTAACAAATAAAATGGCTCCCGCTCTAAGAAAGGTATATGACCAAATGCCAGAGCCAAGATATGTTATATCAATGGGTAGTTGTGCAAATGGTGGAGGCTATTATCACTATTCTTATTCAGTTGTCAGAGGTTGTGATCGAATTGTTCCGGTAGATGTTTATGTTCCTGGTTGTCCTCCTTCTGCAGAAGCACTTTTATATGGAGTACTACAACTTCAAAAAAAAATTCGTAACAAAGGCTCATTACAAAGATAAAATATGAAAAATTTATCTGATTTGGAAAAAAAAATTAATTCAGAACTTACAACAAAAGTTAAAAGTACAAAAATTAAGCACAAACATATTTATATAAATATTGAAAATGAAAATTTACTAGAAGTAATTTTGTTTCTTAAAAATAACAATGAAACAAAATTTAAACAATTAATTGATATTACAGCAGTTGATTATCCAGAAAATGATAGACGTTTTAAACTTGTTTATTTACTTTTAAGTCACGAGTTTAATTCTAGAATTCATATAGATTTTTTTATTAAAGAAAATGAAGTTGCAACATCATTAACTTCAGTTTTTCCTTCATCAAATTGGATGGAAAGAGAAGTATTTGATATGTATGGAATAAAATTTAAAGATCATCCAGATCTAAGAAGAATTTTAACTGATTATGGTTTTGTAGGTCACCCTTTAAGAAAAGACTTTCCTTTAACTGGTCACAATGAAGTTAGATACAGTGAAGATGAAAAAAAAGTTGTTTATGAACCTGTTAAGTTAGAACAAAATTATAGAAATTTTGATTACGAAAGTCCTTGGGAAGGAACGGAATATATAAAAAATCAAAATAAAAAAAATAATGCCTAAAGAAAAAAAAACATTAAATTTAAACTTTGGACCTCAACATCCTGCAGCACATGGTGTGCTTAGACTTATTTTAGAACTAGATGGTGAAATTGTAGAACATGCGGATCCACATATTGGACTATTACATAGAGGTACAGAAAAGTTAATTGAAAACAAAACATATCTCCAAGCATTACCATATTTTGATAGACTAGATTATGTTGCTCCAATGAACCAAGAACATGCATTTGCTCTTGCTGTAGAAAAAATATTAAATATTGAAGTTCCAATACGAGCTCAATTTATAAGAGTGATATTTTGTGAAATTGGAAGAATATTAAGTCATATTTTAAATATAACGACTCAAGCTCTTGATGTTGGAGCATTAACTCCTTCATTATGGGGTTTTGAAGAAAGAGAAACATTAATGACTTTTTATGAAAGAGTCTCAGGTTCAAGGTTGCATGCAAACTATTTTAGAACTGGTGGAGTACATCAAGATTTACCAAGGGGATTAAGTGATGATATTGCAAATTTTTGCAAAAACTTTCCAAAAGTTATTAACGATTTAGAAACATTATTAACAGATAATAGAATATTTAAACAAAGAAATGTCGACATTGGCGTTGTCTCAAAACAAGATGCACTTGACTATTCTTTTTCTGGAGTAATGCTAAGAGGATCGGGTGTACCGTGGGATTTGAGAAAATCACAACCTTATGAATGTTATGAACAGTTAGATTTTAAAATTCCGATTGGCAAAAATGGAGATTGTTACGATAGATATCTATGTAGAATTGAAGAAATGAAAGAGAGTGTAAATATTATAAATCAATGCTTAGTAAAAATGCCAAGTGGTCCAGTGAAATCACTAGATGGTAAAATAAGCCCCCCACCAAAAAAAGAATTAAAAGAGTCAATGGAGGCTTTAATACATCATTTTAAATTATTTACAGAAGGTTATAGAGTTAAAAAAGACGAAATATATGTTGCTGTTGAAGCACCAAAAGGTGAATTTGGTGTTTATTTAATTTCCGATGGTTCTAGCAAACCATATAAATGTAAAATAAGAGCACCAGGTTTTTCACATCTTCAAGCAATGGATTATTTGATTAAAGGCCATATGTTAGCTGATGTTCCCGCTGTTCTGGGATCGATGGATGTTGTTTTTGGAGAAATTGATAGATGAGTATAAAAAAAATTTCTAAAGAACAGCCATCAGAATTTGAATTTAATAAAAAAAACTTAGAGGAAGTGCAAAAAATAATTAGAAATTATCCTGATGGAAAACAACAAAGTGCTGTTATGCCTTTGTTATACTTGGCTCAAAAACAAAATGATAATTGGATACCTCTTGTTGCAATGAAATATATAGCAAAGCTACTAAGCATGCCGTACATTAAAGTTTACGAGGTAGCTACATTTTATTCAATGTATAATTTATCTCCTGTAGGAAAATTTTTTATTCAAGTTTGCACAACGACCCCATGCATGATCAGAGGAGCTTATGATATTGTAAATGCATGTAAGGAAAAAATATCAGATAAAGAAAAAGAACTTTCAAAAGATAAAACTTGTTCATGGATGGAAGTAGAGTGTCTAGGAGCCTGTATAAATGCTCCAATGATGCAAATTAACGATGATTATTATGAAGATTTAGACAAAGAGAAAACAGAAAATATTATAAATCAAATACAAAATGGAAAAAAACCTATCCCCGGTTCATACAGGGGTAGAAAAAACTCTGAACCAGAAAATAATAGAAAAACATTATTAAATATAAAAAATGCTTAAAGACGAAGATAGAATTTTTACAAACTTATATAACGATCTAGGACCAGATATTTTATCTGCTCAAAAAAGAGGGGATTGGAAAAATACATCTGATATTATTAAAAAAGGAAAAGAATGGATAATTAATGAAATTAAAGCATCCGAACTTAGAGGAAGAGGAGGAGCAGGCTTTCCTACTGGATTGAAATGGTCTTTTGCTCCAAAAGAAGTTGGTTCTAGACCTCACTATCTTGTAATTAATGCTGATGAATCTGAACCAGGAACTTGTAAAGATAGAGATATTTTAAGATTCGAGCCCCATAAATTAATAGAAGGATGTTTGTTAGCTGCTTATGCAGTTAATGCAAATAAATGTTATATTTATATTAGGGGTGAATATTTTAATGAAGGAAATAAACTCCAAGAAGCTATAAATGAAGCCTACAAAAAAAAGTTAATAGGTAAAAATGCATGTGATAGTGGATGGGATTTTGACATATATATACATTATGGTGCGGGAGCTTATATTTGTGGTGAAGAAACTGCTCTATTGGAAAGTCTTGAAGGAAAAAAAGGTCAACCTAGGTTAAAACCACCTTTTCCAGCATTAATTGGATTATATGGTTGCCCTACAATTATAAATAATGTTGAAACAATTGCTGTAGTTCCAACTATATTAAGAAGAGGAGCAAAATGGTTTTCTAGCATTGGTAAACCAAAAAATACTGGAACAAAAATTTATTGTATTTCAGGAAATGTAAATAACCCGTGCAATGTTGAAGAAGAAATGGGAATTTCATTAAAAGATTTAATAGAAAAACATGCTGGAGGTGTAACGGGTGGTTGGGACAACCTCAAAGCTGTAATACCAGGTGGTTCTTCTATGCCGCTGCTACCTAAAAATATTTGTGAAACAATAAAGATGGATTTTGACTCATTGGTTGAAAATAAAAGTGGTTTAGGAACGGCAGGTATCGTGGTTATAAATAAAGATCAAGATATAATTAAATGTATGGCTAGAATTGCAAGGTTCTATAAACATGAGAGCTGCGGTCAATGTACTCCTTGTAGAGAAGGATCAGGATGGATGTGGAGAATGTTAGAAAGAATGGCCAAAGGTGAAGCATCTAGAGATGAAGTAGATATGCTTATGGATGTGACGAAACAAATAGAAGGACATACAATTTGTGCATTTGGCGAAGGATCAGCTTGGCCAATACAAGGTCTTCTTAGACATTTTAAAAAAGAAGTAGCGAAAAGAAATAATTTTAATCCATTGGTTAATAGAAATAAAAATATTCCATATTTAGTGGATCAACATTTATTGGACAAATAATGATTAAATTAAAGGTTAATGATATAGATTTAGAAGTTGAAGAAGGATTAACTGTACTTCAAGCGTGTGAAAAAGCGGGAGCGGAAATTCCTAGATTTTGTTATCATGAAAAACTTTCAATAGCTGGAAACTGTAGAATGTGTTTAGTTGAAATTGAAAAATCACCTAAGCCAGTTGCCTCGTGCGCTATGCCAATAGCCGAAGGAATGAATATTAAAACTAATACTGAAAAAGTTGAAAAAGCACGAAAGGGTGTAATGGAATTTTTACTAGCAAATCATCCTTTAGACTGTCCTGTTTGTGATCAGGGTGGTGAATGTGATTTGCAAGACCAATCAATGTTTTATGGGATAGACAAAAGTAGATATAAAGAAAACAAAAGAGAAGTACCAGATAAATACATGGGTCCTTTAATTAAAACTCAAATGACTAGATGTATTCACTGTACGAGATGTATTAGATTTGCCACAGAAGTTGCTGGAGTTACAGAACTTGGCGCGATTGGCAGGGGCGAGGATATGCAGATTACTACGTATTTAGAAAAATCAATGGAATCTGAATTATCAGCAAATGTTATTGATTTGTGTCCTGTGGGAGCTTTAACTTCAAAGCCTTATGTTTTCGAAGCAAGACCTTGGGAGCTTAAAAAAACTGAAACCATAGATGTAATGGATGCAGTTGGTTCTAATGTTAGAGTTGATACATACGGTTGGGAAGTCAAGCGAGTTTTGCCAAGAGTTAATGAAGATATTAATGAAGAATGGATATCTGATAAAACTCGCTATGCATGTGATGGAATTAAAAATCAAAGAATAGACACTCCCTATATAAAGGATAATAAAAATTTTAAAAAAATATCCTGGAATGAAGCTTACAAAATAATTGTTAAAAAAATTAACGAAACTGCCTCTGATAAAATTGGAGGTTTTACTGGAGATCTTACTAACATGGAAACTTTGTATGTTACAAAAGAGTTTTTCAATAAAACTATTAAGTCAAAATATCTAGACTCAAGGGTTAATAATTCTTATGTAAATACTAATAATAGAGAAAATTATATATTTAATTCAACAATAAATGGCATTGAAGATGCAGATTTAATAATTCTAATAGGTACAAATCCTAGGTATGAAGCTACAATTTTAAACTCAAGAATAAATAAAAGTTATATTAAGAATAATGTTGAAATCTATTCTATTGGTGATGTTGGTGATTTAACTTATCCATATAAAATTCTTCCAAATGAGACCAAAATTATTAAAGACATAGTTCAAGATAATCACGATCTGTCTTCTAAAATTAAAAATTCGAAAAATCCATTAATAATAATTGGACATTCAGTACTAAAGTTAAATTCAGGCAAATATATATTTGAAAAAATAAAAAAATATTTAAATTCAATAAATAAAATTTCTGATAACTGGAATTCATTAAACGTTTTGTCAAAGGATGCATCTACAGTTGGCTCAAATGATTTAAAAATAATAAGTTCCTCAGAGAACGAAAATATAACTTTGACAAAAACTTTGAATAATGAATTTGAGGTTTTATTTCTAATTGGACAAGATAATCTTAAATTTAAAAAGAAAAATGAATTTATTATATATATAGGAAGTCATGGAGATATTGGCGCTGAAAGTGCTGATATTATTTTACCAGGAGCGACTTATACAGAACAAGATGGATACTTTACCAATTTGGAAGGAAAAATCCAGAAAGCCTACAAAGCATCTTATCCTCCAGGTGAAGCTAAAGAAGATTGGGAAATTATTAATAATTTATCAGAATTACTAAAGAGAAAAAAAATATTTAATAATAAAGACGAATTAGTAGATAGCATGTTTAATTATTTAAATTTGAAAACAGAAAATAATAAACATGATCTTAATGAACCAATTTTTGTTGATGAAAAAATTTTAGTGGAAAATTTTGATTATTATTTTTCAAATGTTATTGCAAGAGCATCAAAAACTATGACTGAATGTCATAACGAAAAAATAAAATTAAAAAATACTGGAACAGATGGATAATGATTGAATACTTAAATATTTTAATTACTGAAATTTATAAAATTTTCCTTTTAATTATTCCTATTTTAACCGCAGTAGCAATGATTGTTTGGCTTGATAGAAGAGTATGGGCTTTTGTTCAAAAAAGAAGAGGACCAAATGTAGTTGGTCCTTTTGGCTTGTTTCAATCTTTAGCTGATGCTTTAAAGTATATTTTTAAGGAAATAATCATACCTGCAAGTTCTAATAAAATCATATTTGTTCTTGCACCAATCGTAACAATGACATTAGCTTTAATATCTTGGGCTGTTATACCATTTAGTGAAGAATTGGTTCTGGCAAATATAAATGTAGGTATACTTTATCTTTTTGCAGTTTCATCTCTAGGCGTATATGGAATTATAATGGGTGGCTGGGCGTCAAATTCAAAATATCCCTTTTTAGGAGCAATAAGATCTGCAGCGCAAATGGTATCATATGAAGTTTCTATTGGTGTAATAATAATAAATGTTTTGTTATGTGTTGGTTCATTAAATTTAACTGACATTGTTTTAGCTCAAAAAAATTTATGGTTTATAGTTCCTCTATTTCCAATGTTTATCATTTTTTTTATCTCTGCTCTTGCAGAAACTAATAGACCTCCATTTGATTTACCAGAAGCAGAAGCCGAATTAGTTGCTGGATATCAAACTGAATATTCAGGAATGATGTATGCAATGTTCTGGTTAGGTGAATATGCAAATATTTTATTAATGTGTAGTATGGGATCTATTTTGTTTTTAGGTGGATGGTTATCTCCAATAGATCTTTATCCTTTTACTCTTGTGCCTGCACCACTCTGGCTGATAATTAAAATATTATTATTATTTATTTTATTCTCTTTAGTTAAAGCAATTGTACCAAGATATAGATATGATCAATTAATGAAATTAGGATGGAAAATTTTTCTTCCTTTATCACTAACTTGGGTAGTTTTAACAGCGAGTTATTTATTTTATTTTAATCTACTACCGGTAAATTAATTATGAAAATATCAAGATTACTTAAAACAATTTTATTGCTAGATTTTATTAGTGCTTTAATTATCGCCATAAAAGAATCTTTTAAATCTAAAAAAACATTAAACTATCCATTTGAAAAAGGAAAAATCAGCCCAAGGTTCCGAGGTGAGCATGCTTTAAGAAGATATCCCAATGGTGAAGAAAGATGCATAGCATGTAAATTGTGTGAAGCTGTTTGTCCAGCTCAAGCAATTACAATTGAATCAACTGAAAAAGAAGATGGTAGCAGAAAAACAACAAGGTATGACATTGATATGCTTAAATGCATATATTGTGGTTTATGTGAGGAGTCTTGCCCCGTTGATGCAATTGTTCAAGGACCTAATTTTGAATTTTCAACAGAGACACGCGAGGAGCTTTATTATAATAAGCAAAAATTATTAGATAATGGTGACAGATGGGAAAGTTTATTAGCAGCAAATATTAAAGCAGACAATCCATACAGATAAATATGATAATTCACACAATATTTTTTTATATTTTTTCTATAATTGCTATTTTTTCAGCAATCATGGTTACTGTTTCAAGAAATACAGTCCATTCTGTTTTTTTTCTAATATTAGATTTTATAACTATTTCTTGTCTTTTTATAATGATAGGTGCTGAATTCATAGGAATGATAATGCTAATAGTTTATGTTGGTGCAGTAGCAGTTTTATTTTTATTTGTAGTTATGATGCTTAATGTATCTAAGCAAAAAAATGAGTGGCTTGGAGATGAAAAAAATTCAAATCATATTCCAATTGGTCTTTTAATAAGTGGAATTATATTTTTTGAACTAATAATTGTTGTTGGTGGATGGAAATATAAACCTGAATTATTAAAAACATTTTCTTCTATAGGAATAGATTTAGATAGTACAAATACTCATGAAATTGGTAAAGTTTTGTACACAGATTATATTCACCTCTTTCAGTTAAGCGGTATGGTTCTTTTAGTAGCTATGATTGGAGCTATTGTTTTAACATTTAGAAAAAGAGAAGGAATTAAGCGACAAAGCTATTTTAGGCAAATATCAAGAGAAAGAACTGAAGGTGTCGAACTAGCCGATCCAAAGAATAATGAAGGAGTAAAAATAGATGTTTGAAATATCTTTAGGTCATTATCTGATTTTAGCAGCAACTATTTTTACAATTGGTGTTGTTGGAATATTCTTAAATAGAAAAAATATTATAGTAATTTTAATGAGTATTGAATTAATACTTCTCGCCGTTAATATTAATTTGGTTGCTTTTTCGATTTATATGAATGATTTAGTTGGTCAAATATTTACACTATTTATACTTACTGTTGCAGCAGCTGAAGCTGCAATAGGTTTAGCAATAATTGTAATTTATTATAGAAATTCTGGAACAATTAGAGTTCAAGAAATTGATAAATTAAAAGGTTAAAATGGAATTTGAATATCTAATTATTTTTCTACCATTAGTGGGCGCTATCATTTCAGGATTTTTTGGAAAATTTTTAGGTTCAAGAAATTCAGAAATTTTAACTAGTTTGTTTGTTACAATTTCTTCAATTTTTTCTTTTTTAATTTTTTATAAGGTCTTTAACGATGGTTATATAAATAATTTAGATATATTTACTTGGATAAACTCAGGATCATTTAATGTTAATTGGTCAATTAAAATAGATGCTCTTTCATCTGTTATGTTAGTTGTTGTAACATTAGTTTCTTCAATTGTTCATATATACTCAATTGGATATATGTCACATGATCCACATAAACAACGTTTCATGTCCTACTTATCGCTATTTACATTTTCTATGTTGATGCTTGTAACTTCAGATAATTTTTTACAGCTGTTTTTTGGTTGGGAAGGTGTAGGACTATGTTCTTATTTTTTAATAGGTTTTTGGTTTAAAAAGGAAAGCGCTAATGCAGCTGCTATAAAAGCATTTGTTGTTAATCGTGTAGGCGATTTTGGATTTGCACTAGGTATATTTTTAATATTTTATTTATTTGGAACAGTTAATTATGCAGAAGTATTTGAATTAATACCACAGTCTTTAGATGTAAATTTAACCTTCTTAGGATTAAGTTTTAATGCAATTAATTTAATTTGCATTCTTTTATTTATAGGTGCAATGGGTAAATCTGCACAAATATTTTTACATACATGGTTACCTGATGCAATGGAAGGACCTACTCCTGTATCTGCGCTGATCCATGCTGCAACTATGGTAACAGCTGGCGTGTTTTTAGTTGTAAGATGTTCGCCTATATATGAATACTCTCCACTTGCATTAAATATTATAACTATTGTCGGCATGTCCACAGCATTTTTTGCGGCAACTGTAGCTTTAGCTCAAGATGATATCAAAAAAATAATAGCTTATTCAACGTGTAGTCAATTAGGATATATGTTTTTTGCGGCTGGTGTTGGTGCTTATAATGTTGCCATGTTTCATTTGTTTACACATGCTTTTTTTAAAGCTTTATTGTTCTTAGGATCTGGTTCAGTAATTCATTCATTTAAAGATGAACAAAATATTAATTTAATGGGAGGAGTTTGGAAAAAACTTCCATACTCATGGATATTAATGGTGATAGGAACTCTTGCACTAACTGGATTTCCATTTTTATCCGGCTTCTATTCAAAAGATGCAATCATAGAGTTTGCTTACTTGAGAGGTAATACAGTAGGCTATTTTGCGGCTGGAATAGGTGTATTCACAGCTCTATTAACTTCAATTTACTCATGGAGACTAATGTTCAAAACTTTTCATGGTAACTACAACAATAAAAAATTAAATATATCTAGCCTACATGAGTCGCCAATGGTCATGATAATTCCATTAATAATTCTTGCAATTGGTGCAATATTTTCTGGATTTTTATTTAAAGATTTATTTATTGGAATTGAATCATCAAGCAATTTCTGGAAAAATTCAATTTTCTTTTTGGAACCACTGAGCCAAGATCATCCACCATCATGGTTTATATTTCTAACACCAATATTAGTAATTTTGTCTATACCTGCAGCTTATTACATATTTGTTAAAAATATTAAAATTACAAATGAAATAGTAAATGGAAACTTACCATTATATAATTTTTTAAAAAACAAATGGTATTTTGATGAACTTTATGATTATTTATTTGTTAATCCTTCTAAAAAGATTGGCTTATATTTTTGGAAAAAAATAGATTTAAGATTTATTGATAGATTTGGCCCCGATGGTATTTCCAATTTAATAAAAAATATTTCTTTGTTTGCAGTAAAATTCCAAAATGGGTTTATATATCATTATGCTTTTATAATGTTATTAGGATTTTCTGCTTTATTAACTTTTTTAATACTTAGATAATGGATTTTCCTTTTTTATCATCACTAATTTTATTACCGTTAATAGGAGCTTTATTTATTTTTTTTTCAAAATCAAAATCAAATACTTATCTAACCATTAAATACTTAGCTCTCTTTGTTTCATTTGCCAATTTTATTTTATCTTTATATCTTTGGTACTTATTTGATCCATCAACTGCAGAGTTTCAATTTTTAGAAGAACGATCTTGGATTAAAAGTTTTATAAATTATAAAGTTGGTATAGATGGTATTTCAATTTTATTTATTATACTAACAGCTTTCATCACACCATTGTGTATCGTTTCAGTAAATAGTACGGTTAAATACAGATTGAAAGATTTTCTTGTTGCAATACTTGTTATGGAATCTTTAATGATTGGTGTTTTTTGCTCATTAGACTTAGTTATATTCTATCTTTTCTTTGAAGGAGGTTTAATTCCAATGTTTTTAATAATTGGTATTTGGGGTGGTGAAAGAAGAGTTTATTCTGCTTTTAAATTTTTTCTTTATACACTTCTTGGATCTGTTCTTATGCTTGTAGCGATTATTTCAATATACTGGTTTACAGGAAGTACAGATATAACTTATTTATATGACTTTGGAATTGATGAGAAGTACCAATATTTATTGTGGTTAGCTTTTTTCAGTTCGTTTGCTGTCAAAACCCCAATGTGGCCTGTTCATACTTGGCTACCAGATGCTCACGTAGAAGCTCCAACAGCTGGCTCGGTTTTATTAGCTGCGATATTGTTAAAAATGGCTGGATATGGTTTTATTAGATTTTCAGTTGGTCTTTTTCCTGTAGCTTCTGAATATTTTATTCCTTTAATCTATATTTTAAGTTTAATCGCAATTATTTACACTTCACTTGTTGCATTAATGCAGGAAGATATGAAAAAATTGATTGCTTACTCCTCTGTTGCACACATGGGATTTGTAACTTTAGGAATATTTACATTCACACAACAAGGATTAGAAGGAAGTATATTTCAAATGATCAGTCATGGTCTAGTTTCGGCGGCACTTTTCTTATCAGTTGGTGTAATTTATGAGAGAATGCACACAAGATTAATTGATAATTATGGTGGTCTGGTTTCTGTAATGCCTAAATATTCAATTGTTTTAATGGTATTTACTCTTGGTGCAGTAGGTCTTCCAGGAACAAGTGGATTTATAGGAGAATTTTTGATTTTGATCGGAGCGTTTAAAAAAAGTTTTTTAGTAGCAGCTATAGCAAGCATAGGAGTAATTTTATCTGCAGCTTACATGCTTTGGCTTTATAAAAGAGTTGTGTTTGGTGAAATTAAGAAAGATGAAATAAAAAAAATGTCTGACTTAAATAGAGCAGAAATTTTTATTCTTACCGTTCTTGTTCTGCCAATCATTTTTTTTGGTTTTTACCCAGAACCATTATTGAATACGACAGAAATTTCTATAGAAAATTTAATTGAAATGTACAAGACTAATATAAATTCAAATTTAGTAGAAAAATAAATGATTAATTTAAATTTTATTTATTCTGAAATATTTCTTTGTTTAGCTATTATGATCTTATTATTAATAGGAGTATTTAAAAAAAATAGTTCATACTTAATTTATAATTTAAGTATTTTGTCTTTATTTGGTTGTTTGGCTTTGATTTTAAATTTTCCAATAAACACAAATGTAGAATTATTTAATAACAGTTTCAAAATTGATTACTTATCTACGTATATGAAAATTTTATTAATTCTATCAGGAATTTTCGTATTACTTTCTTCTAGCAAATACATACAAATAATTAAAATAAATAAAATTGAATACCCAATCTTAATTTTATCATCAGTAGTAGGAATGATGGTAATGATTAGTTCAAATGATTTAATTTTGTTTTACATTGGCTTAGAATTACAGTCTCTATCATTATATGTATTGGCATCATTTAATAGAGACAATATATTATCTTCAGAGTCTGGTTTAAAATATTTTGTTTTAAGTGCATTGTCATCTGGTCTTCTTCTTTATGGCTGTTCTTTAATATATGGTTTTTCTGGATCAACAAATTTTAATTTAATTTCAGAAAACATTAACCAAGATAGTTATGGACTAACTTTTGGAATAGTTTTTATAATTACTGGTTTAGCCTTCAAAATATCTGCTGTTCCATTTCACATGTGGGCTCCAGATGTTTACGAAGGATCACCAACTTCAGTAACAATTTTCTTTGCAATATTACCAAAAATTGCAGCTTTAACTGTATTTATAAGAATTTTGTATGTTCCATTCTTAAATATTATTGACCAATGGCAAATTATAATTATTTTTCTTTCAATAGCTTCTATGTTATTCGGAGCAATTGCTGCAATTGGTCAAAAAAATCTTAAAAGGCTAATTGCATATAGCTCCATAGGTCATATGGGTTATGCATTAGCTGGTTTATCGACTGGAACTAATCTGGGAATACAAAGTTCCATAACTTATATTTCGATTTACTTGTTTATGAATTTAGCATTTTTTTGCTGTCTTTTCATGTTGAGAAGAGATGAAAAGTATTTTGAAAATATTGAAGATTTATCAGGTTTGTCAAAAAATCATCCAATATTGTCATTTTCACTTTTGATTGTACTATTTTCGTTGGCAGGCATACCTCCACTGGTTGGTTTTTTTGCAAAATTTTATATTTTTACTGCTGTAGTAGAACAATCAATGTACGCATTAGCTATAATTGGTTTGCTTTCAACTGTTATAGCAGCATTTTATTATCTAAGAATAATAAAGGTAATTTATTTTGACCCAGAAAAAGAAAGATATGAAAAAAACCATAACATTGGATTAAAAATATCATTAGCATTTTCAACAATATTTATTCTCTTTTATTTCATTTATCCAAGTCCATTAATTGAAATAATAGAAAAAATTAACATTATTTAATGAGTTTTAAAAAATTTTTTTATAAAAAAGTTAGTAGCACAAATGATTTAGCAATAAAAAAAATTAATAGGGGAACTATCAAAGGTATTATCATTGCTGATTATCAAAAAAAGGGTAGAGGTCAACAAGGAAAAAAATGGTTATCTTTTAAGGGAAATATATTTATGACTATATTTTTTAATATAAAAAAAAATATGAATATAAAAAAAATTACTATTTTAAATTGTAAAATAATAAAAAAAGTATTATTCCAATTCATTAAAAAGACAATTGTAATTAAACCACCCAACGATTTATTTATTAATAAAAAAAAAATATGTGGAATACTTCAAGAGATTAAATTTAAAAATGAATCAAAATTTTTAATAATTGGAATTGGAATTAACTTAGTTAAAAGCCCAAAAATTAAAAATTATCCAACCACTAATATTTTGAAAGAAACTGGTATTAAAGTAAAAAAGTATGATCTAATTAAAAATATAGAAAAAAGCTATATTAAAAATTTAAAACTGTTTGCATAAATAATTGAATTGATTAAGAATATATAATGTACGTTATTGGAGATATAGGAAACACCGAAACAAAAATATGTGTATACTCTACACAAAAAAAAATTATAAAAAAAATAATTTTAAAATCTAATTTAATAAGCAATAGTTATCTTAAAAAAAATTTATCTTCTATTTTTAAAAAAAATGTTATTATAAAAAAAGTAGTTTTTAGTAGCGTTGTTCCAAAAATATTTAAACTAATAAAATTTTATTTATTAAAAAATTTTAAATTAAAATCTTTTGAAATAAAGGAACTTAATATTAATAGGTTAATTAAAATATCAGTCAATAGAAAGCAAATTGGATCTGATAGACTTTGTAATGCAGTTGGAATTAATGATAATAAAAATAACTATATTATTATAGATTTTGGTACAGCTACAACGTTTGATGTTATAATTAAAAATAAATATTTGGGTGGTATAATTGCTCCGGGTGTATTGCTTTCTCTTAACACTCTTATATCAAAGGCTTCACTCATCCCATCTTTAAAACTAAAAAAAGTTAAAAATGTTTTAGGTAAAAATACTATTTCAGCAGTAAGATCTGGTTTTTATTGGGGCTACATTGGTTTAGTAGAAAATATAATTGATAGAATTTCTAAACATACTAAAAAAAAATATAAATTAATTTTAACAGGTGGTTATTCTCATCTATTTATTAAATCTATTAAGCAAAAAGCGCGTATAGATAAGGATATAACTATAAAGGGACTTTTAAAAATTACTAAATTATTATGAAAGATGAACTAATATTTTGTCCACTTGGTGGATCTGGTGAAATAGGCATGAATATGAATTTATATGCATATGGAAAACCTGATTCACAAAAATGGATCATAGTTGATGTTGGAGTTACATTTGCAGATGATAGTTTGCCAGGAATAGATTTAATATATGCAGACCCAGGTTTTATTGTTGATAAAAAAGATAATTTATTAGGTATTGTTTTAACTCATGCTCATGAGGATCACATCGGAGCTATAACTTATGTGTGGAAAAAATTAAAATGTAAAATTTATGCAACACCATTTACTGCTGCTTTAGTTACTGAAAAATTTAAGGAAAAAAAAATTGATATTATTCCTTATTTAAAAATTGTTAAATTAAATGGAACAATTGATCTTAATCCATTTAAAATAGAGTTCGTAACTTTAACTCACTCAATACTTGAACCGAATGGTTTAAAAATTGATACTCCAGCTGGAACTATTTTTCATACAGGAGATTGGAAAGTTGACCCTAATCCCTTGGTAGGTAAAAACATTAATCAAGAGAAGCTAAAAAAAATTGGAGATAGCGGTGTTTTGGCAATGATATGCGACTCAACAAATGTTTTTAGTATAGGGCGAGCTGGTTCGGAAGCTGACGTAAGGAAAAACATGCTTAATGTTATGTCACGACAAAAAAAAAAAATCTTAGTGACTTCTTTTGCTTCTAATGTTGCTAGAATGGAAACTGTATTTTTCTGTGCAGAGAAGATTGGTAGGCATATATCGTTAGTTGGTAGATCAATGCAAAGAATTTACAAAGCTGCTAGACAATGTGGCTATCTTCAAAATGTTATAGAACCTCTTGATCCAAGAGATACAAAAAATTTAGCAAGAGATAAAATTGTTTATCTCTGTACCGGTAGTCAAGGAGAGCCTATGGGAGCGCTAAACAGAATTTCAAATTTTACACATCCAGATGTATTTATTGAAAAAGATGATACAGTTATATTTTCATCCAAAATAATACCCGGTAATGTTAGAAAACATTATAATGTTCATAACAAACTGTTAAAAGATGGTATAAATGTTATTACCGAAGAAACTGAGTTTGTTCATGTCTCTGGTCATCCAAATAGAGAAGATTTAAAAGATATGTATAATTGGATTAAACCCAATTGTCTTATACCAGTACACGGTGAGCATAGACACATGAAAGAACAAATCAATTTTGCTCGTGAAATGAAAATTCCATCCCCAGTTCAAGTAGAAAATGGAGATATAGTGAAAATTTATCCAGGTAACAAACCATATGTTTATGATAAAGCACCAAATGGCAGATTGTGTGTTGATGGAGAAATTTCAATAGAAGAAGATTCAATTTTTATTAAAGAAAGAAAAAATTTGGCTAATAACGGATTTATTGACTTAACTCTGATTATTTCAAATAAAGGAGTTTTAAGTAGCAAACCTCTGTTAAACATTAAAGGTTTACCAATTTTTGAAAAAGATGAATTTTTTGATGGATTAGAAGAAGAAGTATTAAAACTTACCAAAACATTTTCTTTAAAAAATAGCAAACAATATGAAAATTTAATTGAAGGACTAAAAAAAACATGCAGAAAATATGCAAAAGAAAAAACTGGAAAAAAACCAATAACTAATATTAATGTGATAAGAATATAACAAATGCTCTTTTCAAAATCATTTATACCAATTTTAAAGAATAATCCTTCTGAAGCTGTAATCAAATCTCATCAACTAATGCTTAGAATTGGAATGATAAAACAATCCTCAGCTGGCATATACTCATGGTTACCACTTGGATTTAAGGTAATGAAAAAAATAGAACAAATTGTTCGAGAAGAGCAGGATAGAATTGGTGTTCAGGAAATTTTAATGCCTACTATTCAGTCCAGTGAAATTTGGAAAGAAAGTGGCAGATATGAAGACTATGGTGAGGAAATGTTAAGAATTAAAGACAGACAAAACAGAGAAATGCTATATGGACCAACTAATGAAGAATTAATAACTGATATATTCAGAACAAGCATAAAGTCTTACAAATCTCTACCACAACTTCTTTATCATATTCAGTGGAAATTTAGAGATGAACTAAGACCTAGATTTGGAATAATGAGGTGTCGAGAGTTTTATATGAAAGATGCATATTCCTTTGACTTAAATGATGAAGAAGCAAATTTTTCGTATAATAAATTTTTTCTTTCTTATTTACGTACTTTTAAAAGATTAAACTTATCCGCAATACCAATGGCAGCAGATACAGGACCAATAGGAGGTAATCTATCACATGAATTCATTATTCTAGCAGAAACTGGCGAAAGTAAAATTTATACTGATAAAAGAATATTTGATGTTAGTAGCGATAATACAAAATTAGAAAAGAAATCATTAAATGAGCTAAGAGAAAAATTTCAAAAATTTTATGCAGTCACTGATGAAAAATTTGACAAAGTTGAATTCGAAAAGAATGTACCTGAAGAATTTAGGCTGCATACAAAAGGAATTGAAGTAGGACATATTTTTTATTTTGGAGATAAATATTCAAAACCAATGAATGCTTCTGTAGATTTTCAAGGTAAAAAAGAATTTGTTAAAATGGGTTCATACGGCGTAGGTGTTTCTAGATTGGTTGGAGCAATAATTGAGGCAAAATATGATGAAAAAAATGAAATTATGAATTGGCCTATTTCAGTATCACCTTATGAATGTGCAATTATCCCACTTATAAGTAAAAATGATAATTCTAATTTAGAAAAGGCTAATAATATCTATAAATATTTAGAAGAAAAGAAAGTTGATACAATAATAGACGACACAGAAGAAAATTTTTCTTCAAAAATAAAAAAATTTAATCTAATAGGAATACCATTTCAAATTATGATTGGTAAAAAAACAGAAGGTAATTTATTTGAATTCAACGAAGTTGGAAAAGAAACAAAAAAATTATCCATAGAAGATATAGCTAAAATTATAATTAATAAAAAAAAATAAATTGATTTCACAATTAGAAAAAGAAATTACTCTACGTTATTTAAAAACTAGAAAAAAAGATGGATTTTTAAATATAATTTCTATTTTTTCTTTCATAGGAATAAGCCTTGGTGTTGCAGTTCTAATTATCGTCATGTCTGTTATGAATGGATTTAGAACAGAGCTAGTGGAAAAAATTGTTGGTTTCAATGCACATTCAGTAATAAAACCTTATGAAAATCCAATAGATGAAAATCTATTTAATAATAAAGAGTTAATTTCATTATCAAAAACAATTGTTTACAGTAATAGTGGTGAGGGTGTTTTAATAAATAAGGATTATACCAAAGGATTATTATTAAGAGGTTATTTAACTGATGATTTTAAAAAACTTTCTGTAGTAAAAAATATCAATTTTAATGGTAACAAAAAACTTAATTCAAAATTTATATCGATAGGAAAAGAACTTAGTTTTAATTATGACATTAAAATTGGTGACAAATTATTAATTATGTCTCCAACAGGTGTGCAAACAATCGTCGGCAATCTTCCAAAACAAGAAGCATATATAGTTGATTCTATTTTTGATAGTGATATTGCTGATTTTGATCTAAATGTTGCTTTTATCAATCTAATTGATTTAGAAAATTTATTTGATTTAGAAAGTTCAAAAAGAAATTTAGAAATTTATTTAAAAAATCCAAAAAATATAGAGTTAGCAAAAAATAAATTAGAAAAAGTTTTTAAAGATTACTATGTTTTTACATGGGCAGATTTAAATAAATCATTATTTTCAGCCTTAAAAGTAGAAAGAAATGTTATGTTTATAATACTTTCATTAATAATTATTGTTGCTGCATTTAATATAATTTCAGGCTTAACTATTTTAGTAAAAAATAAAACAAGAGAAATTGCTATACTAAAATCCATCGGAGTTCTTAATAAATCAATTTCCAAAATTTTTTTTATGGTTGGTTTTTTAATTGGATCATTAGCAACATTATTCGGAATATTATTAGGAATATTATTTTCTTACTATATAGAAAATATTAGATTGTTTTTAAGTGATGTTTTTAATATTAGCATTTTTCCAGAAGAAATATATTTTTTAAGTAAAATGCCATCTGAAATTAACATTAGTTCAATTCTAATAATTGGAATTTGTTCAATTTTTATAACAATTATTGTTTCTATTTACCCAGCCATAAAAGCTTCTAGAATGAATACAGTTAAGGCATTAAAATATGAATAATTTAATTGAGTTAAAAGGACTTGTAAAAAATTATAACAAGAAGAAAAAAATTAAAGTATTAAATAAGATTAATTTTTCATTTAAAGCAGGAAAAATATATTCATTAATGGGCCCATCTGGTTCTGGTAAATCAACTCTTCTTAACTTATTATCTTTAATTGACACGCCAAGTTCAGGAGTAATAAAAATATCAAATAAAATAATAAATCATTCATTCAAATCCTTTAATGATAATTTAAGAGCAAATAAAATAGGAATAATTTATCAAGATAACAATCTATTATCTGATTTTACAACATTAGAAAATGTATACTTTGCAAGACTCTCTGTTGATGAAAATAAAAATAAAGCATTAGTTGATGCTAAAAAATTAATTAGAAAACTAGGATTATTAAATCGATTAAACCATCTTGCATCAGAACTATCTGGAGGTGAAATGCAAAGAGTTGCAATTGCTAGGGCTTTAATTAATTCACCTGAGATTATACTTGCAGATGAACCCACAGGAAGCCTTGATTTAAGAAATGCAAAGGAAGTTTTTAAAATTTTACTTAAGTTAAAAAATAAAAATAGATTAATAATATTTGCAACTCACAATAGATTTTTTGCTAATATGGCTGATTGTAAAATAGAACTAATTAGTGGTAAAATAAAAAAAACCTCTAATGCCAGAATCAAATACTAATATATTCAATCATCTAAAAATACATACGCAGTATTCAATATGTGAAGGAGCTATTAAAATTGATGATTTAAAAAATTATTGCAAAGATAATAAAATTAAATCAATTGGATTATCAGATACTTCAAATCTTTGTGGATCACTTGAGTTTTCAGAAAATCTATCGAAATCAGGAACCCAACCAATAATTGGCACACAAATACTATTTAATTATAATGGAGAGCTAGGCTTATTGCCTCTAATTGCAAAATCAGAAGCTGGATATAGAAAAATTGTTGAACTATCTTCTAAATCTTATTTAGAAAATAGCGATAGCTCTGAGCCACAATGTAAATTTGAAAATTTATTAGAAGAACCTGATGGAGTTATTATATTTAGTGGATCAATTAATGGATTAATTGGAAATTTATTTAATAAAGGTAAAATTAGCGAAATTGAAGAGATTTATAAAATAATTAAAAAAAACTATAAAAATGATTTTTATTTAGAAATACAAAGACATGATGATCGTAATGAAAAATCCTTTGAAAATTTTAATTTAAATCTTTCTAAAAAATTAGATCTACCAATAATCGCAACTCACGAAATATATTATTTGGATAAGTCTATGCATGATGCTCACGAAGCCCTAATTTGTATTGGTCAAAAAGCTTATTTAAATGATAAAAACAGAATATCTTTTTCAAACCAACATTATTTAAAATCTTCTGATGAAATGAAAAAGTTATTTGATGATTTACCTGAAGCATTAGAAAATAATTATAATTTACCATTAAAATGTAGTTTTAGACCTATGTCTTCAAAACCAATACTTCCAAATATAAGCTCAGAAAAAAGTGGTAATGCTGATCAAACATTGTTTTCAATAAGCGAAGAGGGATTACTTAATAAATTTTTAAATGTTTTTAAAATACCTAAAGATAAAATCCAATCTAATAATCAATTTAAAATTTATAAAGAAAGATTAGATCATGAATTAAAAATTATTACTGAAATGAAATACTCTAGTTATTTTTTAATTGTTTCAGATTATATTAAATGGGCAAAGAATAATGATATTCCAGTTGGACCTGGCAGAGGATCTGGTGCTGGATCTTTAGTTGCTTGGTGTCTATCGATTACTGATCTCGATCCAATTAAATTTAATTTAATTTTTGAAAGATTTTTAAATCCAGATCGTATTTCAATGCCTGACTTCGATATAGATTTTTGTGAGGAAAAAAGAGATTTAGTTTTTGAATATTTAAATAAAAAATACAAAGATAGTGTAGCTCATATAATAACATTTGGTAAATTAAAAGCTCGAATGGTGATAAGAGATGTTGGTCGAGTTATAGGACTACCCTATGGATTTGTAGATAGTATTTCAAAAATGATACCTTTTGACCCTTCAAGACCTCAAACTTTAACTGAATGTATAAATAATGAGCCAAGACTTCAAAAATTAATAAGAGAAGATGCAAGAGTTAAAAAATTAATTGATCTATCGTTAAAACTTGAAGGACTAAATAGAAATGTCGCTACTCATGCTGCCGGTGTTGTTATAGCAGATAAAAAATTAACTGACACTGTTCCTTTATACAAAGATGCTTCATCTGATTTATTATTGCCATCAACACAATTTGATATGTACTCAGCCGAAAATGCAGGATTGATTAAATTTGATTTTTTAGGCCTTAAAACTTTAACAGTAATTAATAAGACACAAAAACTAATTAATAAAAAAAATAAAGACTTTAAAATAGATAATATAAACTATGAAGATCAAAAGGTTTTTGATTTACTTAGCTCAGGAAATACAGTTGGTTTATTCCAATTAGAGAGCTCTGGTATGAGAGATGCTTTAATAAATATGAGACCTAACCATTTGGAAGATATTATAGCTTTAGTAGCCTTATATAGACCTGGACCAATGAGCAACATACCAACATATAATGATTGCAAACATGGGATACAAAAACCAGATTATTTACATCCATTATTGGAGGATATTTTAAAACCAACTTATGGAGTAATTATTTATCAAGAACAAGTTATGCAAATAGCACAACAACTTTCAGGCTTTACAGCTGGAGAAGCAGATATTTTGAGAAGAGCAATGGGGAAAAAGAAAAGAGCAGAATTAGAAAAGCAAAAGCAAAGATTTATAGAAGGAGCAGTAAAAAATAAAATAAGCAAGGAGGTTGCTGCTGGTATTTTTTTAAAAATTGAACCATTTGCAGAATATGGGTTTAATAAAAGCCATGCAGCCGCGTATGCAATAATTGCTTATCAAACAGCATATTTAAAAAAATATTTTCCTAATGAGTTTTTTGCAGCATCAATGACTATGGATATTTCAAATCAAAACAAATTAAGTGAGTTTTATGAAGAACTTAAGAGATTGAATATTAATATTGTAAGACCAGATATTAATAAATGTTTTGCTGATTTTAGATCAGATGAAAAAAATTTTTATTATGCATTAGGATCCATTAAAAGTGTTGGTTTTGATGCTATATCAAATATTGTAAATGAAAGGAATAAAAATGGAAATTTTAAGTCAATTAGAGATTTTATTCAAAGAGTAAATCCAAAGGATATAAATAAACTTCAACTAGAAGGACTGGTTAAAGCAGGAGCATTTGATAGCATTAATCAAAATAGACTATCATTATTTAATTCAATACCAAATTTAATATTAAAATCAAAAAATATTTTTGAAAATAGAGCATCTAATCAAAATGATTTATTTGATCTCGATGAAACAGACGCTAAAAGAGATGATGATTTAATAACAAATTTTAAAGATTGGAAATTCGAAGAAAGACTTGCCAAAGAATTCGAGTCTGTTGGTTTTTTTATTTCAGACCATCCCATTAATCAATTTAAAGAAATTTTTAATGATTATAAAATTAAAGATTATAAATTTTTTTTGTCAGATGATTCAAACAATCAAAGTAATATAGCTGCCACAATTCTTAAAATTCAGGAAAGAAAAACATCAAAAGGAAACCCTTACGCAATAGTAAAACTTACCGATTTATCAAGTGTGTTTGAGTTATTTATATTTTCAGATGTTCTTGAGTCAAACCGTAATATTCTAGTAGAGGGTAATTCTTTACTATTAAATTTGAATAAAAATTTAAACGATAGTGATAATAGATTTAAAAGAATAAACGTAAATAAACTTTCTCTGATAAAAGAATTATTTAATAAGCCTATACCAAATATAGAAGTAGACATTTACAATATTGAAGAAATCTCAAAATTAAAAATGATTAATGAAGAAGGAAACACAGGCATAGTATTGAACGTAAATGACAAAGGAAACACAATTTCATTCAAATTAAAAAAAAAAAGAAAAGTAGATAGAAATTCATTAAATTTAATTAAAAAAGAGGGGTTTTCTTCAAAAATTAATTAAAATAATACTTGTTAAAATATAAATAAATTTGTAAATACCTTCATAAATTAATACGCACACAATATTTGGTTTAACAGACCTCCGGTCCCAAAAGGGAAATAATTGTGGTGGCTTAACCGGGAAAATATATGAAGATACCAAACGTAACAATTCAACAATTATTAGAGGCAGGAGTTCATTTAGGGCACAAAACCTTAAGATGGAACCCAAAGATGAAGAGATACATCTTTGGAAAAAGAGATTCTATTCATATTATTGATTTAACTCAAACATTAGAATTAATTAATGTTGCATTAGAAAAAATTTATAAAGTTATTTCTGAGAATGGAAAAATACTTTTTATTTCAACCAAAAAACAAGCTTCCGAGGCAATATCTGAATTAGCAAAAGAAACAGACCAATATTATGTTAATCATAGATGGCTAGGCGGTATGTTGACTAACTGGGGCACTATATCAAACTCTATAAAAAAACTAGAAAAATTAAATATAGATTTAGTGTCTGAAAATAGAGGTTTTACAAAAAAAGAATTACTTAAAATGAGTGTGCAAAGAGATAAGCTTCAAAAATCTTTAGGTGGAATAGCTGAAATGAAAAAAATTCCAGAATTAGTTTTTATAATTGATACGAATTATGAATCTCTAGCTATAAAAGAATCAATAAAATTAAATATCCCAATAATTGCTATTTTAGATTCAAACTCAAACCCTGAAGGTATTGAATTTCCTATACCAGGAAACGATGATGCAAGAAGGTCAATAGATCTTTATTGTAGCTTAATCAAAGAAACTATAGATAACGCTAAAAAAGAAACTCCAGTTTCTCAAGAAAAAAAACCTGTAAGCACTGATAAAAAAAAACAAAAAAAAGCTACTGAAGAAAAAAAAGACAAGACAATTAAAAACAGTCCATTAAATTAATTTTAAAAAAAATGAATGATTTAGAAAAAATCAAACAATTAAGACTATCTACAGGAGCAGGTTTTAAAGATTGTGGTTCTGCATTGAAAGAATCAGATGGTGATTTAGATAAGGCAGTAGAGATATTAAGAGTAAAAGGAATTTCCAAAGCTTCAAAAAAAATGTCAAGAGTTGCAAATGAAGGTGTTATCGCTTTAAGTGGTGATAAAGAAAAAACTTCTATACTAGAAGTAAATTGTGAAACAGATTTTGTTGCTAAAAATAATGATTTTATTAATTTTGTAAAGGAACTAAGTGAAATTAATAATTCTGTTAATTCAAATTTAGAAAAGTTAAATTCTTCATTAATGAAAAACAAAAAAAATGTTTCGGACAACCTAGTAGATATGATTGCTAAAATTGGAGAAAAAATTACTATAGGAAGATCAAAAACTTTAAATCACGATAATTCAATTAATTATTCTTATTTACATACAGTAGTTAAAGATAATTTATCAAAACTTGCAGTTGTAGCTTCAATCAGCTCACAAGAAAAATCGGAAAAAGTTGATTTATTTGGAAAGCAACTTTGTATGCATATTGCAGCACTAAACCCTATATCTGTAGATATTGATGGAATAAGCAAAGAGATTGTCGAAAAAGAGCGAGAACTTGTTACAGAAGAGTTAAAAAATTCAGGTAAAAATGAAGATATAGCAAAAAAGATTAGTTTTGGTAAAATGAAAAAGTTTAAAGAAGAAAATAGTTTGATGACACAACAGTGGGTAATAGAACCTAAAAAAAAAGTTCAGGATATTGTTAATGAACTTGATATTAAAGACTTAAAAATTATTGAATTTTTTAGATTAAAAATTGGTGACTAATGTTTAACGACAGTAATTATATTCAAAAAATGAATAAAACTTTTGAAGTTTTATTAAAAGAATTATCATCTTTAAGAACTGGTCGTGCCAATGCTAACATGTTAGATATAGTTAAAGTTGAAGTATACGGACAGAAAATGCCAATAAATCAATTGGCAAGCATTACAACACCTGAGCCTAGAATGATAAATATTCAAGTATGGGATCTAAATAATGTTTCCTTAATAGATTCATCTATAAAAAAATCTGAACTGGGCTTAAATCCACAAATAGATGGACAACTAATAAGACTTCCAATACCAGATTTAAGTGAAGAAAGAAGAAATGAAATGAAAAAACTTATTAAATCCATGGGTGAAAAATGTAAAATTTCAGTTAGAAATATAAGAAGGGAAGCTAATGATGAATTAAAAAAGTTATTAAAATCCAAAGAAATCAGTGAAGATGAAGAAAAAAAGTTCGAAAAAAAAATACAAACTATTACAGATGATCAAATAAAAAAAATTGATGAAAAAGTTATTTCTAAAGAATCTGAAATAATGAAAATATGAATTCAATTAAACATGTCGCCATTATTATGGATGGCAATGGACGTTGGGGCATAAAGCATAAAAAATCTAGAAACTTAGGCCACAAAGAAGGACTTAAAACTGTTGAAAAAATTATTAAAACAACAATAAAAAATAAAATAAAGTATTTAACTTTATATGCTTTTTCAACAGAAAATTGGAAAAGACCAAAAAAAGAAATAAATTTTTTGTTTAATTTATTAGAAAATTTTCTTTTAAATAAAATTTCAGATTTAAACAAACAAAATATTAAATTAAAAATTATTGGTAAAAAGAATTTTTCAATCAAACTTACTAAACTTCTTAACTCATCAGAAAAAAAAACATCACAAAATAAAAGATTGCAAATTAATTTAGCTTTAAACTACGGATCAAAAAATGAAATAATAAATGCTTTAAACATAATTAAAAAAAATAAACTAAAAATTAATGAATCAAATATATCAAAGAATTTATTTACAAAAAACACACCAGATCCTGATATACTAATAAGAACCGGTAATACAAAAAGATTAAGTAATTTTTTGTTATGGCAACTAGCTTATTCAGAGATTTTTTTTGAAAAAAAATTGTGGCCAGATTTTAACGAAAAAGATTATTTTAAAATATTAAATAATTTTAAAAAAATAAAAAGAAATTTTGGTAATATTTAATGAAAAAAGAAACTATTAAGAGAATTGTTAGTTCAATAATACTTTTACCAATAGCTCTTTTTTTTATTATTAAAGGATCATTTCTTTTTAATTTTTTTATTTTAACTTGTTTTTTAATCTCTTCATATGAATGGCACATGATGAGTAAAAAAAAATCTTACTATATATTTGGATTTATATTTTTACTTTTTTCTTTTTACTCAGTTTATCATTTAAGAAATGATTTCGCTGGAGATTATATATATTTTCTCATGATTACTTTGATTTGCATTTCAACAGATATTGGTGGCTACATTTTTGGGACACTTTTTAAGGGTCCAAAGCTTACAAAGGTCAGTCCAAAAAAAACTTATTCTGGGATGATAGGTGGATATTTATTATCAATAATATTCTTAAATATATTCTATCTTTCACCTTATGTATATGCAAAACCAACAGAGTTAACTTCTGATATTCTTATATTCATTTTATTAGTTTCTACTGTCAGTCAATTAGGAGATATTGTAATTTCTTACTTTAAGAGATTATCAAAAATTAAGGATACAGGTAAAATTATTCCTGGACATGGTGGTCTTTTAGATAGAGTAGATGGAATGATTTTTGCATTTCCATTTTCATACATAATTTTAAAACTTAATATATTTCAATATTTTTAAATGAAAAAAAAAATTGGTATACTTGGCTCAACTGGATCAATAGGCGAAAATACATTTAAAATAATTTCTACTAATAAAAAAGATTTCAAAGTTATTTTTTTATCTACAAATACCAATGTTAAAAAATTATTAATGCAATCGTCAATTCTTAAGCCAAAGTCGGTAATTATTTTCGATAAGCAAAGTTATTTAAATTATAAAAAAAAATTCGAAATTAGAAAAATTAATGTATTTAATTCATTTAGAGATTTAAAAAAAAAATTATCTAATAGCAAACTTGATTATATTATGTGCGCTATAACAGGGTTAGCTGGTTTAGACTCAACAATAAATTGTATTAGTTCAACTAAAAGTATAGCAATAGCAAATAAGGAATCAATAATATGTGCATGGGATTTGATAAATAAAAAATTAAAAAAAAATAAAACTAAATTTATACCTGTTGACTCTGAACACTTCTCCATTTGGTCATTACTTCAAAATGAGTCTATACACAGTGTTGAAAAAATTATAATTACAGCTTCTGGAGGTCCTTTTTTAAATTATAAATTAAATAAAATTAAAAACGCTAAACCAAAAGAAGCAATTAAACATCCCAATTGGAATATGGGTAAAAAAATTTCAGTAGACTCTGCTACACTGATGAACAAAGTTTTTGAAATAATTGAAGCACAAAGAATATTTAAAATTAATATTAAAAAATTTGAAATACTTATACATCCAAAATCATATGTTCATTCAATAGTTAAATTTATTAATGGACAGATTAAAATTTTAGCACATGACACCGATATGAAAATTCCAATTTTTAATTCTATATATCAAAAAAAAATTAAAAAATTTAATACAAAAAAAATTGATATAAATTTACTTAATAATTTAACTTTGAAAAAGGTAAATTTATCCAGATATCCCTCTATAAAAATACTAAATAAAATAAATAATAATAATACATTATTTGAAACTGCATTAATATCAGCCAATGATGAATTAGTTGATCTATATATAAAAAATAAAATTAATTTTTCAGATATAAACAAAAAACTAACTAAAATTTTAAAATATAAAAAATATTCAAATCTTATTAAGAAAAAACCTAAAAAAATATCCGATATTATAAATTTATCTCAAGAAGTGAGGTTGAAAACAAGAAATCTATGTATACAGTAATTATATAATGAAAATATTATTTAAATCATTGCTATTATTATTGCTTTTATCAGTTTCTGTTTATTCTGAAATAATAAAAAAAATTGAAGTTACTGGGAATCAAAGAATTTCTTCGGAAACAATTAAAGTATTTTCGGGAATTAAAGTTAATACAGAAATTGATTTAGAAGATTTAAATGGAATTATTAAAAATTTATACAAAACTAATTATTTCGAAAATGTTAGTTTAGATATAAATAATAATGTTTTAAATATTCAGGTAAAGGAAAATCCAATTATACAATCTGTAGTAATAGATGGTGTAAAAAATAAAAGAATTCTAAAAGTTTTAAATGAAATAATTGAACTAAAAGAAAAAACTTCATTTGTTAAAATTAAAATTAAGAAAGACGAATCAAAAATTACAAATGTTTTAAGAACGAATGGATTTTATTTTTCTAAAGTTACTTCTAAAATTAAAACCAATGAAAACAATACAATTGATTTAATTTTTGATATTCAGCTAGGTAAAAGAGCTCATATTAAAAAAATTACATTTATTGGAGATAAAAAAATCAAAGATCGAAAGTTGAGAAGCATTATAGTTTCAGAAGAATCTAAATTCTGGAAATTTATAAGCAGAAAAAAATATTTAGATATATCAAGAATTAATCTAGATGAAAGATTGTTATTTAATTATTATAAAAACAAAGGTTTTTACAATGTTTCAATTGAAAGTTCTTCTGCAAAAATAATTAATGAAAAGGACTTTGAATTAATTTTTAATATTAACGCTGGAGAAAAGTTTTATTTTAGAAATTTTGATTTAAAAATACCCAATGATTATTCAATTAAAAGTTTTCAAAATATAATTGATGTTCAAAATAAATTAAAAGGTAAAGTATATTCATACCAAAAAATTGAAGAAATTTTAGATGAAATTGATGAAATAGCTTTAAAAAAAGAGTTTGAATTTATAAATGCAAAATTCTCTGAAACTATTAAAGATGGTAATAAAATTGATTTAGCTATTAAAATAGAAGAATCTGAAAAGTTTTATATAGAAAAAATTAATATTTATGGAAACTATATTACTAATGAAAATGTATTAAGAAACTCCTTAATTGTAGACGAAGGTGACGCTTTTAATAAAATTTTAATTAATAAATCGATTAATAATATAAAAGGAAAAAGAATATTTAGTAATGTAAATTATAAACTTAAAGATGGCTCTGCGGATAAATTAAAAGAAATCGACATAAATGTAGATGAACAGCCAACAGGAGAGATTTTTGCTGGTGCTGGTACTGGTACTAGTGGATCTACTGTGTCATTAGGAGTTAAGGAAAACAATTATTTAGGTAGTGGGATAAAACTTGATACAAATTTATCATTTAGTGACAATGCTTTGTTAGGAAAATTCTCTGTAAATAATCCAAATTTTAATAATTCAGATAAAAGTTTAATAACTAGTGTAGAAGCGTCACAAGTTGATAGAATGACAACATTTGGGTATAAAACGAGCAAAACCGGCTTTGATATTGGTACATCATTTGAACAGTATAATGATATATATTTCTCACCTTCTATAGAAAGTTATTTAGAAACTCTAAAAACGACAGCTAGTGCTTCAGATAGCATGAAGAAGCAGAAAGGAGATTATTTTGATACTAGCTTCAATTATGGTTTGACTTTAAATAAATTAGATCAAAACTTTCAACCAACATCAGGATTTTCTAGTTCATTTTACCAATCCATACCATTGTATACTGATGATTGGAGTCTTAATAATCAATTTAAATATTCTAAATATTATTCACCAAATGATAGCGCAATAATATCAATTAAATTTTTAGCTGCGTCTATAAATTCACTATCAGGAGAAGATGTTAGAATTTCTAAAAGAATATATTTACCCAGCAAAAGAATGAGAGGATTTGAATCAGGAAAAATAGGTCCAATTGATGGAGATGACTTTATAGGAGGTAATTATGCTTCTGCTTTAAACTTAGCAACTACTTTGCCAGGATTATTATCAGACCTTGAGGATGTGGATTTCAGCCTTTTCTTCGATGCTGGAAATGTTTGGGGTGTAGATTATAGTGATACAATAAGCTCTAATAGTAAAATTAGAAGTTCTACTGGATTAGGAATAGATTGGTTAACACCAATCGGACCTTTAAGCTTTTCTTTCTCTAAAGCAATTAGCAAAGCTGATTCCGATGTGACAGAAAATTTCAGATTTGACTTAGGTACAACTTTTTAATGAAAAAATATTATTTTTTATTTTTTTTTTTATTTTTTTTAAATAAATCTTTTGCTGAAGAAAAAATTGTTTATCTAGATGTTAATTTTTTATTGTCAAAATCTGAAGCTGGAATATATATTAACAATGAACTAAAAAAAATTAATGATAAAAACATTGAAGAATATAAAAAAATTGAAAATTCGTTAAAATCTGAAGAAGAAAAACTTTTAAAACAAAAAAATATATTAAAAGAAAATGAATTTAACGATAAAGCAAATAAATTAAGAGAAAAATATAAATCGTATCAAATATTACAAAATACTAAAAATAATGATTTAAAAAAAATAAGAGATGATTCAGGAAACCAAATTTTGAAAGTTATAAATGAAATTTTAGCAGAATATTCTACAAAAAATAAAATTTCATTAGTTATTAAAAAAAAAAATGTAGTAATCGGAAAAACTGAATTAGATATTACAAAAAATATTTTAGATTTATTAAATAATAAAATTAAAAAAGTGGAGTTGAAATAATGACTGACAAATTAAATAAAAATGAAATAGCTGAATTATTGCCACATAGGGAACCTATGTTATTAATTGATGAATTAGTTAATATTAAAAAACTATTTTCTGCTACAGCAATTGTAAACGTAAAAAAAAATAGCTTTTATGTGCAAGGACATTTTCCTGGAAATCCAGTTATGCCGGGAGTTCTTATAGTTGAGGCCTTTGGTCAAGCAGCTGCTGCTTTAACTGCCGCTGGTATCGATAAGAAAGAATATGAAAACAAATTAGTTTTTTTGATGAATGTTGAAAAAGCTAGATTTAGAAATCCAGTAATACCTGATTGTAAATTGGAATTAAATATTGAAGCTATCAGATCCCATGGAAGAGTTTGGAAATATAAAGGTGAAGCTTTTGTAGATGGAAAAAAAATGGCCGATGCACAGTGGTCAGCAACTATTGTTGATAGGAAATAATTAGCAATAAATCTTGATAAGTAATTAGTTTGAGCTTTGATATTAACTCATTAATGAATAATCCTTTTTATAAAAACAAAGGTCCTTTTAAAATTGACAAATTATTGAAGCTGTCAGGAATAAAAAGTTTTACTAATTTAAAAAATAAAAAAATTCATGATATTAAAGATTTGGCAACATCTACATCTAAGGATATTACTTTTTTTCACTCAAAAAAATATTTTAATCTTGCATTTAAAACAAACGCTCTTTTTTGTATAACTACAGAGTCTTTAAAAAATTATTTGCCCGTTAAGTGTAATAAAATAATTGTTGATAATGTTTTAATTGCTACTGCAAAAATTACAAAAATATTTTATCCTGACTCAGTTACTGATGATTTTGATACGACATCTAAAGAAATAAATAAAACCTCTTTTAAAAAAAAAGTTAAGTTTGGAAAAAATGTTTTAATTGGCAAAAACGTTAAAATAGGAAAAAACTGTTCTATCGGACATAATTCTATTATTGAAAAAAATGTAGTAATTGGAAACAATTGTTCTATAGGTTCAAATGTAATTTTAAGAAACACTATAGTTAATAATAATGTTCATATTTTAGACGGATGTGTAATTGGAAAAAAAGGTTTTGGTTTTTTCCCAGATAAAAAAGAAAATTTTCGATATCCTCAAATCGGTGTAGTTATTATTGATGATAATGCTGAAATTGGTTGTGGCTCAACAATTGATCGTGGATCAATGTCCAATACTGTAATTGGAAAAAATACTTACTTAGATAATCAAATTCATATAGCGCATAATGTAAAAATTGGAGATAATTGTATAATAGCTGGTCAAGTAGGATTTGCTGGAAGTTCTACTTTAGGAAACCACGTAATTATAGGTGGACAGGCTGGTGTTTCGGGTCATTTAAAAATTGGTAACAATGTTCAGATAGGTGGTGGAAGTGGTGTAATTAAAGATATACCAAATAATTCCAAAGTAATGGGTTATCCAGCTAAAAATTTAAAAAATTTTATAAGAGAAAATAAATGATCCACAAAACAGCAGTAGTAGACAGTAAAGCTAAAATTTCAAGTTCGGTAAAAATTGGAGCTTATTCTATAATTGGACCCAATGTTGAAATTGGAGATAATACTATAATTCATTCACAGGTAAATATTTCAGGAAACACCAAAATTGGAAATGGAAATAAAATTTATCCATTTGCAGCCATTGGAAATGATCCTCAAGATTTAAAATATAGTGGAGAAGAAACAAGACTAGTAATTGGAAATAATAACAAAATAAGAGAATATGTAACAATTCATCCAGGTACATCTGGCGGTGGTGAATTAACTAAAGTTGGAGATAATTGTCTTTTTATGATTTCATCTCATATAGCGCACGATTGTAATGTGGGAAACAATGTAATTATAGCAAATAATGTTCCATTAGGTGGTCACGTAACTATTGAAAATAATGTAGTTATAGGAGGAAACTCTGCAGTTCAACAATTCACTAGAATCGGACAAATGGCAATGATTGGTGGTATGACAGGTGTTTTACATGATGTAATTCCATATGGATTATCAATAGGTAATAGAAATTATCTGCAAGGTCTTAATTTAATTGGATTAAGAAGAGCTAATTTTGAAAACAAAGATATTTTAGGTCTTACAGAAGCATACAAAGAAATATTTGCTACAAAAAATCTTACAGAAAATTTAAATAAACTTAACGGTGAGTTTAAAGAAAACCCATTAGTAAAAAATGTTATTGAATTTATAACAAAGGACAAAAAAAGATCTATTTGCACACCTTTTTCAAAGGAGTAAGATGATTGGCTTGATATTTGGAGAGACTAACTTTCCAATAGAAATTCTAAAAAAAGTAAAGAAAAAAAAAATAAATTATTTAATAATTGATTTATCTAAATCAAAAAAATTTAAAAATGACAAAAAATCATTTTCTGTTTCAATTGGAGAATTTGGTAAAATTATTAATATTTTAAAAGATAATAACTGTAAAAAAGTACTTTTTGCTGGCAAAGTCTCAAAACCAAACTTTTCAAAACTTAAATTAGATATAAAGGGCATTTATTATATGCCGAGAATAATAAAAGCCTCAAAAGTTGGTGATGCGGCTATATTAAAAGAAATTATTAACATATTGAAACAACAATCAATTAAAACAATAAGTTCAATATCATTTAATCCTGAATTATCACTTAAAAAAGGAAACTATTCTAAAATAAAACCTAATAATGAAGATAAAAAAGATATTAAAAAAGCCATAGTTATCCTCAATAGATTAGGAAAGTATAACTTTAGTCAAGGAACAGTAGTTAGAAAGAATAAAGTTATAGCAATTGAGGGTAGAGATGGAACAGAAAAAATGCTTAAAAAATGTAAAAGTAAAAAATTTAGAAACAACGGTGTTTTAGTAAAATTTCCAAAGAAAAAACAAGATCTTAGAATTGATCTACCTACAGTAGGTTTGAAAACATTACAACATTGCAGAATGGCCGGTCTTAAAGGAATAGTACTAAAGAACAAACAGAATGTATTTTTAGATAAATACAAATGCATAAATTGGGCAAACAAAAATAAAATGTTTATTACAGTAAAATGAAAAAAATATTTATACTTACTGGGGAACCATCTGGGGATAAATTAGCATCAACTGTTATTTCTAAATTAAAACAAAATAATTCAGATATTGAATATTCTTGCGTTGGTGGAACACATTTAAATTCTTTAGGCATAAAATCGATATATGACCTAAATGAAATTACGTATATAGGTTTCACAAGTGTTTTGTTTAATATATTTAAAATAAAAAAAAAAATTAACGAAACTGTAAATAAAATAATTGAGTTCAAACCAGATATTTTATTTAGCGTTGATAGTCCTGACTTCACTCTAAGAGTTGTCGAAAAAGTTAAGAAAATCAACCCTAATATAAAAACAATACATTATGTTGCTCCTCAAGTGTGGGTTTGGAGAGAGGGCAGAGTAAAAAAATTTAAAAAATTTTTAGATCACATTCTTTTATTATTTAATTTTGAAAAAAAATATTTTGACAAAGAAAATATTAATAACACATTTGTAGGACACCCTTTACTTGAAAAAAGTATTAAATCAAAAACTGATTTATCAAATTTAATTCCAAAAGATAAAAAAATTATATCATTATTTGCAGGAAGTAGATCATCTGAAACCTCTGTACTCTTGCCAATTTTATTGGATTTTATAAAACTTATGAATGATAAATTTAATGATTATTTGTTTGTATTTCATGCAACTGAAGAAAATAAAAATTATATTAATGATAATGTTAAAATAACTAACTCAGATAACATTCAGGTAATTTCCGATGAAAATATTAAATCACAAATATTATCAAGATCTGTATTTGCAGTTTCTAAATCTGGTACAGTTTCACTGGAAATTTGTAATGCAAGAATTCCATCTATTATTATTTATAAAATGAATTTTTTAAATTTCATGATTGTTAAATTTTTAGTAAAAGTCCAATATGCTAATATTATCAATATAATTAATAATAAAGAAGTTATTCCAGAACTTATTCAAAATGAATGTAACCCAAAAGAAATTTTTAAATCAGTTGTTTATTTTTTAAAAAATCCAACTCTCATGGACAAACAAATTAATGATTTTAGTTTTACTTTAAGCGAAATTAAATCAAAAACTTCATCTACAGATGAAGCTGCGTCAGTTTTATCAAGCTATCTTACTTCCTAATCTTTTTAAGACTTCGTCTTTATCAAGAGATATAATTATATCATAAATTCCAGGTCCAAATTTTGATCCTGTTAAAAATATTCTGAGTGGTTGTCCAACTCCTTTAAAGTTTGTTTCGTTTGTTTTTATGAGATCATTAATAATTGGCTCTAAGTTTTCTTTGTTTAATTTATCTATATTTGAAATACTATTTGAAAATTCTGATACTATTTTTTTTGCTTTATCATCAATTAATTTAATGTCATCTTTGTTAATAGTAACTTTATCTTGAATTATATATTTAGAATTTTTGTATATATCCTCTAAAGTTTTAGCTTTGTTCTTAAGAAACGGTAATGAAGATTTAATTTTATCTCCTTTTTCATTAGGTATTTTTTCCTGATAAATTTCGCAGTATTCTGTTAATTTTTTGAAAAGATCATTTTCATCAATATTTTTAATGTAATGTTCATTCATAGATAATATACGGCTCATATCGAGTTTTGATGGAGATTTACCTATTCCTTCTAAATTAAAGTGTTGAATACTCTCTTCTACAGTAAATATTTCTTTATCTTTAAATGACCATCCCAACCTTAGAAGATAGTTTCTCAATGCCTCTGGCATTATTCCAATTTTTGAATAATCGTCTAATGTTGATGCTTTATCCCTTTTAGAAAGCTTTTTGCCTTCGTTTGTATGTATTAAAGGTATATGAGCGAAAGAGGGGATTTCCCACTTCATAGCCAAATAAATCTGCATTTGTTTAAAGGTATTAATTTTATGATCATCTCCTCGGATTATATGTGTAATATTCATTTGATGATCATCAACTGATGCAGATAAATTATAAGTTGGAGATCCATCATTTCTCAATATTATGAAATCTTCTATAGTGTTATTTTCTATTTGAATATCACCTTGAACTAAATCTTTTAATATAGTGGATCCATCAATCTTACTTTTAAATCTTATTGTTGGTTTTATATCTTTTGGAGCATCATTTTCACTTTTGTCTCTCCATTTTCTATCATAAATGTAAGGAATTTTTTTTTGTTTTGCTCTACTTTTTTGTTCTTCTATTTCTTCATTTGAACAATAACATTTATAAGCATGACCATTTTTTAATAGCTCATTAGCAACTTTAATATGATCATCTATTTTTTTTGATTGTATATATTCATTCCCATCTTGTTCAATTCCTATCCATTTAAGAGATTGTATTATTTGATTTTTGTATTCATCCTTTGATCTTTCTTTATCTGTATCTTCAATTCTCAAAAAAAAAGATCCTTTCTTATTTTTTGAAAATAACCAATTAAATAATGCAGTTCTCACACCACCTATATGTAGAGGCCCAGTTGGAGATGGAGCAAATCTTGTTGCTACTTTAGACATTAATGATGTTTAGACTATTTTAATGAAAGTTTCTATATAAAGATACCAGAACCCCTTGAACTTTTACTCTGTCAGGACCAAAAATTTTAGTTTCATAATTTCTATTAGCACTTTCAAGAGCAACAGTTTTTCCTTTTCTTCTTAATCTTTTTAACATTGCTTCGTGATCATCAATTAAAGCTACTACGATTTTTCCATTTTCTGCAGTGTCAGTCTTTTTGATTATAACTGTATCACCATCGTTTATGCCAGCCTCAATCATCGAATCTCCACTTACTTTTAAACCAAAAAATTCACCATTTTTTTCAATGTTTTCAGGTAGTGGAATTCTAGTTACTTCGTTTTGAATAGCTTCTATTGGAGTACCTGCAGCAATACTTCCAAGAACAGGTATATCTTTATCTTTATTTGATAAATTACTATCATCAAGACCCCCTTTTATAACACTTGGAGAAAATGAATTGTAAATATCATTTGCTGAGGCGGTTTCAGGAAGTTTAATAACTTCTAAAGCTCTTGCTTTATGAGCCAGTCTTTTTATAAAACCTCTTTCTTCCAAAGCGCTTATCAATCTATGTATTCCTGATTTTGATTTAAGATTTAATGAATGTTTCATTTCTTCATAGGAAGGTGACACACCAGAAGATCTCAACTTCTTGTTGATAAATAAAAGTAGGTTTTTTTGTTTTTTAGTTAGCATAGAACAAATTAAGTACATAGATGTTCTATAAAAGTTCTACTAAATTAACAATAGCTTAAAAGTAAGCAAAATTGAGGTTTTTTTACTACAAAACTGAAAAAATAGAATTTTTATCGAGATTTTTTAAAAGTGATTCACCTATTAAAAAGACTTTAATATTTGTTTTATTTTTTATTTCTAAAAGCTCAGCTTTATTTTTAATTCCACTCTCGGAAATTAATGGACTACTATGTTTTTCTACAACACTATAAATATCATAAGTTGTATTTATTTCAGTCTTTAAAGTTTTGAGGTTTCTATTGTTAATACCAATTAAAGCATCATTAAATTTTAAAGCTCTATTAGCTTCTTCAACAGTATGAACCTCAACTATTACTGACATATTTAATTTTTTAGCTTCTTCATATAATGAAATAGCCACTTCGTCAGATACACCTGCTAATATAATTAGAATTGCATCAGCTCCATAACTTCTTGCAAGATAAACTTGAAATTTATCAACAAAAAAATCTTTACATAATATTGGAAGATTAACTTTTTGTTTTATTTTACTTATATGTAGTAAATTTCCTAAAAAAAAATCTTCTTCAGTTAAAACTGACAAACATGTTGCTTTATTTTTATTATATATATCTGCTATATTTACTGGGTTGTAATTTTCAATTATTACACCAGCAGATGGACTGGCTTTTTTAATTTCTGCAATAATTGAAATTTTATTTTCATTTTTATTAATTTCTATTTTTTCTTTAAAATTTAAAAAAGATTTATTGTTATCAATTTTTTCTTTTAGACTTTCAATTGATATTGATTTTTTTAACAAGTCTATCTTTTTTTTTTTATTTTTAATTATTCTGTCTAATATATTTTCAGTCACTTTGTATTTTTTCTAAATGTTTAAAAGATTTTCCAGATAAAATATGCTCTCTTGCATCAATATATGCATCTTTAAAATTTGAAAATTTTTCTGATACCATTAGTCCGGCAGCAGCATTTAAGCAAACTGCTTTAGAAAAATCATTATCTTCACCTTTAAATATATTAACCACTTTATCTGCATTGTATATTGAATCGTCTCCGAGTAAATTATTCAAGTTTTCAGCATTAACTTCAAGATCATTAGGATCTATCACAATTTCACTAATTTTATTATCTTTTAATTGTATCACATTACTTTTTGCATAAGGAGATATTTCATCCAAGCCATCTTCACTATTTACAATCCAAGCAAATTTAATTTTTAGATTTTTTAAACTATTTGCAAATATTTTTAACAATTTTTTATGATATACACCAACAACCTGTCTTTCAACGAGTGCAGGACTACTCAGAGGACCAATCATATTAAATATAGTTCTTTTCCCTATTTTTTTTCTAGTAGGTCCAACAAATTTCATTGCACTATGATAATTTGGTGCAAACATAAAACCAAAATTATTTGTATTTATTTGTTTTTCTATCTCAAAAGGTTCAAGATTAATTTTAATATTTAATGCCTCTAATACATCGCCAGATCCACATTTTGATGAAACAGCCTTATTTCCATGTTTAGCAATTTTAATACCCATACTAGCTAATAAAAGGGCAGAAGCTGTTGAAATGTTTAGGGTATTCATTCCATCGCCACCTGTGCCACATGTATCAACACAATTTCCAACATTTACTCTTTTTGATTTTTCTCTTAAAACATAAACACCGCCAGCTATTTCATCGGATACTTCACCCTTTATCGAGAGTAGAGTAAGAAAATTAAATATTTCTTCTTCTGTAGCCTCTCCGTTCATTAATACATTGAAAGCTGACTTACTTTCTTCAAAAGATAAATCTTTTTTGTTTTTTAGCTTATCTATAAATTGCTTCATTATTATTTATAATTAATAAAATTTTTTAATATTTTTATTCCAATACTTGTTTTTATACTTTCTGGATGAAATTGAACTCCATGAATATTATATCTTTTATGCATAATTCCCATTATTATACCATCATTTGTTAAAGCAGTTACTTCAAGATTTTTTGACAAAGTTTTTTTATCAATTATTAAACTGTGATATCTGGTTGCCTCAAAAGTTTTTGGAAGATTTTTTAAAATACCAGTCTTAAAAGATTTAATTTTACTTGTTTTACCATGCATTAATTTATTAGCTTGAATAATTTTAGATCCGAAAACTTCGCCTATTATTTGATGACCCAAGCAAACACCAAGTATTGGAATTTTATTATATAATTTCTTAACAATTCTTAAACAATTGCCAGACTGTCTTGGGTTACCAGGACCAGGTGATATAACTATTCTATTATATTTATTTTTAACTATCTCTTTTTCAGTTATTTTATCATTTCTATATACTTCAACTTTCACCTTTAGAGAAGATAGGTAATGATAAAGATTAAATGTGAAACTATCATAATTATCAATTAATAAAATTTTCATTTTTATTCTAAAGATTTTAATAAAGCTTTAGCTTTATTTACCGTTTCATTAAATTCATTTATTGGTTTACTATCTGCCACTATACCAGCGCCAGCTTGTACATAAAATTTTTTATTTTTAGAAACTGCAGTTCTTAAGGCTATACATGTATCAAAATCTCCATTGGCTGAAAAATATCCAATTCCACCTGCATATACTTTTCTTTTTGTATTTTCTAATTCATCAATTATCTCCATAGCTCTGATTTTTGGAGCACCAGAAACCGTACCAGCTGGAAATCCAGATAAAAGTGTATCAAATTTAGAGAATTTATTATTAAACTTACCAATTACGTTAGAAACAATATGCATAACATGAGAGTATTTTTCAATTACAAACTTTTCTGTAACTTTTACTGTATTAATTTTAGATACTTTACCCGTGTCATTTCTTCCAAGATCTAAAAGCATCAGATGTTCTGAAAGTTCTTTTTTATCTTTTAATAGGTCTCTTTCAAAATATTTATCTTCTTTTTTATTTTTTCCTCTAGGTCTGGTTCCTGCAATTGGTCGTATTGTAATATTATTGTTTCTCAATCTAACTAAAATTTCAGGACTTGCCCCAATAATTTGAAAATCTTCAAAATTAAAAAAATACATAAAGGGTGAAGGGTTATTAATTCTAAGTTTTTTATATATTTCTATTGGATTTTTAGTAAGTTTAGATTCAAATCTTTGGCTTAAAACAACCTGAAAAATATCACCAATTTTAATGTATTTTTTAGCTTTCATAACATTTTGAATAAATTTATTTTTTGAAATATTTGATTTAACTACAATTTTCTCATTAAATTTAGGTTCAGTTATATTTGAGTTATAATTTGATATAAATATTAAGTTACTAATTTGATTTTCTATCGAATTAAATTTTTTTTTATAATTTCTTATTTTTTCATCAGAAAAACAGTTTTCAATATAATAAATTTTTTTGTTTATAGTTGTCGTGAACTATTAATGTTCTGGGTCTTAAAATTCTTACATCTGGTATTTTAAGATCGTCAGCACAAGAATTTGGTATTTTCTCTATATATCTTATTACATCGTAAGAGAAATATCCTGATAATAAAGAACTTATTGGTGGAAGACCTTTTGGAATTTTGAATTTAAAACTTTCAATTAAATTTTCTATATTTTTTTTTGGATTACCTTTGATTTTAATCTTTTTATTTTCTTTATATATATAGCAATTGTTATTATTAAATTCCCAGATTTTGTCAGGATTTCTTCCAAAAATTGTGTATCTTCCCTTAATTACTCCCTTTTCAACTGATTCAAAAACAAAACTATTTTTTTCATTTAAAAAATTATTAATTAAATTATTAATTTCTCTTAGTCCATTTGTTTTTGCAGAATAATATATAATTTGATTTATATCTTTTTTGTGGTCTCTAGTAAATTTTTTAAGATCAACATTTAACATTATTTATCTAAAATGATTTTTTCATTCTCTCAAGAGTTTTTTCATTTACTTCAATATTGTATTTTTCATTTAATAAAAAATCATATGAATTATAGAGATTATCCCTTAATTTTATATTTGTTTTATTTGTAAACATTTTATTATCTTTATTGTTTTTATTTAAATTATTTTCATAAATATTTTTTATATTAATTAAATAAACATTATTGTTATTATCTGATATTAATGAAAAATTATTTAAACCTAGAGAATAAATAAGCTTAACCGAATCCAAAGCAAAATTATTTGTATCGTTGATTGAATTAATAGTTAAATTTTTTATTGATCCATTAGACAAGTTAGAAAAATCGAGTTGGGTAAATTCTTTTTTTTGTATTTTAGTCAATAGATCTTTGTGAATTTCATATTTGTTCATTTGAAATAAATCATTTTTTACATTTTCATAGAAATTTTTGTTTTCCAGACTCGGCAAAACTTTTTTTAGATTTTTAATTTCATACAGCAAGAAGAAATCACTTTTATCTACTAAATCTGTAATCTTATTATTTCTTTTTTTATAAATTTCATTTAGTAAAGGATCATTATTATTTCCAGGATAATATTCTTTAAATATTTTAACTTTTAAGTTATATTTTTTTGATATTTCATTAATATCATTATTGTTAGCTATTAAATCATCAATATCATCAATTTTTGAAAAAAAATTTTCAGTAAATTCAGTTTCTCCACTTAAGATTTCGGGAGTTAGCTTAATTATTGAAATATCTATCTTTTCTACTAAAAATTTTTCTTTGTTATCATTTATATGTTTTTTTAAATCGTCAAAATCAATATTATTTTTATTTATATATATAGAATTTAAATCAATATAATCGACTTCTACTTTTTTTAATTGTTCTTTATAAGTTTTATTAATTAAAAAAAAAGGTGATTTGATTCCACCGCTAATATATGTGAATAGTTTTTTTTTTAATTCATTATCTCTGATATTTTTTTCAAATTCTACAGAAGAAATATTTTTTTCTAATAAAAATTTTTCATATTTTGTTCTTGAAAAATTATTAACTTCATTGAGAAAAGTCTCTTGTTTTTTAATTTTTTCTGCAAGTATACTATCTGAAAACGAAAAATTTAGTTTATTTATTTCTAAATTAATAAGTGAAATTGAAACTAGTTGAGTTAAAAGTTGTTCAAGAATATTATTGTTAATATTTTCTTTTATCACATTTGTACTAATCTTTGAGTTGTTAACAAATTCTGCAAAATCTTGTGTCGAAACATTGTGATTATTTATTTTTGCAATACTGTTTGTATTGCCACCACTAAAAACACTTCCCATTCCCCAAAAAACAAATGGAATTATTATTATACCAACCAGAACCCCAGCTAGCTTACCTTTTGAAAAATTTCTTAGTTTATTTAACATTTAGTTTTAATTTTATTGATCTATAAAAAACAAACCTATAAATTAAATTTAAGTTAATGACAAATAATATGTTTTTTATTGCTAATTGGAAAATGTTTGGTGATTTAAAGTCAATAAATTCTACCAAAAAAGTGATTAAACTTTCTAAAAATAAAAAATACAAGAGAGCACAAATTATATATTGCCCCCCATATACATTATTGGATAAATTTTTAAAAATAACAAATAATAGTAAAATTAAAATTGGAGCTCAAAACTGTCATCATTCACAAACTCCTGGGCCATATACTGGTTCGATTAATGCTGGGTTAATAAAATCTATTGGCGCAAAATATGTAATAATAGGACATTCTGAAAATAGAGTTTCTGGTGACACTAATCATATTATAAATCTAAAAATTAAATCTGCTATTAAAAATAATTTAAATATTATTTTTTGTATTGGTGAAACTTTATTTGAAAAAAAAAATAAAAGAACTAATGCAGTTTTGAAATCTCAAATAAATCAAGGTTTAAAAAATATAAAAAAAAATAAAAATATTATTTTTGCTTATGAACCAGTTTGGTCTATTGGTACCGGAATAATTCCAAAAGCTGAAAATCTTAAAAAACAAATTTCTATTATTAAAACAATGATTAACAAACACTCAAAATTGAAAACCCCTAAAATAATCTATGGCGGATCTGTAAATACAAAAAATATTACTGAATTAAAAAAAATTAGTTCAATAAATGGGTTTTTGATAGGTGGTGCATCTCAAAATGCGAAGAATTTTATTGATATCATAAAAAAAACTATTAATTAAACAGCATGGAAAATATATTATTAATTGTAAACATTATACTTGCTTTTTTGCTTGTTATATTTGTACTTTTTCAAAAGTCTGAAGGTGGTGCTCTAGGTATAGGTGTATCTCAGGATAATTTTATGTTCTCAAGATCAGCAGGCAATTTTTTTACAAAAGCCACGGCAATTATTGCAACATTATTCATATTCTGCAGCCTTGCCTTAACAATAGTTTCAAGAGGGGATCTTACTCCAACGACGTCAGTTTTAGATAAAATTGAAGAAAATTCAAACGAAGCACCAGAAATTCCTGAAAATAGTAATTAGTACTTTCCATTTTAAAATATACAAGCTATAAGATAATTCCATGGCGCGATATATATTCGTAACTGGCGGCGTGGTTTCATCATTAGGTAAAGGATTGTCATCCGCTTCTTTAGCATATCTTTTAAAATCTCAAGGTTATAAAGTTAGGATAAGAAAAATGGATCCATATTTAAATGTTGATCCGGGTACAATGAGTCCTTTTCAACATGGAGAAGTTTTTGTAACCAACGATGGGGCTGAGACAGATTTAGATCTTGGTCATTATGAAAGATTTACAAATATTTCAGCAAAAAAATCTGACAATATTACAACAGGAAAAATTTACAGCGATATAATTAAAAAAGAACGTAAAGGTAAATATTTAGGAAAAACTGTTCAAGTTATTCCACATGTAACAGATAGAATAAGAGAATTTATAAAAGGTGATATTACAAATGAAGATTTTGTTATCTGTGAAATAGGAGGTACTGTTGGAGATATAGAAAGCTTGCCTTTTGTTGAAGCAATAAGGCAATTTTCAAATGAAGTTGGAAGAAACAAAAGTTTATTTATTCATTTGACCTTTGTGCCATTTTTAAAATCATCTGACGAAATTAAAACAAAACCAACTCAACATTCTGTTAAAGAATTAAGAAGCCTCGGTATCCAACCAAATATAATTATTTGTAGATCACAAAAATCTATACCTTTAGATCAAAGAAAAAAAATATCATTATTTTGTAATGTTTCGATTGAAAACGTAATAGAAACAGTCGATGTAAGAACAATCTATGAGGCTCCAATAAGCTTCTATAATGAGAAATTGGATAAACAAGTTTTAAAATATTTTAAATTAAAACCAAGAAAAAAAGTTAATTTATTGCCATGGAAAAAAATTACCAAAACCGTTTTAAATACCAATAGAACAGTAAATATTGCAATAATAGGAAAATATGTAAATTTAAAAGATGCCTACAAATCTTTAGATGAAGCACTGATTCATGGTGGAATTCACAACAATATTAAAGTTAATTTAATTAGAATTGAATCTGACAAATTAAAATCTAACCAAATTAAGAAACTTTTAAAAGATGTATCTGGTATATTAATACCAGGCGGTTTTGGCAAAAGAGGAACTGAAGGTAAAATATCAGCCATTAATTATGCAAGAAAAAATAAAATTCCTTTTTTAGGTATTTGTTTTGGTATGCAAATGGCAGTGATTGAATTTGCAAGAAATGCTCTAAAAATTAAAAACGCAGGATCTAGTGAACTAGATAAAAAATGCAATCCTGTAGTTGGATTATTAAATGAATGGAACAAAAATGGAAAAAAAATAATCGGCACAAATGAAAACCTTGGTGGAACTATGAGATTAGGATTATATGAAGCTAAATTAAGACATAATTCATTGATAGAAAGAATCTATAAGTCAAAATCTATATTTGAAAGACATAGGCACAGATACGAAGTTAATAATAATTTGAGAAATAAATTTGAAAATAAAGGAATGATTTTTTCTGGAATGTCACCAGATGATAAATTGCCTGAGATTATTGAACTAAAAAACCATCCATGGTTCATAGGTGTTCAGTATCATCCCGAATTTAGATCTAGACCTTTGTCCCCACATCCATTATTCTCATCTTTTATCAAGGCAGCAAAACTCTATTAATGTTAAATAAGATAGTTAAATGTAATAATTTTGAGATAGCTAATAATAAAAAAATATCCTTAATTTCTGGTCCATGTCAACTTGAAAGTGAACAACATGCAATGGATATTGCGGGAAAAATTAAAGAAATTGCAGCAAAATTTAAAATTGGATTTATATATAAAACTTCATTTGATAAAGCCAACAGAACTAGTCTTAAAGGTCAAAGAGGTGCAGGTCTTGACGCTTCATTGCCAGTTTTTGATAAAATTAAAAAAGAATTAAATATCCCAGTATTAACTGATGTACACAATGTAGAGCAATGTTCCATTGTATCAAATCATGTTGATGTTTTACAAATACCAGCATTTTTATGTAGACAAACTGATTTATTAATTGCGGCAGCTAAAACAAAAAAAATTGTTAATGTTAAAAAAGGTCAATTTTTAGCACCATGGGACATGGTAAATGTAACAAAAAAAATTTCTGAATCTGGAAATGAAAATATTCTTGTAACTGAAAGAGGAGCTAGTTTTGGTTACAACACTTTAATTTCTGATATGAGATCAATACCTATAATGTCAAAAAATGGATATCCAATAGTTTTTGATGGAACTCATTCTGTTCAACAGCCTGGAGGCCTTGGTGAAAAAAGTGGAGGCCAAAGAGAATTTGTTGAATATTTGTCTAGAGCAGCTACAGCTGTGGGTATAGCTGCAATTTTTTTAGAAACTCATCAAGATCCAGATAATGCACCTTCAGATGGACCAAACATGGTTCCATTAAATGATTTAGAAAATTTACTCTCAAAAATAGTTGACATAGACAACTTAATTAAAAAATAAAAGATGAGCAAAATAACTAAAGTCATAGCTAGACAAGTTTATGATAGCAGGGGAAACCCTACTATCGAGGCAGAAGTTTTTGCAAATAATATGAGAGCAAGAGCCATTTGTCCTTCAGGTGCTTCAACAGGCTCTCATGAAGCATATGAAAAAAGAGATGTATCAAATAAAAAATACTTAGGAAAAAGTGTTTTAAAACCCGTTGAATTAATTAATAAAATTATTTCAAAAAAACTAAAAAATCAAAATATACATAATCAAGAAAAAATCGATCATATTTTAATTCAAACTGATGGAACTAAACAAAAAAAGAAATTTGGAGCTAATTCTTTGTTAGCAGTTTCTATGGCAGTAAAAAAGCTGTCGGCAAGAATTAAAAAAATTCCTCTTCATGAAACTTTTTTAGTTAAGAAAAATTTCAAATTACCATTTCCTTTAATGAATGTAATCAATGGAGGAGCACATGCAAATAATGGACTTAGAATACAAGAATTTATGATTAGACCTGATAAAGCAAAATCTATAACTGAGGCAATAAGAATGTGTTTTTTAGTAATTAATAATTTAAAAACTATAATTAAACAAAGAGGAGAATCAACATCAGTAGGGGACGAAGGTGGTTTTGCACCTATGATAAATGAAAATGAAGATGCTTTAAAATTGATAGTAAAATCAATACAAAGATCAGGCTTTAAAAATGGAAAAGACATATCAATCTGTTTAGATGTTGCAGCAAATGAACTTTTTAGAAATAAAAAATATTCAATTCATTCTAAGAAATTTATAAATACAGATAAGACTATCAATAAATATTTTAAATTAATCAGAAAATATAAAATTAAATCCATAGAAGATCCTTTTGCTGAGGATGATTGGTTATCATGGAATAAATTTATGAAAAAAATTAGCAAAAAAACACAAATTGTTGGTGATGATTTGTACGTAACCAATTTAGAAAGACTAAAAATTGGCTTTTTAAATAAATCTTCGAATGCAATATTAATAAAACTTAATCAAATAGGCACTGTTACTGAAACATTAGAGGTTATTAAGTTTGCACAATTAATTGGTTTTAATACTATAATATCACATAGATCAGGAGAAAGTGAAGATACATTCATTTCAGATTTGGCGGTAGGAACGAACTCCAATCAAATAAAAACTGGATCTTTAGCACGCTCCGAAAGAGTAGCCAAATATAATCAGCTAATAAGAATTGAAGAGAAACTTGGAAAATCTGCAAAAATGAATAAAATTGTATAATGTTTGTAAATATAAAAAAAAATTATTTTATTTTAATATTTACTATTTTATTTATTTATTTTTTTTTTAATCTCCTAGATGGTGAAAGAGGTTTAATCTCATATTTTGAAAAAAAAACTATTTTAGAAAACTTAGATGATGAAAAAACTAAAATATTTAATAAAATAAATGAACTTGAATTTAAAAATTCACTTTTAACTGATAATTTAGATTTAGATTATATAGAAATTTTGATTAGGGAAAAATTCTTATTTAAAAAAGAAGGTGAAAAAATCTACTTAATAAAAACCAATGAAAATTAGACATCCCGAAAAAATTAACAAACCTATTAATCCAATTAAAAAAAAACCAAGTTGGATTAAATCAAAACTCATTAGTAGCAAAGAATTCTTTTTAACAAAAAGTATAGTTAATCAGCATAAATTAAAAACTGTTTGCCAAGAAGCAAACTGCCCAAATATAACTGAATGCTGGAGTAAACGACATGCAACCTTTCTTATTATGGGAGATACATGCACTAGGGCATGTGCATTTTGTAACGTTATAACAGGAAAACCCAATCCATTAGACTCCTTAGAGCCTCTAAAAATTGCGTCTGCAATTAAAAAATTGAATTTAAAACATGCCGTAATTACTTCTGTAGATAGAGATGATCTTATTGATGGTGGAGCTAAACATTTTTATGAAGTTATTATAGAAGCAAGAAAACAAAATCCTGAAACAACTATTGAAGTTTTAACACCTGATTTTTTAAGAAAAGGAAATGCATATAAAAAAGTTATTGAAGCCAAACCAGATGTATTTAATCATAATATTGAAACAGTTCCTGGCCTTTATAGGCAGGTTAGACCAGGATCTAGATATTTTGCTTCACTTGAACTTTTAAAAAATACAAAAAAAATTGACAAAAATATTTTTACCAAATCTGGTCTAATGGTCGGATTAGGTGAAAGCAAAGATGAAATTGTACAAGTAATGGATGACTTAAGAACTGCTGAAGTTGATTTTTTAACAATAGGTCAGTACTTACAACCTTCTGCTAAACATCATCCTCTTCAAAGATATTATGTTCCTGAAGAATTTGATGAATTAAAAAATATTGCGATATCAAAAGGTTTTTTATTAGTATCCTCATCACCACTTACTAGATCTTCATATCATGCTGACGAAGATTTTGCTGTGCTTCAAAAAAATAGAATAAATAAAACTAATGCCCAAAGCATCAGTTAAAAGATCAATTGAATGTAAAAAAGAACAATTAATTGATCTTGTTCTTGATATAGAAAAATACCCTCAATTTGTTCCTTTCTGTTTAGACTCAAAAATTTATGAAAGAAAAGAAAAAGGGGATTTATTGTTAATTATTGCTGATTTAACAATCGGAAAAGGCCCTTTTAAAGATACTTATAAAAGTGATGTCAAATTTAATAAAAAAGATGACTCAATTTATGTAACTAATCTTGATGGTCCATTAAAACATTTAGAAAATAAATGGTATTTTAGAGAAGATAATAACATTACCGATGTTTCTTTTGATGTTGATTTTGAACTAAAAAATCATTTTTTAAATATTGTTATGACAAAATCTTTCCAATTTGGTTTAGACAAAATAGCTGATGCTTTTCAAAGAAGAGCAGAAGATCTATTTAGCAAAACTTAAAATTAAATTTAAAGCTTTATTAACAGTAGCTCTTTGAATCAAAACTCTTTTATTACTTTTAAAGTGGTTTTTTTTAACTAAAATTTTGTTACCCTTTTTAACGCCTATATAGACTAAACCAACAGGTTTTTCTTTGGTCCCACCATTTGGTCCAGCAACCCCAGTAATTGATACAGAAATATTAGTTTTACTAATTTTGTTTAAATTTTTAACCATAGCTAAGCAAGTTTCATAGCTTACAGCACCATGTTTGATTATTATTCTTTTAGAAACTTTAAGAATTTTAATTTTAGCTTCATTTGAATATGTAACTAATCCGAGAGTAAATACTTTAGAAGAACCACTTATTGATGTAATTGAACTTGAAAGCATACCCCCGGTACAAGATTCTGCAAAAGATATTTTTAACTTTCTTTTACTTAATAATTTTACAACTCTTTGAGAAAGTTTTTTCATGAAGTAATTACCATATATAAAACAAGTACAGCTACAACATATAATCCTGCACAGATATCGTCCATAATAACACCAAAACTATTCTTAAAGTTTTTATCATAGTAGCTAACTGGATAGGGCTTAGCGATGTCAAAAATTCTAAATAGAATAAACATAATAAAATAAAAGGTTAGTATTTGACTAGTTTCTTTTTCACCTATATGAGCAATTTCATAAAGACAAATAGGTATCGATTGACCAATAAATTCATCTATAACAACTTCTTTAGGATCTTTGTTATCTAAGTCTTTTATAAATATATTTACTGCATAAAGTGAAATTAAAAATACAATGATAACACCAATTAAAACAATATTGGGTGAAAAATTTAGTATATGAAATAAAAAAAATAAAAATATTATTGTTGCCAATGAGGCATAGCTGCCTGGTATTTTTTTTAATTTTCCTATACCGAACAATGTGACAATCAAAAAAATTATTTTATTCATATTTACTAATTGAAATTACTGCTTCGCACGCAATGGCATTTTCTTTTCCTATTATGCCTAATTTTTCTACAGTTTTTCCTTTAAGGTTAATAATATTTTTATTTATATTCATTAATACAGACAAAGAATTTATAATTTTATTTCTATACTTAGAAACTTTTGGTCTCTCGCAAATTAAATTAATATCTAAATTATTGATATAATAATTATTATTTATTAAATCAAAAATAATAGGTTTTAGCATTTTTGGAGATCTTATATTTTTAAATTTACTTTCATAGCTCGGATATAAAGACCCAATATCTTTTTTTCTAAGAGCACCAAGTAATGCATCGATAATACAATGAAGAATTACATCTCCATCTGAGTGTCCTTTTAGTCCTGAGTGAAAAGGAATATTGACACCACCTAAATATAATTTTTTGTTTTTGATCAATTTATGTATATCAAATCCAATTCCATAAAATGTTTTAGCTTCATTTGTGTAAAGATCTATTTTCTTTGTTATTTTTATGTTTTTTTCTTCTCCCTTAATAAACTTTACTTTTTTATTATTATTTAAAAATAATGCAGATTCATCAGATACTGAATTTTTATTATTTTTTGATAAATTATATAAAATTTTATAATCAAAACATTGCGGTGTTTGTGCCAGAAGAACTTGTTGCCTTTTTAAATTAATTACTTTGTTTTTATAAATATATTTAGTTGAATTATTTGTGTTTATATAAGGCACTACTGCTTTATTTTTTTTTAAATTTTTATTTAAATTATTTAGTAGTTTTAAAGAAAAATTTGGTCTAGCTGCATCATGAATAAATACATTTTTAATTTTTTTATTTTTTAAATATTTTAAAGCTTCAAAAGATGAATCTGATCTTTCCCTTCCACCTTTAATAACTTTAACATTGGGTATTTTAATTTGTTTATTTGAGACAAGAATTATTTTTTTAAATAGATTTGATTTTTTTGCTTTTTCGATAGAGTGCATAAATAAGGGTTTATTTTTGTACTTAATAAACTGTTTTTTTTCTTTATGATTAAAACGCTTACCTTTACCTGCCGCAAGTAGTATAAAACAATTATTCATGTATTATTTTTTCTAATTTATATATATTTTTAATTTATGCTAAGTTTTATAAAAAGACATATATTTATAATTTTAATATTTATTTTCACTTTATCCGTAACTTTTTTAACATTTTTAACATTTATAGGGAAAAGCTTCATTTTAATTAATGAAAATAATTTAAATTATCTTTTATATGCAAATATAGGCTTATTATTATTTTTTTTTGTTATTATATTCAGAGAAATTTCAAGCTCTATTAAAAATAATATAAATGTAAGAGGCTCTGTAGCTAACAGAAAATATATAGTCTTTTTTTCGCTTTTTACTTTAATACCTTCATTACTCATTTCTATTTTTTCTTTATTTTTATTTTCATTTGCCCTAGAGAAATATTTTGATAATAAAATAACACTAGCCGTAAATAATTCATATGAATTGGCAAAAAATTATATAGATGAGAAACGAAATAAAATTGAATCAGATATAATTCTAGTTTCTTTTGATTTAAATAAGAATGTTCAAATTTTTCAAAAAAATATTAGTTCATTACAAAATTTTTTAGATACACAGAGATATTTAAGAAACATAGATCAAATACATATTATTGATAAGGATCAAAATATATTAATTTCATCATCAAATTCTGAATATGTTCCAGTAGAACAAAAAGCTATAAACATGGTTTTAAATGACGATAAACCATTAAAAATTATTAATGCATTTGAAAATAAATCAGCAGCAATAATTAAAATTCCATCTATTGATAATGCATTTTTGTATGTAGTGAAGTTTCTTGATAAAGATATTTCCAACTATTTAAAAGATTCACAAGAGGCTATCAATTTTTATTATACAGTTGAAGATCAAAGAACAGGAATTAAATTTTCATTTGCTCTAATATATATTATTATTGTTGCTCTTCTATTATTTTTATCTATTACTATTGCAATAAGATTCTCTTCAAGATTTTTTATATCAATTAATAACTTAATATCTGCATCCAAAGAAATAGGTGATGGGAATTTAAATACAAAAGTCCCTGATATTATTGCAGATAAAGAAATTGAGTTATTAAATAAAAATTTTAATTCAATGATAAAACAACTAAAAGACCAACAAGAAAAACTTGTTATTTCTGAAAGACATGAAGCCTGGGAACATGTTGCTAGAAAATTAGCTCATGAAATTAAAAATCCTCTTACACCGATACAATTAACAATAGATAATCTAAAATCTAAATATGAAAAATATATTGATGATCCTGATAAAGAAAAATATAGCAAAAATTTAAATATTATTTTAACTCAAATCAAGCAAATTGAAAATCTTGTCAATGAATTTTCTGATTTTGCTAGAATGCCAAAACCTATGTTTACGATAAATAATTTAGTGAATTTAGTAAATTCTAATATTGATCTATTAAAAAAAACAGATCAAACAATTAATATTAATCTTTCATCATCTAAAAGTGATGATTTAAATCTATCTTGTGACAATGAGCAGATAAGTCGTGTTATTTTTAATTTAATTAAAAATTCAATAGAAAGTATTCAAGAAAAAGCTTTAAAAATAGGTAATTTTAACAAGAAAATTAGTATAGAAATAAAAAGGATAAACAACTATATAGCTATTAATATATTTGATAATGGTATTGGATTTTCAAAAAAAATTACGAGAGAAACTATAAAACCGTATTATACAACAAAAGAAAAGGGAACTGGCTTAGGATTGTCAATAGTAAATAAAGTTATTAATGATCACAATGGAACAATTGAATTTAAATCTGATTCTATAGGAACAAATATAATTATAAATTTACCAATTAAATAATGTCTGCTGAAATTTTAATAATCGATGATAATTCTGATATAAGAGAAATACTTAATGATTTGATAATTGAAGCTGGTTATTCAACTAGGCTCGCAGCAAATTATAATCAAGCACTGACTGAAATAGATAAAAAATTACCTGATGTGGCGATTATCGATGTTAAGTTGGACAAAGGAGACAATGATGGAATTGAACTTTTAAATCATATTAAAAATAAAAATGTCAATGTTCCAGTAATAATAATTTCTGGTCATGCAAATATAGATATGGCAATTAAATCACTGAAGTCTGGAGCATTTGAATTTATACAAAAACCTTTTGACAAAGAAAGGTTAATGAATTTTATAAGAAGAGCGGTTGAAAATTTAAATCTCAAAAAGCAAAATGAAAACTTGGAAAGTAAGTTGTATCATACATTTGATTTAATAGGAAAAAGTCAAAATATATTATCTATTAAAGATCAAATTGAAAAAGTTTCAACTTCAGAGAGCAGAGTATTTATTTCTGGCCCAACTGGTTCTGGCAAAGAACTTGTTGCTAGAAAAATTTATAGAAAATCAAAAAGAAATGATGGAGCATTTATTATATTAAATGGAGCACTTCTAGATTCAGATAAATATGAAGTTGAGTTATTAGGTGAAGAAAAAAATGATGGCTCAATAGTTTATGGGGCACTTGAAAAAGCAACTGGTGGAATATTATTAATTGATGAAATCACAGAAATACCGCTTGATACACAATCTAAAATTTTAAGAATTCTTATTGATCAAAAATTTAAAAGAATAAATGGATCACACGATATTAAAGTAGATGTAAGAATTTTCTCATCTACGAGTAAAGATATTAAAAAAGAAATTAGTAATGGAAATTTTAGAGAAGATTTGTTTCATAGATTAAATGTGTTTAACATAACAATTGATCCATTAAGCAAAAGGATAGAAGATATTCCATTATTAAGCGAGTATTTTGTAACCAATATCTGCAGAAACTATAGCATAAAGCCTTTTAAACTTCAGGATAACAATTATCTGTTAAACTATAATTGGCCAGGAAATGTTAGAGAGCTAAGAAATCTAATTGAAAGAGTTACAATACTTTCTCAGGGAAAAAATGAAGACAGTATATTGAATATAGTTAAAGAATCTTTATCACAAAATGAAAATGATAAATTTACCATTAGTAAAACTCTTGATTATACATTAAGAGAAGCAAGAGAAAATTTTGAAAAAGAATATCTTATAACTCAGCTAAAAAAATTCTCAGGAAATATATCTAAAACAGCACGTTTTGTTGGAATGGAAAGGTCAGCTTTACACAGAAAACTTAAGATACTCGGTGTTAAAGATTTAAATTAATGAATATAATTATTTGTGGAGCTGGTAGAGTAGGTTTTACTATAGCAAAATTGCTATCTGAACAAAATCATTCAATTACCATGATAGATCAATCAAGCGAGGATATTCAGAAGATTAATGAGGCTCTTGATGTAAAAGCTATAGTTGGCAAGGCAACATCGCCAACTATACTTGAAAATGCTAATTCTAAAGAAGCAGATATGATTATAGCAGTAACAAAAAATGATGAAATAAATATGATGATTTGTCAAATTGCTTATTCTTTATTTAAAATACCAAAAAAAATTGCTAGAATAAGAGCGCAAGATTATTTAAATCCAAAATTTTCAAAATTATATAATAAGGAAAATTTACCTATTGATGTAATAATCTCTCCCGAAATAGAAATTGCAAACTCAATACAACGAAAATTAGAATCCCCAGGAGCTTTAGATAATGTACCATTTGCAGAAAATAAAATTAAACTTTTAGAAATTTTGATTGAAGATTCATGTCCAATATCCGAAATTAAACTTAATGAATTAACAAAAAAATTCCCTAAATTAAATGCAAATATTCTTGGAGTTATAAGAGAGGAAAAATTTGTTTTTCTTAAAAAAAATGATGTAATGAAAAAAGGTGATAAAGCTTATGTAATAATTAATTCTCAACAAATGAAAGAAACACTTTCTGCGTTTGGACACGATGAAAAAATTTCAAATAAAATTTTAATTATAGGAGGAGGAAACATAGGCTTCAATCTTGCCAAAAATATTGAAAACAGTTTTGAAGACGCAAGATTAAAAATTATTGAAAAAGATAAAAATAGAGCAGAGCAAATTGCAAATGAATTAAATAATACAATAGTCATTAATGGTAATGGATTAGATGAAGATATTTTAGCTGAAGTTAATTTAGAAGATGTTGAAACTGTAATTGCTTTAACAAATGATGATGAAGATAATTTAATGGTAAGCGTTCTTGTTGAAAAATTTTCTAAAGATAAAAAAACTATGGCTTTGATTAATAAACCAAATTATTCCTTGTTACAATCATCATTAAAAATTGATGATCTTATAGACCCAAGAATGACTACTGTATCTAGTATATTAAAACATGTTCATAAAGGAACTATAGAAAATGCATACACAATATTGAATGGTGATTACGAAGTTATAGAAGCAGAAATTATTGAAACTTCAGAACTTATCAACAAAGAATTAAAAGACTGTGAATTACCAGACGAAATAAGAATTGGTGCAGTTTTGAGAAAAAATGAAATTATAATTCCTAGATCAAGTTTTGTTTTTAAAAAACAAGATACAGTAGTTTTTTTAACTAAGAGGGACCAGTTGCCCTTAGTTGAAAGCATGTTTAGATTAAGCTAAGTATAAAAAATATGAATCGATTAATCCTAAATTATTTAGGTATTTTTTTTATTTTATTATCAATTTTATCTTTTTTTAATATAATCTATTCTTACTACTTTAATTTATATTTAAACATCGATACTTATTTTTATACATTTTTAATTTCATTAATTATTGGAATTGGATCATTCATTAAAAGTAAAGTTGAAGTTAAAATTAACATCTATACAAAGATTTTTGTAGTAATTATAGGCTACTTAGTAATACCTTTAATTATTTCAATTCCATATTATTTCAGTATCTACAATCTATCTTTCCTAAATAGTTATTTTGAATCGATATCAGGATTTTCATCAACTGGGTTTACAGTTTTTGAAAATATAAAACATCTGGATCAAAGTTTAATTTTATGGAGATCAACATCTCAATGGATTGGTGGTATTTATTTTTTATTTTCAATTTTACTTTTAATTGACATTTTTGATAATAATTTAAAAAAATCATTAACTAATTTTATATCTTTCAACTATTCTGAAACATTCAAGCAATCTCTCAAAATTTTTTTCTTATATTTGGTTTTAACTTTCTTTTTATTTATTTTATTAAAATTAATTAATGTTAGAACATTTGATGCTTTTAATCTTGCAATGACCATAATTTCTTCAGGAGGTTTTTTGCCAGTAAATGATATTCAGAACGTTATAAATACTAATTTTAAAGAAATTTTTTTTTCATTTCTAATGCTTTTTTCATTTTTTAGTTTATTTTTAATTTATAATATCTTTTTTTTAAAACAAAGAAGTATTAATTTTTTTGCTGAAGATATTTATTTATTTTTTTATTTTTTATTTTTATTAATTATTTTTTTTGTTTTTTTTAATTTTGATTATAATTTTTCTACAATACTTTTTTCATTAACAAGCAGCATGTCTAATATTGGTATTTCTTTTAATGACTCCCCTCCTAATTTATGGTTTATATTTTTAATAATAGTAATAATTGGTGGTTCTTTTTTCTCTACTAGTTCTGGAATAAGATTTTTAAAGATTTATTTTTTGTTCAGACATTCATTGAATGAAATTTTATCGTATTCAAAGCCAAACAATATATTTGTTAACAAATTTCATCTTATAGAAACAAGTATTGAACAAAAAGAGATAAATAAATACTTTTTATCAGTTTTAATATTTATAATTTCATTATTTATAGTTACATCTTTACTTTCGATATTGGGTATTAATTTTGAAGATGCATTTAAATTAGGAATTTTAACCTTAATGAATACAGTCAATTCTTCAATGTATGATTTAAATAATTTTGATTTTATGGGTTTAAATTCTTTATCAAAAATAGTTATGATTATATTTATGATTATTGGTAGAGTTGAGCTGTTAACTATTCTCATTATTGTCAAAAAATTTATTTTTAAAAGTTAAATTTATATTATATAACAGCATAAAATGCGCCCTTAGCTCAGCTGGATAGAGCATCGGTTTTCTAAACCGAGGGTCGGAGGTTCGAATCCTCCAGGGCGCGCCATTTTTACCTATCAATTAAGCTTTTTTTAATATTGATGATACTCATTGTTTCTGCTTTACTTAGATTAATTCAAATTTAATTTTGAATTATTTGTTAACAAATAAATAAACAAGAGGAATAAATAATGTTTAAATTAATAAAACAATTGACTTCTTTAGCTGCAGTAGTTGCTGTGTTGTTTGCTTTTACAACAGAGACTATGGCTGCAAAGAAATCAAAAACACTTAAAAACACTCAGAAAAAAGGTTTTGTAAGATGTGGTGTTTCTCAAGGTCTTCCGGGATTTTCTAATGCTGATGCTGCAGGAAATTGGACTGGTGTTGACGTTGATGTATGTAGAGCGGTAGCTGCTGCAGTATTAGGTGATGCGAACAAAGTGAAGTTCACACCACTAAGTGCTAAAGAAAGATTTACAGCTCTTACTTCTGGTGAGATTGATATCTTATCAAGAAATACTACTTGGACACTTTCTAGAGATGCTGACATTGGTCTTACTTTCGTTGGAGTTAACTTCTACGATGGTCAAGGTTTCATGGTTAGAAAAAATTCAGGATATTCATCTGTGAATGATTTCAAAGATGGAATTTCTGCATGTACTAACTTAGGAACAACAACTGAGCTTAACATGAGAGACTTCTTTAACTCTAAAGGAATTTCTTATGAGCCAGTAACTTTTGAAAAAGCTGACGAAGTTGTTGCTGCTTATGATGCTGGAAGATGTGATACTTACACTACTGATAAATCTGGTTTAGCTGCTCAAAGAATTAAATTGAGCGCTCCAGATGACCACATAGTTTTACCTGAAACTATTTCAAAAGAGCCTTTAGGCCCTGTTGTTAGACAAGGTGATTCTGTATGGGAAGATATCGTAAGATGGTCTTTGAACGTAATGATCGAAGCTGAAGAATACGGTGTTAATTCTGCAAATGCAGATTCTATGAAAACTTCTGATAATCCAGCAGTTAAGAGGCTAGTTGGTGCAGAGGGTGAATTAGGTGCAGCATTTGGTCTAGATAATGACTGGAGTTTAAGAATTATCAAACAAGTTGGTAACTATGGTGAAAGTTATAAGAGAAATATAGCTGACACTGGTATTTTGCCTGATAGAGGTCCAAACGAACTATGGACAAAAGGTGGAATTCTTTACGTACCACCAGCAAGATAATTTTTATCTAATAATCTTTAAAAAGGGCTAGATTTTTCTAGCCCTTTTTTTATAGTATCTCACTATTTGATTATGAATATTAAACTTAACAAAATAATTCCTCAATTAATTACATTATTTGCAGTAATTCTAGTTTTTGGTTTTTTAACCTATAACGCTCAGGTTAATATGGATAATAGAGGGATTGAGTTTGGTTTTGGTTTTTTAACTCAAGAATCTTCTTTTGATGTTCAATTTTCATTAATTGATTATGATGGTTCACATTCTTATGCGAGGGCATATTTAGTAGGTTTATTAAATACTCTTTTAGTAGCTTTTATAGGAATAATATTATCAACAATACTTGGAATAATAGTTGGTATAGCTCGTCTTTCACCAAATTATTTAATTGAAAGAACGGCAGCTTTTTATGTAGAATTTTTTAGAAATGTTCCTTTATTATTGCAGATATTTTTTTGGTATTTTGCTGCACTTAGAGCATTACCTTTGCCACAAGATACAGAACCAATGTTTGGAGTTTTTTTCTTAACAATTAAAGGTTTATTTGTGCCTAGATTTGTTTGGGAAAATCTAGATATATTTTTTTATTCAATAATAGCTGTGATAATTTCTATTATAGTAATTAAAAACTATGCAAGAAAATTACAGGAAAATGAAGGAAAACAACTACCTGTATTTTCTATTTCAGTAGGCTTATTTATAATTTTACCATTATTATCTTTTTTAGTTGGCGGAGTTTCATTAAATTTTTCAATTCCAGAATTGGAACAAATGTCAAATACTTCCTTTAAATACAAAGGTGGCCTTGGTATACCTCCTGAACTTATAGCTTTAACATTAGCTTTAGGTCTATATACAGCAACATTTATCGCTGAATGTGTTAGAGCTGGAATACAAGGTATTAGCAAAGGTCAAAAAGAAGCCGCTGCGTCTATTGGCTTAACTCCTAGGCAAATTTTAAAATTAGTTGTTATGCCTCAAGCACTAAGAATTATAATTCCACCCACTACAAACCAATATTTAAATTTAACAAAAAACTCTTCTCTTGCAGCAGCTATAGCTTATCCAGATTTAGTTTTAATTTTTGCAGGTACTGCTTTAATGCAAACAGGAAGAGCTATTGAAATAGTCTCTATAACCATGTTTACCTATTTATCAATAAGTTTATCAATTTCAGTTTTAATGAATTGGTATAATAAAAAAATAGCAATTAAAGAAAAATAATGAATAAATTAAACTTTTTAAGACCCAATATTGAAAATCTAAATACTTATTTGTATTCAGGTATTTTTTTAATTTCTATTGCTATTTTGGATGTTGCTTTAAATTCCTTTTTCAATACTAATATAACATCATTTTTACCAAATTTTATTAGCTTCTTATTACCTTTGGTTTTAGGAACTATTGGATTGCATCTTATTAGAATAGAATTTTCGGGTATTAAAAATTTGGATTTATTAAATAAGAATATTAATACTAATACCTTTAATGCAATTTTAACCTTACTAATTATTTTTGCGATTATAAAATCAATTCCACCATTCCTTAGTTGGTTTATTATTGATGCAACTATATCGGGAGATACAAAGGAGGCCTGTACTGGCACAGGCGCTTGCTGGACGTATATAAAAATTTGGCTTAATAGATTTATTTACGGAATGTATCCTAATGAACTACAATGGAGAATAAACATTTCTTTTATTGCTTTAATAGCTTTAGCTTTTGTTGGTTTACTTCCTTCTGAAAAAATTAAGAAATTTTTGACTTTATATTATGTTATAATTTATCCAATTATAGCATTTGTATTAATTTACTATTTAATTTCAGGAGGCGCATTTGGACTTGAGTGGGTTGAAACTGGAGCTTGGGGAGGATTATCCTTAACTTTTATAGTTTCCTTTTTCTGCTTAATTTTCTGTTTTCCTGTTGGAATGTTTTTAGCTTTAGGAAGAAGATCCGATTTACCAACTGTTAGATATATTTCAGTTGGATTTATAGAATTTTGGAGAGGTGTACCTCTAATTACAGTTTTATTTATGTCATCTGTAATGTTTCCAATGTTTTTACCGGAAGACTTTTTCATGGATAAATTAGTAAGAGTAATTATTGCTATTTCTTTATTTGAGGCAGCTTATGTGGCGGAAGTTATTAGAGGTGGATTGCAAGCACTACCAAGAGGACAATATGATGCCGCGAAATCATTAGGTATGGGATATTGGAAAATGCATATTTTTGTAATTTTACCTCAAGCATTAAAATTAGTTATACCTGGAATTGCTAATACTTTTTTAGCTCTAGTAAAAGACACACCTTTAATATTTGTAGTTGGATTATTAGAAATAGTAGGAATGCTAAATTTAGCAAAAACTAATCCTAAATGGCTTGGATATGCAATGGAAGGTTATGTTTTTGCAGCAATAATTTTCTGGATTATTTGTTATGCAATGAGTAAATATAGCTACAATTTAGAAATTAAATATAAAACTGATAGATAATATGACTGATTCAATTATTAAAATAGAAAGTATGAATAAATGGTTTGGTGATTTTCAAGTTTTAAAAGATATTAATTTAGAAGTAGAAAAAAATAAAAAAATTGTTGTTTGTGGACCGTCTGGCTCTGGAAAATCAACCTTAATTAGATGTATTAATAGATTAGAAGAACATCAAAAAGGAACAATTATAGTTGATGGAACCGAACTTACTGAGAACACAAAAAATATTGAAGCTATAAGAGCAGAAGTTGGCATGGTATTTCAACAATTTAATTTATTTCCTCATTTATCTATTCTAGATAATTGCACATTAGCTCCAATATGGGTTAAGAAAATGCCTAAAAAAAATGCTGAAGAATTAGCTATGAAACAATTAGAACAAGTTCAAATAGCTGATCAAGCGCAAAAATTTCCAGGTCAATTATCAGGAGGACAACAGCAGAGATGTGCAATTGCAAGAGCTTTATGCATGGAACCAAAAATAATGTTATTTGATGAACCAACGTCGGCCCTAGATCCTGAGATGATCAAAGAAGTTTTAGATGCAATGGTAAATTTAGCAAAAGCTGGGATGACAATGATTGTAGTAACTCATGAAATGGGTTTTGCTAAAGAAGTAGCGGATGAAGTCATATTTATGGACGAAGGCATGATAGTAGAAAAAGCAGAAACTAAAGAGTTTTTTGCCAACCCAAAAAGTGATAGAACTAAACTGTTTTTAAGTCAAATATTGTAACCTTTATCAATTATTAGTTATATATATTAGACATTTATTGACTTGACATAAAATCAAAATATTCAATTTTTAGTAAAAAAAAATAAATTTTACTATTGAAGTAAGTTTCAAAAGCTTGTTGAATTGTGCTTATAAAAAATATTTAAGAGGGGTCTTAATGGAAGAAAATTTCAATAAACATCTGGGTAACAAGTTAAAACTTAGAAGGTTAGCGTTAGGTTTAACACAAACTAAAGTAGCGAAAGCAATAAACGTTACTTTTCAACAAATACAAAAATATGAAAAAGGAACAAATGGAGTTAGCTCGATAAGATTACTGCAACTCTCAAATTATTTAAAAGTTCCAATTAATTATTTTTTTGAAGATTTTTCACAGTATTTAGTAAATATAGAAAAATCTAAAGAAGGTCATATGAATGTTAATTATAATTTTTTAGTTAAATTGTATTCAGAACTTACAAACGAACAAAAAATTAAATTTAATAAATCAGTTGAATCTGTAGCAAGCACTATATCAAAAGCAGTTTAATTTTTGGCTCCTCGGGCAGGACTCGAACCTGCGACCAATTGATTAACAGTCAACTGCTCTACCAACTGAGCTACCGAGGAATATAAAAACTTGAACTTACTTTTTTTCAAAATTAAAACAAGATTTATTTTGGAGGCCACGCCCAGAATCGAACTGGGATACAAGGATTTGCAATCCTCTGCGTAACCATTCCGCCACGTGGCCATTTAATTTCATATTAAATTAATTTGAACGTATTTGTATATAAAATATTTACAATTAGTCTATTAAATAAGCTACTAAAATTATTGTTAATTCATATTATTAAATTATAAACTTAAAATACCATGAGTTTAGATAAATATATACATTCAGATGTAGAGGATAAAATTTACTCATATTGGGAAAAGAATGAATTATTTAAACCCAAAAAAAATAAGAAAAGATTCTCAATAGTTATTCCGCCTCCAAATGTAACTGGAAGTTTGCATATGGGTCATGCCTTAAATAATTCAATACAAGATTTGCTTACAAGATATTATAGGATGAATAATTATGAGACTTTGTGGCAGCCCGGCACAGATCATGCTGGAATAGCAACTCAGGCATTAGTCGAAAAAAAATTAAATTCTGAGAATATTAAAAAGAATGATTTAGGAAGAGAAAAGTTTATTGAAAAAGTATGGGAATGGAAAAATCAATATGGCGACATAATTATCAATCAACTTAAAAAATTAGGTTGTTCGTGTGATTGGTCGAGAAATGCTTTTACAATGGATGAAAATCTATCAAAAGCAGTTATTAAAGTTTTTGTAGATCTTCATAAAAAAAAATTAATTTATAAGGCTGAAAAATTAGTTAATTGGGACACAGTCTTAAAAACAGCTATATCTGATTTAGAAGTTGATCAAAGGGAAGTTAACTCTAAAATTTATTATATTAGATACCCAATAGACGGTACAAGTGAATATATAACCATAGCAACTACTAGACCTGAAACTATGCTTGGAGACACAGCTGTTGCTGTAAACCCTAAAGACAAGAGATACAAAAAGTATGTTAATAAAATTGTTACAATTCCAATTGTTGGGAGAAAGGTTAAAATCATCGAAGATGATTATGCAGATCCAGAACAAGGAACAGGTGCATTAAAAATTACACCCGCTCATGACTTCAATGATTATGATGTAGGCAAAAGAAATAAATTAGAAATTATTAATATTTTTACAGAAGATGGAAAAATTAATAATAATGCAATCTCATCATACATTGGTTTAGATAGATTTGAAGCTAGGAAGAAAATATTAAATGAACTTAAGGAAAAAGATTATTTTGTAAAAGAAGAAAATATTAAAAATAAAGTTCCATATGGAGATAGATCAAATTCTATTATTGAACCTTTTTTAACAGAACAATGGTTTGCAGATGCAAAGAAGTTATCAATTAAAGCAAAAAAAATAGTTAAAAATAAAAAGACAAACTTTTTTCCTGAAAACTGGTCAAAAACTTATTTTCAATGGATGAACAATATTGAGCCATGGTGTATCTCTAGACAATTATGGTGGGGACACCAAATACCAGCATGGTATGGACCAGATAAAAAAATCTTTGTTGAGTTAAATGAAAGTGATGCAAAAAAATCAGCAAAAAAATATTATAAAAAAGATGTAAATCTTGTAAGAGATAATGATGTACTTGATACATGGTTTTCATCTGGTCTTTGGCCCTTTGCAACACTAGGCTGGCCAAACAAAAATGAATATTTAAAAAAGTTTTATCCAACAACAGTTCTTGTAACAGGATTTGATATAATTTTTTTTTGGGTAGCTAGAATGATGATGTTTGGTATGGAATTTTTAAATAAAGAACCATTTAAAGATATTTATGTTCATGCTTTAGTTCGTGATGAAAAAGGACAAAAGATGTCCAAGTCAAAAGGAAATGTAATAGATCCACTTGATCTAATTCAAAAATATAGTGCAGACGCTTTAAGATTTACATTACTATCTATGGCTTCACCTGGTACGGATGTTAAACTTTCTGAGGATAGAGTTAAAGGATATAGGAATTTTTTAAATAAACTGTGGAATGCAAATAATTTTTTAATACAAAACAAATGTAATTTAAAAAATGCTAAAAAACTTCCAAAATTAAAAGTTAATATCAATAAATGGATATATTTTGAGCTTTTACAAACATCCAATTTAATAAAGAAAAATATAGAAGATTATAGATTTGATGAAGCAGCTAAGAACGCCTATCACTTTGCATGGCATAAATATTGTGATTGGTACTTAGAATTATCAAAAACAATTCTTTTTTCAGACAATTTAAAAGCTAAAAATGAAGTTAAAGAGGTATCTGCTTTTGTGTTTAGACAAATACTTATTATGCTACATCCATTTATACCGTTTGTTACTGAGAAAATATGGTTAACAAATAAATTTGATAACAAAAATAAGAATTTTTTAATGTTATCTAACTGGATCTCAGGTAAATCTAAAAAAGATAGTGATCACAAACAAGTTCAACAGATAATTGATATTATTTCTGAGATAAGATCTTTTAAAAATGAACTTAACGTAAGCCCTGGCTCATTTATTGATATATCTATTAATTCTATTAAAAAAAATAATCAAAATTTCATGATTAATAATGAAATTATTATTAAAAAATTAGGAAGAATTAATAACTTCTTTAAAAAGGATCAAAATAAACCTGCTGCTTCCTTAATTATATCAGGAGATTTATTTAAAATTTATTTTGATGAAAATGTTGATTTAAACGCTATTAAAGAAAACTTATTGAAAAGACAAAACAAATATCAAGAAGAAATGGATAAAATCTCTCAAAGACTAAGCAATAAAGGCTTTGTTCAAAGAGCGCCAAAAGATATTGTTCAGCAAGAAAAAACTAATTATAGTAATTTAAAGAATGATATTAAAAAAATTTCTTTAACTATTGAAAGCCTTTAATGAAAAAATTTAATAAAAAAAAGCTACCTAGTAGACATACTTCTTTAGGACCTGATAAAGCTCCTCAAAGATCATTCTATTATGCCATGAACTTAACTGAAAAAGATGTTGCAAAACCATTCGTTGGTGTTGTTTCAACTTGGAATGAGGCAGCTCCTTGTAATATTGCTTTAATGAGGCAAGCTCAGTCAGTTAAAAAGGGCGTACAATCTGCAGGTGGCACTCCAAGAGAATTTTGTACAATTACAGTAACTGACGGTATTGCAATGGGTCACGAAGGAATGAAATCCTCATTAATTTCAAGAGATGTAATTGCAGATTCAACTGAATTAACAGTTAGAGGACATTGTTACGATGCATTAGTTGGCGTTGCTGGTTGCGATAAATCTTTACCAGGTTTAATGATGGCAATGGTAAGGTTAAATGTACCAAGTGTTTTTATCTATGGTGGATCAATTCTACCAGGAAGATTAAATGGTAAAGATATAACTGTTGTAGATGTTTTTGAAGGAGTTGGAAAGTATTCTTCAGGAAAAATTTCAGAACACGCATTAAGAAAAATAGAATTAAAAGCATGTCCAACTGCTGGTGCTTGTGGTGGTCAGTTTACTGCTAATACAATGGCATGTGTATCAGAAGCAATGGGATTAGCTTTGCCTTATTCTGCTGGAACTCCTGCTCCATTTAACAGAAGAGATAAATACGCTTTAGCAAGTGGAAAAGCTGTAATGAATTTATTAGCAAAAAATATTAGACCAAGAGATATTGTAACAAAAAAAGCATTAGAAAATGCTGCAACAATTGTTGCTGCAACAGGTGGATCAACAAATGCCGCTTTACACTTACCAGCTATTGCAAATGAAATTGGTATTAAATTTGATTTAATGGATGTAGCTAAAATATTTAAAAGAACACCTTATCTTGCAGATTTAAAACCTGGTGGAAAGTATGTAGCAAAAGATATGTGGAAAGCAGGCGGTGTTCCTATGTTGCTTAAAACTTTAATGGATGGTGGATATATTCACGGCAATTGCATGACGGTTACAGGCAAAACTATGAAAGAGAATTTAAAGAACGTTAAGTTTAATTCTAAGCAAAAAGTGATGAGAAAATATAATAATCCTTTATCTAAAGATGGAGGCGTTGTTGGAATGAAAGGAAACTTAGCTCCAGAAGGTGCAATTGTTAAAGTTGCTGGTTTAAAAAGATTGCAATTTACTGGAAGAGCAAGATGTTTTGATACTGAAGAAGCAGCTTACAAAGCTGTTAAAAATAGAAAATATAAAGACGGTGATATTATAATTATTAGATACGAAGGACCAAAAGGTGGACCTGGTATGAGGGAAATGCTTCAAACAACAGGAGCAATTTACGGTCAAGGTAAAGGAGAAAAAGTTGCACTTATAACAGATGGAAGATTTTCTGGAGCTACAAGAGGTTTTTGTATTGGACATGTTGGACCTGAAGCATCAGTAGGTGGACCAATAGCTTTACTTAGAAACGGAGATATAATTGATTTAGATGCGAAGAAGGGGACAATTAATGTTCGTTTAACTAAAAAAGAATTAGCTAAAAGAAGAAAGAAATGGAAACCAAAGAAAATTAACTTTGGAAATGGAACACTTTGGAAATACGCACAAACTGTTGGACCGGCTTATTTAGGTGCACCAACTCATCCAGGTGGTAAAAACGAAGTAAAAACTTACGCAGATATTTAATGAAAATAAGACCTGTAATTCTTTGCGGGGGTGCTGGAACAAGACTTTGGCCTAAGCAAAAAAAACATCAAGCAAAGCAATTTATAAACTTTGGTAATTGGACTTTGTTAGGCAAAACTCTGGAGAGAGTAAAAGCTTCTATATTTGATGCTCCAATTATAAGCACAAATGCAAAATATTTAAGACAAGTTAAACAACACTTAAAGAAACACAAAATAAGAAAATATAAAATAGTTTTAGAACCAGCAAAAAGAAATACAGCACCAGCTATTTTAAGTACGGCATTAATTAAAGATATTCCAAACGAACAACCTTTAATGTTTTTGGCTGCTGATCATTTGATAGAGAAGGTTGGATTATTTAATAAAGCTATCAAAAAAAACCAAAAGAAACTCACTCAAAATAATATCTTCATTTTTGGGATTAAACCCACAATGCCTTCAAGTGAATTTGGTTATTTTTTAACTAGAAATAATAAAGTCTCTAGATTTGTAGAAAAACCCAAAGAAGCTAAAGCTAAACAAATAATAAGTAAAAAGGGTTATTGGAATTCTGGAATGTTTTATTTGAGAAAAGACTCAATAATTAATAATTTCAAAAAATACCAACCAAATATTTACCGAAACTGTAATAAAGCTGTAACAAAAGCAAAATATAAAAGTAATGTGTATTATTTAAACAAACAAGCATTTAACAAAGCAACAGCTAAGTCTTTCGACTATGCAATATTAGAAAAAACTAAAGATATAAACGCTATAAAATTAGATATTCCTTGGTCTGACTTAGGTTCTTGGAAAGAAATCTGTAAAATGTATGGAAGAAATAAAAGACATTATTATAAAAAGAAGAATGTATTTCATAGACCTTGGGGTAGTTATGTAAATCTATTTAATGGTAAAGAATTCTTGATAAAAGAATTATATGTAAAACCAAAAGGTATATTAAGTCTTCAAAAACATCATCATAGAGCTGAGCACTGGGTCGTTACACATGGTAAACCTAAAATTACTTTAAATAAGAAATATTTTACAATGAAACCTGATGAAACTATTTTTATTCCATTAGGTGCAATCCATAGAATAGAAAATCCATATAAAAAACCAGTAAAAATTATTGAAGCACAAGTTGGATCTATACTAAAAGAAACTGATATCGTTAGATATCAAGATGTTTATGGCCGTGTTAAATAGATTAACACGACCATTAAGACTTATTTAAAACCAATTATTTGGAATTATTATATAGTGAATTGCTAAAACAATTCCAACAGAAACACTTAATCCAAAGATCATTTTAAGAAAGTCTTTACCAATTAATGGGAAGACATACTTAAACTTATACTCTTTGTTCATTGTTGAAATTGCAAGTTCTCTTCCACATAATAAACCAACAAATACCCATGTTGTTGACATTGGTAAATCGTTTAGTTCCTTAAAGTAGAATAAGACACCGGCATAAATCACATTAATAATGGTAGCTGATCTTGCATATCTTGTTCCTGTTTTTTCAAGAACGACTTTTTGAATTGGTCCTCCTTGAATATAGAAAATGTAAAATAACAATGAAGTAAAATAAGCCATTACAATTAAAAGCAATGTTAAATCTAACTGTCTAGGCAGATATACTGCAATGTTAGCTACATCGTGAGATAACCAAACCCACCACAACCAACCAGACGAAATCCATACTGCATTTCTCCAAAAGCCAATATATTTTTCATCAACTTCATCTAACTTTTCGTTGATAAATTTTGATACTACTATCCAAGCAATATAAGCAACCATTGCTGCTAAACCATAGCCAACTACACTTTTTAACAACATTTTTTCAAGCACAACTGTTGAAGCAAATGCTGAAAGAACTAAGAAAGTAGTAGATACTGGTATTCCTATTCTTGTTAATAGTAATAGTATTGCAGGTGCTACTGCATGATACCATTGAATTTCTTGATAAGGTATTCTAGTTAATCTTCCATAAGAAATATCACCATCATACGCATACCATCCCCATGCTAACGCAATAATCATTACAGCTGATGCAGATCCTGCAAGAGTATACCATTTAAACCACTTCTTTTTTGAAGCTATAAATGTACCTAGTGTTTGAATTGAGTCGTTAGCGATTACGCTATAACCAGCAAGGGCAAAGCCTATGATGGTATAAATTAAAGTCATTTCCATTTTTTTTCTCCTTTATATTATCGTTTTCGGTTCCTATTGATTCATGACTTAAGATCTATGTAGTCTGTGAAGGAAAGATTTACTATCTTTAAATTTATTTTTTTTGGGAATCTGTACGAGGATTCGTCCATCTCTAAACTAATTAAGATTAATGTCTACTTTAATAATTTTAAAATTCTTAGCAGAGTTGTATTTACTTGATTAATCGTTTGATTATATACACAGCGGCAATAGCACCCATTAGTTCAGCAAATATATAAGTTGGTGTATTTAAGTAATTAATGCCAGTAAATGAATCTGTAAAAGTTCTAGCAATTGCAACAGCTGGATTCGCAAATGATGTGGATGAAGTAAACCAATAACCAGCGGATATATAAGTAGCAACACATGCAGCTACTGTAATTTTACCATCTTTTAATGTAGCAAAAATAATAAAAATAAGACCAAATGTTGCTACTATTTCTGATAAAAATATATGAAAACCATCTCTATTTTTTGTAGATAATTCAATAATACTGTGTTCAAAAAAAACGTTAGCTAACATAACTCCCAGAAGGCAACCAAGTATTTGTGCAGGAACATAAGTTAATAATTCTTTTCCTTTAATTTTTTTAGTTAAATACATTGATAAACTCACAAAAGGATTAAGGTGAGCACCTGAAATATTGGCAAAAGATGTTATTAAAACAAACAAGCCTGCTCCAGTAGCAATTGTATTTGCTAATAATCTAACAGCATTATCATTAGTTAGATTTTCAGCCATTATTCCAGAACCGACAATAACCATTACTAAAAAGCAGCTACCTATAAACTCGCCCAAGAAAATTTTATTATTGTTCTTCATTTTTTATCCAATTTTTAATTTTTTCGTTAATAACATTAAATGTATTTAAGATAATGTTATTTTTTTCATTTTCATTTAAATTTATTAATTTAGATACAGGATCTTCAATATCCCAGTGAATAATTTGATCTTTTTTAGGCCAAATAGGGCAGACTTCGTTGTTTGCATTATTACAGACTGTAATCACATGATCCATTTTAATTTCACTATTAATAAAAATATCAAAGTTTTTGGATGTTATTTTGCTCAGATCATAGTTTTTCATTTCTAAAAACTTTTTAATATCACTATTTATTTTACCTGTTGGATTGCTACCGGCACTGTAAGCTTTAAATTTATTATTGAAATTATTGTTAATTATAGCTTCAGCAATAATGCTTCTTGCTGAGTTCCCAGTACAAACAAACAAGATATTTTTCATTAAATTATAATTTTATAAATTCCTATTACAAACAATGGTATTTGCAAACCAAAGTTAGTTAATATTGCTTTATCTTTAGATACAAATCCTGCAATCGTCCAACCAACTACTCCTAATCCATGAAAATATATATTCAAAGGATATATATTTAGGTTTGTTAATAGAATACCAACTAATACTAAAAATGTGCTTATCCATTTAAGATATTTTTTAATAAACATACGTTTTCCTTTCAGCTTGTTTTATTTAAATTTTAGATAAAAACTTATCTACACTTTTTACATAATCCAAAAAACTCAAGATTGTATTTACTATATTTCATACCATCTTTGTCTTTGAAATTAGCTAAGTATTTAGAAAGACCTGAGCTACTTATTTCTGTTACTTTTTCACAAATCTCACAGATTGAAAATGCAGTAGCTTTTGCTACCTGGCAACTTGAATTGTGACACGCAATAAAAGCATTTCTACTCTCAATTTTATGAATTTTTCCTATTTCAACTAGCTTATCTAATGCTCGATAAACTTGCAGGGGAGCTTTAATACCTTTCTTTTGAACATTAAAAAGTATTGCATAAGCTTTCATTGGTTCAGGAGATTTATCAATTAAATCAAAAATAATTTGTTGATTTTTTGTAAGGAAATTTTGTTTTTGCATTTTTTATATTTTACCAGTTGTCCATTAGTTTTTCAATTGAATGGATTGTTTTATTTTTAATAATGAAAGTATAAATAGAAATAAAGCTGCTGTTATTATTGAAGGTCCAGATGCAGTATTAAACTCTAGTGATGAAAATAGTCCTATTACTACTGATAATAAGCCTCCAATAATTGAAAATAATACCATTTTTTGTGGATTGTCAGATATGTTTCTGGCCATTGCAGCTGGAATAATTAACATTCCAGTAATTAACAACAGTCCAACCATTTTTATAGAAATTGCAATAATTGCAGCCATTAAAATTGTAAATATAGCTTTTGCTCTATCAGGATTTAATCCTTCAGCTTCTGCTAATTCATAATTTACTGTTGATGCAAATAAAGGTTTCCAAATTAATTTTAATACTAATAAAATTAATGCACCACCAGCCCATATAATAATTAAATCATTAACTGTTACAGCTAGTATGTCTCCAAACAATAATCCCATAATATCAAATCTAATAAACGTTAAAAATCCAATCACTACTAATCCAACTGCTAAAGAGGAGTGAGCTAATAGACCGAGTAGAGCATCGCCTGGAAGATTTGTTTTTCTTTGGAGCTGAATTAAAATTAAAGCAATTACAGATGAAATTATAAAAACTGAAATAGCAATATTAAACTCAAAAGAATAAGCCATTGTTACACCAAGTAATGCTGAGTGGGCTAGTGTATCTCCAAAATAAGATAATCTTCTCCAAACAACAAAACATCCAAGAGGACCTGTTACAAAAGCAACACCAATTCCTGCTACTAAAGCTCTTATAAAAAAATCATCAAACATTTAATTTTTTTTTATTTCTCCTTCATGTGAATGAACATGATCATGTTTATGTTCATAAATAGAAAGTGTTTGAGCAGCTTGTTCACCAAACAAAGCTTTATACTCATTATTTTTTGCTACATCACTAGGTGAACCTGAGCAACACACATGTCCATTTAAACAAACAACATGGTCGGTAGCACTCATTACAGTATGTAAATCATGAGATATTAATAAAATTCCACAATTAAGTTCCTCAGATATTTTTTTTATCAATTCATACAAGGCAATTTCACCAGTGAAATCTACACCTTGGACAGGTTCATCAAGTACTAATAATTCTGGTTTTTTTGAAATAGCTCTTGCTAGTAAAACTCTTTGAAATTCACCACCAGATAAATTACCTAAATTTTTATGTTTTAAGTGTACTACACCCGTTAAAGATAAAGCCTCATCTATTGCTTCTTCTTTAAGGCTTTCAGTTAGAACCATAAAATCTCTAACTCTTAATGGTAATGTCCAATCTATAGAAACTTTTTGAGGAACATAACCAATTTTGTTAGTATATTTTTCAACTTCACCATCAAATTTTTTATAAATACCTAAAGCAATTTTTGCTGTTGTACTTTTTCCAGAACCATTAGGGCCTATAAGTGTTACAATTTTACCTTTTTCAACCTCTAGTGATACACCTTTAACAAGCCACTTATCATTCTGCTGATAACCTGCATTTTTTAACTTCACTAACGTGTTACTATTTGATGCCATTTAATTACTTGACTTTCTAATGTTATATTATTACATAATGTTATATTATAACAACCAATTAATACTTAACCTATGAAAAATCTAAAAAAAATACCATTTATCTTATCTATACTATCATTCTTAACTATTTTTACACCGGCAAATGCTGATTTAAAAGTGGTTGCATCTATTAAACCAATACATTCGCTAGCTAGCTATCTTATGGATGGCATTGGCAAACCTGATTTGATAGTTGATGGATATTCTTCACCACACGGCTTTGCATTAAAGCCATCGCATGCAAAAATGTTACAAGAAGCAGATATCATATTTTATGTAGGTGAAGACTTAGAAAATTTTTTAGAAAAACCATTAAAATCAATTGCCAAAAAAGCTGAAAAAATTGAGCTTATGGAAATAAAAGGGTTAAATAAATTAAAATTTAGAGAAAGAAATATTTTTGATGGTCATGATGATCATGGGCACGATGAAGATGGTCATAAAGAAGATGATCATGATGATGAACATAAACATGAAGAAGATGGTCATAAAGAAGACGACCATGACGATGATCACAAACATGAAGAAGATGGTCACAAAGAAGATGATCATGATGATCACGGACATGACGAAGATGGCCATGAAGGTCACGCACATGGTGAATACGACCCTCATATTTGGTTAGATCCAGAAAATGCAAAAGTAATATTAAATGAAATGGTTGAGCATTTAATAGAAAATGATGCAAAAAATGCATCAACTTATAAAAAGAATTTAAAAAACGCAGAAAAAGATTTAGATAAACTTGTGAAAAAAGTAAAATCTGATCTTAATAAAGATTTTAAATCTATCGTTTTTCATGATGCCTATCAATATTTTGAAGAGAGATTTAATGTAAATGTAATGGGTGCATTTACAGTTAATACAGACGTTATGCCTGGTGCAGAACAATTAGCAGAAATTAGAGAAATAATTGAGCATGATAAAGTTAGCTGTATATTTTCAGAACCTCAATTTAACCCTGATATTATAAATGCAGTTGCAAAAGATATGAATATAAAAACTGGTGTTTTAGATCCATTAGGAGCAACTCTAGAACCAGGTAAAGATTTATATTTTGATTTGATCAAGAACATGTCTAAATCTTTTAAAGGCTGTTAATTTAAAATTGATCTTTTGTTATAAATAATATCTAATAAAGGGATGAGTACAATTTCCCTTAGTTTAGATGAAATATTTGATCTAGCTAAAAAAACCTTATTAGCTAATGGATGTGATGATGAAACAGCATCTATTCTCTCAGATTTAATAATGAAAGCTGAAAGAGATGGCTCATTATCTCATGGTTTATTTAGATTGCCCGCTTATGTTACTGGTCTAAAAAGTGGTAAAATAAACGGTAAAGGTAAACCAGAAATTAAAAAAATATCACCCAGTGTAATAAAAGTTTTAGGCAATAATTGTTTGGCTCCAGTAGTTTTAAGCAAAGGTATTCCAGAATTAGTAAAAGCTGCTAAAGAAAATGGTGTAGCAGTTTTAGCTATTAATAATTCACATCACATGGCTGCTATGTGGCCTGAAACAGAAATGATAGCAGAGCAAGGTTTAGTTGCTTTTGCATGTACATCGTACAAACCTGCTGTTGCACCAGCGGGAGCTACAAAACCATTATTTGGAACTAATCCAATTTCATTTGCATGGCCACGACCAGGAAAAACTCCAGTTGTTTATGATATGGCTACTGCATCAATGGCAATGGGTGAAGTGCAAGTTGCTAAAAGAGAAGGGCATAAAGTTCCATTAGGTACTGGTTTAACTAAAGACGGAAAAGATACTACCGATCCTGGAGAAATAGCTGATGGAGGCGTATTACTGCCCTTTGGAGGCTATAAGGGCTCAGGTATAGCCATGATGGTCGAATTACTAGCAGGAGCTCTTGTAGGTGATAATTTTAGCTATGAGACAGCAGCTAAAGATAACAATGATGGTGGACCTCCAAGTGGAGGTGAATTTATATTAGCAATATCTCCTGACAAGTTATCAGGTAATGATTGGGATAAACATTCAAATGAATTTTTTGATAAAATGAAA
>CACKXS010000002.1 GCA_902604305.1 uncultured Pelagibacteraceae bacterium
TTGATGCTACTGTTCCTGGTCTTGGGCTAAAAATAAATGAAAAAGAATTAATAAATTTAATTTTTTTAACTAAATTTAAAGTCTCGTTAAAATCGTTTTCTGTTTCACCAGGGTATGCAATTATAAAATCACTTGAAAGTTCAATTTTTGGATTAATTTTTATTAATTTTTCATAAATTTCTATATATTTTTCAACTGTGTGCTTTCTATTCATTAATTTTAGAATTTTATTTGATCCACTTTGTATAGGTAGATGAACAAGGGGCATTAATTTCTTGCTTGTTGAGTAACATTCAATCAAATCATCAGTCATATCTCTTGGATGAGAGGTTGTGTATCTTATTCTTTTTAATTCACTATAAGTTTCAAGTTTATTAATTAGATCAGAAATTCGATATTCTTTTGTTTTTTCTTTAAAAGAGTATGCATTAACATTTTGGCCTAATAGTATTATTTCTTTTGTTCCATTTTTTATTAATTTTTCAGCTTCAGATATAATTTTATTAAATGGTCTAGAATATTCTGGTCCCCTTGTGTATGGCACTACACAAAAACTACAAAATTTATCACACCCTTCTTGGATTGTTAAATAAGATGAAATTTTATTATTTTCATTTTTAATATTGTCAAAATAATTAAACTTTGAAACTGTATCAAATTCTGTTTCCTCAATTTTATTACCTTTAATAAAATTTTTTAATTTATCATTTATTTTATGATAAGACTGAGGACCTATAACTATATCTATATAAGGTTCTCTATTCAACATTTCTTGATTTTCAGCTTGGGCAACACACCCCGCAACAACAATGATTGGTTTATTTTTTTCTTTATATAACTTTTTTACTCTACCAATATCGTGGTAAACTTTTTCTTTTGCTTTATCTCTAATATGACATGTATTAAGTACATAACAATCTAAATTATTTTGATCTTGACTTTTTTCAAATCCCAGTCTTTTAACCGAGTCATAAATCCTATTGGAATCATACTCATTCATTTGACAGCCTAGGGTCTTAATAAATATTTTTTTTGACATTAATTAAGATTTTTTTTTTATTCCATAGAGTTCCAATTTATGATCAACTAAATTATAACCATATTTCTCAGCAACTTTTTTTTGTAATATTTCTATATCTTCGTCAACAAATTCTATTATCTCTCCTGTTTTAATATCAATTAAATGATCATGATGGCTTTCACTTACTTCTTCGTATCGTGCCTTACCACCTTTAAAATCATGTTTTGTAATAATACCTGCTTCTTCAAATAGTTTTACAGTTCTATAAACTGTTGCAATACTTATTTTTGAATCAAGTTTTGAAACTCTTAGATATAATTCGTTTACATCGGGATGATCTTCTGAATTTGACATAACTTTAGCTATAATTTTTCTTTGATCAGTTAGTTTTACTCCTTTGGCTATGCATTTCTGTTCAATTGTTTCTGACATAATTTAATAATAACTCTAATATTGTGGTTTTATCAAATTTTTAATTAACACACCTTTTTTAAATAAATCAATAATTTTAGTGTAATTTTGCTTAATTATTTGATCTGAATTAAAGCCATATAAATCAATTTTGTTAACAAAGCTTATTGCTTTTGCTGTAGCGAGTGATGCCCTTATTCCTGAAAATTTTCCTGGTCCTTGATTAACAAATATATTGCTTAAGTTTTTTATCTTTAAATCATGATTTTCTAAAAATTTTACAATCAAAATTGTTAGTTTATCAAAATTTTCTCTATTGTTACTAAACTCACTAGTATATGATTTGTTATCAGCTATGATTGTAAAAAAAATTTTATCGTTTGCTGCATCAATTATTAAGTTATTCATATTAGTTAATTTATTTTTAAATTCTAATGTATTTGCAGATAATAACAAATACTATTCGAATGATAAGGGTATACTTTCAATAATGTACCATAGATTCAATGAAGATAAATATCCATCTACTAATATTAATATGGAAATTTTTCAAAAACAGATTGATATAATAAAAGAAAAGAAAATTAGTTTTATTAACCCAGATGATTTTAAATTAAACTTCAATTTACCAAAATCAGAAAAAAAAATTTTACTTACAATAGATGATGGGTTCACATCTTTTTACGAACATGCTTGGCCATATTTAAAAAAAAATAAAATTCCATTTATATTATTTATTTCAACAGAAGCAGTTGGAAAATATGGCTATATGGATTGGGACCAGATAAAAGAGATAGAAAGTGAAGAATTTGCTTTTATTGGAAATCATTCACACTCACATGAATACCTTGTTGAATACAACTTTGATAAATTTAAGATAGATATTGATAAATCAATTAAATTATTTATTGAAAATATTGGATATAATCCTTTATTTTTTTCATATCCATTTGGTGAATACAGTTTAGAACAAAAGAAATACATTTCTACCAAATTTGATTTTGCTTTTGGTCAACATTCTGGATTAATTGATGTTAATAAAGACAAATATGAATTAGCAAGATTTCCAATTAATGAAAAATATGGCGATTTAGAAAGGTTCAGTTTTTTAATTAATCTATTTCCATTTGAATATAAAAAAATTATACCTGAAGATAAATATATTTCAAAAAATAACAATCCACCTGAGTTAATTATAGAATTTTTTGATGATCAAAAAAATTTAGAAAAAATTAATTGTTTTTCTGATGAGGGTAATGGATGGGATAAATCTAAGTTGAATTTGATTGAAAATAAACTTTTTATTGAATTTAAGGAGAAATTTAATTTTAGAAGAGGTAGAATAAATTGCTCATTAAATGACAATATTGGTTGGAGATGGTTTGGAGTCCAGTTTTCTATAGAACAAAATTAAATTAAATTTTTCTCTCTTTTACTACTAGGTAGAATTTTTGCATCATCAAAATCAACTAATTTATTTTGTTCAATAATTTGCTTTAATACTTTAGTATATTCAATACCTGTTTCAGCATATTTATCTAAATATTTTACTAATTCTAAACTATTTAAGGATCCATAAACATCTCTCTGAATTGCTCTAACTTTTCTAAATTTTCTGTAGCTTGAATGAGTATTTAAATTTCTTTGATAAGCTCTAACAGAAGCTTTAAGAATTTTAAATTTCATTACTTTGTGTGTATCACCTTCATCAGATCCTGCTGGTCTAATTCCTTCACCATCATAAGTCCATTGACCAAACAATGCATTTCCTTGTTGTGCAAATCTAGAAGTTCCCCAGCCAGTTTCTTTCGCTGCTTGGGCAATTGCTAATGAAACTGGAATTTCATCCATTCTTATTTTTAAAGTAGCTAAGTCCCTATTTACAACTCCATATTGTTTAAATTTACTTTTTAACCAATTTTTTTCTTTTTCAGAATTGCTATTTTTATTTAAAATTGAAAATAATGTTTTTCTTTCTATTTTAATTTTCTTATTTTCTTCCAAAATTAGTGGCAAAACTATTTGTATAAACAATTCTTTTCTTTTTTTAACATTTTCTATTGATTTAATTTCGCTTGGAAGAAGATCAATACTTATTGGCTTAACTAATTTATTTTTTCTTATATCTTTTAAGTTATAATTTTCATCTTTAAATAGTTGATCTAGTGTTGATGCGCTTAGTCTAACTGTATCTTTTTCGCTTAAATCAAAGTTTAAAATATCAAAGAATAATCCTTTATAATTTACTTCATCATTTTCATCACCTTTATCAATCTCAATTTGCTTGCCTTCTAATACTTTATTAAAGTTTTTGTTAGAAGTATTTACAACAATTTCATTTTTTTTAAAAAATTTTTCAGAAATACTTACGACTAAAGGTATGGAATAGAAAAAGAAAATTAAAAAAATACTGGCAAGCGCCGTATAATAAAGATTCAAAAGACTTTGGTTTTTTTTAGAAACTTTATACCCTTTTTTCTGTAGGATTTTTTTAATTGTATTAATATTTATTTTTTTAAATCTATCCATAAGTTTATTATAGTTGATTCTTTAAAATTTTTAGATAGCAATTACTTCTTTAATTTCAGGAATATAATGACATAAAAGATTTTGTACACCTTGTTTTAAAGTCATAGTTGAACTAGGGCATCCTGAACAGCTTCCCTGTAAGCTAACAGTTACAACTCCATCTTTAAAATCTTTGAACTTGATATCTCCTCCATCTCTTGCAACTGCAGGTCTTACTTTTGTTTCTAATATTTTTACAATTTTTTTCTCAATATCTGATAAATTTTTATTTAAAGAATTTTTACTTTCTCTATCTAGTACAATTTCATTTCCATTAGAATAATAGTCATTAATAAAAGAAATTATTATATGTTTTAAATCTTCCCATTCTATTTTTTCATCTTTATTAACAGATAAAAAATCATCTGATAAAAAAATACCTGTTACACCATTTATAGATAAAATATTTCTTATTAATTCATTATTACTTTCATTTTTATTAACTATTTCAATTGGGATATCATTAGATACTTTCTTCCCTGGCAAAAATTTTAAAGAATTTGGATTAGGTGTAACTTCAGTTTGTACAAACATAATACTTATATAATTATTATATTAAAAAGTTAAAGGATTAAAAATTAAAATCCTACGATTTTTTTCATTTCTTTTACTTTTTTAGAAGTTATTTTATTAGCTTTTTCAGCACCTTCTTCTAAAATTTCATCTATAAAATTATTATCCTTTTTTAATTTATTAATTTCATCAGATATTGGAGAAATTTTCTCTACAACAAGATCTGAGAGTTTTTGTTTAAATTCAGAAAAATTTTTTCCTCCAAATTCATTTATTGTATCAGATAATTTTTGATTATTTAAACTTGAGTAAATTCCCAAAAGATTTTCAACCTCCGGTCTTTCATTTAATTTTTTATCATCAAAAGGTAAGGACAAATTATCAGTTTTAGCTTTTTTAATTTTATTTACTATTTCATCTTTTGTATCTGTTAAATTAATTCTACTTAAGTCTGATGGGTCAGATTTACTCATTTTTTTTGTTCCATCTTTTAAACTCATAATTCTTGCAAAATTTTTTTGTATTAAAGGTTCTGGTGCTTTAAGAAAATCAGGAACTTTAAAATCTAAATTAAATTTTTGAGCAATATCTCTAGATAATTCTAAATGTTGTTTTTGATCCTCGCCAACAGGAACATGGGTTGAATCATACAATAAAATATCTGCAGCCATAAGTATTGGATATATATATAAACCAACACTTGCTTTTTCTTTATCTTTTCCAGCTTTTTCTTTGAATTGTGTCATGCGATTTAACCAACCCATTCTTGCAATACATCCTAAAATCCATGAACCCTCTGAATGTGCAGGTACTAAAGACTGATTAAAAATTATACTTTTTTTATAATCTAGTCCACTAGCAAGAAAAGCAGCTGTTGTTTCTCTTATGTTGTCTTTTAAAATATTTGGTTCTTGTTTAACTGTTATTGCATGCAAATCTACAACGCAATAAACACACTCATTATCTTTTTCGTTTTGTAGTGCAACAAAATTTTTAATTGCTCCTAAATAATTTCCTAAATGTAGATTTCCAGTTGGCTGAACACCAGAAAAGATTTTTTTTTTCATTTTTAATACTTTAATTTAATATCTGAAATTTTGAAAGCTTTAGTGGCTATTGAGCTTATTATATAAATTAAAAGGGTAATAATAACTAATAAAATTATAGTTAAAAGTTTATATTTACTTTCATAAATTAAATATTCATGAAAATAATGAATTAAATTATAAAAAATAAAAGAAGAAAAAAAACTCACCAAAAATATATTTAAAAATTTTACTGGAAAATTTTTATAAATATAAAAATACTTTTTAAAAAGTAGATAAGACAAAAGTAAAAAAGTATTAAACCAAGAGGATATTGTTGTTGCTATTGGTATTATAATAAAACCAATTTTATTAAAAAAATAAATACTTATAAAAATATTTAATAAAACTGAAAGTATTGAAAAATAAAAAGGAGTTTTTGTATTATGTCTTGCAAATAAAAAGCTTGAAAATACTTTAATTAATGCAAATGCTGGCAAACCCATAGCAAAATAAAATAAAGCTTGTGATGAATTTTTAACACTATCTAAATCAAAAGATCCATAACCGAATAATGCAGAAGTAATTTCTTCAGACGCTATTAGTAATGCTGCTGTTGCTGGCAAACTCAAAAATAAACTTAACTCCAAAGATTTATTTTGAATAAAATCAATTTTTACTTTGTTTCTCCTATTTACGTATTTAGACAAACTTGGAAGTAATACTGTACCAATTGCTATTCCAGCAATTGCTAAATTTATTTGGTAAATTCTATCAGCATAATAAAGATAAGATACTGCATTTGCTTGAAAAGAAGCAATTATTGTTCCAACTAAAATATTTATTTGTGTAACTCCTGATGAAAAAATACTAGGAAGTAGTTTTTTGAAAAATAATTTAATTTTTTTATTTTTTTTAAATTTAAAAGAAATTTTTGGAATAAAATATTTTTTAACAAAAAAAATTAAAAATGTTAATTGAATCAGTCCGGCTATAGTAACAGCATATGATATATAATATACCAGTTTATCTGATAAAAATTTTCCAAATAATAAAACTGAAATTAATATGATATTTAAAATAATTGGTGTTGCTGATGCAGCTGCAAACTTATTGTGAGAGTTTAATATTGCTGAAAAAAATGATGATAAACTTACAAATAATAAAAATGGAAACGTTATTCTGGTAAGATTAATTGCAATTTGTAATTTTTCTGAGTCTTCGGTAAAACCTGGCGCAATTAATGAAACAAACAATGGCATAAAAATTTCAATTATAAAAACAATCAAAAGAAGTGATAAAAAAAGTATATTAAAAATATTATTTGCAAATGAATTGGCGCTTTTCTTGTTTTTATTTAATTCTGAAGAATAACTTGGAACAAAAGCAGCATTAAATGTTCCTTCGGAAAATAATCTTCTAAAAGTGTTGGGAAATCTAAAAGCTACAAAAAAAGCATCTGCGATCGGACCAGCTCCTAAGAATATTGCAATAAGTATATCTCTTAAATATCCTGATAATCTACTAATTAAAGTAAAGAAACTAAATGTACCAGTTGACTTAATTAGGTTCATAAATCATATTAGTCTTAAATTTGCTCCATTTGTATATCTAATTACATAAAATGAAAAAAAAGAAAATTAAACATTATTCGGATAAAGAAGCTTTAGAGTTTCATAATAGTAATAAATCTGGCAAGATTGAGATAATTCCCTCAAAGCCCATGACAACAAAAAGAGATTTGGCTTTAGCCTATTCTCCAGGTGTTGCGGCACCTGTAAAAGCAATATCAGAAAATCCAGATGCAGCATATGACTATACAAGTAAAGGAAATTTAGTGGCTGTAATAAGTAATGGTTCTGCAGTTTTGGGGATGGGTAATTTAGGCGCTTTGGCATCTAAACCAGTAATGGAAGGAAAGGCAGTGCTGTTTAAAAGGTTTGCTGATATCGATTCTATTGATATTGAAATTGATTCATCAGATCCTAATGAAATTATTAAAAGTATTAAAAATATTGCAGGAAGTTTTGGTGGAATAAATTTAGAAGATATTGCAGCACCTGACTGTTTTATTATTGAAGAAAAACTAAAAGAGATATTAGATATTCCAGTATTTCATGATGATCAGCATGGAACAGCAATAATAACTACTGCAGCGCTAATTAATGCACTCGATATATCAAAAAAATCTATAAAAAAAATTAAAGTAGTTGTTAATGGAGCTGGTGCTTCAGCAATAGCTTGTACTAATTTATTAAAAAAAACAGGTGTACCAGAAAAAAATATAATAATGATCGATAGCAAGGGTGTATTATATCGAGGAAGAGATAATCTTAACCAATGGAAATCAGCTCATACTATAGAAACAAAAAAACGATCATTAAATGAGGCTATCGATGCTGCTGACGTCTTTTTAGGATTATCTTCTAAAAGTATTTTGTCAAAAGATATGGTAAAAAAAATGGCAAAAAATCCAATCATATTTGCATGTGCAAACCCTGATCCAGAAATAACTCCAGAGGAAGTAGAGGAAGTAAGAAAAGATGCAATAATCGCAACTGGAAGATCTGATTATCCTAACCAAGTTAATAATCTTATTGGATTTCCCTATATTTTTAGAGGAGCACTAGATGTAAGAGCCAAAACAATTAACGAAGAAATGAAAGTTGCTGCTGCAAATGCAATAGCTTCGTTGGCAAGAGAAAGAGTGCCAGACGAAGTTGTTGCTGCAATGGGAGGGGAAAGACCAACTTATGGTAAAGATTATATAATTCCATCTACATTTGATCCAAGATTAATAAATGTAATTCCAGTAGCAGTGGCTAAAGCTGCTATTAAAAGTGGTGTAGCAAGAAAAAAAATTGAAAATTTTGATGTTTATTCTGATCAATTAAAACAAAGATTGGATCCATCTGTAACAATCATGCAAGGAATAAACTCTCAAATTAAAAAAACACAAAAAAGAATTGTGTTTGCTGATGGAGAAGACGAAAATACATTAAAAGCTGCAATTTCATTTAAAAAAAGTGGTTTGGGTGTTCCTATTTTAGTTGCTAAAGAAAAAGTTGTAAAAGAAAGGCTTAAAGATATTGGATATGGAGAAAATTTTGATATCGAGATTGTAAACTCAAAAATAAAAAGTAAGAGAGAAAAATATGCTAAATATGTTTTTAAAAAATTTCACAGAGAAAAAGGCTTATTAGAACGTGATTGTGATAGATTGGTAAGAAACGATAGAGTGGTATGGGGATCATGTATGGTTTCATGCGGTGATGCTGATGCTATGGTAACAGGAAATACTAGACGATATGGTCAATCTTTGGATAAAGTACTTAAAGTTGTAGATTCCAGACCTGGCGAAATTATGTTTGGGTTAAACATGGTAGTTAATAAAGGAAGAACTATATTTATTGGAGATACTTCAGTTCATGAATATCCAACCTCAAAACAAATGGCAGAAATTGCTATATCTGCTGCAAGAGTAGTTAGACTTTTTGGATTTAATCCTAAAGTGGCTTTCTTATCACATTCGACATTTGGACAACCAATAACGAGTAGAACAAAACATATAAGAGATGCTGTAGATATATTAAAAGGAAAAAATGTAGATTTTAAATTTGATGGAGATATGCAACCAGATGTAGCTTTAAATGATGAATATAAAGAACTTTACCCATTTTCAGAGATAGTTGGAAATGCAAACGTGTTAATTATGCCTGGACAGCATAGTGCCGCAATATCCTATAAAATAATGAAAACTTTAGGTGGTGCAAAAGTTATTGGACCATTGTTGATTGGTCTTGGAGCAGCAATAGAAATAGCTCCACTAAGATCATCAACTTCAGATATTTTAAATCTTGCTTCTGTTGCAGCTTATTCTGCTGGGGTAATCGATTATAAAAAAAAAAATTAATTTTTTTGAATTCTTAAATCTTCGACCAAAAGAATACTAGAAATCACTTCCTCAACATCAAGAATTTCTTTTGCCTCCTCTATAACTAAAGATTGTTCTTCTTTAGTTTCTGCGATTCCATAAATATAAATTTTTTTCTTATACGTATCTATACTATAATTAGAAGATTTGATTTTTTTATTAAAAATTAAAGCTGATTTTAATTGTGATGTAATTAAAATGTCTTTCGCAGATTGTTTAAAGTTAAATTCTTCTTTTATTTTTAAATCATTTTTAACTGATCTTGCACCTTCTGTTTCCCAAGCTATTTTAGTAATTTTTAATTTTTCCTCTGGACTATCAACTTTCCCAGTAATAAATATTCTACCATCCAATACCTGGGTGCTTATACTTAAAAGATAGTTTTTATTAACTAATAATAATTTTGCATCTAAATTCTTGTCCATAATTCCATCATCAATTTGTGTACCTAATGTTCTTGGATCTAAAGCGACCGTGACACCTGTTCCAAATACACCTTTAGATGAAGCTCCTACACAACCATTTAGTAGTATCAGAATTAATAAAGTTTTAATAAATTTACTCTTCATTTTTTATATTTAAACAATAATTATAAATTTCTTTTTTTGATATTTTTCTTTCATCTTTGAATAAATCTACAATTTCCTTAATACTTAATTTTTTAATTAATTTTTTAATTTTTATTTTATCAGATTCGTCCAAATTATTCGAAACTTTATTAATAACTTTGTTTTTTGATATAACCAATGTAATTTCGCCTTTTAAACTTATATTTTTTTTATCCAAATCTTTCACTTTAAATCTAAAATATTCTTCAAAGTACTTCGTTATTTCCTTACAAATTAAAATTTCTCTATCCAAAAAATATTTTTTTATTACATTTAATGATCTATTAAATTTTTTTGCTGAAATAAAAAATACAATTGAACCTTCTAATTTAGATAAAGCCTCAAAATTTTGTTTTATTTCTGAATTATTTTCAGGAAAAAAACCATAAAAATAAAATTTTTCTGAAAATCCACTTATTGAGAAAGCTGCTATTAAAGCTGATGGTCCAGGAATAGAAATTAAATTTATTTTATTATTTATGCATTCATTAATAAGAATATTGCCTGGATCAGAAACAGCCGGCGTACCAGCATCAGATATTAAAGATACAATTTTTTCTGATTTTAAAATATCAATAACTTTTTTAAGATTCTTTTTTTCATTAAATTTATGGTTAGAAATTAGTTTTGATTTGATATTATATTTTGATAACAATTTTTTTGAAACTCTAGTATCTTCACATAAAATATAGTCAGATTTCCTTAATACTTTTAATGCTCTTAAAGTAATATCTTCTAAATTTCCAATGGGTGTAGAAACAATATATAAACCATGTTTTAAATTATCATTTTGTGAGTCAGTTTGTAGATTCATTATTTTAATTGATTATAATAATAGCATTAAAATGAAAAAATTTATTCAAATTATTATTTTTACATTTATATATTTAATACTTAATATTTTTCAAAGTTTTGCAGATGAAAAAATTAAAATTGGCTTAATAGTTCCTTTATCAGGAGAATATAAAGAAATTGGAAATTCAATAGTAAAATCTGCAAGATTAGCAATTAACAAGATTGATGACTCAAGGATAGAAATTATTCCTAGAGATACCAAATCTAATCCTGAAACCACCTTAAAAGTTTCAAAAGAATTATATGACAAAGGTATAAAAATTATTATTGGTCCAGTATTTAATAAAAATTTAGTTTATTTAGATGAATTAAATGAAGTAACATTTTTATCTTTATCAAATACAAATATAAATAATCCTGAAAATGTAATTAGTGGAGGAATAAATGCAATTTCTCAAATTAACGCGATAAAAAAATTTCAAAAAATTTCAAAATTAGAAAGAAGTATTTTATTAATTCCTAACTCAGAATTTAAAAAAGAAATTGAGAATGCAGTTAAAAAAACAAAGATAAAATTAAAAGATAAATTTATTTATGACTCTGATCCAACAATCTTAACATCCCAAATAGAAAAATTAACAAGATATTCTCAAAGAAAACAAAATTTGAAAGATGAAATAGAAAGATTAAAAAATTCCAATGAAACCAATAAAGAAAAAAAAATTTTTAATTTAGAAAAAAGAGATACGCTAGGAGGAATTAATTTTGACTCTGTAATTATAGCTGATTTTGATGAAAGCTTAAAAAGTGTTGCTACTTCATTATTATATACAGATGTATCTTCTAATAGAGTAAATTATATAACTCTAAACCAATGGTTTGATAAATCAATTCTTAAAGAAGAAAATTTACAACCAATTTATTTTCCATCAATAAATAAAAAAAATTATGATAATTTTGTTTTAGAATATTTTAATATCTATAATGAATATCCAAATCAAATATCTTTTTTAAGTTTTGACTTAGTAGGATTAGTTTACTTTCTAATATACAAAAATGATTTTATTATAAATAACAAAATTTTTTATAAGAAAAATAAATTTAAAGGAAAAATAGGAATTTTTGAAATCAATAAAAATAAAATAAGCCATATATTAAATTTTTATGTTGCTGAGAATAATAGTTTTAAAAAAATTTTCTAATTTTTTTAAAAGCCTTCATTCTATGATCAATTTTATACTTTTCTTTTGGCTTCATTTGACCAAAAGTGTTTTTTTTATTTATTGGTATAAATATAGGGTCATATCCAAAACCTTTTTTACCTTTCTTAAACTTAGAAATATTACCTTCAACCTCCCCAATAACATTTATAAATTTATTATTTGGCCAATAAATTGTTAGTGCACAAACAAATCTGGCAGTTTGTTTTATTTTATACCAATTTGAATTTTTTTTTTTTAATTCTTTATAAACTTTTTTTATTGCTAAATTAAAATTACTTTTTTTTCCTCCCCATCTTGCTGAGTAAATTCCCGGCAATTTATTCAAACTATCTATTTCAAGTCCAGAGTCGTCTGCTAAACAAATCATTTTAGTTCTTTTTGAGAAAAATTTAGCCTTAAGAAATGAATTTTCTATAAAAGTTGTTCCGGTCTCCTTTGGACTCTTTAAATTAAAATGTTTTGGCGTTAAAATTTGTACTCTTTTGGGCAATAAATCTCTAATTTCCTTTATTTTGCCTTGATTATTAGACCCTATGAACAAATTTAGAATTTTTTTTTTTTTCATCTAGAAATTATCATTTTTCTTACCATATAGAGAGGTATGGAAAAAGAAGAAAACAAAAACTCTCCAACTGAAGAAAATAGTGAAATTAAGGAGAATAAAGAAGAAGATAAAAATTCTGAAAATAAGGATCCAAAACCAGAAGATAAGATTAAAGAGTTAGAAGATAGACTTGCAAGAGCTTATGCGGAAATTGAAAATCAAAGAAGAAGATTTGAAAAAGAAAAAGATGAAGCATTTGATTATGGAGGATTTTCACTTGCTAGAGAAACTTTAAACTTAGTTGATAATTTAGAAAGATCAAAGTTTGCATTGGAAAATGATGAAAAATTGCAAGATTCTGAAACACTAAAAAAAACAGTAGATCATTTAAATGTGATTCAAAAAGACATGATCTCAATACTAAAAAAAAATAATATTGAAGAAATAAAATCTATTGATCAAAAATTAGACCCTAATTTACATCAAGCAATGATGGAGGTTGAAGATGATAATAAAGAACCTGGAACAGTAGTACAGGAAATACAGAAAGGTTTTATGATGAAAGACAGATTGCTTAGACCTTCTTTAGTAGCTGTCTCAAAAAAACCAAATAAAAAAGATCAAAATTTAAAAGAAAATCAAAAAAGTGAGGAAAATCAATCAAAATCTAATAAAAATTAGTTTTTAAAGGAACTTGTAGATTAAAAAATAACACATATATGAAAGAAGAAATTAAATTATGAGCAAAGTAATTGGAATAGATCTGGGAACAACAAATTCTTGTGTGTCAATCATGGAAGGTACGCAGCCGAAGGTTTTAGAAAATGCCGAAGGTGCAAGAACAACTCCTTCAGTAGTTGCATTCACTGATGGTGAGGAAAAATTAGTTGGTCAACCTGCAAAAAGACAAGCAGTTACAAATCCAGAAAATACAATTTTTGCAGTTAAAAGATTGATTGGTAGAAACTTTGAAGATCCAACTGTTAAAAAAGACATAGAAACATCTCCATTTAAAATTATAAATTCAGACAGTGGGGATGCATGGATTGAGTCTCAAGGTAAAAAATATTCTCCCTCTCAGATTTCAGCATTTGTTCTACAAAAAATGAAGGAGACTGCTGAAAAATATCTTGGTCAAGAAGTTACAAAAGCGGTAATAACGGTTCCAGCCTACTTTAACGATGCTCAAAGACAAGCAACAAAAGATGCAGGAAAAATTGCTGGTTTAGAAGTTTTAAGAATAATTAATGAACCAACTGCTGCTTCTTTGGCTTATGGATTAGATAAAAAACAAAATAAAAAAATTGCTGTTTATGATTTGGGTGGAGGGACTTTTGATGTTTCAATTTTAGAACTTGGAGATGGAGTTTTTGAAGTAAAGTCTACTAATGGTGATACATTTTTGGGTGGTGAAGATTTTGATAACACAATAGTAGATTATTTATTAAGTGAATTTAAAAAAGAAAATGGAATTGATTTAAAATCAGACAAACTCGCATTGCAAAGATTAAAGGAAGCAGCTGAAAAAGCAAAGATTGAATTATCTTCTGCTGCACAAACCGAAATTAACCTACCTTTTATAACTGCAGATAAAACAGGCCCAAAACATATTAATTTAAAAATGACTAGAGCAAAATTAGAGGCTTTGGTTGAAGATTTAATTGGAAGAACTATTCCACCTTGCAAAACAGCACTTAAAGATGCTGGATTATCTGCGAGCGAAATCAGTGAAATAATTCTAGTAGGTGGAATGACAAGAATGCCTAAAGTAATCGAAGAAGTAAAAAATTTCTTTGGAAAAGAACCAAATAAAAGCGTAAACCCTGATGAAGTTGTCGCTATGGGTGCTGCAATTCAAGCAGGAGTTTTGCAAGGAGATGTGAAAGATGTATTGTTGTTAGACGTTACACCTTTATCATTGGGAATTGAAACGCTTGGTGGAGTATCAACAAAACTTATAGATAAAAATACAACTATACCAACTAAAAAAAGCCAAGTCTTCTCCACTGCAGAAGATAATCAGCCTGCTGTATCAATAAGAGTACTTCAAGGTGAAAGAGAAATGGCAACAGATAATAAATTGCTTGGAAATTTTGAACTAGTCGGAATAGCACCAGCACCAAGGGGAGTACCTCAAGTAGAAGTTACTTTTGATATAGATGCCAATGGAATTGTAAATGTTTCTGCAAAAGATAAAGGTACTGGAAAAGAACAAAAAATTCAAATCCAGGCTTCAGGTGGTTTAAGTGAAGAAGAAATTAACAAAATGGTTAAAGAAGCAGAATCAAATAAAGAGGCCGATAAGAAAAAAAGAGAAGCGGTTGATGCAAGAAATCAAGCTGATACTTTATTACACTCGACTGAAAAAAATCTTAAAGAACATGGTAGTAAAGTTTCTGATACTGATAAAAAAGCAATTGAAACTGCGTCAGCAAACTTAAGAAATGCAATAAAGGGAACTGATATTGAAGATATTAAGAAAAAGACACAAGATTTAGTTCAAGCTTCGATGAAATTAGGTGAAGCAATTTATAAGTCTCAGCAAAGTGCTAAACCTGGTGACACACCAAAAGATGCAAAAAAAGAAGAAGGAAAAAAAGACGATAATGTTGTTGATGCAGACTTTGAAGAAGTAAAAGACGATAATAAAGAAAAAAGCGCCTAAGCTAACAACTATTTGTCTAATTAGTTATGGCAAAAAGAGATTACTACGAAGTCTTAGGTGTTAATAAAAATGCAACTCCCGATCAAATAAAATCAGCATATAGAAAATTAGCTGTAAAACATCACCCAGATAAAAATAAAGGTGATAAGGCAGCAGAAGAGAAATTTAAAGAAGCCTCAGAAGCTTATCACGTTCTTTCAAACACTGAGCGTAAACAAAGTTATGATAATTTTGGCCATGCTGCCTTTGAAAATGGCGGAGGAGGAAGAGGTGGTTTTGGAAATTTTGATTTTTCTAGTTCCTTTTCAGATATATTTGAGGATTTTTTTGGAGAAGGTTTTGGAGGTGGAAGACGTTCGAGAAGATCAAATAATAGAGGCTCAGATTTAAGATATGATTTATCAATTAGTTTAGAAGAATCTTATACAGGAAAAAAACAAGATATTAAATTTTCAACATCTGAAAAATGCAATACTTGTAAAGGCTCTGGATCAAAACCAGGTCATGATGCAGGTTCATGCTCTATGTGTGGGGGTCACGGCCAAGTAAGATCAAGCCAAGGATTTTTTACTGTTCAACAAACCTGTCCACAATGTTCAGGATCAGGTGAAGAAATTACAAATCCATGTAATTCTTGTAATGGTCAAGGAAAACAACAAGCTTCTAAAAGACTTTCAGTTTCAATCCCAAAAGGTGTTGATGATGGAACAAGAATAAGGCTTGCTGGTAAAGGTGAGGCGGGTTCTAGAGGAGCAGGAAATGGAGATCTATATCTTTTTATAAATGTTTATTCACATGACTTATTTAAAAGATCTGATGAAAATTTATATTTTGAATGTCCAATTTCAATTGCTGATGCAGCTTTAGGAACATCTATTGAAATACCAACAATTGATGGTGGAAAAGCTAAAATAAAAATTCCATCAGGGACCCAAAGTGGAAAACAATTTAGGTTAAAAGGCAAAGGAATGCCTTATATGAGAGGAAATGGAATTGGAGATCTTTATGTTCAGGTTAATACTGAAGTTCCAGTTTCATTAAACAGAGAACAAAAAGAATTACTTGAAAAATTTAGAGAAATTGAAAATGAAAAATCAAATCCAAGTATTAAAAAATTCTTTCAAAAAGCTAAGAGTTTTTGGAAAAATTAAAAAATGGGACTAGAAACAATCGTCCCGGCAATATCTTTAATAGCTGTTTTAATATTAGTTCTTCCAGCATTTCTTAGATCTAATTCAAAATTAAAACAGTTTTTAACAAATTTATCTATTTGGGCTATAATTGTTTTAGCAGTTATGATAGTTTCATACCTTATCTTTAAATGAAAAAAATTAATTTAGCTATCACTGGATGTATGGGCAGAATGGGTCAACAGATTATTAAATCTGCTAGATCTGATAAAAATTTTAAGATAGTGGCTCTTACAGAAAATAGAATTGTTAATAAAAAAATTGCTGGAATTAAACCTAGTTTAAATACAGAAGAATCTTTTAAAAAAGCTAATTTAATAATAGATTTCACAGTTCCGAAATGCACATTTGAAATTTTAAAGATTGCATCAAAATTAAAAAAAAGAGTAGTTATTGGAACAACTGGATTTACAAAAAAAGAAGAAAGCTTAATTAAAAAGTATTCTAAAAATATACCTATACTTAGAGCTGGAAATATGAGTTTAGGTATAAACTTATTAATGTATTTAACTGAAATTGCATCAAAATCTCTTGGAAATAATTTTTTGAGTAAAGTTTTTGAAATACATCATAAACATAAAAAGGACCACCCATCAGGAACTGCTTTGATGCTTGGGAAAGGTATAGCAGTTGGAAAAAATAAGGATTTTTATAAGTTTATGGGGAAAAAATATTTAAACAAAAAATCTTTTCCTTATGGAAAAAAAATTAATTTTAATTCACTAAGAAAAGGTGAGGTTGTTGGTGAACATGAAGTAACTTTCTCAAGTGGTAAAGAAATAATAACATTAAATCATGAAGCATTTGATAGAGCGCTTTATTCAGAAGGAGCATTTACTGCAGCTAAGTGGTTGATGAATAAAAAACCTGGACTTTACTCAATGAGGGATGTCTTGAATTTCAAATGAATGAAATCCAAAGGTCTAAAATAATATTAAAAATATTAAATAAAATTTATCCAAAAACACCAATACCTTTAAAACATAGAAATAAATTTACTTTATTAGTTTCTGTATTGTTGTCTGCTCAAACTACAGACGTTAATGTAAATAATGTTACTAAAAATATTTATCCAAAATATAATAAACCAGAGCACTTTGTAAAATTGGGTAGAAAAAAAATTGAAAGACTAATTAAGAGCATTGGTATTTTCAGAGTTAAGGCTAAAAGTGTTTACTTTCTGTCAAAACAATTAATTGAGAGGCATAAAGGTAATGTTCCACAAAATTTTGAAGAACTTGAAAAACTTCCAGGCGTCGGACATAAGACTGCCAGTGTAGTAATGTCACAGGGGTTTGGTCATCCAGCCTTTCCAGTAGATACCCATATACATCGTCTGGCACAAAGATGGGGTTTAACTAGTGGCAAAAATGTTATTCAAACTGAAAAGGATTTAAAAAGATTATTTCCTAAAAAATTTTGGAACAAACTTCACCTTCAAATAATTTATTATGGAAGAGAATATTGTAAGGCAAGAGAATGCTATGGTTTAACTTGTAAAATTTGTACTACTTGTTATCCTGGTAGAAAATCACCAATAAAAACAAAGAAAGCATAATTATGAAAATTTTAGGAATAGGAAACGCAATTGTAGATGTTATCTGTAAGGTTGATGACAATTTTATTACTCAAAATGGTTTGACTAAAAGCACTATGAAATTAATTTTTGATGATAATGAATTTAAAAAATTGTTATCAAACCTTAAAATAGAAAAAACTGTTTCAGGTGGATCAGTGGCTAATTCAATAGTGGGCATATCACAACTAGGTAATAAAGTAGGCTTTATAGGTAAAGTATCCGATGATGATCTTGGAGGCAAATACGAAGAAGGATTAAAAAAAGAAAATGTTGAATACTTTTACTCTAAAAAAAAAGAAGAATTGCCAACAGGAACGTGTTTAATTTTAGTTACACCGGACTCTGAAAGAACGATGTGTACATTCTTAGGAACTGCAGGAAAAATTAATGAAAATGATGTTAGTTCTGATGCGATTAAAAATAGTGAAATAATATTTCTTGAAGGCTATCTATGGGATGAAGGTGAACCTAAAAAAGCATTTGATAAAGCTATAAATAGTGCAAATAAAGTTGCAATGTCCTTATCAGATCAGTTTTGTGTTGATAGACATAAACCTCATTTTCTAGATTTAGTAAAAAATAAGTTGGATATTACGTTTGCGAATGAACAAGAAATTACTTCGTTGATTGATGCTAAAAATTTTGAAGAAGTAATAAACTTTTCTAAACAACTTGGTAAATTAATAGTTCTTACTAGGGGAGAAAATGGTGCAACCGCAATAAAAGGTGATGAAGTTGTTGAATGTGGAGTTCAGAAAAATCTTAAAATTGTTGACTTAACTGGTGCTGGAGATCTTTTTGCCGCTGGGTTTTTGCATGGTTATGTAAATAATTTATCAGTAAAAGAAAGTTTAGAAAAGGGAACAGAAATGTCATCTAAAGTCATCCAGCAAATTGGGGCTAGACTTTAAAATATTTTGATAAATTTTATTTCTTTTTTCTTTTAAAACTTCCTTTGCCTTTTTTTGGTTTAACTATTCTTGGCTTATATTTTTTTGACAAAAGATCTTTCGCAATAAAATTTCTTTTTTTCACTAAATTGTATAACCTTTTTTTGTGCTATTAATAAAATTGTTATCTTTAAATTTTTCTAAGATTTTTTTTCTTAATCTATAAATATGTGTTTCAACTGTATGTGTTTCTAAGTTAGAATTGTGTCCCCAAACTTCTTTTTGTAGATTTTCCACATTTTGGGGAGACTTGGATTGATTTAGAAATAGAATGATTTGAATTTCTCTTTGAGTTAGTTTTAAACTTTGATGAGCATTTTTTATAGATCTAGAGTTTATATCAATTGAATATTTACCAATAAGTATATCAGATTGTTCAGAATATTTTTGTTTTAATAAACCTACATTTATCTTTTCAATAATTGAATAAATTGAGTCTGGTAATTTGTTTAAAATTAGTTGAAATTTTTCATCTTCTATTTGATTTTGTGTATTTGTTAAGATTAAGTAATTCTCATATTTTTTTTTATCTAAGTTTAAAAGTTCCTTTTTCTCATCAAAATTATAAATATTGAAATCTAGATTGTCTTTTAATTCATTTAAAATCTTAAATAGTTCTGGTAATTTAAATATTAGAATACTTTGTTTATTCATAAATATACAAACTATGATAATTCACATAAAAAATAAAGATACTCTAATTGTTAAAGACTTTAAATTAAAATGCTGCATAGGAAAAAAAGGTATTAGAAAGAATAAGGTGGAGGGGGATTTTTGCACACCCTCTGGAAAATTTAAAATTGGAAAATTATATTGGAGACCAGATAGAGTTTCATTGCCAAAAAATAGATTAATTTGCAAAAAAATAAAAAAGAACATGGCATGGTGTAATGATATAAAAAGTAAATTTTATAATAAGGAAATTAAAATAAATAAAAAAATTAAATATGAAAAATTATATAGAAATGATCATAAGTATGATTATTTTATTTTAATAAAATACAATTATAATAAACCCATAAAAAATAAAGGTAGTGCAATATTTATTCATCTTACTAAAAATTACAATCCAACAGCAGGGTGTATTGCTATTTCAAAAAAAGATTTTTTGATTTTATTAAAATTAATTAATAAAAATACAAAAGTAGTAATTTATTAACTTCTTGCACCAAATATTTTGGATCCAATTCTTAAGTATGTTGAAGAATGTTCAATGGCTTTAAGATGGTCGTCTGACATTCCCATACTAATATCTTTTAGATTTAAAAAATTAGTAATTTTTTTCATTTCAGAAAAATAAATACTTGGGTCATTACCTATTGGTGGCAAACACATAGTTCCTATGATATCTAAATTAAGTTTTATACACTCATTATAAAAATCTGATAATTCATTTTTATGGATACCTGATTTCTGTGACTCATTTCCAATATTAATTTGAATAAATATTTTTGGTTTATTTTCATATTTTTTTTGTTCTTCAGATATCTTTTTCGCTAGCTTCAAATTATCTAAAGAATGAATAAAATCGAAAAGTGGCAAAACGAATTTAACTTTGTTTGTTTGAAGTTTGCCAACCAAATGCAGTTTGATATTTTTATTTTTATTTTTTACTTCAGTCCATTTTTCTATAGCTTCTTGGACTTTGTTTTCTCCAAAATCACTATGGCCGTACTCTATCAAGGGCATTATATGATCAATTTTAAAAGTTTTTGAAATTGCAATGATTTTTGGTTTATAATTGATAATATTTAATTTTAATATTTTTGAATTAATTTGATTTTGAATATAATTTAAATTTTCAATAGTTTTATGCATAAAGACTTACCAAAAGTATATTATTTTATTAGTAAATTTGACAAGAATAACATTAACAAATTAAATAAGAATATAGCCCTTATATATAGAAATTATAATAAAAACATTAATAAAAGCTTAATTATTCAAATAAAAAAATATTGTAAATTAAATAAAAGAAAATTTTTTTTATCAAACAACTTTAAATTAGCAATTAAATTGAGACTTGATGGTGTTTATTTGCCCTCATTTAATAATGACTTAAAACATTTAAATTTCCCAAAAAAGAAAAATTTTTACATAATTGGATCAGCTCATAACTACAATGAGATTAAAACTAAAGAGCTACAAAAAGTTGATTTGATTTTTATTGCATCACTTTTTAATAAGAAAAAAACTTACCTAGGACTTAATAAATTTATGTTTTTAACTAGATTAACAAAAAAGAAAATAATTGCTTTAGGGGGTATTAATAAAAAAAATCTAAAAAAATTAAATTTATTAAACGTTTATGGATATTCAGGAATAAGTTTATTTAATACAAAAAAAAACGGCCCCACAAAAAATTGAGGGGCCGTTAAATTTTCTAAAAAGTAACTATATTAGAATGCAATTGATAAAGTTAAACCTTTTCCTTCATCATCAGCAGTTGAAACACCGTTACCATTTTCAGTTTTACCAGCGTACGCTGCAACACTCATAGATCCCATTGAGTAAGATACACCGAAACCAGATACAGTTTCGTCTTCACCTTTACCAGTGATATCTGTAGTTTGAGTAGCGTATGATACTGACAAGTCATCATTAACTGCAAAAGAAGCACCTATGTGAGTAGAGTCTTCGTCAGCAGCACCTGCAGCAGGATAATCTATATCAGTAACTTGATAAGCGATTGTTGCTCCAGCAACTGAGTAGCTAGCTCCAAAAGTTGTCTCTTGAGTTTCACCAGCAACGTTACCTGGGTTGATGTCACCTTGTCCAGCAACTAATGTTAAACCTTCAACACCTGTGTATTTAACACCGAAAGTTCTATCAGTTCCAGCACCTTTCTTCATTTCTGCAGAAGCAGTAACGTCTCCAAAAGTAATAGTGTAAGATAAGTTACTAGCTGCATCAGCACCTCTTGCGATACCGTAAGCAGTACCTGAGTCAGTCATTGAATACACTGGAGTATCAGCAGCAGGAACGATATCGTTCACCATGTGAATACCACCAGGAGTCACTGAAGCACCAGAGAATACTAATTTTCCAGAGTCACCCATATCTAGTGTTAAGCTTTGGTCATCATATCCATTGAAACCGTGATCAAGTTCCATTTTGTAAGTTGCAGTCCAACCTTGGTCTGTCTCACCTGAACCTGTAAAAGTAACACTGTTACCCATAGACATAGGATTACCAGTCTCGTCTGAATCAGCCGAGTCATAGCTCCAAGACCAACCACCTGAAACGCTCATTTCACCAGCTGATACTGAAGTAGCAACTAATGAACCAGCTAAAGCTGTTAGTCCATATTTTGTTAGTTTGTTCATATTTTCTCCTAAGTTTTATAATTAATTATAAACAGCGTATTTTTTATCAAAAACTAGGTTGGTTTCCGCTAAAAAATCAATATAAACTCAACAATTTATAATTATGTTGTAAAAATACATCACTTATATTTTCCTTGTAAAATGTAGCTTTTTTTGATTTTTTGTCTACTAAGTAGAGTCGATTATGCTATTTTATGAATAATTCTTTAAAATCATGAATAAATTTATACTTCCAATAAAAATCTTAATCTTTCTTGCGTTATCGATATCACTTAACTCATGTGAGGCTATTAAATACAAACCAACTAAAGCTGGGGAAGTTCCTGTAAATGTAAAAGATAGAGTTAAAAAAAATATAGAAGATGGAAAAGGTTTTAGGTTAATGGGGGGAAATAAAAAAGGCGGTACGTTTGATTTTGCAAGTTCTAATGAATTATGGAGGGCTACATTAGATACAATTGATTTTATGCCTTTAGTTTCAGCAAATTATAGTGGAGGAATAATTATTACTGATTGGTATAACGATTCTTCATCAACAGGTCAGTCAGTTAAGATATCTATTAGATTTTTAACTAATGAAGTTAGGTCAGATGCTTTAGATGTAAAAATATTTACTAAAAATTGTGACACCACAGTTGATTGTAAGATAACTGAAGATAAAGGTACTTTAGTTTTAGAAATAACAAAGAGTATCTTAAAAAAAGCAGCACTTTATGCAAAACAAAATAAAGAAAAAAATAAAGTAAAATATGAAAATTCTGCTCTGGACTAAAAAAAAAAATAAATAATTTTTCTAATTTATAAAGTGAATAGATACAATTTTAAAATTGTTGAGAATAAGTGGCAAAAATATTGGGAAGATAATAAAAGTTTTAAATCAGTTTTAGATAAATCAAAAAAAAAATTTTATTGTCTTGAAATGTTCCCATACCCGTCTGGAAAGATACACATGGGACATGTTAGAAATTACACAATTGGAGATGTATTATCGAGATATAAAAAAATGCAAGGGTATAATGTATTACACCCAATGGGATGGGACTCATTTGGTTTGCCTGCTGAAAATGCAGCAAAACAAAATAATTTAGATCCTAAAGTTTGGACAGAAAAAAACATTTCTGTAATGAAAAACCAATTAAAAAAACTTGGTTTATCAATTGATTGGGAAAGAGAAATTTCTACCTGTTCAAAAAATTATTATAAACACCAACAAAAATTTTTTTTAGATTTATATGACAAGGGTTTAGTTTATAGAAAAGAAAGTTATGTAAATTGGGACCCAGTTGAGAAAAGTGTTTTAGCAAATGAGCAGGTAATTGATGGGAAGGGCTGGAGGTCTGGTGTAACTGTTGAAAGAAAAAAGCTTAATCAATGGTTTTTTAATATTTCAAAATTTTCTGAAAAACTTCTTAATGGACTTAATAATCTTAAAGAATGGCCAAACAAAGTTAAAATTATGCAAAAAAATTGGATTGGCAAATCTTATGGATGTGAAATTGATTTTAATTTAAAAAAAAATGAACAAATTAAATCAATTAAATGTTTTACAACAAGGCCTGATACTTTGTTTGGTATGTCTTTCTTAGCAGTATCTGTGGATCATCCCCTATCAAAATTTTATAAAGATAGAGATGACTTTAAAAAATTTAAAGAGGAATGCTCAAAAACTGGTACAACTGAAGAAGCAATAGCTCAAGCTGAAAAAATAGGATTTAAAACTAATCTAACAGCAATTAACCCTTTAGATAATACAAAAACAGTACCAGTATACTTTGCAAACTTTGTTTTAATGGATTATGGATTTGGTGCTGTATTTGGATGCCCAGCTCATGATCAGAGAGACTTAGATTTTGCAAATAAATATAAATTAAAAGTTATACCAGTTGTTGAACCACTTGATAAAAAAGGTCATTCATATGATGAAAATAAAAATTTTATAGTTAAGGAAAAAGCCTACACTGGGCCTGGAAAAATAATTAATTCTAATTTTTTAAACGACCTGAAAGTTCCCGAAGAATCAATAAATAAAACAATCGAATATTTGGAAAAAAAAAATATAGGGAAAAAAAAAATAAACTTTAGACTTAAAGATTGGGGAGTATCAAGACAAAGATATTGGGGATGCCCTATACCAATAGCCTATGATGAAAACAACAAAATAAAAAAAATACCAATATCGAGTTTGCCTGTTGAACTGCCTGAAAATATTAACTTAAAAACAAATGGGAATCCATTAGATCATGTAGATAATTGGAAAAATATTATTATAGATGGAAAAAAGTACAAAAGAGAGACTGATACTTTGGATACATTTGTGGATTCATCCTGGTACTTTTTAAGATTTTGTTCTCCAAAAAATGAATCTGAAGGTTTTAACATGGAAGAGATCAAATATTGGATGCCTGTGGATCAATACATTGGTGGTGTTGAGCATGCAATCTTACATTTACTTTATTCTAGATTTTTTATGCAGGCAATTAATTTTAATCAAGAAGAATTTAATATTACTGAACCTTTTAGTGGTTTATTCACACAGGGTATGGTTTGTCATGAGACTTATAAGGATCAAGATGGTAATTGGTTGAGCCCAGAGGAATACGAAAATATAAAAGATAAAAAAATCATTGTTGGACCTCCAGAATCGATGTCAAAATCAAAAAAAAATACAATTGATCCTGAAAATATAATTAATAATTATGGAGCTGATGCGGTAAGACTATTTATTCTTTCTGATAGTCCACCTGAAAAAGACGTTCAATGGTCAGAAACTGGAATGTTGTCTTCTTATAAGTTTATTCAAAAACTTTGGAATTTACACGAAAAATTTAAAAGCAGGATTGAAGAAAACTCTAATAAAAAAGATGATGAAATTGCAATCTTTACCAATCAAATGATAGAAAAAATAAATTATAATTTAGAAAAATTTCACTATAATGTAATTATAGCTAATTTATACGAAGCGTATAATTTTTTTAATAAAAAATTAGATACTAGCATAAACAAACAAACTATCCTGAAAAATTATATTAAATTTTTGTCAATAATTTCGCCTATAATTCCACATTTTTCTTCAGAATGTCTTGATGATATAAAGTCAAATTCTTTACAAAAGTGGCCTGAAGTTGATGAAAATTTAATTAAAAAAGATACAGTTCAATATGTGATACAAATTAATGGAAAAAAAAGAGCTATACTTAAATACATGAAAGATATTTCAGAGGAAGAATTAATTAAAGAAATTAAAAATAATCAGAATACAAAAAAAATTATTCAAAATAAAAAAATAAATAAATGTTTTTTTGTAAAAAACAGATTAATAAATATTTTAATATAATGATTAAAAAAAATTTAATTAAAGTTTTAATATTGCTATTTTTTGTTTCAGCTTGTGGCTACACACCAATTTATACAAGTAAAAATTCTAACTTTGCAATAACTCAATTAAGTACAACTGGAAATAATAAATTAAATCGAATTATAAGTGAAAAACTAGCAAATTATAAAGACGCTGATGCTAATAAGCAATTAACTTTAACTGTCAACACTTTGTTAAATAAAGAAGTTTCTTCAAAAGACACTAAGGGAAATCCAAAAACTTATCGAATAAATTTAAAATCTAATATTGTAATTATAGACTCAAAAGGAAATGAAAAAAATAAATTATTTATAAAATCAATAGACTATAATAATAAAAATAATAAATCTGATCTTAAAAAATTAGAAAATGAAACTTCAAAAATTCTTGCAACAAAAATAGCAGAAGAGATTATAGTTTATTTGCAATCAATTTAAAAGAAAATGATAATTAAAGCATATGAACATCAAAAAATAAAAAAAATAAAAAACAATATTTTTTTATTTTATGGTGAAAATGATGGCTACAAAAGTCATGTTATTAAAGATGTTTTTGTCGCTAATTTTAAAGGAAACATAGAACGTTTTGATGAAAATGAAATATTAAATAATTTTGAAAGTTTTATATCGAGCCTTATAAACAAGTCTTTTTTTGATGAATCAAAATTAATTTTAGTTTCAAGAGTTAGTGAAAAAATAACAATATTAGTTAATGAAATATTAGAGAGAGAAATAAAAGATATAACTTTTGTTTTAAATGCCGGTAGTTTGGAAAAAAAATCAAAAATAAGAAAAATATTTGAAAAAGAAAAAAACTTAATTTGTGTACCATTTTACAAAGATGATGATCGGACTCTTATACAAATTGCAAATAATTTTTTTAGAAATAATCAAATACCAATATCACAAGAAATAGTTAACTTAATTGTAGAACGAAGCAGTGGAGATAGAATAAACTTAAATAATGAGTTAAATAAAATATCCTTTTTTATATTAAATAAAAAGAAAATTACTATTGATGAAGTTATTAAACTAACTAATTTGGCAGAGAATTATAGTATTTCAGAACTGGCTGATAATTGCCTTTCAAAAAATATAAAAAAAATAAATAAAATTTTTAATGAAAATGTTTTTTCAGTAGAGGATTGTATATTAATTGTTAGAACTTTATTATCAAAATCAAAAAGACTTTTAGAAATAAAAAAGATTAATAATTCAAATAAAAATTTAGAGCAAATAATTTCAAATTATAAACCACCTATTTTTTGGAAGGACAAAGAAATAGTCAAAAGCCAAGCTTTAAAATGGAGCCTAAAAGATACTGAAAAGTTAATCTATAAAATACAAAATATTGAATTAATTATTAAAAAAAATTATCATAGCTCTCTAAATATAGTTTCAGATTTTATACTTAATACAGCAAGATAATTAGTAGTTTGCTTTAATTACCATTATCAGTCTGTTTAATTGATCAAGGTCTTTATATTCAAAAGTAACCTGACCAGAGTTATTTTTTTTATTTCTAATAAAAACCTTAATTCCAGTTTTTTCCTCAATTCCAGATTCTAAACTTATAAGATTTGGGTTTTTGCTTATTTTTCCTTTGCTTTTACTACTTTTTAAACTTCTGATTAAACTTTCAGCTTGTCTTACTGACAATTTTTTTTCAATTATCTTGTTTGCTAAAAAATATGCATTATCAAGACCAACGAGTACTTTTGCATGACCTTGTGAAATTTTATTTTCTTCGATAAGCAAAATAACTTCTTTTGGGAGAGAAAGCATTCTTAGAAAGTTGGCTACATGCGATCTACTCTTTCCTATAAACTTTGATACTTTTTCTTGGTCATAGTTGAAGTCATCAATTAGTTTTCTGTAACCCAAGGCTTCCTCAACTGGGTTTAAATCACTTCTTTGAACGTTTTCAACAATTGCAAACTCTAATGATTTTAAATTATCCGCCTCAACTTCAACTACCGGCACCTCATGAAGTCCTGCATTCTGAGCTGCCTGCCATCTTCTTTCGCCAGCAATTATTTCAAATTTATTAATTTGATCGGCAGCTCTTCTAACTATTATTGGCTGTATAATTCCTCTTTCTTTAATTGAATTTGTAAGTTCCTCCATTTTCTTAATATCAAAATTTTTTCTGGGTTGAAATTTATTTCTGATAATTGAACTTATGGATACTTTATTTTTTATTGGTTTTGAGTCTGCGTCACCTATTAATGAAGACAATCCTCTACCTAACCCTTTTTTTGTTTTAAATGGATTCATCATGCAGCACTCTCCACTAGCTTATCTTGGTTTAAAAATTCTTCTGTAAACATAAAATATGATTTACTTCCCGGACAATTTTTATCATAAAGTAGTACCGGCACTCCATGAGATGGTGCTTCTGATAATCTTACATTTCTAGGGACCACTGTTTGATATACTTTTGCTTTAAAATAATTCCTAGCATCCTGTTCTACCTGACTAGATAACTTATTTCTTTTATCATACATCGTAAGAAGGATACCTCGTATGTTAAGAGTTGGATTTAAGTTTGACTTAATCCTTTCTATTGTCTTCATCAACTGAGTAAGACCCTCTAAAGCAAAAAATTCTGTTTGTAATGGAACCACGAGTTCGTCAGAAGCAACCAATGCCATAATTGTTATAAGACTAAGAGACGGAGGGCAATCAATGAGTATGTAATCATAAGATGGCTCAGAATCATTAAAAATAGAGGTTAATTCGTCCTTTAGTTTAAAGGCTCTTCGGCTATCTCCCGCCGTCTCTACCTCTATACCTGAAAGATCGACGTTTGATGTAACTAAATTCAGATTTTCAAACTTAGTTGGTTGAATAACCTCTGAAATTTTTTTATTTCCATTAAGCACACTATAAATTGTTAGTTCTGTATTTTCTGTATTAGATAGCCCAAGCCCTGTTGTGGCATTTCCTTGTGGATCTAGGTCTACTACTAAAATTTTTTTTCCTTTCATAGTCAAGCCTGCTGCTAAATTAATTACAGTAGTAGTTTTTCCCACTCCACCTTTCTGATTAATTATTGAAATAATTTTTTTATCCATTTTTTTTTTTTAAATTCCAAATTTTTACTACTAACGATTGATCGCTTGTTAAACTTTTTTTTCTTCATAGTTAAATTTCCAATTCTTTGATGCATCCTTTAAATTTTCTTTTCCACTTTTTCCTAAAAACATAATTATATATTTAAATTTTCTAAAGTTGTTTGACGCTATTTCAAAAATTACCTGCAAGGGTTTGAATGCTCTTGAAATTATAATATCTGTTTGTAAATTCTTTTCTTGAAAAATATTTTTTCTATTAATTTCTGTGTTTAATTTAAATTTTTTTGAAATTTCTTTCAGGAAATTGCTTTTGTGGTAGCTTTTTTCATAAAAAATCACTTTAAACTGAGGTTTTTTTGATTTCATCAAAATAGCCAAGACTATGCCTGGTAACCCTGCTCCTGATCCTAAATCAGTACATACCTTAATATCATTTTTATCAATAAAATCAATGCTTTGTGCACTATCTATTATATGCCTTGTGTTTATTGACTTTTCCGTCCCTGAGCTTATCAGATTTATATCTTTATTTTTTTTTATAATCGACAAACTGTATTTATTAAGTTCATCCAGAGTTTCACGTGAAACATTTTGAATGTTTAGTTTTGAGTTTTTTATAAAATCCGAATCAATCAAGCTATATGCTTAATAGACTTTCTTTTTAGATGAGACAACAAAATATATACAGCAGCTGGTGTAATTCCATCAATTCTTAACGCCTGGCCCATAGTTTTGGGTCTTATTTTCTTAAATTTCGACTTAACTTCATTAGATAGACCTGAAAAAATATCATAGTCAATATTTTCAGGTATAATAAGATTTTCATCCCTTTTAAATGCTAAAATATCAGCATTTTGCTTCTTTAAATATCCTCTATAGTGTGAATTTATCTCCAATTGCTCATCAATTTCACGTGAAACATATGTAATTTCAGGCCAAATTTCCCGTATTTTAGACATATTTACAGATTTTTGGCTCAATATCTGATTAGCATTTCTGCTTACACCATCTTTTGCAATATTTACTCCGAAATTGGCCACTTTCGAAGGGGAAATATTCAATTTATCCATTATATCCTGAGTTTTTTTGAGTTTAGAGTACTTCTCTAAATACAATACTTTTCTCTCATCAAGCACCAGTCCTATATTTATTCCTTTTTGGGTAAGTCTAATGTCTGCATTATCAGATCTTAGGGATAGTCTATATTCAGCCCTAGAAGTAAACATTCTATATGGTTCAGCAACTCCTTTTGTAACAAGATCATCTATCATTACGCCAATATATGCTTCAGATCTATCTAAAATAAAAGGTTCGCTTCCCTTTAATGATAGAGCAGAATTAACTCCAGCTATTAGACCCTGGGCAGCTGCCTCTTCATATCCTGTGGTTCCATTAATTTGACCTGCTAGATATAAATTTTTAATTTTTTTAGTCTCTAAAGTCAAAAATAACTCTCTTGGATCCACAAAATCATACTCAATAGCATATCCTGGCCTTAATATTTTTACATTCTCTAAACCATTGATTTTACAACATATTTCTTGCTGTACTTCAGCTGGTAGCGATGTGGATATACCATTTGGATAAACCGTATGGTCATTAAGCCCTTCAGGCTCTAGAAAAATTTGATGTCTTTGCTTTTCAGCAAACTTAACAATTTTATCTTCTATAGATGGGCAGTACCTTGGACCGACCCCCTGTATACTTCCTGAGTACATAGCGCTTCGTTTTATGTTCTTTGAAATAATTTTATGAACAGACTCATTCGTATAAGTCATCCGACATGAAATTTGCCTATTTAAATTTTTTTTTGTTAGAAAAGAAAAAAAATAAGGATCATCGTCTGCAAACTGTTCTTCTAAGTTATTAAAATTAATTGTTCTAGAATCTAGTCTTGGAGGTGTACCCGTCTTAAGTCTTCCAATTTTAAAGTTAAGTTTTTTTAATTGTTCACTCAAACCTGTTGTGGGCTTTTCATTATACCGACCAGCTGGAGTTTGTTTTTCACCTACATGAATCAATCCATTTAAAAAAGTGCCAGTTGTTAGTACTAACTTCGTTGTTTTAATTTTTTTGCCTGATTGTGTTATGAATCCCTTTATACTGTTTTTCTCAAATATAAACTCAACTACAGGATCTGAAAATACGCTTAAATTACAATAGTTTAGAAGTTTTTCTTGCATATATCTTTTATATAGTGATCTATCACTTTGAGTTCTAGGTCCTCTAACTGCTGGTCCTCTACTTCTATTTAGCAATCTAAATTGAATACCAGATTTGTCAGCAATGTCGCCCATTACTCCATCTAATGCATCTATTTCTCTAACCAAATGTCCTTTTCCTAATCCACCAATAGCTGGATTACAAGACATCTCACCTATTGTCTCAATTTTATTTGTAAACAGTGCGGTGTTAACACCTAATCTTGCTGCAGCTGCTGCTGCTTCACATCCTGCATGTCCTCCACCTATAACAACAACATCAAATTTTGATTCATTTTTCATAAATTAAACTTATAACTCAATTAAATATTTACAAGATCAGAGAAGAAATCTTAAAAAAAACTTATAAAATGTTCTAAAAGGCTTATTTATCAAGAGAAATATCTCAATAATAGTAAAAAATCCTTATAAAAATAGCCTTATTTTCCTATACAAAAATCGTTGAAAATACTGCCTAATATCTCCTCTACATCGACTTTTCCAACAATTATTCCCAAATGTCTTGTTGCTAACCTTAAATCTTCGGCTCCCTTATCAAAATCTTCTGTATTATTTTTATTTTCAAAGTTTACTAAATGTTGAACGCATTTTTCTAAATGCTGTCTATGTCTTTCTCTTGTAATCAAAATATCATCTGAAATAATGAATTTGTTTTTTAATTTAACTTTGATCGTTGCAATTAGCTCATCAATATTTTTTTCATTTTTTAAAGAAATCAAAATAGGATTTAATTTTTTTAACGTTGGACTCATATTGTCAATTCCTAAATCAGATTTATTTACAACAAATATGGCTTTTTCATTAACTAAATCATTTAAAAAGCCAGTAAAATCAACACTTTTAGGCTCAATCATTACTATATTCAAATCAGCTTTTTCGGCACTTTTTAATGCAAGTTTAATGCCTTTTTTTTCTATTTCATCCTTAGACTCTCTTATGCCAGCAGTATCAGAAATTATTACTGGAAAACCATCAATGTTTAGATGGGTTTCTATTACATCTCTTGTAGTTCCAGCAATTTCTGAAACTATTGCCACATCTCTTTTTGAAAGATAATTTAATAAAGAAGATTTTCCAGCATTAGTTGGTCCAACTATAGCAATTTTAAAACCTTCTCTAATTCTTTCGCCAACTTTTTGATCTTTTAATAGTTTCTGAATTTCTTCTTTTATTTTTTTTGAAGAACTTTTGATATCTCTTAAGATATTATCTGGAAGATTTTCTTCTGGAAAATCTATTTTAGCTTCTACATTTGATAAAATTTTTAATAAGTTCTTTCTCCACTCATTATACTTTTTAGAACTTTTTCCAGACATAATTTTAATTGCTTGTTGTCTTTGAATTTCTGTTTCTGATGAAATTAAATCCGAAATACTTTCGGCTTTAAGTAAATTTATTTTTCCATTTTGAAATGCAATTTTAGTAAACTCACCAGGCTCAGCAATTCTACAATTTTCAACTTTTGAAATTGAGTTATGGATAGCTTCGATTACTGCTCTGCTGCCATGGACATGGAATTCCGCCATATCTTCCCCTGTGTAGCTCTCAGGTCCAGGGAACCATATAATTATACCTTCGTCTATAAGCTCATTAGTGTTGATTTTATTGAGTTTTCTCAATGTAGCCATTCTGGGTAAAGGAATCTCTTCTTTTGTCATTTTCGCTATAACTATTTTAGTTTCAGGACCAGATATTCTAATGACAGCTATACCTGAAACACCGGGGCCTGAAGATAATGCATAAATAGTCATCGGCCTAGTATAGCTAAATTTAAATTTTAAGAAATATTATTTATAATCTAATTGATGAAAATACTTTTCAAGATTTTTTGAATAAAATTTACTTGAGTCTATTGATGTTTTATAAATTGGTTTTCTTGCTTGAAAAGTACTTACTGTTTTAATCATTGTTTTTTTACTTTTGTGGTGATTTAAACAATTTTCATCCCAATCAAGCTCACAAAAATTTAGAATTTTTCTTATTTCATCTTCGCTGTTATTTACAAGATTCTCATATTCGACATCATAAATAAAATCTCCACATATTTCTTTCCAAAATTTCATATAATCATTGTAGATACTAAAATATTTAATAATCCCAGATGGATCATAAGTCCAGTCCATATCTTTTGAGGCAAAATTATTTTTAAAATTTGATAAGAAAGTATCTTTTAAATTTCTTTTACTATGAATTATTTTAGCATTTTTAAAAAATAGTTTAATAAAACCAATCCATATAAAATTTTGTGGTGCTTTGTCTATTGTTGTTAAAGAATTATTATTTAAATTTTTTAAATAGGCAAAATATTTATCGTTTACTATTGTATCATTTGATAACTGATGTTCATTAATTTTTTGAGTAAGCAATTTATTATCTTGTACAAAATATTGTTTTATAATTTTTCTTAAAAAATCAAGTTCTCCTGCTCCAAAAACTTCATGATGTGCAGATAAAATTTGTTCTAAAAGTGTTGTTCCAGAACGAGGCAAACCGACTATAAAAATAATTTTTTTTGAATTTTTACTTTTTTTATTATTGCTTATATCTATTTTTTCAAAATAATTTTTAATACTTTTAAATAATTTCTCTTCAGATTTAAAATCATAATTAACTAATTCTTTTCTATTTTTATTGGCTGATTCAAAGTATTTGATAGATAACTCATAATTTTTTTGATCGTCATATGCCTTGCCAATAGCAAATTCTAAGTCTGATTTCTCTTTTTTGTTTAAATTATCATTTTTATTTAAATTAATCATTTCTGAGAGATTTGAAGCATTTTCAGAATAATCATTTATTTTACTAATTGAAATGTGGGTTGGTATAAATTTTGAATTTATTTTTAGTGTATTTTTAAAAATATTATTAGCTTTTTCAAATTCACCTAAATTTTGATAAACTGATGCTAAGTTCAGCCAAATACTTAAATCATTTTTTATAAATTTAAGTGCTTTTTGATAAAGTTCAATTGAGCTTTTAAAATCTAATAAAATATTTTTAAGGCGCGCATAGTTTACAAGGGCTGGTGGATTCTCAGAATTATTTTTTAATATTTCCTTAAATATATTTTCAGCTTTCTCATATTGATTTAAATAAATAAAAGAATTTGCTAAATTGTTTTTGTGCCCTAAATCTTGTGGTTCAAGATCTATAGCTTTTTTAAAATAAGAAATTGAATTTTCTATATTATTTAACCTTTGGTGAGCTAAACCACATATATTGTACAAATATCCTTTATCATGATATTTTTTTAATAGCTTTTCTGAATCTAAAACTACCTTATTAAATTTACCAGATTTTAGTTCTTTTAGAATTTGGTCTACTTTTTTATTCAATTCCATAATGAATTTTTAAATTAATTTAACTAATTTAAAAACAAATTAATAAAAAGTTAGGCTGGTTTATTCATAGAATTAAAGAATTCAGCATTATTCTTTGTATTTTTTAATTTTGAATTAAGAAACTCAATTGCATCCATTGGACCCATTGGAGCAATAATTCTTCTTAGAACATTCATTTTTTGTAAATCATTTTTATCAAAAAGCAATTCTTCTCTCCTTGTTCCCGACTTAGTAATATCAATAGCAGGAAATATTCTTTTTTCTGATATTTTTCTGTCTAAAATTGTCTCGCTGTTACCCGTTCCTTTAAATTCTTCAAATATAACTTCATCCATTCTGCTACCAGTATCGATTAATGCTGTAGCTATTATTGTTAATGATCCACCTTCTTCTATATTTCTTGCGGCACCAAAGAATCTTTTTGGCCTTTGCAGGGCATTTGCATCAACTCCACCAGTAAGTACTTTTCCTGAGCTAGGAACTACTGCGTTGTATGCTCTTCCTAGTCTTGTTATAGAGTCTAATAATATAACAACATCTTTTTTATGTTCAGTAAGTCTTTTTGCTTTTTCTATAACCATCTCAGCTACTCCAACATGTCTCTGTGCAGGCTCATCGAAAGTTGAACTTATAACTTCACCCTTAACAGTTCTTTGCATGTCTGTAACTTCTTCAGGTCTTTCATCAATTAACAATACCATTAGATAACATTCTGGATGATTTGCAGTTATTGAATTGGCAATACTTTGAAGTATCATTGTTTTTCCAGCTTTAGGCGGAGATATTATTAAAGATCTTTGTCCCTTACCGATTGGACTTACTAGATCAATTAGCCTTGCAGTTAAGTCTGGTTTTTTTTCTACTTTGTTACTCTCTACTTCTAAAGTTACTTGTTTATTTGGGTATAATGGAGTTAAGTTGTCAAAAGCTATTTTATGTTTTGATTTTTCAGGTTCTTCAAAATTTATTTTGTTAACTTGTAATAAAGCAAAATATCTTTCACCTGCTTTTGGAGCTCTGATAGGTCCTTCAACTGTATCTCCTGTTCTCAAGCCAAATTTTCTAATTTGATTAGGGCTTATATATATATCATCTGCACCAGGAAGATAATTTGACTCCATTGCCCGAAGGAAACCAAATCCATCTTGCAAAAGTTGAAGCACTCCTTCTCCAGTTATTTCTTCACCTTTCTCAGCAAGTTTTTTTAAAATTGCAAAATATATTTCTTGTCTTCTAAGAGTGCTGGCATTTTCTATACCTAACTTTTCAGCTTCATCAATCAACTGTTCTGAGCTTTTCTTTTTTAAATCTTGTATATTCATAATTAAAGGGGGGTTATTAGATGCTAGATGGTCTCAATATATATATTATTATATAAATTTCAACCCTAGATTGGCTTAAAAATCACAATAAAGATAATAAAGATTAATATAATTGTAGGAACTTCATTAATAATTCTAAAAAATTTAGATGTTTTTGTGTTAGTTTTTAATCTAAGAGATCTCAGGCATATCCCTAAGTATTCATGATAAATAGTAAGAACTACAACTAAGCCTAATTTTATATGCACCCATAATTGTGAAAAAATATCTACACCACTTATATAAATTAATATTATTCCAAAAAACCAGCTTAAAATCATTGCTGGTCTCATAATGTAAAAATAAAGACGTTTTTCCATGACCTCAAAAATCTCAGTGGTTTCCTTTTTTTCTGAGTTTTCAACATGATAAACAAAAATTCTTGGAAGATATAATAATCCAGCCATCCATGAAATAACTGCGATTAGATGTAGAGATTTAAAAAGTAAATAATAATTCATCAATCAAATATTTTTTTGAATTAAATTTTTTAGTAAACTTATATGATCATCATTATCATTTAGACACGGTATCATGTCAAAATTCTCTCCCCCCGAATCCATGAAGCTTTTTTTACCCTGAATTAATATTTCTTCTAATGTTTCAACACAATCAGAGGAAAAGCCTGGACATATCGTGAGGACATTTCTTTTTCCCTCTTTTGGTAAGTTTTCTAAAGTTTTATCTGTATATGGCTGGAGCCACTCTTGTGGGCCAAATCTAGATTGGAAGGTTGTTTTAATTTCAATAGATTTAAATTTTTCCGAAACTAGTCTAGTAGTTTTATGACAATAACAATAATATGGATCTCCTTTATCAAAGTACTTTTTTGGTATCCCATGATAGGAAGCTAAAATCAAATCAGGTTTCCAATTTATATTTTTTATTTTAGAATTTATTGAGTTTACTAATGCATCAACATATAATGGGTCTGACTCATAGTGTGGAATAATTTTTAACGAAGGCTGCCACCTCATATTCATTAAAGTTCTATATACTTCATCACAAACAGTTGCTGTAGTTGCGGCCGCATATTGAGGATAAAGAGGTAAAATTATAAGATTTTCACAACCTTCTTCATTTAACTTTTTAATTTTACCCTTAATACTTGGATTTCCATATCTCATAGCAAAATCTATAACTAGATTTTCATTTGAAAAAGATCTTGATAATTTCTCAGCTTGTTTTTTGGTGTAATATAATAATGGAGATATATTTTCTTCTTTCATCCATATTTCTCTATAAGCCCTAGCGCTTTTTGATGGCCTAAAATTGAGAATAAAAAGATTAAGTATAACTTGCCAAATTATTGGATTTACTTCAATTACTCTTCTGTCTGATAGAAACTCTTTCAGATATCTTCTAACATCTAGCCAGCTTGTAGAATCTGGGGTTCCTAAATTAATTATTAAAACACCGGTCCTTCCATATTTTATTTTGGGATGTTTTTCCATTATTTAAAGCCTCTAACTATTTTTACTAGTTCTTCTACCATTTCGATTTTCGTTTCTGGTAAAATACCATGACCAAGATTGAATACATAAGGGTGATCTTTAAAAATTTTAAGATACTTTGTTGCTTCTATACGTAAGTTTTCCTTATCAGTTAATAGTACTTTTGGATCTAATCCTCCTTGTACTGGTATTTCTATTTCATTAATTATTTTTTTAGGATCAATATTATAATCAATGTTTACCATATCAGGCTTAACAACTTGACAAAAATTTTTATAATCTTTTATTCCTCTAGGAAAACAAATAACAGGTACATCTAATTTCTTAACATGATTTACAAGATTAAAAGTTGGTTCATAAATAAAATTAGAAATATTATCTTTTAATAATCCTGCCCAACTATCAAAAATTTGTATAATGGTTGCACCTGATTTAATTTGGTTTTCAATATGAATTTTAAGGAATTTTTCAATTATAAATAATAATTTTTTTATATACAATTTATCATTAAAAATTTCTTTAGAGAGAGATTTTTTTGGTGACATTTTATTAATCATATAAACTAGGATTGTCCACGGTGCTCCAACAAAACCAATTATATCCTTATTTTTACATATAGTGTCTGATGAAATGTTTGATATAGATTTATAAATAGGATTTAATTTTTCACTAAATTTATCTTTATTTACATTTGCTATTAAATCTAAATCTAATTTTCCTAATTTAGGTCCTAAACCTTTTTCAAATTTCACTTCTTGACCCAAACCGTATGGCAACATTAAGATATCAGAGAAAATTATTGCAGCATCAAAATCAAATCTTTTAATTGGCTGTAATGTTATCTCAGATGACAAATTTTCATTTAAACATAATTTTATAAAATCTTTATTTTTTAATCTAATCTCTCTAAATTCTGGTAAATATCTTCCAGCTTGTCTCATTATCCAAATAGGATTTATTTTATGATTTTTATTAATTATGCAATCTTGGATTGGAGTCATATAATAATTATATATATAATCTTTAATATTAGTTTTATATCCTGTTAATATAAGAAATTATTAATTTTTAACATTTTACCCACTAAATACTAACAGATAAAAATAATAAAAAATTAAGACAAATAGCCTTTTTTTGTAAATTTTAGCTTAGTTAAATAATTGTGTATATTAATTATTAAGATGTTTATTTATGTTAATAATTTAAAAGATATTCAAATAAAAAATAGAATGAAAAAAGTTATAAATTTTTAATTGATTTATTAAATTATTATAAACATTTTATACATGACTGATAAACACGATATTTACTTAATTTCAGACTCAACCGGTGAAACAATTGATAGAATATTTTTGGCTTTAAAGGCTCAATTTTTAAATTTTAAATATAATAATCATCAATTCTCATTTACCAGGACCCAGAATCAAATATTGAAAATTATTGAATTAGCTAGAGAACAGAAAGAACCGATAATTCTTTACACTATAGTTGATGACAATCTCGCAAAATATTTAGAGAAAGAAGCAAATAAATTCAATATCCCTTGTTTTAGTGTTCTTGGGGATTTGATTTTAAATTTTTCTAAATTATTAAAACAGAGAGCTTCGCATATACCTAGCGGACAACATACTTACGAAGAAAATTCAAAAAGAATTGAAGCCATTCAGTTTACTATGAACCATGATGATGGAAGTATGATACAAGACTTAGAAAAGTCAGATATTATTTTACTTGGTGTTAGTAGAACTGGTAAAACACCAACATCGATATATCTTGCAAATAGAGGTTATAAAACTTCAAATATTCCTTTGGTAAACGAAAATTCAATTCCTGAATTTCTTAGAGAAAATCCAAAACTTAAATGTGTAGTGGGTTTAACAGTTGAGCCAAAAAGATTAGTTGATGTTAGAAAAAATAGAATGATGGCAATAAAAGAAGAACATGGGATTGACTATACAAACATTGAAAAAATAGAATTAGAAACAAAAAATGCAAAAGAAGCTTTTAAAAAGTATCAATGGCCAGTAATTGATGTTACTAGGAAATCAATTGAAGAGACCGCAGCTTCTATTATAAAAATATATGAAATAAAAAGTCAAAATGCGTAAAATAATTCTTGCATCTAATAGCAAAATAAGAAAAAAAATTTTAGATAAAAATGAAATTCAATGTAAAGTTTTTCCATCTAACATTGATGAAGAATCAGTAAAGAAAAGTTTGTTAAAAGAAAATTCTAGTCCGGAATTAATTTCTAAAAATTTAGCAGAATTAAAAGCTAATAAAATAAGTTTGAAGTTTAATAGTGAAATTGTCCTTGGAGCAGACAGTGTAATAGATTTAAACATGGAATTAATATCAAAACCTAAGAGTAGAGAAGAAGCTATGAAAATATTAAAAAAACTTAATGGAAAAACCCATTTTTTGATAAGTTCTGTTTGCATCTCAAAAAATGGTTCTATGATTTGGAATTATACTGATAAAGCAACTTTGACAATGAAAGACCTGTCCGATAAAGAACTTAAAGAATACTTATCAAAAATTACTGATGAAGCTTTATATTCATATAATGTCTATCAAATAGAAGGTGAGGGTAGGTCTTTATTTTTAAAAATTGATGGAGATGAAGATACAATTATGGGCTTACCTGTTAAAAAAATTAAGGATTATCTAAGAAATTTTATATGAAAAAATATATAGTAATTGGAAATCCTATAGACCACTCTCTTTCACCAAAACTTCATAATTATTGGATAAAAAAAAACAATATAGAAGCCATATATGAAAAGAGGAAAATTAAAGAGAGTGATATAGAATTTATAGTTTCTGAAATTAAAAAAGAGACAATTAATGGTGCGAATGTAACAGTTCCTTTTAAAAAAAAAGTTATTCCATATATAGATGAACTAAGTCCTGAAGCAAATGAATCACAATCTGTTAATACAATATATTTTCAAGGTGGAAAATTGATTGGTCATAATACTGATATATCTGGTTTTGAACTTGGAATAAAATATTCAAAATATGATATAAAAAATAAAATAGTTTTTATATTAGGTGCAGGAGGCGTTGTTTCCTCAATAATTATAGCATTAAAAAGAATGGGAGCTGCAAAAATTATTATTAGCAACAGGACAAAATCTAAAGCAGAAGATCTAAAAAATATTTTTAATAAATTAGAAATTATTGATTGGGGAGAAACCCCAAATTTTGATATGATTATAAATGCAACAAGCATTGGTTTAAAAAATGAAGATGGGATTAAATTAGATTATTCTAAAATAGAGCCTAATAAATTTTTTTATGATGTTATTTATAATCCAAAAGAAACGATTTTTTTGAAAAGAGCTAAACTTTTTGGAAATAAAGCTGAAAATGGAAAAATGATGTTCATTTATCAAGCGCATCAAGCATTTACTATTTGGAATAAATTAATGCCAGAAATCAATCAAGAAGTTATAAATTTATTAGATTAATGATTAAGATTGGAATTGTTGGTGATATTGGATCTGGAAAAAGCTTTACAGCAAAACTATTTGGTTCACCAATTTTTGATGCGGATAAAGAAGTTTCGAAAATTTATAAGAATGACAAAAATTGTTTTATTAGATTAAAAAAAAAAATACCTAAATTCATAACTTCTTTTCCTATAAAAAAAAATGAATTAAAAAAATCAATTTTTGAAAATAAGGCAAATCTAAAAAAAATTGAAAAGATAGTTCATCCCAAAGTACAAAAAAATATGAGAAAATTTATTGAATTAAATAAAAAAAAAAAAATATTAATTTTTGATATACCGTTATTGATGGAAAAAAAAAATTTTAAAAAAAGTTTTATATATGTTTTTGTTGACTCGAAGAAAAAAGATATTTTAAAAAGGTTAAAGAAAAGAAAAAATTATAATAAAAAAATAATTGAAAATCTTAGAAAATCACAACTACCTTTAGAATTTAAAAGAAAAAAATCTGATTATGTAATTAAAAATGATTTTAAAAAGTTAAATTTAAAAAAACGTGTTAAAATAATTAAAAAAAAAATTTTAAATAATTATGAAAGAAATAGTACTTGATACAGAAACAACAGGAATATCAGTAAAAGATGGTCATAGAATTGTTGAAATAGGGTGTATCGAATTAGACAATTTAGTTATTACACAAAAAAAATTTCATTGTTATTTAAATCCTGAACGTAGAGTTTCGGAAAAGGCTTTAGAAGTACATGGCTATACAGATAAATTTTTATCAGATAAAAAAAAATTTATAGAAGTAGCAGATGAGTTTCTTTCGTTTATAGATAATAAAAAATTGATTATCCATAACGCTGAATTTGATATTTCCCATTTAAATAATGAACTTCAAATAGCAGGAAAGAAAAAAAATAGATAAAGAACTGGTTATAGATACTTTAGAAATTGCAAGAAATAAATTCCCAGGTTCTTTAACAAGTTTAGATGCGTTATGTAAAAGATATAGAATAGACAATTCTAAAAGAAAAAAACATACCGCTCTTATAGATTGTGAATTGTTGACTAAAGTTTATATCAATTTAATTGATCAAAAAGAACCCTCATTAGATTTTGTTACCGAAATCCAGGGAAGCAAAAATGTTATTTTAAATAGTACTAAAAATTACTCAAAAAAAATAATTGAACCAACTAGTGAAGAATTAATTTTGCACGAAGAATTTTTAAAAACTTCGCTTAAAAAAAATTATTTTAGTTGAGTCTTTGATTATATAGCTGTTCAAAATCTATTTTTTTTTCAAATTTAATTCCAGGAAAACCAGAAATACTTAATAAATTTATAAATGTCTTTTCTAAATTATTATAAATTTCCTTTTGGACGTCACACAAAATTATTTTTTCAATTACTTTACGATCTTTAATTTCCTCGTTTATTCTTACTATTGAAGCATAAGTAATTTCAAAATGAGACTTATTTTTTGATTTAGTTTTGTCTACGTATGTAAGTTTTGTATTTACTTCAATCAATCTATTTTTTAAAGGTTTAGATGTTATATCAATATTTAAATTATAATTTTTCAAATACTCTTTTACATATAAATAAGTTTCCACGTCTGGAGTTTCGCAAGATGAGTCTTTTACAAATTCGGTGAGTATTTTAAATTTTTCTTCCATTTTTATTTTTTATCATCTATATCTTCGTATTCACCTTCAATAAAGTTTTTATTTTTTTTGTAATTTTTTTTTGAAATTCTTCTAAAAAGTATTTTTCTTGTCCAAGGAAAAATAATGAGAAATCCAAATATATCAGTTAAAAAACCTGGCAAGATTAATAGAAGAGAAGCAAAAGCTAAAGCTGCACCAGAAACTATTTCATAAATAGGAATTTCATTTCTGACAATTTGATTTATTGCAGACCTTAATGTGTTTAATCCTTCATATTTTGCATAGTAAATCCCAATAATTGCAGTAATAAAAATAAGAGAAATTGTATTAAACGCACCGATTTGAGATCCAATCTTAATAAAAAGATAAATCTCAATGATTGGTACTAATAAAATAAGCAATAAAACTGTGTTCATTTGTCTTTAATCTAATTTGTCAGTTGAAATTAAGCAACATAGTAAATATTATTTACTTATGAATTATAGTTTTGAATATATTGATATAATACTTTTGGCAATGATTGCTGGCTTTATTTTCCTTAGATTAAGGGGGATTTTAGGAAAAAAAACTGGACATGAAGAAAATATTGGAGCTACCTTTGCTCATGATTTTCCCACAAAAAAAGAAAATCATCAAAAGATAGATGAAACCAATTTTGATGAAAAGGCTAAGGCTGATTTTTTAAAAGGTGCTAAAATTGCATATGAAACTATAATTACAAGTTTCGCATCTGGGGATTTAAAAAAAATCAAAACTTTACTAGATAAAAAGGTTTTAAATGATTTTAGCGAAGCTATTCAAGAAAGAAAAAATAAAGGTCTAAAATCAGAAACTACTTTTATAGGTATAAACTCGGCCGACATAAAAAACTACAATCAAGTAAATAATAAATTTGAAGTAAAAGTTGATTTTGTAAGTGAAATAATTTCATGTGTTAAAGATAAAGATCAAAAATTAATATCAGGTTCTCCCGAAAAGATTAAAAAAGTTTATGATACTTGGAAGTTTTCTAGAAACGTTAAATCTATCAATCCCGATTGGCTATTAGTTGACACTCAAGCATAATTGATAAAAAAAATTACAAATAAAGATAAAAAAGATTGGAAGAAATTTTTAGATAGTAATAATAAATTAGAAAATAAAGATATAATCTTTAATAAAATTAATATAAATGAAAAAGTTAGATCAATAGACTTGCATGGCAATACCCTTGAAAATGCAAATAAAGTTATAAGTAATTTTATTAAAAGATGTTATTTTGATAATGCAAGTAGTATCAATGTTATTACTGGAAAAGGATCAAGGTCTAAAAATAAAGAAGATCCATATCTATCTAAAGATTTAAGTATATTAAAATATTCTGTACCAGATTATATAAAAAATAATTCTGAACTTATGGAAATTATTAAAAAAATAGATTTAGACTCTGTTAATAATCCTAATAAAGGAACATTTAATATTTTATTAAAAAAATTTATAAAATGAATTTAGAAAGATCTGTATCTTTAACGATATCACCTAAATTATTTTTAACATAACTAGAATCAATAGTTATCTTTTCACCACCTCTGTCAGTTGCAGTAAAGCTAATCTCATCTAGAACTCTTTCTATAATTGTATGTAATCTTCTTGCTCCAATATTTTCAACTTTTGAATTTACTTCGTAAGCTAAATTAGCAATCATATCAATGCCATCTTCCGAAAATTCCAAATCAACATTTTCAGTTTTTAATAAGGCTTTGTATTGTTTTATTAAGCTATTATCAGGTTCTTTAAGTATTTTTTTAAAATCTTCACTATTTAAAGCGTCTAGTTCAACTCTAATAGGCAATCTACCTTGTAACTCTGGAAGTAAATCCGATGGTTTTGCCAATTGAAAAGCACCTGATGCGATAAATAAAACATGGTCTGTTTTAATTGTTCCATATTTAGTGCTAACAGTTGTACCTTCTATAAGTGGCAGTAAATCTCTTTGTACTCCTTCTCTTGACACATCGCCACCCACACGGTCTGTTCTAGCTGATATTTTATCTATTTCATCTAAAAATACTATTCCATTATTTTCAGTAGAATCTTTTGCTGCTTTTACAATTTTGTCTTGTTCTATCAGTTTATCAGACTCTTCATTAATTAAAATTTCGTGAGACTCTTTTACAGACATTTTTTTCTTTTTAGCCTTTCCTCCCATTGACTTCCCTAACATTTCTGAAATATTTATCATTCCAACATTAGCACCAGGCATTCCAGGAATTTCGAATTGAGGCATTTGTGAAGCTTCATTAATATCTATTTCAATTTCATTATTATCTAAATCTCCACTTCTTAATCTTTTTCTAAAACTTTCCCTAGTAGCAACACTCGCTTTATTTCCAACCAAAGCATCCAAAACTCTTTCCTCAGCTAATTTCTGTGCTTTCGCATGTACTTCTTTTCTTTTTTTTACTTTTTCCATTGCAATAGCTATCTCTAATAAATCTCTGATTATTTGTTCAACGTCTCTACCAACATACCCCACCTCGGTAAACCTAGTTGCTTCTACTTTTACAAATGGTGCCTCGGCTAATTTTGATAGTCTTCTTGAAATTTCTGTTTTTCCAACTCCGGTTGGACCCATCATTAAAATATTCTTTGGCAAAACTTCATCTTTCATTTCACCAACTAAAGCTTGTCTTCTCCATCTGTTTCTAAGAGCAATTGCCACCGCTCTTTTTGCGTTTTTTTGTCCAACTACAAATCTATCTAATTCAGAAACAATTTCTCTTGGAGACAGAGAATTTAAAATCTCTTTTTTATCTGATTTATCTTTAGGTTTAAAAGTTGTTACGTTCGATTTTTCCATTATATTTTTTCAATTTTAATATTGTCATTAGTGAATACACAAATTTCAGATGCAACTTTAATTGCTTTTTTTGCGATCTCTTCTGCATTAAGTTCAGTATCCATTAAAACTTTTGCAGAAGCTAATGCATAATTACCACCTGAACCAATTCCTATTACATTTCCTTCTGGCTCAAGAACATCTCCAGTTCCAGAAATTATAAAGCTTTTTTCTTTATCACCAACAGCCATTAGAGCTTCTAATCTTCTTAAATATTTATCAGTTCTCCAGTCTTTAGCTAATTCCACTGCTGCTCTTGCAAGATTACCTGCGTGTTTTTCTAATTTTGACTCTAATCTCTCAAATAAAGTTAAAGCATCTGCAGTAGATCCAGCAAATCCTGCGATCACATTTCTTTTCTCTATTTTTCTAACTTTATTAGCAGTTCTTTTAATTACCGTGTTTCCCATGCTTACTTGGCCATCACTAGCAACTACCACTTCATCGTTTTTTCTTACTAATACTATTGTTGTCATACCTTATAAATGGATACTAAATTCAATAGTTCAAGCCCAGGGCTAGTATTATTGCCATAATTGAATAATAGATATATACCTTTTTTAAATTATGAAGAGGAAAGCAAAAATTAGCAGAAAAACTAAAGAGACTAACATTAGTGTTGATTTAAACATTGATGGCAAGGGCAAGTACAAAGTTGACACAGGTATAGGATTTTTAGATCATATGCTTGAACAATTATCAAAGCATTCTTCTATGGACATGGATATAAAAGCTAAAGGAGATACTCATATTGATCTGCACCACACTACAGAAGATACAGGTATAGCTATTGGTGAGTGTTTGAAAAAAGCTTCAAAGAAATTTATTGGAATTAAAAGATATGCACATGCAATGATACCTATGGATGAAACATTAACACGTGTTGCAATTGATGTTTCAAATAGACCTTATCTAATCTGGAAGGTTAAGCTTAAAGTAGAAAAGCTCGGTGAAATGGATACAGAATTATTTAAAGAATGGTTCCAAGCATTTTCACAAGCTGCTGGAATTACTTTACACATTGAAAATATTTATGGTGATAACAGCCACCATATTATTGAGTCTTGCTTTAAAGGTTTGGCAAGATCATTGAGAGCTGCGTTGGAGATGGATCCAAGAAATAAAAAGAGCATTCCATCCACTAAAGGCTCATTATAAGTTTAATGAACGTCACAATTGTTGATTATAATTCGGGTAATATAAGCTCGGTAATAAACTCCTTTGAGGAAATTGCGAAAGATAAAGTAAACATTGAAGTAACTTCAGATTTAAACAAGATTAAATCTTCTGATAAAGTTGTTTTGCCAGGGCAAGGTTCGTTTAAAAGTTGTGTTGATGCGCTTAATAATATCAACGGTTTAGTTGATACATTAAGTGAATTTGCAATTATCAAAAAAAAACCACTTCTTGGAATTTGTGTTGGTTTACAAATGTTTGCAGATATTGGTTACGAAGAAACTGAAACAAAAGGTCTGGGCTGGATTTCAGGCAAAGTATCAAAAATAGATAATCAAAATGGCAAATATAAACTTCCTCACATTGGATGGAATGAAATAAATATTGTTAAAGAAAGTAAGATTTTTAAAAATATAAAAAATAATTCTCATATGTATTTCGTGCATAGTTATGAATTTATTCCAGAAGATAAAAATATAATTTCTGCAACAACAGATTATTCATCAAACATTGTTTGTTCTGTTGAAAAAGAAAATATTTTTGGCACACAATTTCATCCCGAAAAGAGTGATAAGATTGGATTAAAAATAATTTATAACTTTATAAATTTATAAAGATGAAAATATTTCCAGCAATAGACATAAAAGATAAGAAGTGCGTGAGATTAGTCAAAGGAGACTTTGATAATAAAACTGAATATGAAATGTCTCCAGTTGAACAAGCTGGCAAATATAAACACTATGGTTTTAAAAACCTACACATTGTTGATCTAGACGGGGCTTTAACTGGAATGATAGTAAATCTTAATATTATTAAAGAAATAGTTAGTAAATTTGATCTTAAAATTGAAGTTGGTGGTGGAGTTAGAAACTTTGAAAGTATTCAAAAATATATAGATGCTGGTGTTGAAAAAGTTATTCTAGGAAGTGCAGCTATAAAAGATAAAAACTTCTTGAAAAAAGCCTGTGAAAAATATCCAAATAAAATTGCTCTAGGCTTAGATGCTAAAGATGGGTATTTGTCAGTATCTGGATGGAAAGAAAGCTCTAATCAATTAACTTTAGATTATTTAAAAGAAGTTAACGACTATGGTGTTAGTAGATTAATTTATACTGATATTAACAGGGATGGAATGAAACAAAGTCCAAATTTTGACGAAACAATGGAAGTTGCTGAAACATCAAATTGCCCCGTAATTATATCAGGTGGTGTTTTATCAATAGACGACATTAAAAAAGCGAAGAATTTAAAAAATGTTGAAGGTATAATAGTTGGTAAAGCTATTTATGATGGTGATATTCAATTAGAAGAACTGGTGAAAGAAGATGCTTAAAAATAGAATAATACCTTGTTTAGACGTTAAAAATGGTCGTGTAGTTAAGGGAATTAACTTTGTACATTTGAAAGATGCAGGTGATCCAGTTGAACAAGCTAAAATTTACTCTGATGGAGGAGCTGATGAGATTTGTTTTTTAGATATAACCGCTTCAAATGAAAATAGAGATACTATTTATGACGTAGTAGAAAAAACTTCAAAAAAATGTTTTGTTCCTTTGACTGTTGGAGGTGGAGTTAGAAGTGTTGAAGATATTTCCAAACTTCTTAAATGTGGTGCTGATAAAGTTTCAATAAATACTGCCGCTGTTCAAAATTCAAAAGTAGTCGCGGAAAGTTCAAAAAAATTTGGTTCACAGTGTATCGTGGTAGCAATTGATGCTAAATTAAATGGAGATAAATGGGAGGTTTTTACTCATGGCGGAAGAAACAATACAGGTATTGATGCATTAGAATTTGCAAAAAAAATGGAAGAAAACGGTGCGGGGGAGTTATTAGTAACCTCTATGGATAGAGATGGAACTCAGGTTGGTTATGATATTGATTTAATGTCTAAGATCTCATCAAAAGTAAATATTCCAGTAATTGCATCAGGTGGAGTAGGTAATTTAGATCATTTAGTTGATGGAATTAAACTCGGAAAAGCTAGCGCAGTTTTGGCCGCATCTATATTTCACTACGGTAAATTTTCTGTTAAAGAGGCTAAAGAATATTTGAAAACAAAAGGGATTCCAGTTAGGATTTAGTATGCTTAATACACTAGAAAGTTTATTTAAACTTGCAAGAGATAGAAAAAATAATCCAGTCGAGGGTTCTTATACCAATAAACTTTTAAGCAATAAATCTTTAAGTAAAGAAAAAGTTTTAGAAGAAATAAATGAATTAATTGAAGCTGTAGAAAAAAATTCAAATAAAATTTACGAAGCTGCAGATGTTTTTTATCATTTGATAATGTATTTAGAGGCAAATAATATTAAAATTGAAGAAGTAATGGAAGAGTTAAATAAAAGAAAAAAATGAGTTACGACAATAATAATATTTTTGCAAAAATACTTAGAGGAGAAATTCCTTGTAAAAAAATTTATGAAGATCAATTTGTTTTATCTTTTCATGATATAAATCCACAAAAAAAAATTCATGCACTAGTTATTCCAAAAGGTAAATACGTTGATCTTGATGATTTTAGCCAAAATGCTTCACCAGAGGAAATGGTTGGACTATTAAAAGGAATAAATTCTGTAGCAAAAAAACTTGGCATCTCCGTTAATACTGGTAAAGGATATAGAGCCTTAGCAAATATAAGCGAAGATGGAGGACAAGAGGTGCCTCATTTGCATTTTCATCTATTTGGTGGTGAAAAAGTTGGAAAAATGGTTAGTGAATAGTCAAGTTAAAAGAAATTATTTAGAAATCAATTCTATAAATGAATTAATCGAAAAAGAAAAACCACTACATAATTTATATTTATACAAAGTTGATCCACCAGATTTTCAATTAAATAAGTTTTTCTATAAAGAAATAGGTAAAAAACATAGATGGGTAGATAGATTAATTTGGACTGACAAAACATGGGATAACTATTTAAATAAAAATGGAGTTAATACCTACGTTTTAAAGCATGAACAGGATCTTGTAGGATATTTTGAACAAAATTATTATAATGGTGAATCAAATTGTGAAATTGCATATTTTGGAATTCTAGAAGAATATATTGGAAAGAAATTAGGTGGCTATTTATTATCAGAGGCAATTAAAAAATCATTTGAAATTGGGTCAAAAAGAGTTTGGGTGCACACTTGTTCATTAGATCATAAAAATGCATTAAAAAATTATATTTCAAGAGGGATGAAAATATTTAAGTCAGAATTAATTAATGTAAGTTTATAAAATTAAGGAAGTCTAAAAATTTTTTTATCAATTTTATTATTTTTTTTTATGTTATAAATATAAGTAACAGCAAGATTTTGATATAAATCTTCTGTTTGCCAACCAACTAAATCATTAGAATTTTTATCAAAAAAAATATTTATTTTATGATCTTTATTTTTAAGACTAAAATTATAGTATTTATTGTTAATTATTTTTTCTTCTGAATTTATAATTTCACTTAGCAAAAAATCTTTATCTAAAAGCAAATTTAAAGGAGTTTTTATTAAAGGATATATAAATGATTGATTTGTTGTTTGGTTTTTGATTACAAGAGATTTACCATTTGATACAATTATTTTTTTTTTAAAATTATTATAAGAGCAATAAATTTTTTTGGGGTATTGAATAGTACAAGTACCCTCTTCCATTTTATCATCGACAGTTTGCTTAAAATCAAAACTTATATTTTTTATTTTTTTTAAATTAATAATTATTTCATTTTTGGTAGATGCTTTAACAATATTAGTAATATTAAAAATTATTAAAATAATAATAATTTTTTTAATCATTTAAGAACATCTCTTTTCCCCACATGATTTGCTTTACTTACTTCACCATTAGCTTCCATCATATCAATTATTCTGGCTGCCCTGTTATAACCAATTTGTAATTTTCTTTGTAAAAAAGATGTAGAAGCTTTTCCTTCAGATTTTATAATTTCTAATGCAGCACTATATAATTCATCTTGATTTTCATTATCTGATAAATTTGAATTAGCTTCCTTTTCATCAGCAAAATTTAATATTTCATCTACATAGTCAGGTTCAGCTTGTGATCTTAAAAAATTATTTATTTTTTCAATTTCATTTTCAGAAACATATGGAGCATGAATTCTCACTATTTTATTTGCTGAGGACATATAAAGCATATCACCCTTTCCAAGAAGTTGTTCTGCACCCTGCTCTCCTAGAATTGTTCTACTATCTATTTTTGATGTAACTTGAAAAGATATTCTGGTAGGAAAATTAGCTTTAATTGTTCCTGTTATTACGTCCACACTTGGTCTTTGAGTTGCCATTATAATGTGAATTCCCGCAGCTCTTGCCATTTGAGATAATTTTTGAATATATCCTTCAATTTCTTTTCCAGCCACTAACATAAGATCAGACATTTCATCCACAATCACAACTATATAAGGCATAGGGAGTTTGTGTTTTGAGTTATACCCATCTATATTTCTCACACCTTCTTTTGTCATTAGTCTGTATCTACTTTCCATTTCTTTAACTACCCACCCTAAAACAGAAGCAGCTCTTTTTGCTTCAGTAATAACTGGACATAAAAGATGAGGTATTCCTTCGTATGTAGACAGCTCTAACATCTTAGGATCAATAAGAATAAATTTACATTTTTCAGGGGTATGTTTGTACAACAGAGATAAAATAATTGTGTTAATACAAACTGACTTACCTGATCCAGTTGTACCAGCAATTAGTAAGTGAGGCATAGAAGTCAAATCACCAACTATTGGTAAACCTGAAATACTTTTCCCAAGCGCAATTGGAAGTTTAATTTCTTTTTTTAAAAAATTAGTACTTGAAATTATTTCACTTAAAAAAACATTTTCTCTTGAAGAATTAGGTAGTTCGATTCCAATTGTATTGCTTCCAGGAATTGTTGCTATTCTTGCTGATTCAGAACTTGTATTTCTTGCAATATCCTCTGATAAATTAATAATTTTAGAAACTTTTATTCCTGCCGCAGGCTCAAATTCATTTAAAGTAACTACTGGTCCGCGACTTACCTTTTTTATTTTTCCCTCAACACCAAAATCTAAAAGAATCTTTTCTAAAATATTTTCATCAACTTTACTTTCAGATGAATTTTTCTCTCTTTCGAGTTTTGTTTGTAGTTTTAAAAAATCTACTGAAGGTAATTTAAATTTATATTTAATTTTTTCATCTTTGGGACTTTTATCAAATGGTAGATCTTCTTGAGTTAATTTTTCATTAACTGTTAATTCAGACTCTCTTTGGAAATTATCTAAATTTTCTGTTTCATTTTTTTTAGTATTATTTATTTTGATAAATAAATTTTTAAATAAATTTTTTAAAAAATAAAGACTAAAATTAATGCTTATTAAAAATGAAAATAAAATTAAAATTATTAGAAAATAATAAGATATACTTTTATTTAAATTTATTATATTTATAAAAAAACTTTCTTGAAAAAAAATTCCAACAAATCCACCATTACCATTAATTGGAAGCCAGAAAGAGTTTGTATAAAAAATAGTAAAAAAAATTGAACCTAAAATAATGTAAACTATTGAATAAAAAATATTTTCTACTATTACCAAAAAATTTTTATTTTTAATAAGATTAACGCCAGTAAAAAATATAGTAAAAGATACCAAGAAAGAAATTAAGCCAATTGATTGAAAAAACAAATCTGAAGTATAACTTCCTTTAAAACCAAGCAAGTTTTTAAATTCTGATTTTTCTGAAAAAACAAAATTTGGATCATCAGGTGAATAGCTAACGAGAGCAATAAATAATAAAATTGATAAACAGATTAATAAAATACCTGTAATTTCAGCAAGCCTTTTAATAGTAAAATCAAGGGTTTTTTTACTCAAACTTTTTATATTCATTTTAAATAAATCTATTTTGTAGCTTTGTATCATTTAAAATTTATTGTTAAAATTAAATTTTAATTATGAATATATGTTTAATTGGCAATGGTGTTGCAACGTATATATTGGCTACTATTTTAGCTAATAGAAATATTAAAGTATCTATATTTGAAGAAATACAAATAACAAGAAAATCAGTAACTAGAACTTTAAGTTTATCAAAAAATAATATTGATTATTTAAAAAAAGAAAAAATAAATATATATAAAAAATCTTGGCCAATAAACAAAATTAAAATTTATACAGAAAAAGAAAATAATAAAGAAATATTGAATTTTGGATCAAATAAAAAAGAAATTTTTTTTATTATAAAACATGAAGAGTTATTTAATACTTTAAATAAAAGTATAAAAAAAAATAAGTTAATAAAAAAAAATAAAATTATTAATGATTCTTTTTTTAAATCAATTATTGATGAAAAAAATAGCTATGATTTAATTATAAATCTTAATCAAAAAAATAAAATATCTAAAGAAATATTTTTTAAAAGAGATGAAAAAAATTATGATAGCACAGCGTTTACTACATTAATAAATCATAATAAAATTGAGAACAATATGGCACAACAAATATTTACTAAACTTGGACCATTGGCATTTTTACCTTGTTCAGAAAATCAGACTTCAGTTGTATATTCAAGGTTAAATAAAAATACAGACAATAAAAATATTAAAGAACTTATTTTATATTTTAATAAAAAGTATAAAATAAAATCATTTTCAAAGTTTGAAAAATTTAAATTAAAAAGCTCATTATTAAAAAATTATTACTATAAAAAAATTTTGTGTTTTGGTGATAACTTACATAAAATTCATCCATTGGCTGGACAAGGACTTAACATGACAATTAGAGATATAAAAATATTATCTGACTTAATAGATTTTAGAATTAGTCTTGGACTTCCAATTGATAGTTCAATTTCAAAAGAGTTCGAAAATAAAACCAAACATTATAATTATATATTTTCTGGAACAATAGATTTTATTCATGACTTTTTTAAATTTGATAATAATTTTAATAATAAGTATTCGACAAAATTATTTAGTTTTTTAGAAAAAAATGATTTATTTAAGAAATATACAAAAAAATTTGCAGATAAAGGAATTTTCTAATTATTGAATTGTATTATTACTGAAGTTATCAACAACATAAGTTGATAATATTTCTTCTAATTTTTTCTTTCTTTCACTTATATTTGATGTTTCTAAAAGTACTTGTTTTTCTTCTAATGTAAATGGTGAAGCCATTGAAAGTGTATTAATAGTTTGATCTAGATTTTGCTTCTCAATATCTTTCCAATTTATTACATATCCTTGTTTAGTTAATAGTGATTTTATATCTTTAAATATTAATTTAAGATCAGAAAATTTTAAGTCTTCTTTTTCTTCTACCAAGTCATTTTTGAATTCATCAAAATTTACAGAATACTCTCTGTAAAGTTTTTTATTATCTATCTCATCAATTATTCTAAAACGACTAATGCCAACTAATACAATTAAATATCGTCCATCTTCTGTTTCGTTAAAACTGGTAATTTTGCCAGCACAACCAATATTATAAAGAATTTTATTATTTTGATTGTATTTTTTAGGCTGTATCATACCTATTATTCTGTCGCTTTTCATTGCATCGTCAACCATATCAATATATCTAGGTTCAAAAATATTTAGAGGTACGGTTGTTCTTGGAAAAATTATAAAATTAGATAATGGAAAAACAGGTATTTTATTTGGAAACTGATCAATTTTTTTTTTCATAAATTCTAATTTAATTATTATCTTATATACTATTAAAATGGATAAAAACTTAGAATTAATTCAATCTGAAATAAATAATCTAAACATTCTATCTAAAATGAATAATGTTGATGAAATAATAAAAAGATCATCAATATTAATTAAAAAATACCCAGCAATTTATGTCTTTTATAATTTTCTTGGACATTCACTAGAAAAAAAAAATCAAATTTATGAAGCTGAAATTGTTTTTTCTAAATCTTTAGAAATTAATCCAAAAAATATATTTGCGCTAACTAATTTAGGAAGGATATCTAGGTTAATAAATAATCTACAAAGATCTGAAAAATTATTAAAAGAGGCATTAGATTTAGAACCAGATAACTTACTTGCTCAACTATATTATGGAGAACTTAAAATAGATCAAAATAACTTTCATGATGCAATTTCTGTATTTGAAGAAATTTATAAAAAAGATAAAAATTTCCAAAACATAATTATGAAGTTAGCAAATACCTACTCTATACTTGGTGATTTCAAAAAAGCTGAAGAATATTTTTTTTCAATTTCAAAAAAAATTCCAGAACTTTTTGCGGCAGATTATAGATTAAGTAATATTATTAATTATTCAGAAAGAACTGAACATCAGAAAATAATATTGGAAAAAATTAAAAATAAAAAATTTGATAAATTTAATAAATATCCTTTGCTTTTTGCAGCTGCTAAATCTTATGAAGATCAAAAGGATTATGAAAATGCATTTAAGTATATAGATATAGCAAACAGAGAAAGAAACAAATTAACACCTGATAATCCATTAAAGTATGAAGAATATTTTTTAACTAAAAATAAGGAAATTTTTTCAAATTTTGAGATTGATAAAAATATAAATAATGATTTTTATAAAAAAAAATTAATATTTATAGTTGGACTTCCTAGATCTGGAACAACACTTATACATCAAATACTATCTGCCCATTCGGAAACATATGGAATTGGTGAGTCAATTATTTTAAACGTTTTTTTCTTTAGAAATTTAATGAATGAAAATTTTTTAAAAACATTAAAAGAGAATAAAAAAATTAATATTAAAAATTTAGTAGATATTTCTAAAAAACTTGGAAAAAAATATGATTATTTAAATTTAGATCAAGTAAAGATTGATAAAGCACCTTCAAATTTATTTTGGATTGGTTTTATTATAACTCTTTTCCCAAATTCAAAAATAATACATATAAAAAGAAATATTAAAGATAATTGTCTATCCATTTATAAAAATTTATTTGGGGGAAATAGAACCGAATGGACTTATGATGTAGATAATATCCAAAAATATGTAAAAATATACAGAGAAATGATGATTTTTTGGAAAAGCAAATTTGATAAAAAAATTTATGAAGTTAATTATGAAGATCTTGTTAAAAATCAATCAATTGAGATTAAAAATTTATTAGATTTTTGTAATTTAAAATTTGAAGAAAATTGTCTTCAGCATCATAAAAGTAAAAATCCAGTTAAAACAGTCAGTATAAATCAAAGTAGAAAACCAATTTATAAAGATTCTATAGATTTAAATCTAAAATATAAAAATTTTAATAATCTTTTTAAAGATATTTAATTTTAGAATAAATTTCTAAAATTATTAATAAATTAAAATTAAAAATTATTTCAGAGTAAATTATTTATTTTTAAACTATTGCTTGCATTTATAAAACCCTCTATTTATAATCATTTTTTTAATAAGCGGGCATAGCTCAGTGGTAGAGCGTCTCGTTGCCAACGAGAAGGTCGTGGGTTCAAGTCCCATTGCCCGCTCCAAGATAAATAAGGACGAAATGAGTGATTTAGCTGACAAGAAATGTATACCCTGCGAGGGAGGTATTCCTAGCTTTGATTTAAGTGAAATTCATAAGTATTTAAAAAAAGTTGATGGTTGGGATGTAAAATCAGATGATGAAAAAACTTATTATTTAATTAAACAATTTAAATTTAATAATTTTTTAGAAAGTCAAACTTTTATTAACAAAGTAGGAGATATTGCTGAAAAAGAAGGTCATCATCCAGATATTTGGTTTGGATGGGGATATGCTAAAATTAAGATTTTTACTCATGCTATAAATGGTTTGCACGAAAGCGACTTTGTACTTGCAGCAAAGATTGATAAAGTTTCTAATGTTTAAAATGTCTAGTTTTTGAAAAAACTAGAATAGTATTAGTTCTATTTGCAAATTTAATTATTTCTTTATCTTTTACTGAACCTGAAGGCTGAATAACAGCTGATATACCTGATTGAACTAATTTTTCAATTCCATCTACAAAAGGAAAAAAAGCATCAGAAGCTGCGATAATTTCATCATCTTTTTTTTCTTTATAAAATTTTTTCATTTTATTTATTGCTATTTCACAACTATCCAATCGACTTGGTTGACCAGATCCAATTCCAATTGTTGTATCTTTATTTGCAATAACAATTGCATTGGATTTAACGAATCTACAAACATTAAAAGCAAATATTAAATTTTTTAAAGTTTTAGAACTAGGTTTGATTTTTGAAACTACTTTAAAATTTGATTTTGAAAAAGATAAAGTATCTTGAGTTTGTATTAAGTAAGAGTTAAATTGTGAAGATATACTATTTAAATTGCTACCATTCAAATTACTTACATCAATAATCCTTAAATTTTTTTTATTTTTTAATATTTTTAGTGCATCATTTTCAATTCCATTACAAATTACTACTTCTAAATATATTTTTTTAAGCTCTAAAGCTAAATTTTTTTTGATTTTAAAATTGCAAGAAACTATTCCACCAAACGCACTTATTGGGTCACATGCAAGCGCTAGTTTATAACTTTCTAATTTGCCTTTATTTATTGATACTCCACAAGGGTTTGCATGTTTAATTATAACTGTACCAATATTTTTTGGTAAAGATTTAGATACTAATAGTGCTGCAAAAATATCATTATAATTGTTATAACTTAGTTTTTTACCACTAAGTTGTTTAAGATTTAATTTTTGTTTTTGAGAATAAATTGCTGCTTCTTGATGAGGATTTTCGCCATATCTTAACTTTTCAATTAAATTGCCAAAGAATATTTTTTTTTTTGGAAATAAATTTTTGGATTGAGAATTAAAATAGTTAGATATTAATCCATCGTAATAAGAAGTTTCAGAAAACGCTATTTCAGACATTTTCTCTCTAAATTTTAAGGTAGTTTTACTTTTATTTGAATTTAATTCTTTAATTAGTTCTTTATATTGTTCGGGTTTAGTAATTACGGTAATATCATTGTAATTTTTTGCAGCTGCACGAACCATTGTTGGTCCACCAATATCTATATTTTCAATTATTTTTTTATGTTTATTTGTAAGTTCTAAAGTTTTTTCAAAAGGATAAAAATTTACAACTACAAGGTCAATTTCTTCAAAATTATTTTTTTTTAAATCTTTAATATGAGATTTATTTCCTCTTTTGCTTAGAATTCCAGCATGAATTTTGGGATGAAGAGTTTTAACTCTTCCATTCAATATTTCTTTAAATCCAGTATATTTTGATAGTTCTAAACATTTATAGCCTAGTTTTTTAATTTTCTTAAATGTGCCACCAGAGCTTATAATTTGGATTTTATGTTTTGATAAAGTTTTTAAAAGTAAATTTAAACTTTTTTTATTGGAAACTGAAATTAAAGCTTTATTTATTTTTTTCATTAAATTTTTACTAATTCCCACATAATTTCTTGATCTTCATTTTGAGTTAATCCTGAAATAAATATATTTTGATTTTCAACAAAAGAGTTTTTTTTACCGAAATATAAGCCAGTTTCAACATCTATCTTATGATCTTTAGATGAAAATTTCCATCCAGAATTTTCTATTTCAATAAGAATTGATTTTTCATCTTGAGTTTTGGTTATTTTAGCGCCAGGTATAAAATGGAACCTGATTTCAAAATTTGAACTTTTAAATTTTTTCTTTTTGATTAATTTATCTGTTCCAATAAACTTATTTTTTTCTATAAAAAATTCTATTTTTCTTTCATGAATCACACCGTACTTTTTTAGGTAACCATCATGAGAACCAGAGATTTTCCAATATTTTTTTTCAGATAAAATAGATTTTTTAAGTATTTTTAGTTCCTCATCGACTTTAAAAACACCATCAGTGTCTTTTTTCATCTTACATGAAGATCTATTATCTAAAATTACTGTTGAATGTGTTGCAGTTGATTTCGAGATTGAATTAAGCTGGTGTTTATAATTCTGGAAGTAACCACAATTAGAAATTAATTTACAGTTATTAAAAAAAATTTCAAAAGATAAAGCTCCAGATTGATAATCGCCACTAAATTTTTTTTGGGGAGAGGGTCCTAAATCAACAGAAAGAATAACATTTTTATTTTTTAAAATAGTATATCCTCCACATTCATTACTTTCATTTTTAAATTTATATTTGTGAAAATCTAAATATTTATCAAAATCAAAATTTGGGTTTATATGGTTTCCATTAAATAATAGATTTTGATTAGTATTTTGCCATGCAAAATTATAATTTTGTCCTAAGAAGAAAATAATTTCATTTAAATATTCTGGAATTTCATTTTGTGATTCTTTAAGCCATTCTCTTATTAAAACAAAATATTTTAAATAAAATACAAGTTGTCGTAAATTTCTTGATTTTGGAAAACTTTGTGCATCAAAAGAAAAATCAATAATTTTTTTTAAAAGACTTAATCCATAATTTAAATATTTTTCATCTTTATATGAAAGACCACACAATATAATTGAAGCGCATCCGATCATCTTATCATTTACCCATTTTGATCTATTTATTTCGTTAATTAAATGATTAACCTGTTTTTTTATATTTCTATTGAACTTCTCTTTATAAGATTCATCACTACTATCATAACTTAGTTTTGAATTTGATATCCAAGCAATAACTCTTTTTGATAAAGTATCTATTTCCCAGTTTTTGGAATTATATTTTTGATTTTTTTCTATCCAATTTAAAATAATTGATTGAGTAATTTTTTTTGATGATTTTAAATCAATTGTAAATAACCAGAAAAAACTATGAAGTTTTTTATAATCAGTCTCTTTTATATCTTGTTTGTTCCAAACAGAATTTAAGTAAAAATTTTCAATATTATTTTTTTTCTTGTCATACTTTATTAAACAATCAAGCAAATTTGGACTTGGTTTATATTCGATGAGTTTGTCATTAATTCTAGATATTTTTTTATTATAAATTCTAGAACTTAAATAAATCTTTCTTATTTGATTTGAAGAATAATTAAAAAATTCACTAATAAAATTCAAAGAATTTTTTAAAATCATTAATTTATACTAATTTCAAAGAATCAATATTTTTTTTAACATTGCCATTATTTTCTTTAAAAATAGTCGTTCCTGAAACTAAAATATTAGCTCCTGCTTCTATTACAATTTTGCTATTTTCAAAGTTAATACCACCGTCAACTTCAATATCAAAATTAAGTTTTTTTTCCTCTTTTATTTTTTTTAAATTTTTAATTTTTTCTATAATCTCGGGCATAAATTTTTGACCCCCAAATCCAGGATAAACACTCATAATTAAAACAAGATCTATTTGATCTAAAATGTTTTCTATAACACTTAATTTTGTGTTGGGATTTAAAGAAACTCCAATTTTTTTATTTAGTTTTCTTATAAGATTGATTGATTCAATTAAATTATCGGTTGCTTCTGGATGAATCGTAATTATATCCGCCCCTGCTTTTGAAAAATCTTCAATATATTTATGTACCGGAGATATCATTAAATGAACATCAAAAGGTAGCTTGGTACAATTACGCAATCTTTTAATTACAGGAGGACCAATTGTGAGGTTGGGAACAAAATGACCATCCATCACATCAACATGAATCATATCTGCCCCACCTTCTTCTAATCTCTTTATTTCGTTTCCTAACTGACTGAAATCAGCTGACAGAATTGATGGTGAAATTTGTATTTTTTTCATTGATAGCTAGATTTACTAGTATCAATTTTTAAAATTTAATTGAATTAAAAAATTGATAAATTTGTCTCGAAATTTCACTTTCTAGAGGAAAAGATAACATACCCATTACAGAATAACCCAAAACCCATGGCATTAAGTAAAATCTTATCATAAAGAAAAACCAAGCTACATATAAAGGCACTAACGGATGGATTATAAATGAAGGGGTTATGGGTTTAAACATATAAATTAATGGATTAGTAAACTTAACAAATACTTTCATAAAAAAGAATTCAGAATCTTCTTTTTGGAAAATATTCATTGCAACTCTTCCAATCAAAGTCCACATGATTATTCCAAGAATATAATCAATTATATAGACTAAAGGATGAAAGTTAGCAGACATTTTAGAAATTTATATTTGAAAAAATGAGAAATTAAAAGGGGCGAAATTAATCGCCCCTTTAAAAGATTATTTAGTGTTGTTTACCAAGGATCGATTTACCAGATGGTACTCGAACCTCATCAACCATTTTTTGCGTAGCAGCATCAGGTTCTGAAGTAATTAAACTTACCACAACCATAGATACTAAGCTGACAGCTGAACCAAAGATACCAAACGTTAACTGTGTAATACCTAAGAATCCACTTCCACCATTTCGTACCCAAATCAGGTAACCCATACCAGAAGCAAGACCTAAAGCCATACCAGCTATAGCACCTTCTCTATTAGCTCTCTTCCACCATACACCAAGTACAAGTGGGAAGAACAATCCAGACATCGCAAAGTCAAAAGCCCAGATTACTGAACCTAAGATACCTTGGATCTCCATTGCCGCAATAGTTGCTCCAGCAAAACCAATTACTACAAGTAATACCCTTGCAACAACTAGTCTTTTTGCAGTTTCTGCTTTTGGATCAATGATCTTGTAGTACAAGTCATGAGACAAAGCATTTGCAATTGCTAAAATTAAACCATCGGCTGTCGACATGGCAGCTGCCATACCTCCAGCAGCAACTAGACCTGAGATTACGTATGGTAATCCAGCTATTTCTGGAGTTGCTAACACAACGGCTTTACCACCCATGAAAAACTCGTTTAATTCAAGAGTTCCATTTCCGTTAAAGTCGCTTACAAACATTAAGTTTGCCTGGTTCCAGTTTTGATACCAATCTATCGCTTGAACTTCACTTATCGATTTACCGATAATTCCAGTCGCTAAGTTAGGATCTATCAATGACAATTTAGATAGTGTCGCTAACATAGGAGCAGAAGAATAAAGTAGGAAGATAAAGAATAAAGACCAACCTACTGATTTTCTAGCTGCTTTTACACTTGGAGTAGTGAAATATCTCATCATTACGTGAGGCAATGAAGCTGTTCCCATCATCATCGCTAATGCTAATGAAATAAATGCCCAAGGCGTAGCGTTAACCGCTGAGTGAGCTTTAGTTATACCTGCTAAACCTTTCGGCACAGTTGCTAAATCAGCTGCAGAGTTTGTTACTGTCCCTAAACCAAATTGGCTTTCAAGATCAGCAATTCTCGCAACTTCATCAGCTAACATAAAGTGTGGGAAGAAACCCGCACCCATTTTGTTACTGATCCAAAATACTGGAAGCAAGTAAGCTATTATCAATACGATATATTGTGCAACCTGTGTCCAAGTTACCCCTCTCATACCACCTAACATTGAACATAGTAAAATACTCACTAATCCAACATAAACTGCGTATTGGAATGGGATATCTAAAGCAACAGATGCAATAGTACCTGTAGCGTTAATTTGTGCAGTTACATATGTAAATGAAGCAACAGTTAAGACTACTACTGCTAAAAATCTACTTAAATTACCACCGTATCTTGTACCAATGAAATCTGGAACTGTGTAACAGCCAAATTTTCTTAGGTATGGTGCTAATAAAGATGCAACTAATACGTATCCACCAGTCCAACCTACAAGTAGTGCCATATAACCGTAACCTTTAAAGTAAATACCACCTGCCATTGCAACGAAAGATGCACCAGACATCCAGTCTGCTGCAGTCGCCATTCCATTGAACACGGTTGGTACTTGCCTTCCAGCTACGTAATAGGCATCAGCTTGTGCTGTACGTGATAGATAACCAATTATCGCGTAGATGGCTACTGTAAAGGCTACGAAACAAATTCCGATAGCTTTTGCAGTCATACCCATCTGTTCTGCGATTGCCATAATGATTATGAAAGCTAAAAATCCACCTGTGTAGATTCCATAAACTCTAGGCAAATTGTCTATAAAATTACCTTTAATCATTAATCATCTCCTTTTTCACTGAAGCCGAACTCTTCATCGATTTTTTCTTGTCTGTTCGCAAACCAGAAAATTAGGATTACAAAAATTCCAAGAGACCCTTGACAAGTAAACCAATATGTCAGTGGATAACCGAAGGGTCCACCAACGGACTCCATTTCAGCGCCAAAAAGGAAGATGCCAATTGAGAATACAAACCAAATTGCTAATGTTACAATTAGCAACCCTCTGGTTTTTTCCCAGTGTTGTGCTTGTTTTGACATTATTATCTCCTCTTTTAGTTATAACTGGCGGAAACCATAACCATTATGAAAGAGATTTAAAGTGTTAAAATTGTTAATAATAGTGGTGTTTTTAGGGTATAAAATAAATAAATAGCTATTTTTATGGCAAAATACAAATTAACTTGGAAAGACCTAACTTGGAAAGATTTTAAGATTTATCTTTTTTCTCTATTTAAAGCCTTCATACCAAAGACAAAAATAAGTAATTTGGATGAGTTAGAGGATTTTATTCAGTCTAAATCAGCTTGGGTTACCCAAGTTACTCTTTATGGCTATTTAAAAACTAGAATGGGAACAAGATACGTTCTTCATTTTGAAAATGATGAATTTATGGCATCTGTAAATTTAGCCAAGTGGAATATATATGCAGTTGCTCTTCAAGATCTAACATTCTTTACATTTTCTTATTTAAAAAATAATTTGAATTATCAAGATATAGATAAAGCTAAAGAAATATTTCTAAAAATTTTAGATGATGAAACTACAAATAAAATGCCATTAGATATTATTGAGGAAGCAAAAAAGAATTTTAATGATAGATTACAAAATATTAATTGGAATACTTATTGTAATGATCTTCCATTTAATCCTAGTGCATTATCATTATATAAATGGGCACCTATAGCTGATGAATTAAAAAACCTTGATCGTAAGATTGTTTTAAATTCTGTAATTTTAAAGTGGGATATTGTTAAAAAAGAATTTAACGAGAGAATTAAATTCTAAATATTTTTTCTATTATCAACTAAACTTTTAACTACACTCGGATCAGCCAAGGTTGTTGTATCCCCAAGTTGTTCGTGCTCGTTAGCCGCAATCTTTCTTAAAATTCTTCTCATAATTTTCCCAGACCTTGTTTTGGGTAGTCCAGGTGCAAACTGAATGAAATCCGGTGTAGCAATTGCACCAATTTGTTTTCTTACCCATAACTTTAATTCTCTTTCCAGGTCACCGCTGGGTTCTTCTCCTACATTCAAAGTTACATAGCAATATAATCCGTTTCCTTTTATATCATGAGGACATCCAACTACCGCAGCCTCTGCAACTTTTGAATGTGCAACAAAGGCACTCTCTACTTCAGCAGTTCCTAAATTATGCCCTGATACAATAATAACATCGTCCACTCTTCCAGTTATCCAATAGTAACCATCTTTATCTCTTCTACACCCGTCTCCAGTAAAATATTTTCCATCGAACTGAGAAAAGTATGTTTCTATAAATCTATTATGGTCTCCATACACAGACCTCATTTGACCTGGCCAAGATTGAGCTATACATAACCTTCCTTGTGCCTCTCCTTTTAAAACTTTACCATCTTTATCAACTATTTCTGGCTTGATTCCGTAAAACGGTTTTGTTGCGGATCCAGGCTTTAAATCTATTGCTCCAGTTTGTGGACTAATTAATATTCCACCTGTTTCAGTTTGCCACCAAGTATCTACAATAGGACATCTAGAATCCCCTACAGTTTTAAAATACCATTGCCAAGCTTCTGGATTTATTGGTTCTCCAACAGTTCCAAGTAATTTTAGAGTTTTTCTCGATGTTTTTTTTACCGGACCATCTCCCTCTCTCATCATGGCTCTTATTGCAGTTGGAGCGGTATAAAAAATATTTACTTTATACTTATCTACTATTTGCCACCATCTGGACCAATCAGGATAGTTAGGAATACCTTCGGACATGATTGTTGTTGCTCCATTTGAAAGAGGCCCATAAATTATATAACTGTGGCCTGTAACCCACCCAATATCAGCAGTACACCAGTATATATCTTTTGGTTTATAGTTAAAAATATACTGATGGGTCATTGATGCATAAACCATATAACCACCAGTCGTGTGTAAAACTCCTTTAGGCTTTCCTGTGGATCCAGATGTATATAAAATAAATAATGGATCTTCAGCATTCATTTCCTCAGGCTCACAATTCTTTGAAGCTTTTTTAGTTATATCGTGATACCAAACATCTCTACTTTCATCCCAATTAATTCTGTTTCCAGTTCGTTTTACTACAACACACTTTTTTACATTTGGACAATTTAAAAGAGCTTCATCAACTGTTGCTTTTAAATGTATAATTTTTCCTCCTCTAACACCTTCGTCAGCAGTGATAACATAGTCAGATTTACAATCATTAATCCTTCCAGTAATACTATCTGCTGAAAAACCTCCAAAAATAATTGAATGAACTGCTCCTATTCTTGCACATGCTAGCATTGTATATGCCAACTCAGGTATCATAGTTAAATAAATTGTAACTCTATCTCCTTTTTTTACTCCTATTTCTTTTAATCCATTTGCCACCTTTGAAACCTCTTGGTGTAATTGTTTGTAGCTAATTTTTTTCTGAACTTTTGGATCATCACCAACCCAAATTATTGCAGTTTTATCTTTATTTTTCTTTAAGTGACGATCAATACAGTTAGCTGAAGCATTTAAAGTTCCATCATAAAACCATTTAATATTAACATCTGTTTTGCTGTATTTATAATCTTTAATTTTTGTATATGGCTTGATCCAGGTAATTCTTTTGCCTTCTTTTTTCCAAAATTTATCGTTGTTTTTTATAGACTCTGAATATTTTTTTTCATATCCAGATTTATTTACTATAGCTTTTTTTATCCAATCACTTTTTGGTTTATAAATTAATTCTGTATTTTCAATTTTTTTAGATTTAACTTTTTTTAATCTTTTTTTTCTTGTTTTTAATTTTCTTTTTTTAGATTTTCTCTTTTTAATTTTTTTTCTTTTTTTCTTTTTTGGCATAAAGGTTTATTTTTTATCAATACTACTCATCTTCAAAATAATTTTCCAGCTTTTAGAGTCAACTGGCATTACCGATAGTCTGCTTTGCTTTATCAATCCTAAATGGCTTAATTCCTTATTGTTTTTAATGTTTTCAAGAGTTACTGTCTTAGGTAATTTACCTTTAAACTTAACTGAGACCGCAACGAAGCGACCACTTTTATCTGTTTTATCTAAATAAGCTTCTTTAATAACCTCAACTATACCAACAATTTCTTTCCCGATATTTGAATGATAAAAAAAACAAAGATCACCTTTTTTCATACTTTTTAAGTTCTTGGCAGCCTGATAATTTCTAACCCCATCCCATGGAGATCCTTTAGTTCCAATTTTTTTTTGCTGATCGATTGACCAAACGTCAGGCTCAGATTTAAGTAACCAGTATTTCATTAAATTTTTACACCAGCCCCTTTTAAAAAAATAGCATTTTCGTCTAGTTGCCATCTTGGCTTTGCGGGAAAATCTAAATCATTAAATTGATTTTGTTTGAATTTTTCTAATCCAGCAAATGCAATCATTGCAGCATTATCACCACATAAGTTAATTGGTGGAAAAATTGCTTCAAAATTTTCTTCCTTACAGAGTCTTATTAAAATCTCTCTTATTTTTTTATTTGCTGCAACACCACCAGCTACAACAAAAGTTTTATTTTTATTTTTATTAATATTATTAAATTCTTGAAAAGCAACTTTACTTTTTTTGTATAATATCTCTTCCATTGTTTTTTGAAAAGAAGCTGCAAGATCATATTTATCTTTTTCGTTTTTTATATTTTTTGAAATTCTAAGAATAGCTGTTTTAAGTCCTGCAAAAGATAAATTGCACCCACCTTTATTAATTATAGGCTTTGGTAAATCAAATTTTGTTGGATCACCTTTTTTTGCCAGTACTTCTATTTGTGGACCACCTGGAAATTCGATACCGAGTAATTTTGCAGTTTTATCAAATGCTTCTCCAGCAGCATCATCAATAGTCGTTCCAAGTCTTTTATATTTTCCAAGTCCTTCAACACATAAAAATTGGCTGTGTCCTCCAGATATTAAAAGTAAAAGATAAGGGTAATTTATTTTTGAATTTAATTTAGGACTTAAAGCATGCCCTTCCAAATGATTAACAGCAATAAATGGTTTTTTTAAGGATGCCGCAATTGCTTTACCAAAATTTAACCCAACAGATAAACAAACTATTAATCCAGGACCCGCAGTTGTAGCAACTGCATCTATGTCATTTAAATTAATTCTACTTTCATCTAATGCTTTTTTTGTGATCAAATCTATTTTTTCTATATGAGCTCTGGCAGCAAGCTCGGGGACTACACCTCCAAATTCTTTATGAATATCTACTTGGCTAGAAACTATATTGGATAAAATTTCTGGCTCGCCTTCCTTATTTTCTGTAATCAAAGCCACTGCAGTTTCGTCACAACTAGACTCTATTCCAAGAATTACAGGTTTTTTTGACATAAATTAGTTTTTATTAGTTTAAAATTCTAAATATAAAGATGGATTATAAATTAATTTAATGAAAAGCAAAAAAATTATTATTGGATCAAGAGGGAGTAAATTAGCATTAATCTATGCTGAAAAAGCAAAAGAAAAAATTTTAAAAGTATCCAAAGAATTCAATATCGAGAGCATAGAAATAAAAAAAATTACTACAGCAGGAGATTTAAATCAAAAGGATAGACTTTCTGAAATAGGAGGCAAAGGACTTTTTTCAAACAAAATTGAAAAAGAATTAATAGAAAATAAAATTGATATTGCTGTACATGCTTTAAAAGATATGCCTTCAGATGAAACTGATGGATTATTAACAAATTGTTTTTTGGAAAGAAACGATCCTAGAGAGGTATTAATTTCGAAAAATAAAATAAAATTTAAAGATTTAAATCAAAATTCAATAATAGGAACTTCTTCTTTTAGAAGAGAATTTCAGTTAAAAAATAAAAGAAGCGATTTAAATTACAAATTAATTAGAGGAAATGTTGATACTAGGATTAACAAGTTAAATCAAAATTTATATGATGCGATAATTTTATCTTTTGCTGGTATTAATTCTTTAAATTTAGATGAACACATTTCTGAGATTTTTTCTATTGATGAAATTATTCCAAGTGCTGGACAAGGAGTTATAGCATTGCAATGTAAAAGAGATGATGAATATATAAAAAATGTTTTAAAAAAAATAAATAATGAAAAAACTTTTAATAGTGCTCAAGCAGAAAGAAATGTTCTTAAAGTTTTAGAAGGAGATTGTGAAACAGCAGTGGGAGCAATATCATTAATAAACAATGAAAATATTACACTTGAGGCAGAACTTTTTTCTTTGGATGGAAAAGAAAGATTTTATTGTAAGTCTTCTAAAGATATAAAACATGCAGCAGAATTAGGAATAGAAATTGGTGAAAATTTAAAAAAACAATCTAAAGGGAGTTATAAAAAATAGTATGCATATTTTGTTTACAAGACCTTTAGAGGACTGTAAGGAATTAATATTAAAATTTAGCAAACTTGGACATAAGGTTTCGCATATGCCAGTGATTCAAATTGAAAAAATTGAATATGAAAAAATAAATTTTTTAGATTATAAAGCAATAATTTTTACAAGCGCCAATGCATTAAAATTCTTAGATACAAAACTGATTGATAAAAAAATTATCTGTTTTTGTGTTGGAACTGCAACAGAGAAGAAAGCACTTAGTCTTGGATTTCAAAATGTAATAACAGCTGGAGGCAATGTAAAAAATTTAGAAGAATTAATTCTACAAAATTTTAATACTTCTTCAGGAAAAATGCTTTATGTAAGTGGAGAAATTATTTCAAATGACCTTGATAAAAATTTAGTATCACTAGGATATAATGTACAAAGAGTTATTAACTATACTTCAAAACCTAATTATCAATTAGATGAAATATTCATAGAAAAATTAAGATCAAATATACCTGATGTTGTTTATGTTTATTCTCAAAATAGTGCTTTAAGCTTCCTAAAATTAATTAATAATTACAAATTAAATGATTTTTGGATGGACACCAATTTAATGTGTATTAGCGAAAAATCCTCGTCAGTATTAAATAAAATCAAATGGAAAAAAATTTTTATTTTTAGTCCTGGAGAAGAGGAATTTTTGCTATATAAAATTTAAAAATGGAATTATTTAACAATTTTAAATCACTTTTTCTTTCTGTTTGGGAAAGAGGAATTTTAGGTGTAGATATTCTTGAAATATTAATTGGTGTTGGAATATTTTTTCTATTTTTAATATTTAGAGGAATCATCAGCAAAGTTATTATTAAAAGATTAGAAAATATAGCAAAGAAAACAACAAATAAATTTGATGACTCTTTTGTTTCTGCAATGGAAGGGCCAGCTAGATTTTTGCCAATAGTTATCGGTTTTTTTATTGCGAGTTATTATATGTCTTTTTCTGATGAGAGTAGAGAAATTGTAGATACAATTAATAGAACTTTAATAACTATTTTTATTTTTTGGGTTATGCATCAAATTATAGAACCAGTTTCTTATGTATTAAGTGGTTTAAATAAAATTTTAACAAGAGAGCTTATTGGCTGGATCATTAAGTCATTAAAAGTATTAATATTTATTTTAGGTATAGCTGCGGTTCTTGAATTGTGGGGAATAAAAATTGGACCAATTATTGCAGGTTTAGGTTTATTTGGTGTTGCTGTTGCATTGGGTGCACAAGATTTATTTAAAAATTTAATTTCAGGAATATTAGTATTAGTCGAAAAAAGATTTAAAATTGGAGATTGGATTTTAGTCGAAGGAATAATTGAAGGAATTGTCGAAAAAATAGGATTTAGATCAACAGTTATAAGAAAATTTGATAAATCAATTGCAATAATACCAAATTTTCAATTTGCAGAAAATGCTGTGATAAATGTAAGCCAAACAACCAATTGGATAATTAGTTGGATAATTAATTTACAATACGATTCAACAGTTGACCAACTTAAAACAATTAGAAATGAAATTGAAGATTATATAAAAAAAAATGAAGATTATAAACCTGAGCTTGGATATGCAGTTAGGGTTGATAAGTTTGCAGACAGTTCAATTGATATGTATATTCGTTGTTTTACAAAAACAGATGATTGGGATGAGTGGTTAGCTGTTAAGGAAAGATTGGCAATTCAAATTAAACAAATTGTTGAAAAAAATAATGCATCTTTTGCATTTCCTAGTCAGTCTATTTATGTTGAGAAGAAATGATTGCTATTTTTTATTTAGTCCTTCAAGTTCTAAAAATTTATACTTATGTTGTAATTGCCAATGTAGTTATAAGTTGGTTGATAGCGTTTAACGTTTTAAATACATCGAATAGATTTGTTTACTCAATACTAGAACTCACCTACCGTTTAACAGACCCTATTTTGAACAGAATTAGAAGATTTTTACCTAATCTAGGTGCTTTTGATATTTCACCAATCATACTTCTTTTATTGATCTGGTTTATAGAAATGTGTATGAAGCTTTACGTGGCACCAATAATATTTAACTAATCCATGATATTAATAGACGGAAAAAAAATAGCAGCAGAATTAAGAGAAGAGTTAAAGATAGAAGTTTCTGAATTAAAATCTAAATATAATAAAATTCCAGGATTAACTGTGATTTTAATTGGAGATATGGCTCCGAGCCAAATTTATGTTCGTATGAAAGAAAAAGCTGCAAATGAAGTAGGCTTAAAATCAGAAGTTTTAAGGTACCCCGGTGAAGTTGAGGAAAAAACAATTTTAGATAAAATTGAAGAACTTAACAAAGATAACAGTGTATCTGGGATTTTAGTTCAGTTACCTTTGCCAAAACATATTGATAAGCAAAAAGTTATTGAATCAATTTTACCAAGTAAGGACGTTGATGGATTTCATCCAATGAATGTTGGAAATTTATCTTCAGGCTATGAAAGTTCAATACCTTGTACACCTCTTGGGTGTTATTTATTAATAAAAAAAATTGAACCTAATCTTAATGGAAAAAAAGCGGTAATTGTTGGAAGATCAAATTTAAATGGTAAACCAATGACACAACTTCTTTTAAAAGAAAATTGTACAGTTACAATTACACACTCTAAAACAAAAGATCTAAAAGGCGAGTGTTTAAAAGGTGATATTATTGTAGCCGCAGTTGGTATGCCTGAACTTGTTAAAGGTGATTGGGTTAAAAAAGATGCAATAGTTATAGATGTTGGAATAAATAAAACTGAAAAAGGGATAGTTGGAGATGTTGCATTTGATGAAGTTTCAAAAGTTGCGAAAGCTCTAACTCCAGTACCAGGAGGAGTAGGCCCAATGACAATAGCGTGTCTTCTTAAAAATACTATTGAGTGCTTCAAAAGATCTAATTAATTTTTACAATTAAATTATTTATAATTTTCTAATGAAGTTATTTTTCATATTAGGAAACCAATTATTTCCCTTAAAATATTTAAATGATTTTAAAAATGATCATATTTTTTTTATGGCTGAAGATTATGAGTTATGTACTTATGAGAAACATCATAAACTAAAAATTCTACTATTTTTGTCTGCTATGAGATCTCATTTAGACCACCTAAAAAAAAATAAATTCATAGTTGAATACACCAAAATTGACTCAAACGATTTTAAAAAAGATTATTTGGAGAAAGTTAAAAAAGTTATTAAATTAAAAAAAATTAATGAAATTACAAGCTTTGAAATTGAAGATAAGTTTTTTGAAAAAAAGGTACAGAATTTTGTTAAAAAAAATAACCTAATTTGGAATAAAATTAAATCACCAATGTTTTTAAATACTAGAGAGGAATTTAATGATTACTTATCAAAAAATAAAAGACCTTTCATGGCAACTTTTTATAAAGGAACAAGACAAAAACTAAATATTTTAATGAAGAAAGATGGAAATCCTGAAGGAGGTAAGTGGAGCTTTGATGAGGATAATAGGAAAAAACTGCCAAAAAATATGAAAGTTCCAAAGTTTCCAAAAATAACAGAGTCAAAACATACTAAAAATTTGAAACCTGTTATTGAAAAAATGTTTAAGGATCATCCAGGCAGCACTCAAAATTTTTGGTTTGCAACTGAATATAATGATGTTGTTAAACTTTTAAATTTTTTCATAAAAGAAAAATCAAATTTATTTGGTGATTATGAGGATGCAGTTCATCAAGAAAACAATATTCTATTTCATAGTGCACTAAGTCCATACATCAATTTAGGTCTTATAACTCCTGAATTTATAATTTCTAAAATTTTAGAATTTCATAAAAAAAACAAAATTAGACTAAATTCTCTAGAAGGATATGTAAGACAGGTTATTGGTTGGAGAGAATTCATGAGAGGAGTTTATCAAAAATATAGTAATGAAATGGAGACAAAAAATTTTTTTAAACAAAATAGAAAGATGAAAAATTCATGGTATGAAGGCACAACAGGTTTACCCCCTTTAGATTATGCAATTAAGAATGCATTAGAGCATGGCTGGTCACATCATATTGAAAGACTAATGATACTTTCAAACATCATGAACTTATGCGAGCTAAAACCTAAAGTTGTTTACAAATGGTTTATGGAAATGTTTGTAGACTCATCTGATTGGGTGATGGTCCCAAATGTTTATGGAATGGGTTTATTTAGTGATGGAGGAATTTTTGCAACAAAACCATATATATGTGGATCAAGTTATTTTATGAAAATGATGGATTTTAAAAAAGGTGATTGGTGCAACACTATGGATGGTTTGTATTGGAGATTCATCAATCATAATAGAAATTTTTTCTTAAAAAATCCTAGGCTTTCAATGATGGTAAGAATTTTTGATAAAATGAAACCAGATAGAAAAAAATTAATATTGTTAGAAGCTGAAAAATTTATAAAAAAAAATACATATGACAATTAAAGTTTTTTTTAATAATTCTTGTAGCGTTTGTAGACTAGAGATAAATCACTACAAAAAAATTGCTGATAGTAATTTAGAATGGGTTGATATTACAAATAATGAAGAGGCTTTAAAATTAACATCTAAATCACAAGAGGAGTTGCTTAGAAGACTTCATGTAATTGATAATGGTAAAGTTATAGGGGGCGCAAAAGCATTTATTATAATTTGGTCAAAAATTCCAAAATATAATTTTTTAGCAAAAATTTTTTCAATAAAACCTCTGTTTTTTGTTTTTCATTATATTTATGAATTCGTTGCATATTTTTTATTTTTAAAAAATAAAAATCAACTCAAATGAAAAAGCAAAATCTACCTTCTAAAATTTGTCTAGTTTGTAAAAGACCTTTTGTCTGGAGAAAAAAATGGAGATTAAATTGGGATCGAGTAAGATACTGCTCTAAAAGATGTTCATCTAAATAAGTTCCTGAATTATCTTTGGTATATAATTTTTAAAATTAAAAAAACCTTTATTGCAATATTTCCAAGAATACTGATCAATTTTTCTGTATAAAAAAGATATATTTTTTAGATTATTTGATTTGATATAGTCGAGATTTTCACCAACAGATGGATATAGAGATATAAAATTTTCTTTTATATCTTTTAAATCTTGAACATTAATCATTTTACAATTTAATGATTTATTTTTTAAATCTTCAATTTGATTATTTATAAGTGACTTTTTAAAGTTAAGAACTTTTTCATCTAATTTTATTTGTCTAGTTTCATTTCCATTAAACACAAAATAAATATTTTTAAATGATTGATCATTAAAGTTAGAGTCTTCAAAAGACAGATTATTTTCAAAAATAAATAGATCCTGACTATTAGATAAATTTGCATTTAGAAAACTATTATTCAAAATGGAATAATTTCTATCATCTACTATTGGAGATGGATTTTCATTAAGTTTAATATTGTCAAATCTATTATTGGTGAACTTTTTTATGTTCCAAAATGAAGCAACATAATTTTTACCTTTTGTTTGAATTCCCGCAACCCATCTCCAGCCCAAAGTATTAGATGCACTATCACCATCAAAAAGATATTTCATGAAAAACTCAGCACCTAATTGCCAAGGCAAACGAAGTGTAAAAATCCAAATACTTGCAAACCACATTCTTGCATGATTATGAAGGTAATTATGATTTTTAAGCTCATTTACCCAATAATCAAAGCATTCAATATTTGTTTTGCCATTAATTGCATTTAAATAGTTTTGATTATCTTTTAAATTTTCTTTTATTTTCTTTAAATCATTTAAATAATCTGACCAAACACTTGGTCTTAATTCAAGCCAACCTTTCCAATAAATTCTCCATAAAACTTCTTGAATAAATTTTTCATTTTTTATGAACGAATATTTTTTTAAACATTTATCTATTATTTCTTTTTCGCTAATTATTCCGTGAGACACATATGGAGATAGACAAGAAATATTTGTTCTTTGATTTGGTCCATAATCAAAATTTCTAAATTTAGAATATTCTATAAGATTTTTTTCAATAAAATTATTTAATTTTTCAATAGCAAAACTTCTTGATGGCTCAAAATTCATATTTCGAATTTTTTATTTTATTACTAAGTAGGAAATCAAAATTAACCAAAAAAAAGTATAGTAATAGTAAATATATTTTTTTGTAAATAATGAAGAGACTGAATTTTTATTTTTATTTTTTTTATTTTTTTTCATTAAATAGAAGATCTTCCACCATCTACACCAATTATTTGCCCTGTTATCCATGAACTCTCTTCAGTAAGTAAAAACTTAGCCATTGCAGCAGCATCTTTTCCCTCACCAATTCTTTTCATAGGGTGAGCTTTCGCAATACCTTCGGCCATAATAGTGTTCTTTAATATTGGTTGCGAAATTTTTGAATTTGTTAAACTTGGAGCTATACAATTTACTCTAATATTTGGAGCAAACTCAGCTGCTAGTGAAATTGTAAGTCCTTCGATTGCTGCCTTAGTTGATGCTATAATTGAGTGATTTGTGAATCCTCTTTGTGCGGCAACCGTAGAAAATAGTATTATTGAGCCCTTATTATTTTTTAAACTTTCTTGATACGCCTTAATAACCTCAATTGCAGAAAAAAAATTTAATTTCATACATTTTTGAAAGTCATTTTCTTTGACCATTTTAAATGGTTTTAAATCTATTGAACCAACACAATAAGCAATTCCTTTTACTTCAGAAATTTCAGATTTAACATTTTGAATAAAATTATCTTCTAAAACATCGGCTACGGTATATGTACATTTAAATTTTTCTGATAAAGATTTAAGCTCTTCCTCGTTTCTTGAAACGAGATGAAAGTCGTATTTTGAGTCATATAATTTATTTACTAAATTAGATCCAATAGAACCAGTTGCTCCAAAAATTAAATACTTTGTGTTCATATTTTTTTATTTTATTAAGATTTTTTTTTTGATTTTAGACCAAGTTTATCACTATGTCTTAATCTTAAAATTACTATAGCTGAGGCAATAAGAACTATAGCTACAGCTTCATAAACTAATCCAGATGGATCCATTTCCTTACCTTGTAATATTATAAATCTTGATAAAGCAGTTATTGCTATAAGCAAAGGCAAAGTAATACTTATTGATTGTTGGTCCCAAAATACTCTAACCATTGCCATTACTTCCAAGTAAAGAAACATTAACAATAAATCAGCTAAAGTAACTGTCTGATTTAAAAACATTTTTTTAATTTCAATTCCAACAGCAATAACTGTACTAATTAGAATTATTGTTAATAAAACAAATTGAAGATTTTTTGTTATATTTTTCATAATTTAAAAAATTATGATTATTTGAAATTTTATTTTCATTCTTTGTATTTTATGTCGCACCTAAGAAATTAAACAACGATTACTAAGCATGCGACAAAAAATGAATGTAAAAAATTTTGCAAAAATTTGAAATCATTATAGTTAGCATTCAACTTATGTTTAAAATTATAATTATATATGAATTATTCTTTTTTTTATTTTGGAATATAATTTATTTTGGAGCAGATCTTGCAGATTTTGCAAAAAGCGAGTCACTTGCATTTATATATTATATTTTAACATCTATGGCCTTGGGATGGGTAATAATTCATGTAATAAGATATTCATTCGGAGAAATACCTGATCCTCGTGAAGTTGCAAAAAATAAATAAATAATACTTTATTTTAACTTTTTTTTATGGAAATTAATAAATCTCTCAACATTTGATTTATTAAAAGTTTTATTTTCTTCAAAGGAAACTTTTTTCATTGAATAAGCATTACTTTTAGTTTGTCTAGATACAATTGTAATATTACCTTTGTATAGCTTAAGTTTAACAGATCCATTTACTTTATTTCTTTTTTGATCTACAATTTTTTGAAGTTTAAATCTTGCTTTTGAATACCAATAACCATTGTAAATTAGCTCTGCATATTTAGGCATTATCTCATCTTTTTTATGCATAGTTTCTTTGTCTAATGTCACAGATTCAATTGCTCTATGAGCATTGATTAATAAAGTTCCTCCAGGAGTTTCATAAACACCTCTTGATTTTATTCCAATAAATCTATTTTCAACAAGATCAACTCTACCAATACCGTTTTTTCCAGCAATAAAGTTTAATTTTTCTAAAAGTTTTGAAGGAGATAATTTTTTGCTATTCAAAGTTACTGGGTCTCCATTTTTAAATCCTATAGTTACAAAAGAAGTTTTATTTGGCGCATTTTCTGGAGAGTTTGTTCTTTGAAAAATAATTTCTGGTGCAGAATTTTTTGGATTTTCCAACACCTTTCCTTCAGTTGATGTATGAAATAAATTATCATCTACTGAAAATGGTGGTGCACCTTTTTTATCACTTGGAATTGATATTCCATTTTTTTTTGCATAATTAATTAAGTCAGTTCTGGATTTTAGTTTCCAAATTCTCCAAGGAGCTATTATTTTTATTTTTGGTCCAAAATAATGGTAACCAAGCTCAAATCTTACCTGATCATTTCCCTTACCTGTCGATCCATGAGAAACTGCAAAAGCTTTAAATTTTTTAGCTATTCTAATTTGATCTTTTGCAATTAGTGGTCTTGCAATAGAAGTTCCTAATAAATAGACACCTTCATAAATTGCGTGCCCTCTTATCATTGGATAAACGTAATCTTTAACAAAAGTATCTTTTAAATCTTTTATTATTATTTTTTTTACACCTAGTTTTTTTGCATTTTTAATTATTTTTTTTTTATTAATTTTCTGACCAATATCAGCTGTATAAGCAATAACTTCCGCATTATAATTTTCTTGAAGCCATTTTAAAATAATCGAAGTATCTAATCCGCCTGAATAAGCGAGAACAATTCGTTTATTTAATTTCATTCAAAATTATGTGCAACTTTTTTTTGCAGTATTATAGGCTTTTGTAAAACCTAATAAAGAATAGTGATCAATTGTTTGAGATCCAGATTTATTATACCCTGTTATCATTATTCTTGAACCTTTTTTCATAGTTTTAATCATTTTCTTTTCTACTTTATTACTTTTTATCCAAGCAAAACTTTCTTGGGCAACATCAAATTCATATTTTTTTTTACCCGATGTGGCCATTATTCTATTTTGAGTATTAAATTCATAACCAGATGTAGTACTAATTTCATCTGATATTTTATCACCAGGTCTAAATGAAACAAAAAGTCTTGATTCCCTCTTATTTGCTTTAGGAGATTGTAAAACAGGTTTAGTTTGAGCAAAACAAGTTAATCCATTATCTTTAACTAAAACTAAAGTTTCCCAATCTTTAAATTTTCCAATTTTTTTTAATTCCTCGGCAGATACAAAAGTTGCTGAAAAAATAAAAATACTAAAAAAAAATATAATTGTTTTTTTAATTATGGACATGGATTTGGATAAATTTTTTGAACTTCATTAATTTCTTTAATAACTTCATCACTTAAATTTACATTTACACTTTCTATGTCAGTTTTCAACTGCTCCATTGTCGTTGCTCCAATTATTACACTTGTCATAAAAGGTTGTAATTCACAAAACTTTAACGACATTTGACTTGTATCAAGATTATATTTTTCGCTTATTTTACAATATTCTTCTACTGCATTTTTCAAATTAGGAGTATTATATCTGTATTTCCAAAATTCCCAATCTCTCTCCATCCTAGATCCTTTTGGGTATGTTTCATTTCTATATTTTCCACTTAAGTATCCACTTGCCAAAGGAGAGTATGCTAATAAACCAATTTGTTCTCTAATAGAAACCTCCGCAAGACCAATTTCATATGTCCTATTCAATAAACTATAAGGATTTTGAATAGACATCATTCTAGGTAGATTTTTTTGTTTAGTAAGCTCAAGATATTTTGAAACACCCCAAGGAGTTTCATTTGATAAACCTACTTCTCTAATTTTTCCTTCTTTAACAAATTTTTGTAAATTTCCTAAAACATCCTCAAATTTGTTCCAATCGCCTTTGTCTTTATGTTCATAGCCCAATTTACCGAACATATTTGTATTTCTTTCAGGCCAGTGAAGTTGATATAAGTCAATGTAATCTGTTTGTAGTCTTTTTAAACTGTCGTTTAAAGCTTCTGTCATTTTTTCTATGCCATAATTATATCCTCCACCTCTCAAATATTCTCTACTAGGTCCTGCAACTTTTGTAGCTAAAATTACTTCTTTTCTTTTTTTTGTTTTCTTAAACCAATTACCTATAATTATTTCTGTATGACCAAAAGTTTCTGCTTTAGGAGGAACAGCATATAATTCTGCGGTATCCCAAAAATTTACACCTTGATCCAATGCATAATCCATTTGTTCAAAACCTTCTTCTTGAGTATTTTGTTCTCCCCAAGTCATTGTTCCTAAACAAATAGTGCTAACTTTAAGATCTGTTGTGCCTAATTTTCTATAATTCATCAAATATTAAATATTTTTTAAGGTTTTTATGATATCTTGAATAAATAGTAAAAGGCTATTATATAAACGGTATGGAATTTAATAAACAGAACATTTTCAACAAAACGAAGACAGCTGCACAAACAACTGTAGTAATGGATGAAGGCTTAAGAGCCTACATGCTAAAAGTATATAATTACATGGCTACTGGGGTATTACTAACAGGAATTATAGCCCTTCTTTCATTTAAAATGTCAGTAGTAACTGATGCTTCCGGAGCTATAGCTGGATTTACGAGCTTTGGAAATGCTCTCTTCTTTTCAGGACTAAAATGGGTTGTGATGTTAGCACCTCTTGGAATAGTTTTTTACATGAGTTTTGGAATAAACAAAATGAGTGCAGCTAAAGCTCAATCAGTCTTTTGGATATTTGCAGCTCTTATGGGTTTGTCACTTTCATGGATATTATTAGTATACACAGGAGTTAGTGTTGCGAGAGTGTTTTTTATAACGTCTGCAACTTTTGGCGCTATGAGTATTTATGGATATACAACTAAGAGAGATTTGACTAAGTTAGGGTCTTTTTTAATGATGGGTCTAATTGGAATAATCATTGCGTCTTTAGTTAATATATTTCTAAAATCTTCAATGATGTATTTTGTAATTTCAATTTTGGGAGTACTAATTTTTGTTGGTCTAACCGCATATGATACTCAAAAAATTAAGAATATGTATGCTGCTTCAGATACAGGTGAGTTAATGGGTAAAAAAGCAGTTATGGGAGCCTTAACTCTTTATCTAGACTTTATTAATCTATTTATAATGTTATTAAGACTTTTTGGTCAAAGAAGATAATATTATAATTTTTTCCAATTAATATTATTTAATAAATTTTTTAAATTGCTTGAGTTATTTAATATTTTACCTTTAGCGTCTGTAATCAAATATTTTAAATTTTTATTTATAGGCTTAAAATTTTTACAAATTCTATAGTTTGCATTTTCAGTAGCATTTTTAAATACACAAAAACCTACCTGTTTGTTTGAAATATTTAATCCATAATCTTTCCAAGAACCTTCAGAGACCATTTTTGCATATAAATCTAAAATAATTTTTAATTCATTTTTTTCAAAAAAATGCTGAGAATTTTTATCAGAATAAATATTATTTATTACTAACTTTAAATTTCTATTCATTTAATTTATATTTGTTAATTATTGATATTTGAAAAGCAGTAAAAATAATTGTCAAAGGCAAGATTCCCCAGACCTTAAAATTAACCCAAAATTCTTCAGATTGTGTACGCCAAATAATTTCATTTAGTAATGCTAGACCAAAAAAGAAATATACCCACCGCAAGTTTAGGATTTTCCAACCCTCATTGGTTAATTGTATTGATTTACCAAGCATTTTTTTTAAAATTGGTTCATCTGAAAAAAATTTTCCAAATAAAAGTACTATACCAAATAATATGTTTATAATTGTAGGTTTAATATAAATAAAAATAGGATTATCAAAATATATCGTTAGACCACCAAATAAAGTAATAAATATACCACCAAGTAAAGGCACCATCGGAATTTTTTTTTCTAGAAACCAAACAACAATTAAAGCAATCAAAGTTGCAACTATAAATGGAGGAATTGCCACAGTTAAATCTTTTCCACTTTTGTAATAAAAACTAAAAAAAACTAATAAAGGTCCAAAATCAGTGATAAATTTGAGAAATGATTTGTTCACAAGAAATATATTAACAGAATAAAAAAACTTTGAAATTTTTTTATTGATTTTTTTATTTAAATACCCATATTTAGTGTCGTGAGTATTCAAAAAGCCAAATTTTCAATTGGAGATATTGTAAAACATAAACACTTTGATTTTAGAGGCGTGATTTATGATGTTGATTTTGAATTCAATAATTCAGAAGAATGGTATCAATCAATACCAAAAAATGTAAGACCAAGAAAAGACCAGCCCTTTTATCATCTTCTAGCTGAAAATGATGATGTTACTTATGAAGCTTATGTATCTGAGCAAAATTTACTAGTAGATGAGTCAGGAGAACCTATTAAACATCCTTTAATAAATGAAATATTTTCAGGCAGGAAGGGTTCTACCTATTTTAAGCCGTCAAATTAGAATATAGACAATATTCCAACACAATTAATTCAAAACTTAGACATAACTAGAGTTTAAAAATAAGTCATATTCTGATCAAGGGTACTTTTATTCCCTTATTTATCTCCCTCTGTAGTATTCTTGATCGGAATAATCCTAAAAATCATTCAAAAAAATAATTTTTTATATATATATTTCGTAAATGCTAAAAAATTTTGAACCAAATAAAATCTTTTCATTAACTTCCAAAGCTCCAAAATATGTTTTGGCTACTTTCATAATCGTTATTTCAGTTGGTTTAGTAGAAGCTTTAATTATTTCTCCAGAGGATTATATTCAAAGTCATTCAGTAAGAATAATGTATGTGCATGTTCCTTCTGCATGGATATCTTTAGGTACGTTTTCAGCCATTGCAATTTTATCTTTCTCAATAATAGTTTTTAAAATTAAATCTTTTATATTAATTGCAAAAAGTTTAGCTCCTGCAGGTTTAGTATTTAATATAATTGCTTTAGTGACAGGATCTATTTGGGGCAAACCAACCTGGGGAACATGGTGGGCTTGGGATGCAAGAATTACATCAATGTTAATATTAGCTTTATTTTATATTATTTATATTTTGGCTTGGAGAATTTATGAGAATGGAGAAAAAGTTCATAAAATAACTTCAATGATTGCAATACTTGGGGCAATTAATATTCCAATTATTAAATATTCTGTTGATTGGTGGTCAACATTGCACCAACCTGCTTCAATAAATATATTTGAAAAAACCTCAATACATTCATCTATGATTGTTCCTTTAGCCTTAATGACTGCGGCATTTGCACTATTCTCAATTCTGATTTTTTTGATGAAATATAATACAGAACTGATAAAAATTAAAAATAAAGGACTAGATAGATTATGATTAATGAAATTATTTCAATGAATGGATATGGGATTTATGTTTGGTCTTCGTTTGCATTTACATTGATTAGTTTTGTAGCTCTATATACAGTAATTAAAATTCAACTTGTTAAAGAAAAAAATAAATTTGATAAAAAATATTTAACTTTAACTTCAGATAAAAGACAAACTGTTAGGGTTCAAAAAACTTATAAAGGAATTTTAGCAAGCAATTCAGTTTCAAAAATTTAACTTTATTTAGTCATGTATGGTAAAAAAGTTAAATTGCGGTTATTGTTTTTATCATTTATTTTTTTAATTGTAGTTCTATCAGTTTTTTTAATCCTAAAATCTTTAGAAGAAAATGTAGTTTACTTTATTTCTCCATCAGAAATAAAAAATCTACCTGAAGTAAATAGTTCAAAAAGATTAAGAGTTGGAGGTATGGTCAAAGAAGAAACAATTAAATTCGATCAAAATCAAATTAGTTTTGTTATAACTGATTTTAAAAATGAAATAAATGTTACCTATTCTGGCGCTGTTCCCAATTTATTTTCGGAGGGAAAAGGTGTTGTTGCTGAAGGTTATTTAAAAGATCGTAGTTTTTTTGAAGCGAAAAAAATACTCGCAAAACATGATGAAAATTATATGCCGCCCGAAGTTAAAGAAGCTTTGGAGGCTAATAAGTGATTTCAAATTATATAGGATATTATTCACTTTTATTAGGTTTTATTATTTCAGCAAGTTTACTTTTCTATTCAATTTTTTATTTAAAAAAAAATAATCAAAAAATAAATCAAAATATTTTATCACTATTATTTCTTCAGTTTTTTACTGTTGCGATAAGTTTTATATCTTTAGTTTATTCTTTTATTATTTCGGATTTTAGCAATGAAACTGTTTATAATAATTCACATTCAACAAAACCAATATTTTATAAAATTACTGGAACGTGGGGAAATCATGAAGGAAGTTTATTACTTTGGTTGCTTGTTTTAACTTTGTTTATTTTTTTATTTATTATTTTTTCAAAAAAACAACCGGTAAAATACAGATTTTTATCTATTTTTTTTCAACAAATTATTATTTTAGGATTTTTTTTATTTTTGCTATTAACTTCAAATCCATTTAATTTTTTATTTCCAATTCCAATAGAAGGTCTTGGTTTAAATCCAATTTTACAAGATCCGGCATTAGCCATCCATCCTCCAATTTTATATTTAGGTTATGTTGGATCATCGATAATTTTTTCTGCCTCTTTGGCATCATTAGTTCAAAATAATATTAATAAAGAGTGGGCAGTTCATATAAAAAAATGGATTCAGACAGCATGGTTTTTTTTAACAATTGGAATTTTATTAGGCTCGATATGGGCTTATTATGAGTTGGGATGGGGAGGATTTTGGTTTTGGGATCCTGTAGAAAATGTTTCTCTAATGCCTTGGTTATGTTTAACTGCTCTTTTTCATACAGTTATAGTATTAGAAAAAAGAAACCTTCTAAAATCATGGACATTAATACTGTCTATAGCAACATTTACATTTAGCATGATTGGAACTTTTTTGGTTAGATCTGGAATACTAAATTCAGTACATACATTTGCAAATGATCCAGAAAGAGGAGTATTTATTTTAATATTTCTATTTTCATTAATCTTTTTAGCTATAATCTTATTTTTTATTTATCAAGTTGAAGAAAACAAGATCGAAAAAAATTTTTTCCTAATTAGTAAAGAAACATCAATTTTAATTAATAATTGGTTTATGATGTATTTCTTATCTGTTGTTTTAATAGGAACAACTTATCCAATATTCTTAGAAGTCATAACTAATGAAAAAATTTCTATAGGTCCTCCATTTTTTAACAAACTTATAATTCCATTTTTAATACTATTTCTAATTTTTATGGCATTAGGACCTAATTTAAAATGGATTAAAGATAATTATAAAAATATAAAATATTCAAAAATTATTTTATTTTTTTTCTGTATTTTTATATCCTTTTATTTAGTACAAAAGACATCATCAGAAATTTTATTCACTTCTATTTTAGGTGGAGCTGCTTTGTATTTATTATTTACCACTATTAGAGAATTTTTAAATAAAAAGAATAACAGTTCTCAGACAATTTCACATTTTGGATTTAGTTTATTTGTATTAAGTATTCTCTTAAATAGTTTATTTTCCTACGAATTTTCTGCAAATATGAAAATAGGACAAGAATTAGTTTACAAAAAAGAACAAATAAAATTTTTAAAAATTAAAACATTTGATAAAGAAAATTATAAGTCTGTTGTTGCAAATTTTGAAATAAAAGATGAAAAAAAAAATATAACTTCCTTGTATCCTGAAATTAGAATTTATAACCAACCAAATATACTTACTAGCGAAGCAGATATAAAAACGACTATTTTTTTAGACAAATTTATAGTCATAAATTTAATTAAAGGAGAAGAAATTTTTAATGTTAGATATCAAACAAAACCATTCATGATTTGGATTTGGATATCAGTTTGTTTAATTTCAATTGGAGGAATGTTGGGTATATTAAAAAAAAATTAGTATATGAAAAAAAATATTTTTTATTTATCTATATTATTGTTTTTTGCATTTATTTTTACCATATTTTATGCAGGTTTAGACAAACCTAATTTTTATAAACCAGAAGAAGTAAAAAATAAAATTTTAGAAGAGTTTACTTCTACCGAACTATTTTCTAATAAACAGTTTAACTCCAAAGATATTATTGAAAAAAATAATTTTACATTGATAAATATTTGGTCTTCGTGGTGTATTCCTTGTAGATCAGAGCATGCAATACTTATGACTTTAAGTGAAAAAACAGACTTAAATATTATTGGTTTAAATTACAAAGATAAAAAGAATAATGCTATTAAATTTCTGGATGAACTCGGCGACCCTTTTTCAAAAAATTTAATTGATCCAGATGGCATTATATCTATTTCATTAGGAGCTTATGGTGTACCTGAAAGTTTTCTTCTAAACAATAAATCAAGAATTATTAGAAAATATATAGGTCCTTTAACAAGTGATAATATTTCAGAAATTATAAAAATAATCCAATGATGAATAAAATTAAGTTTATATTATTTATATCTTTGTTTATTTTATGTTTTCAAAAACTTACAGTAGCAAATAATTTTTCCTCTGAAGTTGATAAAATTTCTAAAAATCTCAGATGTTTAATTTGTCAAGGACAATCGGTTTATGATTCTCAGTCAGATTTTGCAATAAGTATGAAATTATTAATAAAAAATAAAATTGAAAATGGAGAAACTGAAGATCAAATATATGATTACTTAAAAAAACAGTATGGAGAGTGGATAGTATATGATCCAGAGTTTGATAAAAAAAATTTGATATTATGGGGATTTCCATTGATTTTGTTTATCTTTGGAGGTCTATTAATTTATAAAAAAGTGTTTATTAATTAGATTTAAAAATATGAAACAATCACTAAAAATAATACTTGGCTTATTTTTTTTATTTTCTTTAGCAAACTCATCATATGGTGAAGAAAAAAAAGAAGATATTAATTCACACTCATTAAATTTTTATAGTGGAATGTTTGATTATAGCGATGATGGACAAAAAGCTTTATTGTTTGGATTTCAGCATGAAAACGAAGATTTAGTTAGAGATAGTTTTTTGGGGACTATTTCGCCAGTAACTGGCTTTATGATTACTGAAAATAATGCTGCATATGGTTATACTGGAGTTAAAGCATTTTATAATTTGGGCCAAATAAATTTTACTCCATCTTTTACTCCTGGATTATATAGACAGGGTGATGGAAAAGATTTAGGCCACACAGTAGAATTTAAAACTGAACTTCAATTTTCACTAGATGTTTCTTCTAATAGTGAGCTAGGTTTTTCTTATAATCATATATCTAATGCCAGCTTAGGTGAAAAAAACCCTGGGGCAAATAGCTATATGTTTAATTTTATTAAACAATTTTAAATTAAATTTATGAATCTTAAAGACTGTCATAACTTTAGTGACTTTAGAAAATTAGCTAAAAAAAAATTACCCTCACCTATATTTCATTATATTGATGGTGCGGCCGATGATGAAATTACATATCAAAGAAATACAAGTTCATTCAATGATGTTGATTTAGTTCCAAATGTATTAAGAGGTGTAGAAAATATAGATTTATCAACTACTATATTTGGAAAAAAATTAGATCTTCCATTCTATTGTGCACCAACAGCTTTACAAAGACTTTTTCATTACGATGGAGAAAGAGCAGTAGGAAAAGCAGCGCAGAAATTTAATACAATGTTTGGAGTTTCAGCTTTAGCTACTGTAAGTGTTGAAGAAATAGCTTCATTAATTAATACACCAAAAATGTTTCAGTTCTATTTTCATAAAGATAGAGGTTTAAATGACTCTTGTTTGGAAAGAGCAAAGGCAGCAAAGTTTGATGTTTTGGCCTTAACAGTAGACACAATAACGGGAGGAAACCGTGAAAGAGATCTTAGAACTGGTTTTACATCTCCTCCTAAACTTACATTATCAAGTTTGTATAGTTTTGCTACAAAACCAATGTGGGGAATAAACTATTTAACAAAGGGTAAATTTGAATTACCACATCTTCAAGATTATGTAAAAGAAGGTACTAGCACAAACACTTCAATTGGTAATTATTTTTCTACTATGTTGGATCAATCTATGAATTGGAATGATGCAGAAAAATTATGTTCTCAATGGGGAGGTCATTTTGCACTTAAAGGAGTGATGAGCGTTGAGGATGCTAAAAAAGCTGTTGATATCGGATGTTCAGGAATAATGGTTTCAAATCATGGAGGAAGACAACTTGATGGATCAAGGTCACCATTTGATCAATTAGCAGAAATTGTAGATGCAGTCGGTGATAAGATTGATGTTATTTGTGAAGGAGGATTCCAAAGAGGAACTCATATGCTTAAAGCTTTATCTATTGGTGCTAAAGCGTGTTCTGGTGGAAGACTCTATCTTTATGCATTAGCTGCAGCTGGTCAAGCTGGTGTTGAAAGAGCTTTAGGACAGTATAAGGCTGAACTCGAGAGAGATATGAAACTTATGGGCTGTAAAAAGATAAGTGATTTAAATAGAAATAATTTGAGATTTAGAAAAGCATGAATCTAAATGATTGTCATAATTTTGATGATTTTAGAAAATTAGCAAAAAAAAAATTACCATCTCCAATTTTTCATTACATTGATGGAGGAGCAGATGATGAAACAACACTAAAAAGAAATACAGAGGCTTTTAATCAGTGTGATTTAATACCAAACGTTTTAGCTGGTGGTGGAAAACCAGATATTTCAACAGAAATTTTTGGCAGAAAAATAAGTATGCCAATTTTTTTATCTCCCACAGCTATGCAAAGATTGTATGACCCAGAAGGAGATAGAGCTTCAGCAAGAGCAGCTGAAAAATTAGGAACAATGTATGGTATGTCTACTATGGCCACATCATCCATTGAAGAGATTGCAAATGTGTCAAGCGGTCCAAAGCTATTTCAACTTTATATTCATAAAGACAAATCCATTACAGATGATTTGATCGATAGATGTAAAATAGCAAACTTTGATGGTTTATGTTTAACAGTTGACACGATAGTAGCTGGCAACAGAGAGAGAGATCACAGAACAGGTTTTACTACTCCTCCAAAACTTACAATCAAAAGTTTATTTGAATTTGCAGCAAAACCAAGCTGGGTATTTAATTATTTAACAAATAAAAAATTTGAGCTTTCAAATGTTAAACATAAAACTGAAAAAGGAACTAATATAACTAAATCAGTTATAGAATATGTTAACGAACAGTACGATCCAGGAATGAACTGGCAAGATGCAGAATATTGTATCAAAAAATGGAATGGTCCATTTGCATTAAAAGGAGTAATGTCAGTTGAGGATGCAAAAAAAGCAATTGATATTGGCTGTACTGCAATATTTCTTTCAAACCACGGTGGTAGACAATTAGATGGATCAAGATCTCCATTCGATCAACTTAAAGAAATTTCAGATGCAGTTGGTGATAAATTAGAAATTATATTAGATGGTGGAGTTAGAAGAGGAACCCATGTTTTAAAAGCAATTGCAGCAGGCGCTAAAGCTTGTAGTTTTGGAAAAATGTTTTTATTTTCACTCGCATCGGGAGGTCAAGCAGGCGTGGAACGTGCATTGCAAAATATGCAAAAAGAAATTGAAAGAAATATTTTATTAATGGGCTGTAAAAACTTAAAAGAATTAAATAGTTCAAAAATTATTTATAAAAAATAATAATTATGAAACTTACAAAAAACCTTGAAAGACTAGGTACAGAGTCAGCTTTTAAAATTTTAGCAGAAGCAAAAAAATTAGAGATAGAAGGAAAAAAAATAATTCATTTAAGTTTAGGACAGCCAGATTTTAAATCACCAAAGCATGTAGTAGATGCAACAAAAAAAGCTCTGGATGAAGGTCATCATGGGTATGTTTTGCCAAATGGAATAATTGAGTGCAGAGAAGCTGTTACCAGAAAAATTAAAAAACTTTATAATGCAGATATAGACCCTGAAAGAGTAATTATAATGCCTGGAGGCAAACCAACCATGTACTATGCAATAACTTTATTTGGTGAGTCTGGTGCAGAAATTATTTATCCAGATCCAGGTTTTCCAATATATGAATCAATGATCAATTATACAGGAGCAAAAGCAGTTCCAATAAATATGTTAGAAAACAAAAATTTTTCAATTAATCCAGAAAAAATTTTGTCACTAATAAACGAAAACACTCGATTAATAATATTAAATAATCCAAATAATCCGACAGGTGCTTTCACAGAAAAAAACAAAATAGATCAATTAGCAGAAGGTTTAAAAAAATTTCCAAATGTTGCAATTCTGAGTGATGAAATTTATAGCAGACAAATTTTTGATGAAAAAAAAATGCCAACTTTTTTTAATTACCCACATTTATATGATCGATTAATTGTTCTTGATGGTTGGAGTAAAGCTTACTCAATGACAGGTTGGCGACTAGGTTGGTCAGTGTGGCCAGAAAGTCTTGTGGAACATGTTATTAAATTTTGTGTCAATAATCATTCGTGTGTGAATGCGGCAATCCAATATGGAGCAATAGCTGCTCTTGATGGTCCGGATGACTCCATAAATTTCATGATGGAAAAATTTACAAAAAGAAGAAAATTAATTTTTGACGGACTTAATAGTATTAAGGGAATTGATTGTAGTTTGCCAGGTGGAGCATTTTATGCTTTCCCAAATGTTAAAGGAACTGGAATGAATGGAAAAGAGTTTACAAAAAAATGCTTACATGAAGCTGGGGTAGCAATTGTGCCAGGTACATCTTTTGGAAAAAAAGCTATAGATTATGTGCGATTTAGCTTTGCTGCTTCCCAAGATAATATTTCTCAGGCACTTGAAAATATCAAAAAAATGTTAAGTTAATATAGTATAATTTATAATATAATTTTAAAATTATTTAAAAAAATGAATGAACAGATACAAAAAGAATTAAAAAGTATATTTAATGGTAGATTTTCAATGTCTGAGTCTACAAGAGCAAATTATGCTCGCGGTGAAGATACATATGATCCAGTTTTATCTCAAGCAGTAGTTTTTCCAGAAACAAATGATGAAGTTTCAAAAATATTAAAATTATGTAATGAACACAAAATTCCTGTTGTCCCATTTGGAACAGGAACTTCTCTTGAAGGAAATGTAGTAGGTAATGAAAATGGGATTACAATTTCTTTAGAAAAAATGAACAAAGTTTTAAGTGTTAATGCAGCTGATTTTGATTGTAGAGTTCAAGCAAATGTTACAAGAAAACAACTAAATGAGTATTTAAGAGAGGATGGAGTTTTTTTTCCAATCGATCCAGGTGCAGATGCTGCATTGGGTGGAATGGCTTCTACTTCAGCATCTGGTACGATGGCAGTTAAGTATGGAACAATGCGAACAGTGGTATCAGGCTTAACTGTAGTTTTAGCAAATGGAGATATAATTAAAACAGGAGGTAGGGCTAAAAAATCATCTGCAGGATATAATTTAACTAATCTATTTATTGGTTCCGAAGGAACACTAGGAATTATAACTGAAGTACAATTGAGGTTATCTCCAATTCCAGAAAATATTATGAGTGCAGTTTGTTATTTTCCTGATTTAGACTCAGCAGTATTAACTTCTCAAGAAGTAATCCAATACGGATTAAATGTTGCAAGAATTGAAATGTTAAACAAAGATCAAATGGAAATAAGCATTAAATACTCAAAATTAGACAATGTAAAAGCTTCCCCAACTCTTTTTTTTGAATTTCATGGTAGTGAAACATCAAATAAAGAAACAATAAAACTTGTTGAAGAGTTATCTAAAAATAATGGAGGAAGTGATTTTAAATGGGCTGAATCTATTGAAGAGAGAAATAAATTGTGGAAAGCAAGACATGATGTTTATTATTCAGTTAAAGCTCTAGGCACTAATATGAAAGTATATTCCACAGACATATGTGTTCCAATTTCAAAACTTGTAGAATGTGTTTCTTGGGCTGAAAAACATGTTAAAGAAAATGGATTAATAGCACCAATGGTTGGTCATGTTGGAGATGGTAATTTTCATTCTATTATTTTGTATGATCCTAAAGATGAAGAAAAACAAAAACTAATAAGAGATTATAGTGACAAACTTATTCAAAAAGCTTTAGAGTTAGAAGGCACAATAACAGGCGAACACGGCATTGGTTTACAAAAAAAACATTATTTATTGAAACAACATCCTGACAATTTGACGGCAATGAAATCAATTAAAAGAAGCATGGATCCAAACAACATAATGAATCCAGGAAAAGTTTTTGATCTAAACTAAAATATACAATCTATAATTGTATTCACGTTCATTTTGAGCATTTTTTTTATGACTCTTACCTAGTTATATGCTTAAATAATATTAGTTAATTAACTAATAATAAGAGGGAAAAAATATGATTAAAGAAAAAAAATCATTGAAGGTAAATAAATCACCTTCAAGACGTAAGTTCTTTAAAGCTGCTGCTGCAACTGGTGTTGCTGCTGTAGCCGCATCATCTTTAGCTGCTCCAGCAGTTGCCGCTGAAAGAGTAGAAGCTGCAATGGTAGCTACTTGGCCAAGAGACTTTCCTGGTCTAGGAACTGGTGCACAAAGACTTGCAAAAAGACTAAGCGATATGAGTGATGGAAGAATACAAGTTACTTATTATGCTGCAAACGAAAGAGTTAAAGCATTTGACTCATTTGACGAGGTTGCTTCTGGTAACTCACAAATGTATCACGGTGCAGACTACTATTGGGTTAAAAAACACCCAGCATTTGGATATTTTACAGCGTGCCCATTTGGTTTCACATATTCTGAAATCAATGCTTGGATCCACCATGGTGGAGGACAAGCTCTTTGGGATGAGCTAACTGATGACTTTGGTACTCAAAGTTTCATAGCTGGTAACACTGGAGTTCAAATGGGTGGTTGGTTTAACAAAAAAATTAGATCAGCTAACGACTTAAAAGGTTTAAAAATGCGTATGCCTGGATTAGGTGGACAAGTACTTGGAAAACTTGGCGGTTCTCCAATCTCACTTCCTGGTGGACAAATTTATGAAAACCTTGTGTCAGGTGCAATCGATGCAACTGAATGGGTAGGTCCTTGGAATGACGAGGCTATGAAGTTCCATGAAGCTGCTAAATACTATTACTATCCTGGTATGCACGAACCTGGTTCGATGTTAGCATGTGGTGTTAATAAATCTTGGTTTACTGGTTTAACAAAATCAGACCAAATGATTATTAAAACTGCTTGTGCTTGGGCTGATGAAATCACTATGGCTGAGTACAATGCTAAAAATGGTGCAGCATTAGGTCGTTTAATAAATGATCATGGTGTTAAACTTGAGAAGTTTAATGACAAAGTCTATGATGCTTTTGCTAAAGGTGCTGCTGAAGTTTATGATGAAGTTCAACAACACAGTGATCTTGCAGCTAGAACGCACGCAGCGTTTGTTAAAGCTCGTAAAGAGATTGGTGCTTGGACAAACTTATCAGACTCACCATACATTGCACAAAGAAACAGAGCTTTAGGACTATAATACTTAAAGTTCGATAATATTAAAAATTAAGGGCCCTTTTTAGGGCCCTTTTTTAATAAGACAAAAATTTTTTATTTATGATTTCAAAAAGTAATTTACCAATATTGATAAGAATATTTAGTTATTCAATATTAGCTATTACTTTTATTTTCTTATTAAATAATGTTCTAACAGTATGGTTCGAATGGCCTGGTGTTAAAAAATTATTTTCACATTATGGTTTGTTTGGATTTAAAAAATTAAGCAACCCTTTGGAAGGTTCATTATTAACAACAGCCTACATACAATTATTTTTTTATTTTGCTTCAATATTATTAGCAATTTTTTATGTATTTAGATCTATTAAACAAACTTTAGAAACTGACTCAGAAATTCTTACTAAATTCACAGCTTATATTATTCGTTCATCTTTTTGGGCAGTTTTAATTGTTGGAATCGCAGATTTAATAGTTTCATTTATGGTTGTAGAGAAATTAGTTGAACCAATTTTTGGCGAAACTTTAAAAGTTAAATTAGTTATTCCAGCCTTTAGAATTACTTTTGTTCATTTTCCTTTAATATTAATTTCATTTGTAATTGGTTATTTTACAAGAACAGTAGGTTTTATTTGGTTAGCTGTTTTAGTTGTTGCCAGTGAATTTTTTATTGTAGTATCAAGATTCATATTTGAGTATGAACAAGCTTTTCAGGGAGATTTAGTTCGTTTTTGGTACTCTGCCCTTTATCTTTTTGCTAGTGCATATGCATTAATGCATGAAGGCCATGTGAGAGTTGATGTTTTGTACACTGGCTTTAGTGAACGAAAAAAAGCCTGGACAAATTCAATGGGATCTTTGCTGTTAGGAATTCCACTATGTCTTATCGTTTTATTTTTAGGAATGGGTGGTAAAGCAAGTATTATTAATGGTCCTGTTATTTCTTTTGAAATTACGCAGCAAGGATCCAATGGATTGTATTTACTTTACCTAATGGCAGTTTATTTAGCTGTATTTGGCGTCACCATGTTAATTCAATTTACAAGTTATTTTATGGGTAGCAGTTATAAACTTTTAAAAAGTTAAACTATGGAACATTTATTTTTATCTTTACTTGTTTTAATTATGATAGTGGCATTGGCATCAGGCTTTCCTGTTGCTTTTGCATTACCAGGTTCAGCAATTATTTCAATAGGTGCTGCAGCTTTTTTCGGATATCTTTTTGAAGGGGATGCGGGTGCATATTACGCAACTGACGGACCAATAGAATGGTTAACAGCAGGGATTACAAATTTTAGGAGTAATTATTGGGATGTAGAAACTGATACTTTAATTGCAATACCTTTATTTATTTTCATGGGGATCATGTTGCAAAAATCAAAAATTGCGGAAGATCTTTTGGTAACTATGGGTCAATTGTTTGGTCCTATCCCTGGAGGACTTGGAATTTCAGTAATTTTTGTTGGGGCATTACTTGCAGCAACTACAGGAATAGTTGGAGCAACTGTAATTGCAATGGGTTTAATTTCATTGCCCACTATGTTGAATAATAAATATGATAGAAGTCTTGCAAGTGGAATAGTTTGTTCATCCGGAACACTTGGACAAATAATCCCTCCATCAATTGTTTTAATTATTATTGCAGACCAATTAGCTAGTGCTGCCGATGTGGCAAATACCATGAGGCAGGCAGATTATAAATTAATAACAGGAGAATTTAATATGCCTGGTGAGTTTAGAGTAGGCTCTACTAGTGCTGGAGATATGTTTCTTGGAGCGTTATTGCCTGGATTAGTATTAGTTGGTTTGTATATGTTGTATGTATTTGTATATGCAAGGTTAAATCCTAGAGCAGCCCCTCCTGTTCCATTTAAAGGTCAATTTGATTTTAAATTTTGGATGAAAGTTATAATGGTAATAATTCCACCACTCGCATTAATATTTGCAGTTCTTGGATCTATATTAATGGGAATAGCGACAGTGAACCAAGCTGGTTCTATTGGTGCAATAGGAGCGACTATAATGGCTGGGTATCGTCTCCATCAAGGAAAAAAAGATGCATATTATCCTTTGCTAATAACAGTTATAGCTTTAATTCCAATTTTTTTTATTTCAAATAATTATAATTTAAATATTAAAGCCATAGAAACCAGAAACTTAACTGCAATTTTAATAACAGGTTTTTTTACTTTAATCTTTTTAATAGGTATAATTTGGAGCTTTTGGAGATCTTATAAAGTCGATAACGTTTTAAAAGAAGTTGTTACTGAAACTTGTGTAACTACTTCGATGGTATTTATAATTCTTTTAGGTGCAGCAATGTTAACTTCAGGGTTTAGGGCTTTTGGAGGTGAAGAATTAGTAAGAGATTTTTTACAAGATTTGCCAGGTGGATTTTGGACTCAATTTATTGTTGTCATGATAGTAATTTTTCTTTTAGGTTTTTTCCTTGATTTTATAGAAATTGCAGTAGTAGTTGTTCCTATTATTGCACCAATATTATTGGCTGAAACAGGAGCTAATGTTAGTGCAATTTGGTTAGGTGTAATGATTGGGGTAAATTTACAAACTTCCTTTTTAACTCCCCCTTTTGGTTTTGCTTTATTTTATTTAAAAGGTGTTGCACCGAAATTTATTACAACCTTAAATATTTGGAAAGGTGTTGTTCCTTTCATAGTATTACAATTAATTGGACTTGCGATTGTAGGTTTTTATCCAAGTTTAGTAAACTATTTACCTGCTAGAACATACTTAACATCTCATGTGGCCCCGCCTCCAATGAATCCTAAGCTTCAACATTGTTTACAAGAATATAAATTTGATATTTACAACAATGATGAGCAAAAAATCACAGCTGCTATAAAAAGTTTTGAGCAGCTGGTTCCTTCAGATCTTCCCAATGATAAATTAGATATTTTTGAGGAACATTTTGAAAACGCGCTTGGAACTTTTGCGCTGGTTAAAAAACTTCAAAAAACCGAGGAAGATTATAACTTATTTGCTGAAGATTATAGAGACCTTCATTTCAATGTAAGAAAAAAACAAAAGAAAATAAGAAAAATAGAATTAAAAATAGAAAAATCAAAAGCGGAAATTAGAAATTTGGAAAAAGATGACTTATCTGAAAAAAATAAAATCGAACTTAGAATTGAAGATTATAAGTTAGAAATTGACGAAATAGCAAAACAAATTCCAGAAAATTGGACATCTAAAAATAAAGAATTTGAAATTATTCAGAAAGCCAAAAATACTCAAACAAAAAGATATAAAAAAAATGTAGACGAGGCATATGATAATCTAGATCAAATTGCTATGTTTATAAAAGATCATGAAAATTTAGAAAAACTTTCATCTGAAATTCAAGATTTAAAATATGAAATTAATAATAAAAACTATCAAAATTCAATTACAATTATAGATAGTCTATTTGAAAAACTAAGTGAAATTTCAGGTACAGAGGAATTTGCCAATAGATTAGATGATCTATATTCTTTAGTTGATAGTGAAGAAATAGATGAAAATAAAATCTCAGATGCAAGCTCAGAAGCATTTATTTTGTTTGATAAGGAAGTAAATTGGAGAAAAGATGCAGCTCAAAATTTAATGCCAGAACTTGAAAAATATAATGAGGTAATTAAAAATAATATAGGTTTAAGATTACAATCTCGTTTAACAAAAGAACAGGCGAAATTTGTTGCAAGTTGTAACTCTATCCATCGTGATATATCTTTAAATTTCTAATTTAAATAAATGGAAAAAAATATTTTGCCGATTAAAAAAGCGGTTCTAATATTTTTTGTATTTGCTTGTGGATATTTTATATCTGCACTTTTAAGAGCAATTACAGCAACTTTATCTCCTTTATTAACTTCAGAGTTTAATTTAAATGCTGGTGATCTAGGGTTATTAGCTGGTGGTTATTTTTTAGGATTTGCATCTATGCAAATACCTCTTGGATATTTACTTGATAAACATGGACCCAAAAAAGTTGTTTCATCCTTTTTATTAATTGCAATTATTGGTACAGGCGCTTTTGCTTTGTCACAAAGTTTTTCTGGCTTACTTATATCAAGAATTTTAATTGGAGTTGGTGTTAGTGCATGTTTAATGGGACCTTTAACTGGTTATAGAATTTGGTTTGCAGATGAATACCAACAAAGAGCTAATGCATGGATGCTAATGGTGCTTTCAATGGGTTTTGTTTTTTCAACATTGCCTGTTCAAATTTTATTACCAGTTATTGGTTGGAGATGGATATTTGGTTCTGTAGCTATTGTAATACTTCTTATTATAATTTTAACATTACTATTTATTCCTTCATGGAAAAGTGAAGATAGTAAAGATGGAGAGAATGCAGGATCTTTATCAGATGTTTGGAAAAATAAATTTTTTAGAAGTACTATTCCTCTTGGCTTATTTAATTATGGAGGAATGGTTGCAATTCAAACTTTATGGGCCGGCCCCTGGATGGTTAGAGTTACGGGATATACACCATTAGAGAGTGCAACAGGACTATTTTGGATAAATACAACAATGTTAATTGCTTTTTTTATTTTTGGATACATTTTACCCAAAATTACAAAACTTGGCCTTGAGTCGATGAAACTAATGAAGTTAGGATTGCCAATTAGCTATTTATCATTACTTGTTATTATTATTTCAGGTGAAAATGCAGGAGCATTACATTTTACAGTTTATATACTTACTTCAATAGTATTAACTCTTACTCAGCCTGCTGTGGCTTTATCTTTTCCAACTAGCTTGGCCGGAAAATCACTTACATCATTTAATTTACTTATTTTTGTAGGTACTTTTATAATGCAGTGGGGTATTGGTTTAATTATTGATCTATCACAATTTCTTGGAAAAGAAGAAATTCAAAGTTTTCAGATTTCTTTTTCTGCCTATTTGTTAATATGTATTTTTAGTTATTTATATTTTTTACTAAATAATAGAAATGAATAATATCTTTATTAAATCTTTTTTTTTATTAATTTTAATCTATTTTGTTATTACAGTTGTTGTGTATTTTTTTCAAAGGAAACTTCTTTATCATCCTTTTAGTCCTCAGATAACTGGGGAAGGCTTGATACATAATTTTGAAACTATAAATTTTAAGACCTCTGATAATTTTGAATTAAAAGGTTGGTTTCACTTAAAAAATTCTAATAAAAAAACAATACTTTTTTTACATGGTAATGCAGGCAATTTAGATAATAGAATTGATAAACTTAATTTTTTAGGAAATATGGATATTAATTTTTTAATTATTTCATGGAGGGGGTATAGTGGAAATCCAGGCAATCCTAGCGAAACAGGTTTATACAAAGATGCTCTAGGTGGTATAGAATGGCTAAATAAAAAAGGAATTTCCAATGATCGAATTATATTATACGGAGAGTCTTTGGGAACAGCTATAACCACTGAAGTTGCGCAAAATGAAAATTTTGCAGGTATAATTTTAGAGGCACCTTTTACTTCTATGGTAGATATGGGTCAAAAAATATATCCAATTTTTCCTGTAAAGTTTCTTCTTAAAGATAAATATGAAAGTAAAAATAAAATTAAAAATATAAAATCACCCATTCTAGTTTTACACGGAAGAAAAGATAAAATTGTACCATTTTATATGGGAGAAAAAATTTTCGAAATGGCAAATAGTCCTAAATTTAAATACTTTACAGATTTAGATGATCATATGATGAATTTTGATGAAAAATTAGTCAATGAAATTGATCTATTTATAAGAAATTTAAATTAGTTTTTTTTTACTTTTAGTAAAATAAGCAAACCAATCAAAAGAAGAATTATTGCTGAAGAAAAACCTATTCTTTGACTACTAGAGATATAAGTAATTGTGCTTACCAATAGTGGCCCGATAAATGAAGTCAACTTTCCAGATAAGGCAAATAGACCAAAGCCTGAAGCCTGATTATTTTCATCTATAGATTTAGTAATGAAAACTCTGCTTGCTGATTGGATTGGACCAATAAAAAAACCATTTATCGCTGCGAAAATTAAAAAAAATAACTGTGATTTAACAAAAAGAATTATTGATGAAGAAATTATTAAACCCAATAGAGAGAAAATAATTACAGATTTTGATGAGAATTTGTCATTTGCATAACCTCCTACTATTGCACCAATAAAGGCTGTAACATTCATAAGTATTGATAAAATTAGTAAATCTTTGATTTCTAAATTAAATACACCTACTGCAAAAATTCCACCCATTACTATAATGGCATTTAAGCCGTCAGCATAAAGCATTCTTGCAATTAAAAATTTTCCTAAATTATTTAAACCATTATTCCAAATTAAATCCTTAATTTTTTTTATATTATCTGAAGGTAGTTCAATTTTATTATTTATTTTTTTTTTTAAACTAAATAAAAAAGGTATTGAAAAAATTAAATACCAGACTGCAACTACAATTGATGTAGCTCTAATATTTTCTGAATTTTCTTTTGAAAGACCAAAAGGCAAAACATCATTATCAATAAAAATTTTTATACAAATTATCAATATTAATATTCCACCAATATAACCCAAAGCAAAACTAAAACCTGAAGATTTTCCTAAATCACTTGTTTTTGAAATTCTTTTAAGAATAGAATTATAAAAAATTAGGCTTAATTCATAAAAAAAATTAGCCAAGGCAACTATAATTAAAGTAAATAATAAATATTTTTCTGAAGGTTTTGAAAACCACAATAAAGTTGTTAATGAAATACATATTATTGTAAATAACTTAATAAAGAATTCTGTAAAATTTTTTTTATCTGCGTAACTTCCTAATATTGGTCCAATTATTGCAACCAATATTCCTGTAGTCCCTATGGCCCAACCCCAGTAGGATTGTCCTAAAACAGGATTAGGTGCAATTTGTTTAGCAAAATATGTTGAAAAAATAAAAGTAATTATAATTGTTGTAAATGCAGAATTAGCGAAGTCATACAGTGCAAAATTAAGAATTTTTTTCATTAAATTTTATAATCACATTTTATTCATAATTTAAACAAACCATATACAAAATTTTACTTTACCCATTATTTTATATGAAATTTAAAGTATTAATTGTATTGATTTTTTTAATTTGCAAAAATTCTTTTGCAGAACCTAATAATTTAGAAAAAGAAGATTTTTTTTATATAGGAAAAATGCAATCTTATAATAATGATTTTACACTTTATTTTAAAACCAGAAGTAAAGCTGTACTAGCTAGAGGCGAGGAATTTAATTATATAACCGATTATCCTCAAGACTTATATATTTATAATAATCATACTAAATCTGACGAGTCATTAATTTCTTATGATTGGTTTCCATCAAAAGCAAAACAAATAATAGAAAATTATGATTTTCCAGTATTTCCAGAAGATTTCGCATATTATTTATTAAACGATAATAATACTTTAATAATGGTAAGTGCCATTAAAAATATTAATGCTAACTTAGTTTTTGATATTTCTAAAAGAAATTTAAAAAGTTATGATAAAAAAAATAGATTAGAGTTTATAATTTCATCAGTTGCAAAGAAATGTGGTTATTTAAGCTTAGAGGAAAAATATAATTGTAATTATTATAAACCTTTAATTTCAAATAATTTAATTAATTAGTTGTAATAAAAGCTTCAGCAAATTGTTCTGCTTTAAAAATTTGTAAATCATCTTCTTTTTCACCTAAACCTAAAGCAATAATTGGTAATTTATATTTTTTTGCAATTGCGATTAAAATCCCACCTTTTGCAGTTCCATCCAGCTTTGTCATAATTAATCCTGTAATCGGAATTATCTTATTAAATTCTTCGACCTGATTAATTACATTTTGTCCAGAAGTTGCATCCAAAACTAATAAAACTTCATGAGGAGCATTTGGATCAATTTTTTTTGTTACATTTGCAATTTTTTTATATTCTTCCATTAAATTTTTTTTATTTTGTAGTCTTCCTGCTGTATCTATTAAAACATGAGTAAATTGATTTTTTAAAGCTTCATCAACAGCTTTATATGCAACAGATGCAGGGTCAGAGCCTTGTGAGGATTTGATGATTTTTACATCTATTTTTTTGGCCCAATTTTCTAATTGTTCTATTGCTGCAGCTCTAAAAGTATCTGATGCTGAAAAAATAACTTTGTTATCATTAGATTTTAATATTTTTCCTATTTTTCCTATTGTAGTTGTTTTTCCAACCCCATTAACTCCTGAGATAAGAATAGCATTTAAATCAGTTTTATTTTTAAAGAAATTTTCATTTTCCAACGGTGACATTAAATCAATTATATAAGTTTTTAGAATTGAATTAATTTCATCAACTTTATTTTTATTAGGATCAATTTTTTTTTGAGCAATTATATTTCTTATTTCTTCAGATGCCGCGACACCTACATCAGACTGAATTAAAAAATCTTCAATTTCATTAAGCGTCTTATCATCTATTTCTTTTTTTATAATTATTTCTTTAAGACCAGATGTAAAAGTAGAAGCACTCTTTTTAAAACCTAATTTAAATTTTTCAAAAATTCTCATTAAATTTTTATGTTAATTTGATCAATATTTGAAACAGGTCCAGTCATAGAAATATTTTTACTTTCATCTATAAAGACTGATAGTTTTCCTAGTTCAAACTCTATTTCAGTTTTATTTTTAATCTTACCATTAATTTTTGCAGCATAAGCTGTTGCGCAAGCAGCAGTACCACAAGCTTTTGTTAGTCCTGCACCCCTTTCCCACACTTTAACTTTAATGTGATTTTCATTAATTATTTTTGCCAAAGTAACGTTACATTTTTCAGGAAATAATTTATCGTTTTCAATTTCTGGTCCAATTTTTTCTAAATTAAAATCTTCTATATTATTTACAAAAAAGACGATATGTGGATTTCCAACATTTACTACTGTACCACCAAAATGTTCTTTATTATTATTATCAACAATTTTATAATTTAAATTAATTGTATCTAATTTTTCTACCAAAGGAATTTCATTCCAACTAGTTTTTGCTGGTCCTATTTTTGTTTCTACTATTTGCTCATCTAAAATTTTTGATTCTAAATTTCCTGATTCAGTACCCAGTATAATTTTATTTTTGCCCATTTCTTGTGACAATAAATAAGCTACACACCTAGTCCCATTTCCACATGCACTTGAAAAACTACCATCTGAATTATAAAATTCTATATCGGCATCAATTTTTCCATTTTTTTTTATAAATATAAGTTGATCACAGCCAATAAAATTTCTATTACATATTTTTTTTATTTGATCATTGCTTAACTCAATTTGATCTTGTCGTTGATCAATGATGACAAAATCATTTCCTAGACCATCCATTTTAAAAGCTTTGAATTCCATATAATAATACTTAACTTATTTATTGACTTTTTGAACCTCTATTATAGTTTATCGCAGTTTCCGCAAAATAAGCAATTTGCGGTGTCTTTGGTAACAAAGAGATCGACACCAGTCTGCGAGGGTTCGCCCACTGGTGCTATAGCTGCTGGATGAAAATATGTTTGAAAATTTGACAAATAAATTTGAAGAAGTTTTTTCTTCTCTAAAAAAAGCACCATCACTTGATGAAAAACAAGTTGATGAAGGACTTAGAGGTATCAGACAAGCTTTATTAGAAGCAGATGTAACCCTAGATGTTGCTAAACAATTTATCGAAAATGTTAAACCAAAAGCTTTAGGCCAAGAAATAATTAGATCTACTTCACCAGGCCAAATGGTGGTTAAAATAGTATATGACGAATTAGTAAAATTACTTGGTGAAAAAAATGAAGATATAAATTTAAATGCTGTTCCACCTGTTCCAATGATGTTAGTAGGACTTCAGGGTTCAGGAAAAACAACTACAACTGCAAAATTAGCTAAATTTTTAGAAAAAAATAAAAAAAAGAAAATTATGATGGTTAGTCTTGACGTATACAGACCAGCCGCCCAAGAACAACTTAAATCTCTTGGTGAACAAAATAATATTTTAACATTACCAATTATTGAAGGACAATTACCAGCGGATATTTGTAGAAGAGCAATTAGTGCAGCAAACTTAAATGGAGCTGAGATAATTTTATTTGATACTGCAGGACGAACACAAATTGATCTTCAAATGATGAGTGAGATTAAACAAATAGAAAGTATAATTAAACCAACCGAAACATTTCTTGTTGCAGACTCTTTAACAGGACAAGTTGCTGCTGAAGTTGCAAAAGAATTTAAAAATACGGTTAATCTTACAGGAATTGTTTTAACAAGAGCAGATGGTGATGCAAGAGGAGGAGCAGCAGTAAGCATGAAATATGTTTCAAATGTTCCTATCAAATTTTTAGGTATTGGAGAAAAAATAGAAAATTTAGAAGTTTTTCATCCCGATAGAATTGCAAACAGAATTCTTGGAATGGGAGACATTGTATCTCTTGTAGAAAAAGCATCTCAAGATCTAGGTGAAGAAAATTTAAAGAAAACAGAAGAAAATTTAAAAAAAGGTAGTTTTTCTATGGAAGATTATTTAACTCAGTTAAGACAAATGAAAAAAATGGGAGGAATTGAAGGCATTATGTCTTTTCTTCCTGGAGTTTCAAAAATAAAATCTCAAATGGATCAAGCTGGAGTTGATGAATCAATTATTTCTCAAAATGAAGCGATAATTTTGTCAATGACAAAAAAAGAAAGAGAGAACCCAAAAATTATTGATGGTTCTAGAAGAAAAAGAATTGCTAATGGCTCTGGAACAGACGTAGCCACTATCAATAAATTGTTAAAACAATTTAAAATGATGTCTGAAATGATGAAAAAGATGTCAAAAGGAAACTTGAAAGGTATGACCGATAAAGGAATACCTCCAGAGCTTTTTAATCAACTAAAATAATAAAAGGAGAATAAATGTTAAAACTTAGACTATCTATGGGAGGAACAAAAAAAAGGCCCGTATATAAAATTGTAGTAGCAGACAGTAGGTTTGCAAGAGATGGAAGGTTTATTGAAAAACTTGGCTTTTTTAATCCATTATTACCAAAAGAAAAAAAAGAAAGAGTAGGACTAGAAGAAGACAGAATTAAATATTGGCTTAGCCAAGGTGCTCAGCCAACAACTAGAGTAGCAAGAATTCTTGGAGAAAATAAAATGATGGAAATGCCTGAAAAAGGAAATAATCCTCAAAAAGCTATACCAAAAAAGGATAGAAAAAAAGAAGGAGAAGAAGCAAAAAGTGAAACTCCAAAAGCAGAAGAGAAAAAAGCTGACGCTCCAAAAGCAGAAGAGAAAAAAGCTGACGCTCCAAAAGCAGAAGAGAAAAAATAAATATGTTACTTGCTCGAATATTTACACTTTATCCAGAATTTTTTCCAGGACCTCTCGGAAAAGGTTTGTATGGTAAAGCATTGGCAGAAAAAATTTGGAAACTAGAGACAGTAAATATTAGGGATTATACAATCGACAAACATAAGACAGTTGATGATACTACTTATGGAGGAGGTTCAGGAATGCTAATCAAACCTGATGTACTTGCAAACTCTTTGGATAAGAACTTAAGTTCTAGAGAAAAAATAATTTATTTAAGTCCTAAGGGAAAATTATTTAACCAAGAATTAGCAAAAGAACTTTCAAGGGAGAAAACTATTAATTTAATATGTGGACATTTTGAAGGAATTGATCAAAGAGTAATAGAAGCAAGAAATATAAAAGAAGTGAGTATAGGCGACTTTGTTTTATCTGGAGGAGAAAGTGCTGCTTTTGTCATGTTAGATGCAATTATACGATTACTACCTGGTGTACTTGGGAATGAAAAATCAGTAGAAGAAGAAAGCTTTGAGAATGGACTTTTAGAGTATCCGCAGTATACAAAACCTCAAATTTGGGAAGAAAAAACAGTTCCAGATGTATTATTATCAGGAGATCACGCGAAAATTAAAGACTGGCGTTTATCTCAATCTGAGGCTATAACACGCGACCGAAGACCAGATTTGTGGCAAAAATATAAAAAGAATTAATTTGATAAATTTAAACATGAAAACGATAGAAGAAATTAATATTGCAAATGTAAAAAAAATTTCTGCAGAAAAAAAACTTCCTGATTTTTTTCCAGGAGATATAATTAAAGTAGGTGTAAGAATTACTGAAGGAAAAAGAGATAGAATTCAATACTTTGAAGGCGTTTGTATTGCAAAAAAAAATAGAGATGTAAATTCATCATTTACAGTAAGAAAAATCTCCTTTGGAGAAGGGGTTGAAAGAACTTTTGCTTTATACAGCCCAATTGTAGATTCAATAAAGGTTATTAGATCTGGAAAAGTAAGAAGAGCAAAACTTTATTATTTAAGAGATCGAACTGGTAAATCAGCTAGAATTACAGAAAAAATAAAAAAGAAAATAGGAATTGACGTTGAATCAAAACCTGAAGAAGTTACTGAAGAAAATCTAGCTCCAGTTGTTGAAGAAAAAGTAGCTGAGAAACCAGCAACTACTGAAGATAAACCAGAGACTCCTAAAGCTGAAACAAAAAAAGAAGAAATTAAAAAAGATACTCCTGAAGAAAAAAAATAATTTTTTTCTAAATGCCATATACAATTTACGATAAAATTTGGAATGAACATCTTGTACACGAACAAGAAGATGGAACATCATTACTTTTTGTTGATAGACATTTAATTCATGAAGTAACTAGCCCACAAGCATTTGAAGGTTTAAGAAATTCAAAAAGAAAAGTCAGACAACCCAAGCTTACTTTAGCTGTAGCAGATCACAATGTTCCAACAACGGATAGAACAAAAGGAATTTCAGATAAAGAGTCAAAAATACAAGTAGAAACACTAGATTCAAATTGTAAAGAATTCGGAATTCAAATTTTTGGAATGAATGATAAAAGACAAGGAATAGTTCATATCATTGGACCAGAACAAGGTTTTACTCAGCCTGGAACAATTATTGTTTGTGGAGATAGTCATACAGCAACTCATGGAGCATTTGGAGCTTTAGCATTTGGTATTGGAACTTCAGAAGTAGAACATGTATTAGCCACACAAACTTTGGTCCAAAAAAAATCAAAGAACTTTAGAATTAATGTAAATGGAAATTTACCAATTGGAGTAACTTCAAAAGATGTGATTTTACAAATTATAGGAAAAATAGGAACAGCTGGAGGAACAGGTTATGTAATTGAATATGCGGGTGACTTAATTTCTAATCTTAGCGTAGAAAATAGAATGACAATTTGTAATATGACCATTGAAGGTGGAGCAAGAGCAGGCTTAATTCAACCTGATCAAAAAGTTTTTGATTATTTAAAAGATAAACCAATGTCACCTAAAAAAGAAAACTGGGAAAAAGCGCTGGAATATTGGAATAATCTTAAATCTGATGAAGGGTCTAATTTCGATAAAGAAATAAATTTGAGCGGAAATGATATTAAACCGATGGTGACTTGGGGAACTTCACCTCAAGATGTAGTTACAATTGATGGAAAAGTTCCAAACCCAGAAAATGAAACTGATCCAGATAAAAAAAACTCAATAGAAAGATCATTAAAATATATGGGTCTAAATTCTGATGTTTCTGTTCAAGATATTAAAATTGATAAGGTTTTTATTGGTAGTTGCACAAATGGTAGAATCGAAGATTTGAGAGAAGCAGCAAAAATATTGAAAGATAAAAAAATTGCAAATCATGTTAATGCAATGGTTGTTCCAGGTTCTGGATTAGTTAAGGAAAAAGCTGAACAAGAAGGCTTAGATAAAATTTTTATAAAATCAGGTTTTGAGTGGAGAGAACCCGGGTGTTCAATGTGTTTAGCAATGAATGCTGATAAATTAAAACCAGGTGAGAGGTGTGCCTCTACTTCAAACAGAAACTTTGAAGGTAGACAGGGAAGAGGTGGAAGAACTCATTTGGTTAGTCCAGGTATGGCAGCAGCAGCTGCAATTTCTGGAAATTTAGATGATGTAAGAAAGTATCAAAATTAATGCAAAAATTTAATAAACTTACAAGTATTCCCGCATATCTTCCAATGGTTAACATTGATACAGATATGATAATTCCTAAACAATTTTTAAAAACAATAAAAAGGACTGGTCTTGGAAAAAACCTGTTCTTTGAAATGAGGTATGATGATAAAGGAAATGAGATAAAAGATTTTATTTTAAACAAAAAACCATTTAATCAGTCTAAAATTTTAATTGCAGGAAAAAACTTTGGATGTGGCTCTTCGAGAGAGCATGCTCCTTGGGCACTGCTTGATTTTGGTATTACATGTGTAATTAGTTCAAGTTATGCAGACATTTTTTATAATAATTGTTTCAAAAATGGAATACTTCCAATTAAAATTGATGAA
>CACKXS010000003.1 GCA_902604305.1 uncultured Pelagibacteraceae bacterium
GTTGTTTACTGTGTAACTTGAAATCATTGAATATTCAATATTTATAAAGTAATTTTGGGCAAAATATGAAAAACAAATACTCAATATTTTCACTAATTAAGAATGCTTTTAGCTATCACGAAAACTGGCAAAGAGCTTGGAGGGACCCTGAACCGAAAAAAGAATATGATGTGATAATTATTGGTGGTGGTGGTCATGGTTTAGCGACAGCATTTTATTTAGCCAAAAAGCATAATATGACAAATATTGCTGTAGTTGAAAAAGGTTGGATTGGTGGTGGAAATACTGGAAGAAATACTACTATTATACGTTCAAATTATTTATGGGATGCCAGTGCAGGATTATATGACCATGCGTTAAAAATTTGGGAAGGACTGTCTCAAGAATTAAATTATAATGTAATGTTTAGTCAAAGAGGTGTTATGAATTTAGCTCATAACCTTCAAGATGTTAGAGATTTAAAAAGAAGAACTCATGCAAACAGATTAAACGGTATTGATGCTGTATGGTTAAATACTGAAGAAGTAAAAAAATTCTGTCCGATAATTAATACTTCACCTGATATTAGATATCCTGTTTTGGGTGGAACTTTACAAAGAAGAGCGGGAACAGCTAGGCATGATGCAGTTGCATGGGGTTATGCTCGAGGAGCTGATGCCATGGGTGTAGATATTATTCAAAATTGTGAAGTAAAAGGAATTAAAAGGAATGGAGATAGCGTTGAAGGTATAGAAACTACAAAAGGATTTATTAAAACAAAAAAAATTGGAGTAGTAGCTGCTGGTCATTCTAGTGTTATTGCAAATATGGTTGATTTAAAATTACCTCTTGAAAGTAAACCTTTACAAGCTTTGGTATCTGAGCCTGTAAAACCTATTATTGATACGGTAGTTATGTCCAACGCTGTCCATGCTTATGTAAGTCAATCTGATAAAGGAGAATTGGTTATTGGAGCAGGAACTGATGCTTATGTTTCATATACACAAAGAGGAAGTCATGATGTCGTTGAAGGAACTTTAAAAGCAATATTAGAGCTCTACCCTATTTTTAGTAGAATGAAAATGTTACGACAATGGGGTGGTATTGTTGATATTTGTCCAGATGCTAGTCCAATAATAAGCAAAACTCATATTAAAGGATTATACTTTAATTGTGGTTGGGGAACAGGTGGATTTAAAGCTACACCAGGTTCAGGTGATTTATTCGCGCATACTATTGCAAATGACGAACCTCATAAACTAAATGTGGATTTCAATATTAATAGATTCGTAAGTGGTGATCTTGTTGACGAGCACGGAGCAGCTGCTGTAGCACACTAATGTTTTTAATTAATTGTCCATATTGTGGTGAAAGAGATCAAAGCGAATTTTCAGCTGGTGGTGAAGCACACATCGTGAGACCAAAACAACCTACGGAATTAAGTGATGATCAGTGGGCTGAATTTTTATTTATGAGAAAAAATATCAAAGGAGTTCAATTTGAAAGATGGAATCATGCTCACGGATGTAGAAAATGGTTTAACATGGTTAGAGATACATCAAATGATAAAATTCATGCTGTATACAAAATGGGTGAAAAACCCCCTACAAAGTAATGACTAAAAATTTAAGAGCAACAAATAGCAAGTTTATTGATCAAACATCTAGAATATCTTTTAAATTTGACGGTAAAAAATTATATGGTTTTAAAGGTGATACATTGGCATCAGCTTTATTAGCTAATGATATTCACCTTGTCGGAAGAAGTTTTAAATATCATCGTCCAAGAGGAATAATGGCATGTGGTTCTGAAGAACCTAATGCGATCGTACAAGTTGGAAATGATGCCTCGATGACAGAACCAAATACAAGAGCAACTGAAATAGAATTATATGAAGGTTTAGAAGCATCAAGCCAAAATTGTTGGCCAAGTGTTAATTTTGATGTAGGTGCGGTAAATAATTTTTTCTCTCCTCTTATACCGGCAGCTTTCTATTATAAAACATTTATGTGGCCTGCTAATTTTTGGAAATTATACGAATACTTTATAAGAAAATCAGCAGGTCTGGGTAAATCGCCTACTGAACCAGACAAAGATATTTATGATCATAGATATTTACACTGTGATGTTTTAGTAGTTGGTGGAGGTATATCTGGAATAATAGCTGCTAAAATAGCAGCTAAGAATAATTTAAATACTGTATTAATAGACGATAAAAATATCCTAGGTGGAACTACCCTTTACCAAGAAAATGAATGCTTTAAAATAAACAATTCGTATTCAAATGAATGGTTAAAAAAAGAAATTGAAACACTAAAATCACTTGAAAATTTAACTATAAAAACAAGAACATCATTAGCTGCTTATCACAGTTACAATTATCTTTTAGCAAGAGAAAATTTAACGGACCATTTAGATATAAATGAAAAAAAAGATAAAATTCGTCAAAGACTTTGGAAAATTAGAGCAAAAAAAGTAATTATAGCTACTGGAGCAATGGAAAGACCGTTAGTTTTCAATAACAATGATAGACCTGGTATTATGCTCTCATCTTCTATCAAAAAGTACATAGATTACTATGGGGTTAAATGTGGCCAAAGAATATCTTTATTTACAAATAATGACACAGCATATGAAACTGCAATCTCTTTAAATAATAGTGGAGTAATTGTTAATTCAGTAGTTGATATAAGAGATAAAACCAATTCTTTAATAGTTAAACAAGCTGAAAAATTAGGTATTAAAATTCATTGGAAATCTTCAGTAGTTAATACAAATGGTTACAAAAAAATTAATTCTATTGAGGTTATGAAATTATCTGACGATGGCACCACTGTTATAGAAAAAAAAATAAAAGAAGAATGTGATTGCTTGGGTATTTCTGGAGGATGGACACCCAGAGTACATTTGTTTACTCAGTCTGGTGGTAAACTTAAATTCAGAGATGAAGATAATGTCTTTTTACCAGATAAATCAGGTTTAGATCAAATAAGTATCGGATCTTGTAATGGTGATTTTGAACTTGATCAAGTAATAAAAAATTCAGTAAGCTCAACAAACAAATTTTTAAAAGTTAATAATAATGATTATGAAAATTTAGAAATTATTACCTCAAAAGAAATTGACAAAAAGAATATTTGGTTGCTCCCATCCGATAAACCTTTGGGTAAAACTAAACCATTTTTAGATTTTCAAAACGATTCTACTGCAAATGATATAAAATTAGCATTGAGAGAAGGTTTTAAGTCAATTGAGCATGTGAAAAGATATACAACAACAGGTATGGCGACCGATCAAGGAAAATTGTCCAATATGCATTCACTTGGGATTATAGCTGAAACTGCTGGTGTAAAAATGGGTGAATTAGGAACAACTACATTTCGACCTCCTTATACTCCGTTAACATTTGGAGCTATAGTTGGAAGAAACGTTGGTGAATTTTTTGATATTACAAGAAGAACACCAATACACGACTGGCATGTAGAAAATAAAGCTGAATTTGAAAATGTCGGACAATGGAAGAGAGCTTGGTACTATCCAATAGACAATGAAAATATGCATGAAGCTGTACAAAGAGAAAGTAAAGCAGCCAGAGACAGCGCTGGTATTTTAGATGCGTCTACTCTTGGAAAAATAGATATTCAAGGAAGTGATGCATCTGAATTTTTAAATAGAGTTTATACAAATGCATGGTCAAAATTAGAAATAGGAAAATGCAGATATGGCCTTATGCTCAATGAGGATGGAATGGTTTACGATGATGGAGTTACAACTAGATTGTCGGAAAACCATTATTTAATGACTACAACAACTGGTGGTGCTGCTAATGTTCTTTCAAAATTAGAAGATTATTTGCAAACAGAATGGCCTGAATTAGATGTATATTTAACTTCAGTTACTGATCACTATGGTACTATAAGTGTCTGTGGACCTAATTCAAAAAAAATTCTTTCAAAAGTAATTCCTGACCTAGATTTGTCTGATAAAGAATTTCCTCATATGTCATTCAAAAATGCATTGATCGATAATATAAAATGTAGAGTAATGCGTATTAGTTTTACTGGTGAACATAGTTATGAAATTAATATTCAATCATCATATGCAAAGTCTGTTTGGGAAAAATGCTATCAGGCTGGTAAAGAGTTTAATATTACGCCTTACGGAACGGAAACAATGCACTTACTCAGAGCAGAAAAAGGTTTCATAATAGCAGGTCAAGATACTGATGGAACAATGACTCCTGTAGACTTACAGATGGATTGGATAATTAGTAAAAAAAAATATGATTTTATTGGTAAAAGATCTTTATACAGAAGTGATACAATTAGAGAAGATAGAAAACAACTAGTGGGATTACTAACTGATGATCCAAAGGAAGTTTTAGAGGAAGGAGCACAAATTGTTGCTGAAACAAATAATCAACCAATTAAAATGCTTGGTCACGTTACTTCTAGTTATTTTAGTCCAAATTTAAATAAATCAATTGCACTTGCTATAGTAAAAAATGGTAAAAAAATGAAAGGTCAAAAATTGTTTGTTCCAATGGAAAACAAAACAATTAATGTAACAATAACAGATACAGTTTTTTTAGATAAAGAAAATAAGAGGTTGAATGCTTAATTTTAATGCTCCAATTATCGATACTAAAGAATATTCTGAAATAAAAATTTCAGAAATCGAGCCTATCTTAAAAATAAATTTGAGAGGTAAAAATAGAGATTTTATAACTAAAATTGGAAAAGAATTGTCTATAATTACTCCTGTAGACCCAAATACATCATCGAGTAATGAAAAATTAAATCTTCTTTGGTTGAGTCCAGATGAATGGTTTTTGTACTCAAATGATAAGCTTGATATAAAAGATGCTAACTCATTAGAGGATAAACTTTTTAATGAAATTTCTAAAGTAAAACTAGGTTCTGTTACAAATGTATCTGATCATTGGATAATGATTAATTTAAAAGGTACAAAAATTTTTGAATTATTATCAGCTGGTTGTCCATTTAATTTTAATAATTTTAAAAACTCGAAAGGCGCAGTAACGCAAACTTTGTTTAATCATATTGATGTTATCATTCACAATAAAAATATTAATAATTTAAATTTATTTGTTAGAAGATCATTTTCATCACATTTATGGTCATGGATGAACGACAGTGCTAGATTTATTTAATTTAATCTTAAAATAATAAATTATTATAAAAAAATAAGAAATTGAGAAAAACCAATTAATTCCTACCCATATCCAGAAGAAAGTTTCAAAACTCGCATTTATATATTTAGCAATATAAAATACTACAATTGGGTTAAGAACATTTCTAAAAAAGTTAGAAATCATTGCATTTTCTGACTTTTTTAAAGCCATGAAAAAACCGTTTGATAGAAAAAAAACAGGATAAGCAGGTAATACAAAAGCTGAAATTTTTAAATATCTTTTTCCATATTCAATTACTTCAGGGTCGCTTGAAAAAAAACTTGTAATTACACTTGCTGACAAAAAAACCAAAGTTCCAGCTGTAATCATTATAATAAAAGCATATTTAATAGCGGTAAAATAAGTTTCTTTGATTCTGACAAGATTATTAGCTCCATAATTTTGGGCTATTATAGATATTATGGCCGTATTAATTCCAAGTATTGGAAGTAGAACTACTTGTTCTATACGTGTACCTACTCCGTAACCTGCAACAGCATATTCGCCAGATTGACCTACGTAAGTAAAAATTATTGCAGCCGCTAAAGCGTATCCACATATAGATAGTGAAATTGGCATTGATTGAAAAAAGATATTTTTAAAAAATAAAAATTTTGGAACTAAATATTCGCTTGTTATTTTTCTTACTTTTTCATTTTTAAGAACCTTAAATAAAATAACCAAAAAGGAAACTAATTGAGAAATAATTGTAGCTATACCTATGCCCTTAACTCCAAAAGCTGGTATAAATAAAAAACCAAATATTAAAATAGGATTTAATATTATGTTTAAAAGAAATGATAAAACTAAAACATTCCTGTAAGTTTTAGTATCACCTTCTGCATGAAGTAATGAATTTAATGAAACAACTAAAATAAATAAAAAAGAACCTGAATAAATAATATTAGTATATTCAAGGCCTAAAGATGCAACCTCTTCTGTCGAACCCATTAAAAAAAATACAGGTTCAGAAAAATATAATCCTAGAAAGGTAATAAAAATAGAAATCAAAATTCCATAATAAATAATATGAGAAAAATAATTTAAAGTTTTTTTATTATCTTTTTCACCAATACTATTTCCTATTAAAGATGTTCCAGCAACTGTTACACCGATAGATGTAGCAATAATAATAAAATATATTGGAAACGATTTACTTAATGCTGATAATGCTTCTGGAGATATTTTCCCTGCAAAAAAAGTATCAACTACATTGTAAAGAGTTTGAAATAAAGTTCCTACCATAGCAGGAACAGCGAGTTTTCTAACAAGCTTGGGTATATTATCCTTTAGCAAATCCATATTTAAAATTCTTTTTGGAATATATGTTTTCTTCCTAGTTTTTTTGCAACATTTATTTGCTTTTGTCTCATTCTAAATCTTTCTTTTTGTGAGTTTGTTAGTGTATCGTGACAATTTGGACATGAAACACCCTCTTCATACTTAAGTGATTTTTTATCTTTAATAGATATAGGCTTTCTACAGCCGCTGCACATAGAATGAGTACCAACAGCCAATCCATGTTTTATAGAAATTCTATTGTCAAAAACATAACATTCACCATTCCACAAACTTTTGTTTTTTTTAATTTTTTTTAGATAATTAATTATTCCACCCTTTAATTGAAATACATTATTAAAACCTTTTTTTTCAAGATATACGCTAGCTTTTTCGCATCTTATTCCACCGGTGCAAAACATTGCTATAGTTTGTTTCCTATCTAATTTTTTAAGATAATCAGGAAATTCTCTAAATTTATCTATCTCTGGATTTATTGAACCTTTAAATGTACCAACTTTATATTCAAATGGTTTTCTAGCATCTATTAGTATTGTTTTTTTATTGCTAATAAGTTTATTCCACTTACTTGGTTCTAGATGGTTTTTTGTTTTTCTTTTTGATATTTTTATTCCCATAGGAACCACCTCTTTTTTTATTTTAACCTTACCTCTATGGAATATTTGAAATTTACTTTTAGATAAATTTTGACTATCAAAATTTATAAAATTAAAGGTTTTTTTAATTTTATTTAAAACTAGCTCTAAATTTTTTTTGTTAGATGATATTGTTCCATTAATTCCTTCATCAGAAACAATTATTGTTCCTCTTATATTGTATTTGCTGAAAATATCGCTTAGTATTTTTTTATTTTTTTTGATACCATGAATTTTTTTAAATTTATAGAAACCAGAAATATAGTACATTATATTTTTCTACAAACGGTTAAGCCGTCACCTAAAGGAATAATTAAGTTTTCAACTCTTTTATCTTTATTAACATAGGAATTAAATTCTCTTATACATACAGTTAATCTATCCTGTTTATTATTATCAATAACCTCACCATGCCACAAAACATTATCTATTACAATTAAACCATCTTTATCGATTAAATTGACTGAATGATTAAAATAATTTTTATAATTTTCTTTGTCAGCATCAATGAATATTAAATCAAATTTTTGCTTTTGTTCATGCAAATTATTTAAACTTTCGATTGCTGGAGCAATAATTAACTTTATTTTATTCTCTTGGGCAGCTTTTTTAAAAAAATTTACTGCTGTATTGCTAGTTTCTTTATTTTTATCTAACGCTATTATAGAGCCATCATCTGGCAAAGCTAGGGACATAGATAATGTACTTAATCCAGTAAAAGTACCTATTTCTAAAATTTTTTTAATTTTAGAAGATTTAATTAATAAATGTAGAAAATGACATTGTGATATTGAGATTTGCATTCTTTTAATATCTCCTAGTCCTTCATTATGTGAAATTATTTCTTTTTGAACTGAATGAAGTTTTGTTGAGTTGTTATTTATATATTCTTCAATTTCATTATTAACAGTAAGATTTGAACCCATACTACTTAAGTTTCTTTTTTAATATCTCATTAACTAATTGAGGATTAGCTTTACCTCCAGAAACTTTCATTGCTTGTCCTACAAAAAAACCAAATAGCTTTTCTTTACCAGATTTATACTCTTTTACTGTATCCTGATTATCATTTATTACTTTTTCTATAAGTTTTTCTAACTCCTTAGGGTCACTCTGTTGTTTAAGACCTTTTTCTTTGACTATTTCTATAGGATTTTTATCTCCCTCAGCCATCATTTCGAAAACTGTTTTGGCAATTTTACCTGAGATTGTACCATCTTTTATTAAATTAATTAATTTAGATAGATTTTTGGCGCTTATTGGACTTTCTGTAATTTCCAAGTTTTTTTCATTTAATAAAGCAAATAATTCACCTGTAATCCAATTAGATGAAAGTTTCACATCAGAATTTTCAATTACCGCCTCAAAATATTTTGATATATCTAGATCTGATACTAAAATGTTCGCTTCATAAGGGCTTAAATTAAATTTTTCAATAAAACGTGATTTTTTTTGGTCTGGAAGTTCTGGAATTTCTTTTTTAATATTTTCAACATATTCGTCGCTAAATTCCAATGGTAGTAGATCAGGGTCTGGAAAATACCTGTAATCGTGCGCATCTTCTTTAGATCTCATAGACCTTGTTACATTTTTTTTTGTATCAAAAAGTCTTGTTTCCTGATCAATTTTTCCTCCCTCTTCTAGTATATCAACTTGTCTATTAGCTTCATATTCTATGGCCATTTGCATAAACTTTATTGAATTTACATTTTTAATTTCACATCTAGTTCCGTATTTATCATCACCTTGTTTTCTAACAGAAACGTTGACATCAGCTCTAAGTGAACCCTCTTGCATATTTCCATCGCAGGTTCCTAAATATCTCATTATTGATCTTAATTTTTTTATATAAAAGTTAACTTCCTCAGGTGATCTTAAGTCTGGTTTGCTTACAATTTCCATCAAAGCAACTCCTGATCTATTTAAATCAACCAATGTATTTTTTGGATCTATATCATGAATACTTTTTCCAGCATCTTGTTCTAAATGTAATCTTTCTATTCCTATAATTTTTGATCCAGATGCCAAATCAACGACAACGTTACCTTCGCCTACAATTGGATCTTTATATTGTGATATTTGATATCCCTGAGGTAAGTCTGCATAAAAATAATTTTTTCTATCAAAAATGGATTTATTATTGATTTTAGCGTTTAATCCAATTCCAGTTTTTATAGCTTGCTTAATACAGAATTCATTAATTACTGGAAGCATCCCGGGAAATGCTGCATCAACTAAACTTACTTGGGTATTGGGCTCGCTTCCAAATTTGGTAGGTGATGTAGAAAATAATTTGGATTCTGATAATACTTGTGCATGGACTTCAAGACCTATTACTACTTCATATTTTTTTCCATTTCTCTCAATCAAGTAGTCTTTAGTCATTCATCCACCATTCTTTTAAATTAAATTTAAAATTAATTTTATCCTCCATTGAGTAGGCTATATTTAAAATATTTTGTTCATCAAATGATTTTCCAATAATTTGAAGACCTAATGGATATCCTTTTTTATCTAGCCCTGCAGGAATTGAAATTCCAGGTAAACCTGCAAGATTCACAGGAACTGTAAATATATCGTTTAGATACATTGAAACTGGATCATTTGATTTATCTCCAATTTTAAATGCCGAAGAAGGTGTTGAGGGCGTTAGTATTGCATCAACTTTTTGGAATATATTATTAAAATCATTTTTAATTAATCTTCTAACTTTTTGCGCTTTCAAATAATAAGCGTCATAATAACCAGAAGATAAAACATATGTACCAATCATAATTCTTCTCTTTACTTCATCACCAAATCCCGCAGATCTAGTTTTTTCGTACATATCGATTAAATTATTACCTTCGGTTCTAAAGCCATATTTTACACCATCATACCTTGCAAGGTTAGATGAGGCTTCAGCTGGTGCAACTATATAATAGGTTGGTAATGCAAATTTTGTATGTGGAAGCGATACATCTATGATTTCAGCACCACAGTCTTTTAAATAGTTTTTTCCATCTTCCCATAATTTTTCAATTTCTTCAGACATTCCATCAACTCTATATTCTTTTGGAATTCCAATTTTTTTACCTTTAATATCTTTTGATAAATCTTTTGAATACATTGGTCTCTTAAAATCTACAGAAGTTGAATCCTTATTATCAAAAGAACTCATTACCTCTAGCAAGAGTGCAGCATCATTAACATTTCTTGTCATAGGGCCTGCTTGATCTAGAGATGAGGCAAATGCAACTATTCCATATCTTGAGCAACTGCCATAAGTAGGTTTTAAACCAACCGTTCCTGTGAATGAAGCTGGTTGTCTTATAGATCCACCTGTATCAGTTCCTATAGTTGCTGGTGTTAATTTTGCAGCTAAAGCTGATGCAGATCCACCAGATGAACCACCTGGTACCAAATCTTTATCAATAGGGCTAATGACATTACCAAAATAACTTGTTTCATTAGATGAACCCATTGCAAATTCATCACAGTTTAATTTTCCTAAAAGTATTGCACCATCGTTCCATAAATTTTGAGTGACAGTTGACTCATAAGTTGGAATAAAATTATTCAATATTTTACTACTTGCTGTAGTTTTAACATTTTTTGTACAAAATAAATCTTTAATTGCCATTGGTATGCCAGGTAATTTTTTATTGAGATCAGGTTTTGAATCAAATTCTTTAGCTTTTTTTAATGCAGCCTCAAAAGTTTCTTCAATATAAGTGTTTAAATTTTTAGATTTTTTTGACCTCTTAACATATTCAGATGTTACATCATGAGATGAAAGCTTTTTATTTTTTATATTAGAAACTAATTCAGATAAACTAAGGTCAGTTATATTTGACATTATTCAACTACTTTCGGAACAACAAAAAAATCTTTGTTATCATCTGGAGAATTTTTAAGAATTTCTTCTCTGATATTTTTAGATTTAATCTCGTCTTTTCTTAGTCTTAATTTTGTTTCAGCTATAGAGCTTAGTGGTTCAATGTTTTCAGTTTTTAACTCATTAAGTTGTTCAATCCATTTAAATATTGAATTTAAATCAGTCTCTAATTTCTTAGCTTTTTGTTCATCTAAGGAAATTCTTGATAATTTAGATATATGTTTAACTGTTTTAAGATCTATGCTCATGTGATATTTAAATTAAGGGCAAATTATCATTTAATATGAAAATTACAATATGATGGACGTTAACGATATAAAGAACCATATAAATAACAAATCTAGACTAATTGGAGTTGATATGGGTTCCAAAAGAGTTGGTTTGTCAATTTCTGATGAAAATAGAAAAATTGCTACTCCTTTAAAAACAGTAAATTATGAAAATACTCAAATCTTAGCAGATGAGTTAAAAAAAATAGCTAATGAAAATAACGTTCATGCTATCATATTTGGAAATCCAAAAAATATGGATGGTACAGAAGGTAGTTCGTCCCAATCAGTAAAGGATAAAGTAAAGTTAATATCTGAAAAAATTAAAATACCAGTATTTTTGTGGGATGAAAGGCTTTCTACAGTTGGATCATTCAATATATCTAGCCAGCTAGATATAAATGTTACAAAAAGATTAAAATATATAGATGAAAATGCTGCTACCTTTATACTTCAGGGTGTTTTAGATTTTTTAAATAATTAAGCTTGCATTATTCACACTCTATAGTTATAGAGTTGGTTTTAATGGCAAATGTAAATAAAGCTATTAAAATCTCACAAAAACATCTTCTAGGAATCCAAGATCTATCAATTTCTGATGTAAATTTTATTTTATCAGAAGCAAAACAATTTATTGATCTAAATAAAAGTAAAAATAAAAAATTGGATGTTTTAAGAGGTAAAACTCAAATTAACTTATTTTTTGAACCTTCGACGCGTACACAAAGCTCATTTGAATTAGCAGGAAAAAGATTGGGTGCAGATGTTATGTCGATGAATCTAAATAATTCTGCAATCAAAAAAGGTGAAACATTAATAGATACAGCAATGACTCTAAATGCAATGCATCCAGATATAATAGTAGTTAGACACCAGGACTCTGGTGCATCAAATTTATTATCTCAGAAAGTTAACTGCGCTGTATTAAATGCAGGAGATGGAAGAAGAGAACATCCAACTCAAGCATTATTAGATGCATTAACTATTATAGATAGAAAAGAAAAGATTGAGGGATTAAAAATTGCAATATGTGGAGATATAGTTCATTCAAGAGTGGCAAGATCAAATATCTATCTACTAAATATGCTAGGCGCAGAGGTTAACATTATTGGTCCTTCAAACTTAATGCCAAAGGATATTGAAAAACTTGGGGTTAAAAGTTTTTCTGATATGAAAAAGGGATTAAAAGATTGTGATATAGTCATGATGCTTAGACTTCAAAACGAAAGAATGACCAGTTCATTTCTTTCATCAAACAGAGAATATTATGAATACTATGGATTAACGCCAGATAAATTAGACTTTGCTAAAGATGATGCGTTAATAATGCATCCTGGTCCGATGAACAGGGGTATAGAAATTGATACAAATTTAGCTGATGACATAAACAAAAGTGTAATAAAAGAACAAGTTGAACTTGGCGTAGCTGTAAGAATGGCATGTCTTAAAATATTTTGTGAATAATGAAAAAAAAATACTTTTTAAATGCAAATATAATTGATCCTCAAAACTCTATAGATGAGGTTGGTGGTTTAATAATTGGTGAAAATGGATTAATCGAAGCTGTAGGTAAAAAAGTAAATACAAACAATATACCCTCTAGAGAAAAATATATTGATTTAAAAGGGAAACATTTAATCCCAGGAATTGTTGATATGAGAGTTTTTGTTGGCGAGCCAGGTTTCGAATATAAAGAAAATTTTAGAACTTTAAGTGAAGCTTCATTGTCAGGAGGGGTAACATCTGTGGTTACAATGCCAAACACAAATCCTATTGTTGATAATGTTTCAATAGTTGATTTTTTAAAAAGAAGAGGAAGAGATAAGGCTAAAATTAATATATATCCAACAGCATCTTTAACAAAAAACCTTGAAGGCACTAATATGACTGAGTTTGGCCTTCTTCAAGCTAAAGGTATTGTAGGATTCACTGACGGTTATAAAACAATTCAAAACACTAGGTTAATGTCAAGGATAATGAGATCAGCTTATGATTTAAATTGTTTAGTTATGCAGCACGTTGAAGATAAAGAGTTAGCAAAAGATGGAATGGTAAATGATGGGATTATTTCAACAAAACTAGGTCTTCAAGGTATTTCCGATTTAGCAGAAAAAATTATTATTGAGAGAGATTTAACTTTGCTAGAAGATTTCAATTGCAGATATCATATATCTCAAATTTCATCACTAAAATCTCTAGATGTAATTAAAAAAAGAAAGGAAAGTGTAGAATTCACATGTGGTGTTTCAATAAATAATTTGTCATTAAATGAAAATGACATAGGTGACTTTAGAACATTTTTAAAATTATCACCTCCATTAAGAACTGAAGATGATAGGTTGGCCTTAATTAAAGGTGTGAACAACGATTTAATTGACGTAATTGTATCTGACCATAAACCTGAAGATGAAGAACAAAAAAGACTAACATTTGCTCAAGCTGCAACGGGAGCATCTGGAATTGAAACTCTACTGCCATTGGCACTAGAGCTTTATCATAACGAATCTTTAAAACTAAATAAAATAATTAAAGCTTTAACATGTAATCCAGCTAAAATTTTAAAAATAAATAAAGGAAATTTAAGTATTGGTAATGATGCTGATTTTTGTGTACTTGATATAAATAAACCTTGGTTAGTTAAAAAAGAAAATTTAATATCAAAGTCTAAAAATACGTCTATAGAAGGAAGAAAATTACAAGGTAAAGTAACAAATACTTTTGTAAAAGGAGAAGAGTTATTTAAAAGTTAATTATGGAATTAGTTCTAATTATATCAATTTCTTACTTATTTGGATCTATTCCTTTTGGTCTAATATTAACAAAGATTTTTTTGAAAAAGGATATTAGAGAAGTTGGCTCAGGAAACATAGGAGCTACTAACGTTTTAAGAACTGGAAATAAAGTAATTGGATATTTAACTTTAATATTAGATGTTTTAAAAGCTGTAGTTCCGGTATTATATATTAAGTTTAATTTTCCAGAATTAGTTTACATTTCATCATTATCAGTATTCATTGGACATGTATTTCCTGTTTGGTTAAAATTTAAAGGAGGAAAAGGTGTTGCTACATATCTGGGTATATTATTTTCAATAAATTATGTTTTAGGAATAATTTTTGTTTTTTCATGGTTAATAATTTTTTTTGTTTCAAAATATTCTTCACTAGGATCAATATTATCTAGCTTAATAGTTCCAATTTTTATTTATTTTAATTCAAATTATGAAAATGAATATTTTTTTATAATAATGTTTGTTCTAATTTTATTTACGCACAGAGAAAATGTTAAACGACTGATAAATAAAGAAGAATCAAAGACAAAAATTTATTAATTTGACTATTGATCTATTTTTTGTGTAGTTTCACTAATTATGAATCTTGTCATAGTTGAAAGTCCAGCAAAAGCTAAAACAATTAATAAATATTTGGGTGGTGATTATACAGTTTTAGCAAGTTATGGACATATAAGAGATCTTCCATCTAAAAATGGGTCTGTAGATCCTGAAGATAAATTTAAAATGATTTGGGAAGTTGATACTTTTTCAAAAAAGTATTTAAAAGAAATCACTGATGCTGCAAAGAAATCAAAAAAGATTATTCTTGCGACAGATCCAGACCGCGAAGGTGAAGCTATAGCTTGGCATGTTAGAGAGTACTTAGAAGAAAAAAAACTTTTAAAGGATAAAAAAATTGAGAGAGTAGTTTTTAATGAAATTACTAAAAAAGCTGTAACTAATGGAATTGATAATCCGCGAAATATAGAAACTAATTTAGTAGATGCTTATATGGCAAGAAGAGCTTTGGACTATTTGGTTGGATTTAACATCTCGCCTATTTTATGGACAAAATTACCAGGTTCAAAATCAGCAGGTAGAGTTCAGTCTGTTGCATTAAGATTACTTACTGAAAGGGAACATGAAATAGAACAATTTAAACCAGAAGAGTTTTGGTCTTTAAACGTTAATTTTAAAACTTCAAAAGGTGATATTTTAAATTCAAATATTGTATTATTAAATAATTTAAAAATAGAAAAATTTTCTTTTAAAAATAAAAAAGACATAAATAATGCTGTAGAATTAATTAAAAAATCAAAATACAAAATTACAGATATTAGTTCTAAAATATATACAAGGAATCCACTTGGTCCGTTCACTACATCTACGCTACAACAAACTTCTTCAAGTAAATTGGGTTTTGGAGCTTCTAGAACAATGCAAATTGCTCAAAGATTATACCAAGGGATAGATATTGAGGGTGATACAGTTGGATTAATCACATACATGAGAACTGATGGCACAAACATATCAAATGATGCTGTTATTGACTTTAGAGATTTTATAAAAAATTCTTACGGGGATAAATATTTACCTAATGAACCTAATAATTATTCAGGTAAAAAAGCAAAAAATGCACAAGAAGCTCATGAAGCTATAAGGCCTACAGATATAACTAGAACTCCAGAATCAATAAAAAAATTTTTAAGTACAGATCAAAATAAATTATATGATTTAATTTGGTCAAGAGCTCTATCATCACAAATGGAAGCTGCAAAGTTTGATAGAAAAACTATTGTAATAAATTCTGATAATGGTCTAAACCAATTTAAATGTTCAGGGTCAATAATTAAATTTGATGGTTTTTTAAAACTTTCAAGAATTGATGAAAATGAAGATGAAAAAATTCTTCCAGATGTTAATAAAGAAGAAGTTTTAGCTAATGATTTTATTGATGAACAACATTTTACACAACCGCCTCCTAGATATTCTGAAGCAAGTTTAGTAAAAAAACTTGAAGAGCTAGGAATTGGAAGACCTTCTACATATGCAAGTATTATTTCTGTAATTTCAAATAGAGGGTATGCTGATGTAATTAATAAACGTTTTTTTCCAACTGATAGAGGAAAATTATTATCTGCTTTTTTAGAAAAATTATTTTCTAAATATGTTGACTACGGTTTTACAGCTGGATTAGAAGATCAACTTGATGATATTACAGCTGGAAAAGAAGAATGGATTAAAGTTCTTGATAATTTCTGGAAAGATTTTAATACAAATGTATCAAGCGTTAAAGAAAAAAGGACTCGAGAAGTTCTTGATTTATTAAATGAAAGCCTTGGACAACTAATTTTTGAAGCTGATGAAAATGGCAAAATTAATAGAAAATGTAAATTATGTAAAAGTGGTGAATTAAGTCTTAAAAATAGTTTCAGAGGAGGAGCATTTATAGGATGTTCTAATTATCCTGAATGTAAATTCACTAGACCTCTATCTAAAACTAAAGCAAATGATCAATTCGCTCTAGCTGAGCCAAAATTAATTGGTCAAAATGAAAAGGGTAAAGATATATATTTAAAAAATGGACGATTTGGACCATATCTTCAATATGAAATGATTGAAGACGAAAAAGCACCTAAAAATAAAAAAAAGAAAAAAGAAAATGATAATTTAAAAAATGTATCTATACCTAAAGGATTAAATATAGATCAAATTGATATTGAAAAATCGAGATATTTGTGTTCACTTCCTAAAATTATAGGTCAACATCCAGAAAATGGAAAAGATATAACAATTAATTCAGGAAGATTTGGTCCATATATTAAATGTGATAATAAATCAGCAAGATTAGAAAATGTTGATGAACTTTTCACAATTGGACTGAATAGAGCAATTACATTAATAGCAGAAGCAAAACCAGGAAGAATATCTTCATCTCTAATAAAAGATTTAGGAGAACACCCAGAAGATAAAAAACCAGTTCGAATCATGAAAGGTCAATATGGTCCATATATTAAATATAAATCATTAAATGCTACAATACCTGAAGAAAAAGACCCTATAGAGTTGACTATGGAAGAGGCATTAATTTTAATTGAGAAAAGAAAAGAATACGATAGAAATAAAAAAAGTAATAAAAAAAGAAAAAAATGATAAAAAAAATATTATTTACAATTATTTTTATAATATTAGCTTCTTGCACAACTGTAAAAGAAAAAACTAGTGGCATTAAAGAAATGGGAAATGTAGGAAAAGAATGTCCACCTAAAGGTGAAAGAACTTTAAAACATATTTTTTGTAAAGAGCCAAAATAAAAATAATGAAAAGAGTTCTATCTGCTGTCTTTTTGCTAATATTTACAATAAGCTACGCACAGTCATCTGAAAATTGTAAAATGCACAAAAAACTTACAAAAGATTATATGAAATGCTTGACTGGAATATTAAAAAATAAATCATCTAAAGTTGGATTAGACACAACTAATATAAAAGAAAAAAAAACTATAAGTGACTGGTTTAAAAAGAAAAAATGAATTTTGAAGATAATATAAAAAAAGAAAAAATCAATTTACCAGACGCAGCATCACCTGTTGGTTCTTATGTTGCGACAAAGTTAATAGGAAAACTACTATATATATCTGGACAAATATCAATTGATGAAAATGGAAATTTGATTAAAGGTAAACTTGGAAAAGAATTAAAAACTGAAGATGGATATAATGCTGCTACAAGATGTGCTCTAAGTATTACTGCGCAAGCTAAAAAATTTTGCAATAATGATTTATCAAAAATTAAATCATGTATTAAATTAACTGGATTTGTAAATTCTACTGATGATTACACTGAGCAACCTAAAGTCATTAACGGTGCATCAGATTTAATAGTTAAAATCTTTGGTGAAAAAGGTATGCATACAAGAGCTGCAATTAGTGCAAACAGTTTACCGCTTGGAGTCGCTGTTGAAGTTGATGCTATTTTTGAATTAAATTAATTTATCTACCAATACTAAAATAATTTATTTTATCTCTTTTCATTTTTTCTAAAGAATAAATATTTCTCATATCAAACAACTTAAAATTATTTTTTTTCATAATTTTTTTGAAATTTATAGATTTAAAATCATTCCATTCAGTATGTATTATGATTAAGTCAGAATTTATACATGCAGATTTTATCGATTTTTTAAATTTAACATTCTTAATATTTTTAAATTCCTTTTTTTCACCAGTTGGATCGTAGTAATTAATCAATGCACCTTTTTTGGAAAGTGTTGGCATCATTTTAACACACGATGAATCTCTCATATCGTCAGTATTTGCTTTAAATGTAACTCCTAAAAAGCAAATTTTTTTATTTTTTAAATTATTATTTAATAATTTAATTATTCTATTTGTTAATAATTTTGATCGATTTTCATTCGATTTTATTACAGATTTTATTAATGATAAGTTTGTTTTAAATTTATATGCAGTATCTAAAATTGCTTTAGTATCTTTTGGAAAACATGAGCCACCATAAGCGGGTCCAGCTCGTAAAAATCTTCCACCTATTCTATTATCCAGCCCCATCCCTATAGAAACATCTTCAACATTAACATTTAATTTTTCACACATATTTGCTATTTCATTAATATATGTAATCTTTGTTGCCAAAAAAGCATTTGAAGCATATTTAATTAACTCTGCGGCTCTACGGGATGTATTTAAGAATTTTGCTCCTTTTGAAATTAAAGGTGAATAAAGCTGCTTTAGAATTTTACTTGATTTCTTTTCTGATGTTCCTATTACAACTCTATCTGGGTAAATAAAATCTCTTATTGCCTCACCTTCTCTTAAAAACTCAGGATTAGACACTATAGAAAATAATTTTTTTTTATTCTTTTTTAAAAAAATTCTTTCTATCTGGTCACCAGTAGTAACAGGAACTGTGGATTTATTAATTATTATTTTATATGAGTTTATGTTTTTACTAATCTCTTTTGCCGCACTAAAGATTTGAGATAAATCAGCACCAATTCCATTTCTTTTTGTTGGAGTTCCTACACAAATAAATATTATATTTGAACTTTTAACAGCTTTTGATAAATCTGAAGTGAAATTTAGTCGACCTGCTTGATAGTTTTTTTTAACTAATTCATCTAAACCAGGTTCATAAATTGGAATAATAGAATTTTTTAAATTGCTTATTTTTTTTTTATCTTTATCCACACAAATAACATCATTTCCTAGATCAGAAAAACAGACACCGCTAACTAGGCCAACATATCCTGTTCCTATCATACAAAGTTTCATAGCTTATTAATCTCCATAGATGATTTAATATAACCTGACATTGTTCCACAGTCCAAATATCTACCTTTAAAATTATGTCCAATGAACTTTTCTCCATCCTTAATTAATTTTCTTATAGAGTCTGTTATATGGATTTCTCCACCTTTTCCTTTTTTTTGTTTGTACAACTTTTTAAATATTTTTTTTGTCAATATATATCTACCAATAACAGCATTGTTTGATGGTGCGGATTTTATATCTGGTTTTTCAATTACATCTTTTATGTAAAAATTATTTTTATTTATATTTTTTTTTTTTGAATAAATGCCCCATCGATTTACTGTACTTTTATTTACTTTCATGCTTGCCATAACTGAGCATTTTTTTTTATTATGGATTAAAATCATATCTTTTGAGCAATTTTTTTTTATTATTAGATCATCAGGTAGCAACATAAGAAAAAAATTATCTTTAATTAATTTTTTAGTTTTTAGAACAGCATCTCCTGTTCCTTTGGGGTTATTTTGATAGACAAACTTAATCATTTTTTTATATTTTTTAATTTTTTTGTACTCATTAATTATTCTCAAATTTTTTTTTTTTTTTATAATTTTTTGATAAAATTTATCATTATAAAAATATTTTTTAATAATTTCCTTTTTTTTCGATATTATAAAAATTATTTCTTTAATCCCTGCCTCTATGCATTCTTCGATAATATATTCTAAACCTACTTTGCCATTTATTGGAAGAAGTTCTTTAGCGTAAACGCTAGTTAACGGTAATAACCTTGTTCCTAGTCCAGCCAATGGTATTATTGCTTGTCTTATCATTAGAATGTATTAATTAAATGAAGTACCATAAATGATAATTTTTAAAAGCATAAATAAATTAAATAAAGAAGTTAATTTTAAGGCAAACATTGGTTTTGTTCCTACTATGGGATCTTTACACAAAGGTCACATTTCACTTATTAAATCATCGAAAAAAATCTGCCAAAAAACTATGGTGAGCATTTTTATAAATCCTTCACAATTCAATAAAAAAAGTGATCTTATGAGCTACCCAAGGAATTTAAAAAAAGACATAAGGATTCTAAATGAATTAAAAATTGATTATTTGTTAGTACCAAATGCTAAAGAAGTTTATAAAAAAAATATTAAAAAAAAAATTAATCTAAATAAAAAAGATAAAATAATGTGTGCCAAGCATAGACCTGGTCATTTTGAGGGAGTTTTAGCTGTAATTAATCAGTTTTTGGAAAGGCTTAAACCTAAATATATTTTTTTCGGAGAAAAAGATTATCAGCAATTGTATTTAATTAAAAAGTTAATAAATAAAAAATTTAAAACCAAAATTATTTCATGTTCAACAATTCGAGACAAAAATAAAGTAGCCTTATCTTCAAGAAATACTTTGCTAACACACAATGATATGAAAAAATCATCCTTTGTTGCTAAGTTATTAATAAATTTTAAAAATAAGTTAAAAAAGAGTATTTATTTAAAAAAAAATCTTAATAAAATTATTTTTGAAATAAATAACCTAAAAAATATTAAAATTGAGTATCTAGAAATAAGGAGCAAAAATAATTTGTCAAAAGTTTTTAATAAAAATAACTTTAAAATTTTTATAGCTTACTATAATAATAAAATTAGATTAATTGATAACTATTAATGTTAATAAAAGAAATAAGCTCCAATACCTAGAAAAGATAAAAAACCTATAACATCCGTAATGGTAGTTACAAACACACTTGATGATATTGCTGGATCTATGTTCATTTTTTTTAACGATACAGGTACTAATATTCCAAAAAGACCAGCAACAATCATATTTAATATCATTGAGATTGATATAATTAGTGAAAGGGTAGTATCATTAAACCATAATTGAACAACGACTGCACTTATAATTGCAAATATTATCCCATTTAAAATACCAATAGAAAATTCTTTTATTATATTTTGTGAAAAATTATTTCTAGTTAATTCGTTTGTAGCAATAGTTCTAATAGTTACTGCAAGCGTTTGCATTCCTGCGTTACCTCCCATTGATGCAACTATAGGCATTAGTACAGCTAGAGCTACAACTTTCTCTATATCCTCCTGAAAAAATCCTATAACTACTGATGCAAGAATCGCTGTAAACAAATTAAGTAAAAGCCAAGTGAATCGTCTTTTTGTTTTTTTAAAAACACCATCTGTTATTTCTTCATCGCCTACTCCTGCAAGTCGTAATGCATCTTCTTCGGCCTCTTCTTTTAGAACGGTCAAAATATCATCACTAGTAATCATCCCAACCAACTTATTATTCTTGTCAACAACGCAAGCGGAATTTAAATTATAATTTTCAAATATATGACCAACTTCCTCTCTATCCATATCAACAGGTATGGAAAGTTGTGTTTCGTTCATGATTGAATTCATTTTTGTTTCTCTTGAAGTTCTTAAAACTTTAGAAGATGGTACGGATCCAATAGGTTTAAATTCATTATCAACTATAAAAATTTCTAAAAATTCTTCTGGTAAATCTTTATTTTCTCTTAAATAATCAATTGTTTGTCCAACTGACCAATTACTTGGAATTGCTGTAAATTCTCTTTGCATTATTCTGGCTGCTGAGTCTTCTGGATAGCTTAGACTTTCTAAAAGTACAAATCTATCCTTTGGTGGTAAAGAACTTAAAATTTCATTTTTATTTTTTTCATCGATGTTCTCTAAAATTTTGATTGAGTCATCAGATTCTAAATTTTTTAATATATAAACAATTGAGTCTTTAGATAAGTACTTTATTACTTCAGATTGCACTGATTCATTAATTTCAACAAATACCTCAGGGTCAATTTTAAAATTATTTAATTTGATTAAATTTTCCCTATCGTTTTCGTTGAGATGCTCGATAATATCCGCTGCATCGGCAGGATGCATTTCCTTAAATGAATTTGAAATAAATACAGCATCATTGCTGGCAATTTTATCAGTGACAACCTTGATATATTCTTTATTAAATTCAAAATTGACTTTTTTATCTTTAATTTTTCTTACTAAAGTCATAAAAACCTTTATTTTTATATGGCACTATTAATACATAATTTTTATATTACAATTCTTTAATGGATATAGAGATAAAAAAATCAATAAAACCTGTAAATTATTTAGATGCATTAAAAACTCTAGAGGAAAGAGTTGATAAAATAATTAAAAATGAAGAAAATGAATTAATATGGATTTTAGAGCATCCACCAACTTTTACAGCTGGAACGAGTTATAATAAATCGGATATTTTAGATAAATCAGTTAATGTCATTAAAACCTCGAGGGGAGGAAAAATTACATGGCATGGACCTGGTCAATTGATTTGCTACTTGGTAATTAATTTAAATAACAGAAAAAAAGATATTAGAAAATTTATAAACATTATTGAAAACTCAATAATTGAATCGTTAAAAAATTTTGGATTAGAAACTTATAGAGATCGAAAAAATATTGGAATTTGGGTAAAATATAAAAACGAAGAGATGAAAGTTGCTGCCTTAGGAATAAAAATAAGAAAATGGATAACTTATCATGGATTTTCAATTAATATAAATAATAGTATTTCTAATTATAAAAAAATTATACCATGTGGAATAAAAGATAAACCAGTTACAACATTAGAAAATATTTATAAACAAAATTATGACAAATTACCTGATGAATTAATAAAAAATTTAATTATTAATTTAAAAACCTGAGTCTTTTTGTTTTGATAAGATTTTTAAAATAATTTGGCAATAATGCTTTATAGGTATATTTTTTATTATTAATCATAAATTTTATCTTGTATGAATGAAGCATTAACTCTTTATTTTTAGTTTTTAAATTTTTTGAATAAGTATATTTATCATCACCATATATAGGGTGACCTATAAGAGAAAGCTGCTTCCTTAATTGATGCTTTCTTCCAGTAACTGGGTTCATTTCTAATAAAGTACAATTTGAATTTTTATCAATAACTCTGAATAATGTTTTAGAATTTTCGATTATTTCTTTTTTTCCCTCATGTCTTATTAAATTTTGATCAAAAATTCCTTTTTCAGTTTCCAACTCTCCATAACATATAGCTATGTATGTTTTATGGATTTTTCTTAATCTAAATAAAGATGTAAGTAATTTTGCTGTGTTTCTATTTTTTGCAATTATAAATACACCTGATGTGTCTTTGTCCAGTCTATGAACTGAATACGGTTTACTATTTTCAAATATTTTACTCTTTGAAAATATATCAATTAGATTTTTTTTTGATTTAGTTCCACCTTGAACTGCTATTCCAGCTTCTTTATTAACTACAATAAAATTTTCATTATCATCAATAATTAAATTTTCATTTTCTTTAATTACTTCATTTGTTGGTTTAAACTTTGTTTTTTTTTGTATAATTTTTTCTTCAAATTTAACGTCATATACATTTATAATATCTTTAAAATTTAATTTTGTTGAACTTTTTATCTTTTTTCTATTGAGTTTAATTTTTCCTGATCTAAGAGATTTTTCAATTAAACCTTGAGGTACTTTGCCTAGATTATTTCTAATCCATTTATCAATTCTTATACCTTCGTATGAAGCGTCTACGATATAAGACTTGTTCATTTTTTAAGTAATTATGCTGAAGCTGCTTTTTTTTCTTCTTGATTCTTCTTTACTTCTTTTTGTTTACGGTCTACCCTTTTTGCCTCTACATCTCTATCAATAAATTCAATTATAGCTAATGGAGCATTATCTCCGTATCTAAAGCCAGCTTTTATAATTCTTGTATAACCACCTTTTCTAGTTTCAAATCTTTTAGCCAAATTTTTTTTTACTTTATTAGCTGACTTAATATCCTGTAATTTTGATACTAATATTTTTGTATTCTGCAAATTTCCTTTTTTTCCTAAGGTTATTATTTTGTCTGCTTGTGGTTTAAGAACTTTGGCTTTTGGTAATGTTGTTGTTATTTGCTCGTATTTAATTAATGAATTAAGCATATTTTTTATTAATGCCTTTCTATGCTCTGATGTCCTGTTTAATTTTTTATGTCCCAATCTATGTCTCATTATATAGCTTCTTCCAGTTTTTTTGATAATTCTACAATATTATCTGGCGGCCAATTTGGAATTTCCATTCCCAAATATAATGACATTGTATTTAAAACTTCTTTAATTTCATTTAGTGACTTTCTTCCAAAATTTGGAGTTCGTAGCATTTCGCCCTCAGATTTTTGCACAAGATCACCGATATAAATTATATTATCATTTTTAAGGCAATTCATTGATCTTACAGAAAGCTCAAGTTCATCAACTTTTCTAAGTAAATTTTTATTAAATTCAGGCTCAGATGGTTTCTCTCTTGTAATTACTTCTTTTGGTTCATCAAAATTTACAAACATACCAAGTTGATCTTGAAAGATTCTTGCTGAATATGCCACGGCATCTTCTGCTGATATTGAACCATTTGTTTCAACTTCCATTATAAGTTTATCGTAATCTAAAGCTTTTCCTTCTCTAGCTGTGCTTACTGAGTATGAAACTTTTTTTACAGGGCTAAAAAGTGAGTCAATAGGTATTAATCCTAAAGGAGGTTCTTCTTGTTTATTCATTTCAGCAGAAACATAACCTTTTCCACTACCAACTGTCATTTCCATATGAAAATTTGTATTTTCATCAAGGTTACATATAACCAATTCTGGGTTTAAAATTTCTATATCTGCTACTTCTGAAATATTTGATGCTTTAATTTCTCCAGGACCTTTTGCATCCAAGATTAATTTTTTAGATCCTTCTGCATTACTTTTTAAAGCCAAAGATTTTACATTTAGTACAATGTCTGTTACGTCTTCTCTTACGCCTTTAATTGAAGAAAACTCATGAAGTACACCATCTATTTGTACTGCTGTAACTGCAGTTCCTCTTATAGATGATAATAATATTCTTCTTAAAGAATTTCCTAAAGTTAGTCCATAGCCCTTTTCTAATGGTTCGGCTATAATTTTTGCATATGATTTGTCATTACTTAATTGAACATCAAGTTTTTTAGGTTTAATAAGAGATTTCCAATTTTTTATATTCACATTAGTAGTTTCCATTTTTAAACTCTCCTTTTTTTTGGCGGTCTTGTTCCGTTATGTGGCATTGGTGTTGAATCTTTAATTGTAAGAATTTTAAATCCTCTGGCTTGTAAAGCTCTTAATGCTGTCTCTCTTCCAGAGCCTGGACCTTTAACTTCTACTGATAAAGTTCTCATTCCTACTTCCAACGCTTTTGAAGCCGCAGCATCTGCTGCTACTTGTGCAGCATATGGAGTTGATTTTCTAGATCCTTTAAATCCTTTTTGTCCGGCCGATGCCCAAGAAATGACATTTCCACTTGTGTCAGCTATAGAAACAATTGTATTATTAAAAGTTGATTGCACGTAAGCAACACCATTTAAAATATTTTTTTTAGTCTTTTTTTTTTTTGAATAAGTACTTTTTTTAATTACCTTAGCTTTTTCTTGTACTTGATCTTTTTTATCAGCACTAACTTTTTTTTCTTTACTCATATTTTTTTAAACTTATTTCTTTAACGGTGTTAATTTTTTACCAGCTATAGCTATTGCTTTTCCTTTTCTAGTTCTTGCATTACATCTTGTCCTTTGACCTCTTACAGGTAGTTTTTTTCTATGTCTTGAACCTCTATACGAAGCTAAATCAATTAACCTCTTTATACTTAATGAATTTTCTCTTCTTAAATCACCTTCTACAGTAAAATTTTTATCAATATATTCTCTAATTTTTAAAATTTGATCGTCTGTTAGCTGATTAACTCTTGTTGCTTTTTCAATTTCTAAATCTTTACATATTTGGTAAGAAAATTTATCACCAATGCCATAAATGTATGTTAGTCCTATATGAACTAATTTATTTTGAGGAATGTTTACACCTGCTATACGAGCCATATTATTGAAGTAAAATTTAGCCTTTTATATAAGAAGTTCTTTTAATGTCAATGTATTATAAAGTTATAATTTGCTCAATTTTGCTTGAAATTACTTCAATTTTTTCACTTCCGTCTATTTCATAATAATTTGGATTTTTAGAATAGAAATCTAACACAGGTCTAGTTGTTTCCATGTAAGTATCATACCTTTTAAGAATAGTATTCAAGTCATCATCTGATCTTTTTTCTAAAATTTTTCTTCTCTCAATTCTTTTTACTATTGTATCTTTATTTACATTAAGAAAAAAAATAAAATCTATTTTTTGTTTTGAACTATTTAATAATGAATCTAAATTTTTAGCCTGACTTAATGACCTAGGGTATCCATCAAATATTAATTTATCTTTTTTATTTGGGTCAAATATAATATTTTTTATAATTTTATTAACTATATCATCAGTTGCAAAATCGCCTTTAGAAATAATTTCTTCAACTTCTTTACCTATTTCAGATTTTTTTTTAATTTCATTTCTGAGAAGATCACCAGTTGAAACTTGATAAAGATTAAATTTTTTTACAATATTTTGAGCTTGAGTTCCTTTTCCTGCACCTGGTGGTCCAAAAATTACAACATTCACTTTTTATTATCTTCCAAATTTAGTTTTCTTTATTAATTGTTCATACTGTGAACTCATTAGTCTAGTTTGTATTTGAGTAACAGTATCTATAGCAACCACAACAACGATTAAAATTGAAGTTCCTCCCAAATAAAAAGGAATTGGATAATTAGCAATTAAAAATTCAGGCATTAAACAAACTAGAGTTAAGTAGAGAGCACCAATTGTTGTTAATTTTGTTAGTATATTGTCTATATACAAAGCTGTACTTTCCCCTGGTCTAATACCAGGAATGAATCCTCCATATTTTCTTAAATTTTCAGCTGTTTCTGTAGGATTGAAAGTTATAGAAGTATAAAAAAACGTGAAAAAAATAATTCCTGATGCATATAGCAACATATACAAAGGTTGACCTTGTGAAAAAAATGAAACAATTGTTTGAAAAGTTTCATTTTGAGAGGCATTAAAATTTGAAAAAGTTACAGGAAGTAGTAACAAAGCAGAAGCAAAAATTGCAGGTATAACGCCAGCTGAGTTTATTTTTAATGGTAAATGTGATGAATCACCACCATATATTTTATTTCCCATTTGTCTTTTAGGATAATTAATTAATATTTTTCTTAATGCTCTTTCCATAAATACTATGAACATTATTGTTGCTACCAATAGAACAAATATAAAAATTATCATAACTGTTGAAATTGCTCCAGTTCTACCTAGTTCAAAAGTTGTTACTAAGGCTCTTGGAATTTCTGCTACAATTCCTGAAAATATTATTAATGATATTCCATTACCAATACCTCTTTGTGTTATCTGTTCTCCTAGCCACATCAAAAACATTGTTCCTGCAACTATTGTTGTAACTGTAGAAATTTTAAAAAATAATCCTGGGTTTATTACTAAATTAGCTGAAGATTCAAGGCCAACGGATAGACCATATCCTTGGACGGTAGCTAATAGAACGGTTCCATATCTCGTTATTTGAGTTATTTTTTGTCTACCAGTTTCACCTTGGCTTTTTAAATTTTTAAAATAATCTGAAACACCTGTTAGCAACTGGACTATAATTGATGAAGATATATAAGGCATAATACCAAGGGCAAAAATTGCCATTCTACTTACTGCTCCACCCGCAAATACATTAAACATTCCTAGTAATCCTTGCTGATTAGATTGCATCATTTGTTGAAGTTGTTCAGGGTCAATACCTGGTAGAGGCACAAATGTACCAAATCTATAGACTGATAGGATAAAAATAGTAAATAAAATTCTATTTCTTAAATCATTAGACTGAGAAGATTCACTCATAAAATTTTATTTTTTTGTATTTAAGCTAATATTTCCACCAACATTTTCTATCTTTTGTTTTGCTGATTTGGATGCAAAGTCTACTTTTAAATTTACTTTAAACTTAATTTCACCAGTTCCTAAAATTTTTAATTTATTAACTGACTTATTTAAAATGTTTGTTTTTTTTAAACTTTCTAAATCAATTACAGTATCTGAGCCTATCTTTTTTTTATCAATTAAACTCTGGATTTTTTCTAAATTCATGATTGCAATTTTTTCTTTTTTAATAGGGTTAAAACCTCTTTTAGGCAATCTTCTATATAAAGGCATTTGACCGCCTTCGAAACTTTTGATAGCTACACCGCTTCTTGATTTTTGTCCTTTCACACCTCTTCCAGAAGTTTTTCCTTTACCAGAGCCTATTCCTCTGCCAACTCTCATTTTTTTTGATTTAACTTGTAGTGTTGTATTTAAATTAGTCATTATCCTCTTTTTTCAATAATTTCAGAAATTTTTTTATTTCTTAAAATTGATATATTTTTTGGTGAATTTTGTTTTAATAATGCCTTTAAGCATGCTCTAATAACGTTATGAGGATTTGCTGTTCCCAAAGATTTAGCTACAATATCTTTTATTCCAAGAACTTCACAGACTGCTCTTACGGGACCACCAGCTATTATTCCTGTGCCTTTAGGTGCAGCTCTTAATTTAATTCTTCCAGCACCATCTTTTCCATATATATCATGATGTATAGTTCTTCCTTCTCTTAAGGGTATATGAATTAATTTTCTTCTAGCTAATTCATTAGCCTTTTTAATTGCATCTGGCACTTGTTTTGCCTTAGCATGGGCAACACCAATTTTTCCATTTTGATTACCAACAACCACCAAAGCTGAAAATCCAAATCTTCTTCCACCTTTTACTACTTTAGTAATTCTGTTTATATGAACTAATTTTTCTAAGTATTCGTTATTTTTTTCAAATTTTTCCATAATTTAAAAGTCCATCCCATTTTTTCTTAAAGTATCAGCCAATGTTTTTATTCGACCATGGTACTTATAAAAACCTCTATCAAAATAAACTTTTGTAATTTTTTTTTCCACAGCCTTTTTTGCTAGTTCCTCTGCAACTATTTCAGATAGTTCAGTTTTATTTTTTTTGTTTTTTGCTTTTATTAATTTATCTTTTGATGACGCTGACAATATTGTAATATTTTTATCATCATCTATTATTTGTGCACTTATATTTTTTGTAGATCTAGACACACTCAATCTATATCTATCTTTTTTAGATACTTTTTTTAGTTTATTTTTAATTCTAAATTTTTTTCTTTGTTTGGAATTTAATTTCATTATTTTTTCTTTCCTTCTTTTTTCAATATATATTGACCTTGTTCTTTTATACCTTTTCCTTTGTAAGGTTCAGGAGGTCTAAGGGATTTTATTTTAGATGCAATCATTCCAACTTCTTGCTTATCACTCCCACTTATTTTAATTATAGTCTGTTTTTCAACAGTTATTTTAACAGTATCAGGTATATCAAAATTAATATCATGACTAAATCCAAGTTGCATATTTAGCTGTTTTCCTTTTAAGGATGCTCTATATCCAACACCGTTCAATTCTAAAGTCTTTATATAACCAATGTTTATACCGATTATTGCATTGTTTAATAAACTTCTATTCATTCCCCACAAACGTTTTGTATCTTGATTTAAGTTTTTTGGCTTTAATGAAACTGCTTTTCCTTCTTCAATTTTTAAATCAAAAGTATCTGTATCAATATTTAATGTCTTCTTACCTAGTGGTCCTTCGATATTTAATAAATTGCCATTTTGCACAACTTTAACTTTTTCTGGAATCAAAACATTAATTTTACCAATTTTAGACATTAAAATACCTTACAAATTATTTCCCCACCGATTTTTTGTTTTCTTGCATCAATATCTGACATCACGCCTTTTGGGGTCGATACGATTGCAATACCCAATCCATTATTAATTTTTGGTAGACTTTCTGCGCTAGAAAATACTCTTCTACCTGGTTTTGATATTCGTTGAATTGAACTAATTACAGGAGTTCCAGAATTATATTTTAATAATATTTCTAGAGTTGGCTTTTTTTCTTCAGAAGAAGTTTTGTAGTCAATTATATATCCTTCATTTTTTAGAACATCTGCAATTTTAATCTTAAATTTTGAAGATGGTAATTCAACTTTTTTATGGTTTCTTAACTGCGAATTTTTAATTCTTGCTATCATATCTCCTATTGGATCATTTAAACTCATAATTTCCTTTCTACCAACTAGATTTCACCATGCCAGGAATTTTGCCTTCTAGTCCTAGCTTTCTTAACGCTATTCTTGATATTTTTAATTTTCTGTAAACACCATGCGGTCTACCTGTAATTTGGCATCTGTTCATTATTCTTACTTTAGAAGAATTTCTTGGAAGTTTAGATAACTTTTGTTGAGCTTTAAATCTTTCTTCTAAAGACAATTTTTTATTCATCACGATTTCTTTTAGTTTTTTTCTTTTTGAATAATATTTATTAGATAATTTAATTCTTTTGTTATTTTTATTTATTGAGCTCATTTTAGCCATTAATTACTCCTTTTGTTTACAAGTGGAAAATTAAACTTTTTTAGAAGTTCATAACTATCTTCCTTTTTTTTTGCTTTTATAACAATCGTAATATCCAATCCTCTAATTTTATCAACTTTGTCAAAGTTAACTTCAGGAAAAATTATATGCTCTTTAATTCCAAAAGTATAATTTCCAAATTTGTCAAATCCACTTAATGACAAGCCTCTGAAATCTTTTATTCTTGGTAAAGCTATGTTTACTAATCTATCAATAAATTCATACATTTTGTTTTTTCTTAAAGTAACTTTTAAACCTGCATTAGTATTTTTTCGAGTTTTAAAGTTTGAAATAGATTTTTTAAACTTTGTAATTATAGGTTTTTGTCCAGTAATAGCTGCTAAATCTTCCTGACTTGACTTAAGAATTTTTGAGTCATTTCCATCTATACCTAGTCCCATATTTAAAACAATTTTTTTTATTTCAGGAACCATATAAAGATTTTTATAACCAAATTTTTCTTTTAAATTCGGTTTAATTTCTTTTGAAAATATTTCTTTTAATCTCGCCATAATTATTTCTTCTTCTCTTTAATATTAACTTTTTTTTCATTGAAAAATAAAAGATTTGAAATATTAACAAAATTTTCTTTATTAATTATTCCACCTTTTTTTTCTTTAGTTGTTTTAATATGTTTTTTTACCATATTAATTCCTTTGATTTTTGCTCTATTATTTTTTCTATCAATTTCTATAACTTCACCTTCTTTTTTTTTATCTTTTCCTGTTAAAATCTTTACTTTATCTCCTTTTTTAATCATATTTAGAGTACCTCAGGTGCAAGTGATATTATTTTCATTTGTCCTCTTGTTCTTAGTTCTCTAGTAACCGGTCCAAAAATTCTTGTTCCAATAGGTTCGCCTTTATCGTCTGTTAATACTGCTGCATTATTATCAAACTTAACTTTTGATCCATCATTTCTATGAATCCCTTTTTTTACTCTTACTACTACAGCTTTATGAACAGATCCTTTTTTTACTTTACCTTTGGGTATAGCTTCTTTAACTGCTACTACTATTATATCGCCAATACTGGCATACCTTCTTTTAGATCCTCCAAGAACTTTAATACATTCAATTCTCTTCGCTCCAGTGTTGTCGGCAACTAATAGTTCTGTCTGTACTTGAATCATTTTATTTCTCCTAAAACTTCAAATTTTTTTGTTTTCGAATAAGGTTTGCATTCTATTATTGAAACTTTATCACCATTTTTATATTTGTTGTCTTTATCGTGAACGCTGTATTTTTTTTTAGACTTTATTACTTTTTTAAAAATAGGGTGCTGATATTTTCTTTCAACTACTACAGTAATTGTTTTATCAGGCTTATCACTAACTACGACTCCACTTAATATTTTTTTAGGCATTTTTCTCTTTTCTTAGCATTGTTTTTAATCTTGCTATAGATTTTTTTGCATCTTTAACTTTTGTTGGACTTTTTACTTGTCCGTTTGCTTTTTGAAATCTAAAATTAAATAAATCTTTTTTCAATTTTTCTAAATTTTTTAAGATTTCAGTTTTTGTTAATTTTTTAGCTTCTTTTTTTTTCATATTATATTCTTCTAATAAATTTACATTTAATTGGTAATTTTGCTGAAGCCTTATAAAGTGCTTCTCTAGCTACTTCTTCTGGAACACCATCAACCTCAAATAATATTCTTCCTGGTTTTACTCTACATGCCCAAAATTCGGGTGAACCTTTTCCTTTTCCCATTCTTACTTCCGTTGGTTTTTTTGAAACTGGGATATTTGGAAACATTCTTGTCCACACTCTTCCTTGTCTTTTCATATGTCTTGTTAATGCTACTCTAGCAGCTTCTATTTGTTTGCCTATTACTCTGTTTGGTTCGATCGCTTTTAAGCCATATGCACCATAATTCATTAAATTGCATCTTGAAGCATGCCCATGAATTCTTCCTTTATGTGCTTTTCTATATTTTGATCTAACTGGCTGTAGCATAATTATTTTTTATTTGTTTCCTGACTAAATTCTCTTGTAAATATTTCACCTTTATAAATCCAAACTTTAACTCCAATAATACCATAAGTAGTTAATGCCTCTGCTTCAGCATAATCAATATCTGCTCTTAGAGTGTGTGATGGTATACTTCCTTCTCTTAACCATTCTGTTCTGGCTATCTCATTTCCTCCAAGTCTTCCGCTTACTGAAACTTTTATCCCTTTCGCACCCAACCTTAATGCTGATTGCATAGCTCTTTTCATTGCTCTTCTATAAGAAATTCTTTTTACTAGCTGCTGCGCAATATTTTCTGCAACTAAATAACTGTTTGTTTCTGGCTTCTTAACTTCCTTGATATTTAATATGACTTCATTAGTTGTCAGAGCTGATAGTTTGCCTTTAATTTTTTCTATATCGCTGCCTTTTTTTCCAATTACAAAGCCAGGTCTTGAAGTATAAATTGTAACAAAGCATTTTTTAGAAGTTCTTTCTATCATTACCTTAGAAACACCAGAATTTATTACATTTTTTTTAATATATTCTCTTATTTTAAAGTCTTCGATTAAATAGTTACCAAAGTCTTTTTTCTTTGCATACCATACAGAGTCCCAACCTCTGTTTATTCCTAATCTTAATCCAACTGGATTTACCTTTTGTCCCATGTTATTTTTTTGCAACCTTTTCTTTTTCTTTTAATTTTTCAGATAATATTATTGTTAAATTAGAATAAGGCTTCATAACTGGCGATGCTCTTCCTTTTGCTCTTGCTCTAAATCTTTTCATAACTATCTGTTTTCCACAATAAGCTTCCTTAATAAACAAATTATCTATATCGTATTGAAAATTGTTTTCTGCATTTGATACTGCTGAAGAAATAGTTTTTTTAACATCATTTGAAATCCTTTTGTCAGAAAATAATAAATCTCTAATTGCAACGTCAACTTTTTTTCCAACAATTGATCTTAAAATAGGTTTAAGTTTTCTTGTGCTAGACCGTACATTTTTATTCACTGATCTAACGATCTTAGATTCTTGGCTTTTTTTATTTTTTTTTGCCATAATAATTATTTTTTATCATCCTTTGCTGCGCTGGATTCTTCTTTGGCTGCTTTTTTGTCAGCAGGTGTGTGTCCAGCAAATTGTCTTGTAGGAGCAAATTCACCTAGTTTATGTCCCACCATATCTTCAGAGACTGTTATAGGTATAAATTTTTTTCCATTATAAATTAAAAAACTTACTCCAATAAAATCTGGAATAATAGTCGATTTTCTAGACCAAGTTTTAATTGGTTTTTTATTTGGATTATTTTTTTGATTATCAACTTTTTTTATCAAGCTTTCCTCAACAAATGGTCCTTTCCAAACTGATCTAGCCATAACTATTTCCTTTTTTTCCTTCTTCTAACAATAAATTTATCTGTTCTTTTGTTGTCTCTAGTTTTTAATCCTTTTGCTGATTGTCCTGTAGGTGATACAGGATGCCTACCACCAGCTGACTTACCTTCTCCTCCACCATGTGGGTGATCAACTGGATTTTTTACAACGCCTCTTGTGTGAGGTCTTCTACCAAGCCATCTTGACCTTCCGGCTTTTCCAATTTTGATGTTTTTTTGGTCAGGGTTAGAGAGAACACCAATTGTTGCCATAGATCTTGAATCAATTTTTCTAACTTCACCTGAAGACATTTTAATTAATGAATAATTTCCATCTATTCCCGAAATAGTAACTGAGGTTCCAGCAGATCTAGCAATTTTCCCTCCTGCACCGGGTATTAGTTCTACATTATGAACATTTATACCAACAGGTATATCTTTTAGAGGCATGCAATTACCTATTTTAATTTCAACATTTGAACCATTTTCAACTTTATCTCCGGCTTTAATATTTTGTGGTGCTAAATAGTAGAATTTTTGACCATCATCAAATTTGACTAACATTATGTAGCAAGATCTATTAGGATCATATTCTAATCTTTCAACTTCACCCTTCATGTTGAATTTTTTTCTATAGAAATCAATATGTCTATATCTTTGCTTATGTCCACCACCATGGTTTCTTGAAGTTATTCTGCCGTTATTATTTCGTCCTTTAGAAGAGTAGTTGTTTGAGGTAAGAGGTTTGTGTGGTTTTCCTTTCCATAACTCAGTCCTATCAACTAAAATTGTTCCTCTTGTTGATTTTGTGTATGGTTTAAAAGTTTTTAGTGCCATTTTATATTCCCGATGTTAGATCAATATTTTGACCTTTTTTAATTGTTACTATTGCCTTTTTATATCCAGGTATCTTTTTCTTTCCTCTATTTGTAGTTTTAATTCTTGTTTTTTTGTTAACTATATTAATTTTAGTAACATTAACTTTAAAAATTTTTTCAATATTTTTTTTTAAATTAATTTTGTTTGCTTTATTTGGAACCTTAAAAATAATTTTATTTTGCTCTGATAAATTAGTAGACTTTTCAGTAATATGAGGTGAAATAATTTTATCAAATAAATGAATCTTCATTTTATATATCTCTTTTCTAATTCTTTGATTGAGCTCTCTGTAAAAATTAATTTTTTATGTTTAACAATATCAAAAGCACTAAAATGATTTATATCTGTAGATTTAACATTAGGTATATTTTTAATTGATTTTTCTATTTTTTCTTTAGAATTTTTATCTAATATAATTAGTGAATTTTTTGCATCGAATTTGATTAGTATATTGTTCATTTCTTTTGTTTTTTTAATTTCTTTATTAAAATCATTAAATACTAATAAATTTTTTAAATTATTTTTTTCTACAATAAGAGATGCTATACTTAATTTTTTTTCACTTTTATTTAGTTTTCTGACTTTATATTTAGTTTCACCTTTTGGTCCATGAGCAACACCACCACCAACAAATATTGGTGCTTTTCTGCTAGCGTGTCTAGCATTTCCTGTTCCTTTTTGAGCGTATATTTTAGACGTAGAGCCAATTATTTCATTTTTTTGCTTTGTTTTAGCTTTTCTACCTTTGTAATTTGCGTTGGTTTTGTAAAGAACGTTGCTAACTAATTGTATGTTTACTTTAGTTGAAAAAATTTTGTCTGTAACTTCAAGAGAATCTTTTTTTCCATCTAATGATATTTTTTCTAATTTCATATTATTTTTTCTTTTTCTCTGGTATTTTTTTAATTCTTTCTATTTCAGCAATTTTTTCGTTCATGGTTAGTTTTCTTATATTTTTTACTGACTTTTTAACAATTACTTCTGTATTTTTAGAACCTGGTATTGATCCTTTTAAGTAAAGTAAATTATTTTCGTTATCCGATTTTATAACTTCGATATTTTGCATTGTTCTTAATCTATGACCCATATGACCAGCCATTTTCTTATTTTTAAAAACCTTGCCTGGATCTTGATTTTGACCAGTAGATCCGTGTGCTCTGTGTGAAACAGAAACACCATGGGATGCTCGTAAACCTGAAAAGTTATGTCTTTTCATTGCTCCAGCAAATCCTTTTCCTATTGTAGTTGATCTTATATCTACAAATTTTACATCTTTAAAAATTTCTAAACCTAATTCATTGCCTTCTTTATAATTATCTAAATTTTCAACTCTAAATTCCTTTAGCTTTTTTTTTGGTTCAGTATTTTTTTTTGTAAAATAACCTTTCATCGCTTTAGAAAGTTTAGAGTTTTTAATTTTGCCAAACCCTATTTGTACAGCTTTATAGCCTCTTTTTTCTTCATTTATTACTTCTATAATTCTTCCCTTTTCCATTTTTATAACTGTTACAGGAACTGATTGACCAGTTTTATAAAACTCTCTCGTCATTCCGATTTTTTTTCCTATTAAAGCAATATTGTTCATAATAATTTAAATTTTAATTTCCACATCAACTCCTGAAGCTAAATCTAACTTCATTAAAGCTTCAACTGTTTGTGGTGTTGGTTCAATAATATCTATTAATCTTTTGTGCGTTCTAGTTTCGAATTGTTCTCTACTCTTTTTATCAATATGAGGTGATCTCAAAACTGTATATTTTTCAATTTTTGTTGGTAAAGGAATGGGTCCTTTAATATTAGCACCAGTTCTTTTTACTGTATTTACTATTTCTTCAGTAGATAGATCTAAAATTTTATTATCGTATGCTCTTAATTTAATTCTAATGTTTTGTTTGTCCATAATTTAACCTGCTATTTTTTTTGTTACATCGTCTTGTACATTTTGTGGGACCTTAGAATAATGATCAAAAAACATAGAATATTGAGCTCTGCCTTGAGACATTGATCTCAAATTATTAATATAACCAAACATGTTTGCTAGAGGAACCATAGCTGTAATAACTGTCGCATTACCACGTTGTTCCTGAGTATTAATTTGTCCTCTTCTGCTATTTAAATCTCCTATTACATCTCCCATATAATCTTCGGGTGTAACAACCTCAACTCTCATTATTGGTTCTAAAAGTTTTAATGTTCCTCTTGTACATGCTTCTTTAAAACAAGCACGTGATGCTAATTCAAAAGCTAAAACACTTGAGTCTACATCGTGATGCAAACCATCTAATATTGTTACCTTATAGTCTATCATTGGAAAACCAGCTAATATTCCACCGTCAGCAATTGTTTCTATTCCTTTTTCGACACCTGGTATAAATTCTTTAGGTATAGCTCCACCTTTAATTTTACTTTCAACTTCACGCCCTTTACCAGGTTCTAATGGCTCTACTAATAGTTTAACTCTTGCAAACTGTCCAGCGCCTCCGCTTTGTTTTTTATGAGTGTAATCAAATTCAGTGGCATTTTGAAGTGTCTCCCTATAAGCTACTTGAGGAGCTCCTACGTTTGCTTCAACTTTAAATTCTCTTTTCATTCTATCAACAATAATATCTAAATGAAGCTCACCCATTCCTTTAATTATAGTTTGGCCAGATTCTTCATCTGAAGTTACTCTAAATGATGGATCTTCTTTAGCTAGTCTTCCTAAAGCTTCACCCATTTTTTCTTGATCAGCTTTAGTTTTAGGTTCAACAGCAATTTCAATTACTGGATCTGGAAATTCCATAGGCTCCAATAAAACAGGATTATCTTCATCACACAAAGTATGACCAGTGATAGTGTATTTTAGCCCTGCTAGAGCAACTATATCTCCAGCATTAGCCTCCTTTATATCTTCTCTTGAGTTTGCATGCATTAAAAGCATTCTTCCAACTCTCTCTTCTTTTTCTTTTGAGGAATTATATATGCCGGTACCAGTTTTAATTGTACCTGAATAAATTCTTATGAAAGTTAGTGAACCAACAAATGGATCATTTGCTACTTTAAAGGCTAAAGCTGAAAAACCTGCATTATCTTCAAATTTCATTTCTAATTCATCATCTGATCCTGGTTTAGTACCTTTAATAGATCCTATATCCACTGGACTTGGTAAATAATTTACAACTGCATCTAATAAAGGTTGAACTCCTTTATTTTTAAAAGCTGAACCTGTAGTTATTGGTACAAAACTAAAATTTAAACATCCTTTTCTAATACATTTAATTAAATCTGACTCTTGGATTTCTTCACCATTTAAGTATTTTTCCATAAGTTTTTCGTCTTGCTCGACGGCCATTTCAACTAATTCTGTTCTATATTTTTGAGAAATTTCTTTAAGATCTTCTGGAATTTCTTTGTATTCCCACTCAGCACCTAATGCTTCATTTTTCCAAACTTGTGCTTTCATTTTTACTAAATCAACTACTCCAGATAAGGAAGCTTCTATTCCAATAGGAACTTGTAAAACCATTGGCTTAGCACCAAGTCTATCCTTAATCATATCTACACATCTAAAAAAGTCAGCTCCTGTTCTATCAAGTTTATTCACAAAGCAAATTCTTGGAACTTTATACTTATCTGCTTGTCTCCAAACAGTTTCTGATTGTGGTTCAACACCAGCAACTCCATCAAAAACTGCAACCGCTCCATCTAAAACTTTTAATGATCTTTCAACTTCAATGGTAAAGTCTACGTGACCGGGTGTATCTATAATATTAATTCTGTGATCTCTCCAAAAACAAGTTGTTGCAGCTGAAGTAATTGTAATACCTCTTTCTTGTTCTTGCTCCATCCAGTCCATAGTCGCAGCTCCATCATGGACTTCTCCAATTTTGTGACTTTTTCCTGTGTAATATAAAACTCTTTCTGTTGTAGTGGTTTTACCAGCATCAATGTGAGCCATAATTCCAATATTTCTATATTTATCTAAAGTATGAGTTCTAGGCATAATTTTTTACCATCTAAAATGTGCAAAAGCTTTGTTTGACTCTGCCATTTTATGGGTATCCTCTTTTTTTTTAATAGCTGATCCTTTATTTTGGTAAGCATCATAAATTTCATTAAAAATTTTATCAGACATATTTTTATCTTTTCTTTTTCTTGATGCGTCTATTAACCATCTTAAGGCAAGAGCTTGTGATCTTTTTGCCTTAACTTCAACTGGTACTTGATAAGTAGCTCCACCAACTCTTCTAGATCTAACTTCTACAGTAGGTCTAATGTTGTTTATTGCTGTATTAAATATTTCTATTGGTTCATCTTTAGATTTAGATTTAATTTTATCGATAGCATCATAGATAATTTTTTCTGCTACAGTTTTTTTTCCATCATACATTATAGAATTAATCAATTTTGGAATGATCAAAGACTTGTATCTTGGATCAACAATTGGAATTTTTTTTGGTGCTTTTCTTTTTCTTGACATGATTATTTTTATTTTCCTTTTTTTGCACCGTACTTAGATCTTTGTTGTTTTCTTGCGGTTACTCCTTGAGTATCTAGATTACCTCTTAAAATATGATATCTCACTCCTGGTAAATCTTTTACCCTTCCTCCTCTAATTAAAACAACTGAGTGTTCTTGTAAATTATGTCCTTCGCCAGGAATATAAGAAGTAACTTCATGACCATTAGAAAGTCTAACTCTTGCAACTTTTCTTAAAGCAGAATTTGGTTTTTTAGGAGTTGTTGTATAAACTTTTACACAAACACCTCTTTTCTGAGGTGATTTTTCTAAAGCAGGAACTTTGTCCCTTGCTTTTTGTTTGACACGTTTATTTTTTAACAACTGGTTTATTGTTGGCATTATATATTCCTTTAATTTTTTGATGAAATTAGCTCAGGTTTTCATTGGCAGCGTTTAGTACTGAAGTACTACATTCCAACCAAAAAATTATCGCCAAAATACTATAGAAATGCTGTTTGTCAAATTAAATTGCTTTAAAAATAAGCTTATTTTTATTGATTTACTTGACTTTCTTCAGCTTCAATTTTTTCTTGCTCTGAAAGAAATTTCTTATCATCTTCTTGGGCTTTTTTGTTCCAGATGTGTTTAACTGATCCAGTACCAGCAGGAACCAGCCTACCGACAATTACATTTTCTTTTAAACCAGCCAATTTATCAATTTTACCTTTAATTGCTGCATCTGTTAAAACTCTTGTTGTTTCTTGGAAAGAAGCAGCAGAAATAAATGATTCTGTCTGCAGCGAAGCTTTTGTTATCCCCATCAAAACTCTCTCTCCTTTAGCTGGTTTTTTTCCCTCATTCTTTAATTTTTCATTCATTTCTTCGAATTTAATTTTATCAATAACTTCTCCTGGTAATACCGAAGAATCTCCACTTTCTTTAACTTCAATTTTTTTCAACATTTGTCTTAAAATTGTCTCTATGTGTTTATCATTAATTATTACACCTTGAAGTCTATATACTTCTTGTACCTGGTTTACAAAATAATCTGTTAATTCTTCTATTCCTAGTATTCTTAAAATATCATGAGGTAACGGTTGCCCATCTAATAAATATTCCCCTTTTTTTATTTTTTCTCCTTGGTTAAAATTAATATGCTTTCCCTTTGGAATTAAATAGTTAGATGTATCTCCATTTTCTGAGACTATAGACACTCTTTGTTTTCCTCTTACTTCTTTACCAAAATTTACTTTTCCATCATTTTCAGCAATGATAGCGCTATCTTTCGCTTTTCTCGCTTCAAATAGTTCAGCAACTCTTGGTAGTCCTCCTGTTATGTCTTTTGTTTTAGATGTTTCTTTTGGTAATCTTGCAATAACATCTCCTGCCGATATTTTTTGACCATCTTGTACTGATAAAATTGAATCTGGAACCAAATAATATCTAGCCTCGTTTTCATCAGCTTTTTTAATTACATTTCCTTTTTCATCTCTTAATGTAATTCTAGGTTTTAGATCAGTATTTTTTGATTGTGTCTTCCAGTCAACTACGGCTTTTGTAGATATTCCTGTAGTGTCATCTACTGTTTCAGCTAGTGATACTCCATCAATTAAATCTACATAATTTGCTAAACCATCTTTTTCTGCAATCACTGGTGTAGTATAAGGATCCCATTCACAAATTTTTGCACCCTTTTTAACTTTATCATCGTTTTGAAAAAATAGTTTCGATCCATAAGGAACTTTGTATGATGCAACTTGTAAACCATTCTCATCTTCTATTGATAATTCAGTATTTCTTCCCATTACAACCATGTTTTTCTTTGAATCTTCAAGTAAATTTGTATTAATAACTTTTAGTATTCCGTCGGTTTTTGTAACAATTTGAGACTCTTGTTTTATAGATGCAGTACCACCAACGTGGAAAGTTCTCATGGTTAATTGAGTACCTGGTTCTCCAATAGATTGAGCAGAAATCATTCCAATAGCTTCACCAACATGGACCATTTTTCCTCTAGAAAGATCTCTACCATAACTCATAGCGCAAACACCTTCTTTTGACCCACATGTTATTACAGAATATACTTTAATAAATTTAACACCTGCAGCATCAATTTTTTCACATCCAGCCTCATCAATCATGCTAGATTTTTTTATAATAACTTCACCAGTGATAGGATTTTTTACATCTGCTGCAACAACTCTTCCTAAAGCTCTTTCTGAAAGACTAACAATAACATTTCCTCCCTCAATTATTTCAGATAGAGTAATGCTTCCTGCAGCTTTTCCACAATCACACTCTTTTTTAGTTATTGTTAAATCTTGAGCAACGTCACAAAGTCTTCTAGTTAAATATCCTGAGTTTGCAGTTTTTAAAGCAGTATCTGCTAATCCTTTTCTGGCTCCATGAGTTGAGTTAAAATATTCTAAGGCTGTTAAACCTTCTTTAAAATTTGACGTTATAGGTGATTCAATAATTTCTCCTGAAGGTTTAGCTATTAACCCTCTCATACCCGCAAGCTGTTTCATTTGTGCTGCAGATCCTCTAGCACCACTATCTGCCATCATAAATACAGAGTTTATTTTTAATCCTTTATCAGTAACTTCAGTTGCGGAAATTCTTTTCATCATTTCAGCCGCTACTCTATCTGTACATTTTGACCACGCATCGACAACTTTGTTGTATTTTTCTCCTCTAGTTATAAGTCCTTCCGCATACTGATTTTCATAATCTGAAATAAGTTTCTTTGTCTCTTCAATTAATTGTTGTTTATTTTCAGGAATTATTAAATCATCTTTTCCAAAAGAAATTCCAGCTTTAAATGCATGTTTAAAACCTAAATCTTTAAGCTTATCACAGAATATAACAGTAGATTTTTGACCACAAAATCTAAATACATGATCAATTATTTCTGAAACTACTTTTTTTGGTAATAATCTATCTATTAAAGAAAATTTATTATTAATATTTTTTGGTAAAAGATTTGCTAATAAAAATCTTCCAGCAGTACTTATATGTTTTTCATATTTTTCTTTACCGTTTTCATCGACAGTAACAAATCTTGAAACAATTCTTGAATGAACTTTTATTTGACCAGTTTCTAAAGCATGTTCAATTTCTGAATTATTCACAAAATATCCTTCTACTTTCTCAGTTTGATATGGTGATTGAGACAAATAATAAATTCCAAGTATCATATCTTGACTTGGCACAATTATAGGTTTTCCATTTGATGGGCTTAATATATTATTGGTCGACATCATTAAAACTCTTGCCTCCAGTTGCGCTTCTAAACTTAAAGGTATATGAACTGCCATTTGATCACCATCAAAGTCAGCATTAAAAGCTGCGCAGGTTAATGGGTGTAATTCGATAGCATCACCTTCAATTAGTTTTGGTTCAAATGCTTGAACACCTAACCTATGAAGAGTTGGTGCTCTGTTAAGTATTACCGGGTGTTCTCTAACTATAATTTCTAGGGCATCCCAAACTTCATCTCTTTCTCTCTCAACTAACTTTTTAGCCTGTTTAATAGTTGATGCTAGACCCAATTTATTTAATCTTGCATATAAAAATGGTTTAAATAATTCTAATGCCATTTTTTTTGGTAGACCACACTCGTGTAATTTTAAATCTGGTCCAACAACAATTACCGATCTTCCAGAGTAATCAACTCTTTTACCTAATAAATTCTGTCTAAATCTTCCTTGTTTACCCTTTAGCATTTCTGCTAAAGATTTAAGCGGTCTTTTCCCGGTACCAGTAATTACTCTTCCTCTTCTTCCATTATCAAACAATGCATCGACAGATTCTTGCAACATTCTTTTTTCATTTCTAACAATTATATCTGGAGCCTTTAAATCTATTAATCTTTTTAAACGATTATTTCTATTTATAACTCTTCTGTACAAGTCATTTAAATCAGATGTTGCAAATCTTCCACCATCTAAAGGTACTAGTGGTCTTAGCTCTGGTGGTATTACAGGTATTACTGTCAATATCATCCACTCAGGTTTGTTGCCTGTTTCAATAAATGATTCTATTAATTTTAATCTTTTTATTGATCTTTCTTCAGCAACTTTCGATTTTGTTTCATTAATTGTTTTAATCAATAAGTTTTTTTCTTCTTCTAAATTTAAAGATTTCAAAATTTCTAATATAGCCTCAGCACCAATTCCCGCTGAAAATGCTTCTTCACCATATTCGTCTTGATATTTAACAAGTTCTTCTTCATTTAATAATTGATGTTTTTTTAAATTAGTTAATCCAGGTTCTATAACTATAAAACTTTCAAAATAAAGCACCCTTTCAACTTCTTTTAGTTTCATATCTATAGTTAAAGAAATTCTACTTGGTAAAGATTTTAAAAACCAAATATGAGCAACTGGTGTTGCTAAATTGATATGACCCATTCTTTCCCGTCTAACATTAGACTTTGTAACTTCAACTCCACATTTTTCACAAATAATTCCTCTAAATTTCATTCTCTTATATTTTCCGCACAAACATTCATAATCTTTAATTGGTCCAAATATTCTTGCACAAAAAAGACCATCCTTTTCAGGTCTAAAAGTTCTATAGTTTATTGTTTCGGGTTTTTTTATTTCGCCATAGGTCCATGATTTTATTTTTTCAGGACTTGCGAGTGTAATTTTAATACTATTAAAGTTCTGTGATTCTGATATTTCTGAATTTTTAAATAAATCTGTTATTTCTTTTTTCATAATTAATTTAATTCCACATTTAATGCTAAGGATTTGATTTCTTTAACTAGTACGTTAAAGGATTCTGGTATTCCAGATTCGAAATTTTCTTCTCCTTTAACAATAGTTTCATAAACTTTTACTCTACCCGCCACATCATCAGATTTTACTGTTAGGATTTCTTGGAGTGTATACGAGGCTCCATATGCTTCTAATGCCCATACTTCCATTTCTCCAAATCTTTGCCCTCCAAGTTGAGCTTTTCCACCTAGTGGCTGTTGTGTAACTAAACTATAAGGACCAGTCGATCTAGCATGAATTTTGTCTTCAACTAAATGATGGAGTTTGAGCATATAAATTGTTCCAACTGTAACTGATCTATCAAATCTTTCTCCGGTTCTTCCATCCCATAAATATGTTTGACCTGAGCTTGGTAAGTTGGCTAATTCTAGCATTTTTGTAACGTCGTTTTCTTTTGCTCCATCGAATACAGGTGTTGCTATTGGAATTCCGTTTTGAACATTTTCACATAGATCTTTAAATTCCGAATTTGTCAAATTTTCTATCGAATTTTCATAAACTTCTTTTCCATAAACAGAAGTTAAAAAATCAGAAAATTTTTTATTTTTTTCAATTTTTTTCTGATTATCATTAATTAATTTCTTTAATGTTTCACCTAGTTCTGTACAGGACCAACCCAAGTGAGTTTCCAAAATTTGGCCAACATTCATACGACTAGGAACTCCTAAAGGATTTAAGACTATGTCAACTGCTTTTCCATTTTCTTGATATGGCATGTCTTCTACAGGAACAATTTTACTAACTACTCCCTTGTTTCCATGTCTTCCAGACATTTTATCTCCAGGTCTCAATCTTCTTTTGATGGCAACAAACACTTTAACCATTTTCATTACACTTGGCAGCAAATCGTCACCTTGTTTTATTTTTAATACCTTATCTTCAAATCTATCCTGTATATCTTTTTTTGCTATATTGTATTGGTTTTTTAACTGAGATAAATCATCCAACTTTTTTTCATCTGACAAAGATAATTTAAAGATGTCTTTTGTGTTAAGGACCTTTATATTTTCTTCATTTATTTCAACACCTTGTTCTAATTCCTTTATTTTTTTTGACAACTTTGCTCCAGATATTATTGACAAAGCTCTTTGTTTGATACTTCTTTCTAAAATTTCTTCTTCAACTATTTTATCTTGTTGAACAGAGTCTATTTCTGCTCTTTCAATTGTAATTGACCTTTCATCTTTTTCTATACCGTGACGATTAAAAACTCTTACATCAACCACAGTACCTCCGCTGCCACTTGGCATTTTTAATGAAGTATCTGTAACATCAATGGCTTTTTCTCCAAAAATTGATCTTAAAAGTTTTTCCTCTGGTCCTGAAGCTGAGTCTCCTTTGGGTGTAACTTTCCCAACTAGTATATCTCCTGGTTTTACTTCTGCTCCTATATAAACTACGCCAGACTCATCTAAATTTTTTAATGATTCTTCGTTAACATTAGGAATGTCTCTGGTAATATCCTCTTCCCCAAGTTTTGTATCTCTAGCCATTACTTCATATTCTTCTATATGAATTGATGTAAAAACATCATCGGTTACGCATCTTTCTGAAATTAGTATTGAATCTTCAAAATTGTATCCCTGCCATGGCATAAATGCTACTGTCACATTTTTCCCAAGAGCTAATTCACCAATTTTTGTAGATGGACCATCGGCAATAATGTCACCTGATTTAACTTTATCACCAACTCTTACTAAAGGTTTTTGGTTTATACATGTATTTTGATTTGATCTTTTAAATTTTTGTAAATTGTAAATATCTACACCAGATTTAGTAAAATCTTTTTCATTAGTTGCTTTAATTACAATTCTTTTACCGTCAATTTTATCAACTATACCATCTCTTTTTGCAACAATTGTAACTCCAGAATCTAGGGCTACATCACTTTCAATACCTGTACCAACTAGTGGTGCCTCAGGTTTTAATAATGGAACTGCCTGTCTCATCATATTTGATCCCATTAAGGCTCTATTAGCATCATCATTTTCAAGAAAAGGTATTAATGATGCAGCTACTGAAACAAGTTGTTTTGGTGACACATCTATATAATCAATATTTTCAGGTTTAGATAAAATAAAATTTAAATTTTGTCTGCAAGAAACCAATTGTTCTTTAAATTTAGAATTTTTATCAATTATTGAATTTGCTTGAGCAATTGTAAATTTTGTTTCTTCCATTGCTGATAAATATTCAATTTTTTCTTGAACAATTCCATTTTTAACTTTCTTATAAGGGCTTTCAATAAACCCATACTTATTAATTTTAGAATAAGTAGATAAACTATTTATTAATCCAATATTTGGTCCTTCAGGAGTTTCTATAGGGCAAATCCTTCCGTAATGGGTTGGATGAACATCTCTAACTTCAAATCCTGCTCTTTCTCTTGTTAGACCGCCTGGTCCTAAAGCTGAGACTCTTCTTTTATGAGTTATTTCAGATAATGGGTTTGTTTGATCCATAAATTGTGACAATTGTGAAGTTGCAAAAAAATCTTTTAATGAGATTGTTAATGGTTTAGCATTAATTAAGTCTTGGGGCATAGCTGACTCTATGTCTAAGGTAGTCATTTTTTCTTTGATAGCTCTTTCCATTCTGTAAACACCAATTCTAGCCTGATTTTCTACTAGTTCTCCTACAGATCTAACTCTTCTATTTCCCAGATGGTCTATATCATCAACTTCATCCTTTCCATCTCTAAGATCGAGCATTTTTTTAACTATAGCAATAATGTCATCATTTCTTAAAATTGTAATTTTATCTGAACACATAAGATTTAATCTTGAGTTCATTTTAACTCTTCCTACGTCTGATAAGTCATAACGATCAGAGCTAAAAAAAAGATTATTAAAAATTTGTGAAGCTATCTCTATTGTTGGAGGCTCTCCTGGCCGCAACATCTTATAAATCTCAGTAATTGAATCGTTTTTATTATCATTTTTATCTGCTAATAAAGTTTGTAAAATGTAAGCTCCCTTGCTTATTGAATTAGTTTTTGAAATTTCAACTGAAGTAATATTTTCTTGTAAAATTTTATCTAAAATAGTTTCATTAATTTCAGTTCCTATTTTAAAGTTTTCTTCATTAATTTTGATATCTTTGTGGAGATATTTTCCATACAAAGAGTTATTTGAAACATATATTTCTTTTAATCCATCATTAGATAATTTTTTAGCAGTTAAAAAATTTATTTTTTCACCTAATTTAACTACTACTTTTTGATTTTTTGCATCAATAACTTCCTCTGAAAAATTTTTTGTTTTATAGTTTTCAGGATCAAATTTAGTCTTCCATTTATTTATTTTTTTATCATAATAATATGTTTCTTTTTCATAAAATTCATTAACAATTTCACTTTTTGACAAACCTAAGGCTTGTAAAAGTGTTGTGACATAAATTTTCTTTTTTCTGTCAATTCTAAAATATAAAAAATCTTTCACATCAAATTCAAAATCAAGCCATGAACCTCTGTTAGGTATTACTCTACAGTTAAAAAGTAATTTACCACTAGCATGCGATTTTCCTCTATCATGATCAAAGAATACTCCTGGACTCCTGTGCATTTGATTTACAACTACTCTTTGGACTCCATTTGTAATAAATGTACCACTATTAGTCATCATTGGAACTTCTCCCATATAAACCTCTTGTTCCTTAGCAGATAAAATATCTTTTGTATTATTTTCTTGATCGATTTCATAAACAACTAATCTTAATGTACACTTCAAAGCAGCAGAGTATGTTAAGCCTCTTGCGATACATTCTTCAACATCAAATTTTGGTTTTTCTAATCTGTAAGAAATATATTCTAACGTTGCTTTATCGTTAAGATCTTCGATGGGAAATATACTTTTAAATACTCTATCAAACCCTTTAACCAAATTTTGATCGACTTCATTTTTATATTCGGTTAATTGTTTATAAGAATTTTTCTGAACTTCAATTAGATTGGGTATTGATAAACTTTCTTTAAGTTTACCAAAATTTTTTCTTATATTTTTCTTTTCAGTAAAAGATAAATCCATTTATAGCAATCGTTGATTTAATAAATCAACAATTAAAATTCTTTCTTTTGTTACTTAAGTTCTACTTTAGCGCCTGCTGCTTCTAATTTAGCTTTAATTTCGTCGGCTTCTTTTTTATTAACACCTGTTTTTACTTCTTTAGGTGCGCCTTCAACTAAATCTTTAGCTTCTTTTAGACCAAGTGAAGTAATAGTTCTTACTTCTTTAATCACATTAATTTTTTTGTCTCCTGCTGCTGCAAGTACAATTGTAAACTCATCTTTTTCTTCTGCAGGTGCTGCTCCACCAGCTGCTGCTGGTGCTGCTGCTACAGCTGCTGCTGCTGTAACTCCCCATTTTTCTTCAAGCTGCTTAGAAAGTTCTGCTGCTTCAACAACAGTTAAACTAGATAAGTCTTCTATAATTTTATTTAGATCTGCCATATTAATTTGCCTAGGTTATTTTTTTGATTTTTCCAGCGCCAAAATAGCGATTTTTGAGGCAGGTGCAAGTAAAATACTTGCAATTTTTTGTGCTGGTGATCTCAAAATACCCACAATTTTAGCCCTTGCTTCATCTAATGACGGTAAAGTAGCGACATTTTTTACTCCTGCAACATCCAATATATCGTTACCCATGATTCCACCAAGAATCTTAAGGTTGCTATTTTCTTTAGAAAAATTAGTTAATATTTTTGCAGATGTTATGGCATCCTTTGATAATGCAACTGCTGTTGGTCCTGTAAATAGATTTGATAATTCTTTGCATCTTGTTTTCTCAAGTGCTATTTTCGTTATTCTATTTTTTGTAATTTTAAAAATAATTCCATGCTCTCTCATTTTTGCTCGAAGGTTATCTAGTTGATTCACCGTTAACCCTTGATAATGAGCAACTATCACAGCTTCAGATTTATCAAACTGAGTTGTCATTTCAGAAATATAGTTTTGTTTTTTTTCTTTATTCATCATAATTAAATATTTTTAGGTAACTTTAGTTTATAAGATACTCCCATTGTTGATGTTAAAAAAGCGCTTTTTATTAAATCACCTTTAATTGTTTGGTTTCCTTTTTCTCTTTCCATCACATCCATTACTGCAATAAAATTTTTAATTACTTTGTCATCAGAAAATGATTTTTTACCTAATGTTAAGCCTATATTTCCATCTTTATCATTTTTAATCTCAACTTGACCTAACTTTGCATCTGAAATAGCTTTTTTTAAATCATCTGTAACAGTGCCTAATTTTGGATTAGGCATTAAACCTTTTGGTCCAAGAACTTTACCTAATTTAGATAATTTAATCATCATAGAGGGTGTGCAAATCAATTTTTCAAAATTTATCTCTCCTGACTTTATCTTTTCTATAAATTCATCTGATCCAACAATATCCGCTCCCGAATCTTTAGCTATTTGGGCTTTTGAATCCTCACATACTACTGCAATCTTAATTTTTTTACCTGAACCTGAAGGAAGGTTAACAATAGTTCTTAAATTTATTTCACTTTTTTTTTGTTTGTTGTTAATTTGCAAGTTTAAATCAATCGATTCATCAAACTTGGTTGTACAATTTTTCTTTATTTCTGGAATTAATTTTTCTATTAATTCTGATGGAAGTTCTTTTGTGTTTTCAGGTAATTTTTTATATCTTTTTGAAACCATTATTCTTTAACCTCTATTCCCATGGATCTAGCCGAACCTGCTATGATTTTAGAAGCTTCCTCTACATCATGAGCGTTTAAATCTGCCATTTTTTGTTTAGCAATTTCTTCAAGTTGTTTTTTTGATATCGATGCAACAATATTTCTTCCTGGTTCTTGTGATCCACTTTTTAATTTTACAGCTTCTTTTATAAAGTGAGATGCTGGAGGTGATTTAATAATAAAATCAAATTTCTTATCTTTGTAAACTGTAATTACTACTGGTACAGGCTTGCCCATGAAGTTTTTGGTTTTTTCATTAAAAGCTTTACAAAACTCCATAATATTTATTCCTCTTTGCCCTAAAGCTGGACCAACAGGTGGAGCAGGGTTTGCTTGACCTCCTTTAATTTGTAACTTTACATATCCACTAATTTCTTTTTTTGCCATTAACTTGCTTTCTCCACTTGATTATATTCTAAATCTACAGGTGTAGGTCTACCAAATATAGAAACTGAAACCTTAAGTCTAGATTTTTCTTCATCAATATCTTCGACTAAACCACTAAATGATGCAAAAGGACCATCTATAACTTGAACTTTTTCACCAACAGAATATTCGATAGTTGACTTGGGTTGGGCAACACCATCTTTAATTTGACCTAGTATCTTTTCAATCTCCTTATCAGAGACAGGAACAGGTATACCTTTTGATCCTAAAAAACCACTTACTTTTTTTATTCCTTTTATCATATGATATAAATCATTATCCATTTCACTTTTTATCAGAACATAGCCAGGGAAATATTTCTTTTTTCTTTGTATCCTTTTTCCTCTTTTTACTTCAGTGACATCATGTGTAGGCACCACGATTTCTTCAATTTTCTCAGATACTTTAGCTTTTTCAGCTTCCTCTTTTATTATTTTTGCTACTTTATTCTCAAAACTAGAATGCGATTGAACAATATACCAATTTTTCATAACCTATAAGCTGATTTTTAATATCAATTCTAAAAAAAATTTTAAAAATTGATCTAAAAGTAAAAAAAACAATGAAGCAACTATAGCCATTGCAACAACCATCAAAGTTCCCTGCATTGTTTCTTTGCCTGTTGGCCAAGTAACTTTAAAAGCTTCTTGTTTTACTTCCTGAATAAATTTTAACGGGTTTTTCATAGTGTTTACAATTTTATGTTTTGGCAGGAGCGGAGGGAATCGAACCCCCAACCTCCGGTTTTGGAGACCGGCGCTCTACCAATTGAGCTACACTCCTATGGGAGCTTACTCTATAATCTTTGTTACTACTCCAGCTCCTACAGTTCTTCCACCTTCTCTAATAGCAAAATTTAATTTTTCACTCATAGCAATAGGTGTAATTAATTTAACAGTAAATTTAGCATCATCTCCTGGCATTACCATTTCAGTACCTGCCGGCAATTCTACTTCTCCAGTTACATCTGTAGTTCTAAAATAAAATTGAGGTCTGTACTTAGTAAAGAATGGAGTATGTCTTCCACCTTCTTCTTTTTTAAGAACATATGCTTGTGCCTCAAATTTTGTATGAGGAGTTACTGAGCCTGGCTTGCATAAAACTTGTCCTCTTTCTACATCAGTTCTTTCAACACCTCTTAAAAGAGCGCCAATATTATCACCAGCTTCACCTGAGTCTAAAAGTTTTCTAAACATTTCAACTCCAGTACAAACTGATTTTTTTGTATCTCTAATACCTACAATTTCTATTTCCTCACCAGTTTTAATTACTCCAGACTCTACTCTTCCTGTAACTACAGTACCTCTACCAGAAATTGAAAAAACATCTTCAACTGGCATTAAGAAAGGTTTATCTTTTGGTCTGTCTGGTTGTGGAATAAAATCATCAACTGCTTTCATAAGTTCAAGAATTGCTTTTTTTCCTGTTTCTTCATCCTTCCCTTCAACAGCAGCTAGTGCAGATCCTTTTATAATTGGAGTTTTATCGCCTGGAAATTTATATGATGTTAATAATTCTTTTATTTCTTCCTCAACTAAATCGATCAACTCTTTATCTTTAACTTGATCAACTTTATTTAAAAAAACAACGATTGCTGGTACTCCTACTTGCCTTGCCAAAAGAATATGTTCTCTAGTTTGAGGCATCGGACCATCTGCTGCGTTAACAACTAATATTGCTCCATCCATTTGAGCTGCTCCAGTAATCATATTTTTTACATAGTCAGCATGTCCTGGACAATCTACGTGAGCATAGTGTCTTTTTTCCGTTTCATATTCGACGTGGGCAGTTGATATTGTTATACCTCTCTCCTTCTCTTCTGGAGCTTTATCTATTTGATCATAAGCAACAAAGTTCGCACCACCAGTTTCTGCTAAAACTTTAGTAATTGCGGCTGTTAAAGTTGTTTTACCATGATCGACGTGACCGATTGTACCAATGTTACAGTGCGGTTTATTTCTTACAAACTTTTCTTTCGACATTATATTTTTACCTCTTTTTCCTTTTCTTTTATATTACTAATTTCTTTGGAGCGGGTAAAGGGAATCGAACCCTTACATCCAGCTTGGAAGGCTAGCGTTCTACCATTGAACTACACCCGCATCACCCAAGTTCACTCCAATATTATTTAAAGCAAAATTAAATGGTGGAGGGGGAAGGATTCGAACCTTCGAAGACCGAAGTCAACGGGTTTACAGCCCGCCCCATTTGACCGCTTTGGTACCCCTCCTTTTCGCAGGGGAAGCGTCCCCTTGTTCAATAAAGCTTTAAACAACAAGCGGTTTATATATTTTTATCCTATAAATGCAATATCAGAAATAGTGAGCAAATAAGTAAAAAAACGTATAAAAAACAATAAAATTTATGAATAAAAGATCATTTTTTATAGTTGGTAAACACGCAGTACTGGAAGCTCTAAAAAATCCAAATCGCAAGGTATTGAGAGTTTTTTTAACTGAAGAAAGTAAAAAAAACATTCATCGAGAAAGTCAAAATCAAAATCTACTTAAAGATGTAAAAGTTTATTTTAAAAACAAAAAAGAATTAGATAAATACAGTGGTAACGAAGATATTTTACATCAAGGATATGTGGCTGAAGTAGAGCATTTAGATAGTTTAATTATAAAAGAATTCATCAAGAATAAAACAAATTTAACTTTTGCATGCTTAGATGAAGTAACAGATCCAAGAAACATTGGTTCAATCATCCGAAGTGCGGCTTCATTTAATTTAGATGGAATTTTAATTAAAGAAAGACATTTTCCAGATGAAAGTAAATTAATGTATAAATCTGCAAGTGGGTGTATGGAATATGTGAATATTTTTAAAGTATCAAATATAAACACCGCATTAAAGTTTTTAAGAGAAAAAAATTTCTGGGTTTATGGGTTTGATGCAAAAAGTAAAACAAAATTTACAGAAGTTGAATGGAAAGGAAATAATGTTCTTCTCTTCGGTTCTGAAGGATTTGGTATTAAAAAACATACTGAAAAATATGCTGACTTTTTAGTTAAAATAGAAATTAATGATAAAATCGAAAGTTTAAATATATCAAATAGCGCAGCTATTGTATTTCATCATATAATGAAAAGTAAAAAATAACTTGATTAGTTTAAAAAAAATTAATAAATATTCATCAAGCCCTTGTAGCTCAGCTGGTAGAGCAATTGATTTGTAATCAATAGGTCCGCGGTTCGAATCCGTGCGGGGGCACCACTAATAAATTTCTTTTCTTATCTGTTCTATTTTAATTTTCTTTTGAAGACTTCTGTTAGAATCGTATAGTAAGTTAAATTTTATTTTTTTATTAGTTTTAACTATAATATTTTTCGCATTTCTAAATTCTAAATTATCAGCTACTGCGCTTATTGGTCTTTTTTTTGAATTTAAATTTTTTATTTTTATAATTGATTTATCACTTATAATTTTACCTTTCCATCTTCTTGGTCTAAAAGGACTTATTGGTGAAATTGAAAGTTTTTTTGAATGTAAACTCAAAATAGGACCATGAACTGATAAATTATATGCTGTACTACCTGCTGGAGTTGAAACTAAAACTCCATCAGCAATTAATTTTTTAATAATTGTTTTTGCCCCAGTTTGAATAGATAAGGATGCAGCTTGTCTACTTTGTCTTAAAATTGATACCTCATTTATTGCAATAGATTTCTTTTTTATTCCTTGTTTATTTTTTACTATTAATTCTAAAGGAGAAATAGTTATCATTTTAGCTCTTGAAAGATTTTTAATTGTTAGTTTTGGTGAAAATTTATTCATTAAAAAACCATAATTTCCTGAATTTATTCCATAAAAAAATTTTGAAGAACTTCTGTTTCTTTTCAAAGTTTTAAGCATAAAACCGTCACCACCAATTACAATTATTAAATTAGGCTTAAAAATTTTATATTTCAAAATATTTTTTAAAAGAAATGTTTTTATACTTAACGACTTTTTATTATTGTCAGCAATTATTTTAGGTTTAATCATTTTTTGTGGTGCCCTCGGCCAGACTCGAACTGGCACTCCCAAAAGGGCAAGGATTTTAAGTCCTTTGTGTCTACCAATTTCACCACGAGGGCATTTGTCAATTTCATAAGTATTTATGCTAACATTTATAATTTAACAAGATCATTAATCAAATTTTTTTTTAGTTTATCTCCCTATGCTCTGGTCTTGCTCTTGTTATCCTATAAAATCCCTCAAAATGAAACTATCTAAATATTAATCTTATACTCAATTAATACTAGCGTTCTCCATCCATTCTTTTCTTTAAGAACTTTTTTATGAACTATTTTATATCCAGCAATACTTACATCCTCTAATTTAGAGTCAGCTGTTAAATCATAAGTCTTAGTTATGCCTTTACTATTTTCCTTATGAGTTATGATCTCATTAGATACAATCGAGTGTTGAGTAATATCTGCAATTTTTATTTTTGCTGATAAAATTGCTTTATTTTCAGAAATATTAAGATCCTTAGACCAGCCATTTCCACATACTTTAATTACTTTTTCAGTACTTTTATTTTTATCACAATAAACATTTACAAATTTTTGTAAATCATCAGGTGATGTAATTGATTTTTTATTTTTAACATAAGAATTAGTGCAATTGCTTAATAATAATCCAATTATAATTATTGATAATATTTTCATTTTTTCTCCTATAAGTTTTCAAGTAATGTAAAAAATACCATTGTAAAAGCTCGATGGTATTTTTCATCAGTGATAAATTGGACAAAAATGTTGTCCTTTTCTTCACAAGTATATGTTTCTTTTTTATTCACTAATTTATTATTTTCGACGTCCGCATATGCATAATACTTGCACTTAGCATTTGCAGGACTGATTAACAAAAAAAGAACTAATAAGATTCTAATCATAAATCTCCTTTTCTTTTTGGCTTATTTCAAATCTAACCTGATTTAAAATAGCATCCATTAGAACAAAAAATGCCTTATGTACTTCTTGTTCAAATACTTTTTTTTGGCATACTGAGTTACACTCTGTCAGAACATGTATTAACGTTTTTTGATAATACTCATTAGATTTTGCAAATGAATGAGTTGTGAAAGTTATCAAAAACAAAAAAAATAGAGTTTTTATAAGCTTCATTTTTCTCCTTTCTTTTTATTAAGACCAACTAAGGTCATTATTTCTTTGTCATTTATTAATTTGCTATCCAAGATTAGATATACGTGAATATTTTTTTTAAGAGCTACTTTTGCTACTTCTTTATTTTTTAAATATTTTTTATCCGCATGTCCTATCGCAAATGGTTCATTTTCAATAGCAGCTAAAACGATTTCTTTATTTTTTTTAAAATTGTTTGACAATGATTTGATCACCCAACCATTTTTTTTAACTAATTTTAAAGCTTCTGATTTAGTAATAATCTTTATCCTCCATAAATGACTTCAGCAATTCTTTAATAATTTTAGAATTGTGTTCGTCTAGTTCTTTGTCTGATAGTTTTCTTAACTCATTCTCTGAGAGATTTTGTGGAGCTTGTTTCTTTTCTTTATCAGTAATAACGGCTTGTTTTATACACTTTTTAAGAAAAATTTTTCAGTGAAATAAGATTGATTATTTTTCACTAAGTAAATAAACTCAAAATATGAAAAGTAAGATTTTACAAAAAAAAGAAGATAATAAAGCTTCAGATTTTGAACGAGATATTTCACTTAAAGATGCAAAATCATTAAAAGTGGAACTATCTTCTTTTGTGTATAATGATTTCAATCCTGACTCAGATGAATATGAAGAGCAGGAAATATCAGTTAAAAAATCTGATGTAAAATTTAAGATTAAGGATAATAAAGGCAAATTAAAGATTGTCTTAGTGTCAGCAAATATTGATTTTGATATAGATGATGATGGGCAAAGCGAAAGATTTATGGATAAAGACTGGGAAACTGAAACAATTTTTCCTACATTAAAATTGACTGACAAAAGTAAAAAAGAAGAGTATGTGGCTTATGATGGCGGTCATCTTTTTACTTTAGAATTAGTTTATTAAATAGTAAATTAATTTTTCACACTTTTGTAATGAATAGTTTTTTTATAAATCCTAAAGATGCTCAATTTTCAATAAAAAAATCTAAGGAAAGATTAAAAGAATATCTTTTCATTTTTAATCTATTAATTGATAAAGAAAAAAAATCCAAACTATCAAAAGAAGAAAGCGCAAAACTAATTAGTCTTGTTGAGTCAGCTGCGATTGAGTGCACTATGCAATTTTTTTGGAAATGTGGATATTGGATTTTAAGGGAGCAACAAACTAAAGGTCCTATGGATTTATATGTTTATAAAATAGTTAACGGTGAAAAAATTGAATATGCTGTTGATGTTAAGGGTATACGTCCTAATGCCAAAAAGAAACCAGCCCATAAACCGACTTTACCTAAAGGGTACGAGAAAAAATCACATCATATTAGAGATCAAATTTTAAAAAGAATTGTTGCGATTGTTTATTTAAAAGATGAAAAAACAAGAAAAGAAATAAGCTTTACTGAAGGTTGGCACACCTCTTTTAAAGGCGGACAAGCTGGACTTACTGGAAAAAGAGTTGAAATAAATAAAAAAAAAATTTAAGAAAATTTAATAAAAATCTTTAATTCTAATATGGTTCGTTATAATATTAACTATGCCAAATTTATATTTAAAAATTGATATCGATACAGAACTGTTTACCGAAAGCGGTAAAAAGATGAAAGAAACTATTGAAAGAATTAATAATATAGTAATTCAATATAAAGGTTTTTCTGACGTAGAATTTAATTATGATATTTATGTTGATAAAGACGATTTTATAAAAGATTATGAGCTTACAATTAGTGAGAAATCACCTTATAAAATTAGGATTAAAGGATTAGCAAAAGCTAAAGTTAAACCAGAATTAATTCAAGAGTTTAATATGGATAAAAAGAAAAATTTTGTTCTGTCCCAAGTTCATGTAAGTCCTTTTGAAATATTACAAACAAAAAAAAGTAAAAAACCAAAAAAAATGGAATGTTTAGCTAGTATTAAGAAACCAAAGTAATTGGTCTAATATTTCTTGTAAAATTTCATCCAAAATTATTATTTTATAGAAAGCTTAAGCTTAGCTATTTTTTCTTCAACCTCATTTATCGCCTTGTAAATTTGATCTTTTTCAGTTTTGCTAATTTCTTTTCCCATTGGACTATCAGGGCTCATTGCATCATGAGTTGTATCCATAAGATTGCCTACCCTACCACCTATTTTAATTAATGTGCTCGCAACATTTTCATATACATTTACTTTATTAAATTCATCCTCAAGTGTAAGAGAGAAATTATCAATAAACGGTGTACCTAGAGATTTTCTTTGCATTAAAATATCAAGTTTTATTGCATCAATATAATGTAAATTATGATCTTTATCATCTGGGTCACTACATTTTCTAAAGTGAGAAATTGACTTATTGGTAATATTTTTTACTTCATCTTCTTCAAGTTTACTAATTACTTGCGAAAGAACATGCTCAACAGTTAAAGGTACACGAAGTTTTGTCATTTTCTATATAAATTCTTTTCCTGCATCTAAGTACATACATTTTTCACAACTCTTATTAATTTCAGGAACATTGTCTAGTTCTAAAGTTTTTTTCATATCATTGATATTATCTTCTACCCAAGATGTATCTGTAACGTACGGAACTAAAGTTATGGTAAAATTTAATTTTCCCTCAAAATTGTCAAAACTTTTTTCACCATTACATACATAAAAATACGAAGTATCTGAAACTTTAAAACCCATTTTTCTAAGAATATGGACATATATATCCATCTGTATTTTATAACCTTGGTGAAAAATACTTTCTAAATATGCTTTAGTTTCAACTTTGGTATTACTTGATTGAGCCTTGTAATCTACTACAACTAATTCCTCTTTATCTAAATCATACCAAATATCATCTACTCCACCATGAATTTCTAAATTAGTGTCTTTATCTAAATATGAAATTCCACCAGATAAAGAGTTTCTCCAATTATCTAATTCTTCATGCTGAAAAGGAATAAAATTAAGATTATGTTTCTTAAATATTGGGTGTGGTTTTTTTTGGCTTCTCAGTAAATCAAATTCTTTTTTAAGTAGCTCATCAACTGCAACATTTAATGACCAGCCAGGCATTCCTGGTTCTTTCAATCCCTTAACCCTATCAAGATAAAAACATCTTTTACAATCTAAAAAACTACTAAATTTTGATCGGCTAATTTTAAAAGGCTCATTGGTTCCTTTTTTATAAACACTTCCTTTTCGATTTCTTAAAGGATTTACTTCAACTAAATTACCTTTGCTATCTCTTTTTAAACCCATAAGTTTATCTTACTATCTCTCCATGCTCTTGTCTTGCTCTTGTTTAAGAATTTAATTAAGTATTATTTTCAAATGTTATTATACAGCTAAATTAAAGGTATGTGATTTTATAGTATATTTAGACTACCTTGGATTACTATGGACTGACTTTAACTTCTATCCCTCGGCTTTTAAGTCCTTTGTGTCTACCAATTTCACCACGATTCCTAAAAGTTTTTTCTTTTATTTTTAAGCTGCAGTATTTTTATATTCATCCATTGATGGACAAGAACAAAATAAATTTTTATCTCCGTATACATTATCCACTCTAGCTACTGGCGGCCAATATTTAAATGTTTTTAAGAATTCTGATGGATATGCAGCTTCTTCTCTTTCGTATTTATGATTCCATTTATTTGAGGCTAATTCAACATGAGTATGTGGAGCATTTTTAATTGGATTATCAATTTTATCAAATTCACCTGATTGAATTTTATCAATTTCTTCTTTAATTTTTTTCAGTGTTAAGCAAAATCTATTTATTTCTGATAAATTTTCACTTTCTGTAGGTTCAATCATCATAGTTCCTGCTACTGGCCATGACATTGTTGGTGCATGAAAACCAAAGTCAATTAATCTTTTTGCAATATCTTCCTCGGTTATTCCTGTTTCTTTTTTTAATTTTCTAATATCAATAATACACTCATGAGCAACATTTCCACTTTTACCCTTATATAAAATTGGAAAATAATCTTTTAACTTATGAGCAATATAATTCGCATTTAAAATTGCAACTTGAGAAGCTTTTTTTAATCCTTCTGATCCCATCATTTTAATATACATCCACGAAATTGATAAAATACTTGCACTTCCCCAAGGTGCAGCAGAAACAGCTCCGATCCCAGTGGCAGGTCCACAATCTTTAATAACAGAATGTTTAGGTAAAAAACCTTCTAAATGTTTTTTGCATGCTATCGGCCCCATACCTGGTCCACCTCCTCCGTGTGGTATACAAAATGTTTTATGTAAATTAATATGGCAAACGTCTGGACCAAATTTGCCAGGTTTTGCAATTCCTACTAATGCATTTAAATTTGCACCATCCATATAAACTTGACCTCCATGCTTATGAACAAGTTCACATATATCAGTTATCTTTTCTTCAAAAACACCGTGCGTTGAAGGATAAGTGACCATTAATGCGGCAAGATTATTTGAGTGTTCTTCAGCTTTATTTTTTAAATCTTCAAAGTCTACATTTCCATGTTGATCACATTTAACAACAACAACTTTCATGCCTACCATTTGTGCACTTGCAGGGTTTGTACCATGAGCTGAACTTGGTATTAAACAAACATTTCGATTGTCTTCACGATTTTTTTCATGAAATTTACGAATAACCATTAAACCAGCAAACTCTCCTTGGGCTCCAGCATTTGGTTGTAATGATACACCTGAAAAACCTGTAATTGATCTAAGCCAATTTTTTAAATCTGTAAATAATTCTCTATAACCATCCATTTGTTCTACTGGAGAAAAAGGATGAGGTTGTGAAAATTCTTTCCATGTAATTGGTATCATTTCAGACACTGCATTTAATTTCATTGTACACGAACCCAATGCAATCATTGATTTATTTAAAGCTATATCTGAGTCTTCTAATCTTTTTAAATATCTAAGCATCTCTGTTTCTGAATGATAATTATTAAAGACAGGATGATCTAGATAGGTTGAGTTTCTTAATAAATTTTTAGGTAAATTAGATAAACTCTCGTTCATTGTTTCCTTTATCGTTTCAGAACAGTTAAAAATTTTTAATAATTGATTTGCTCTATAAAGATTTTTCCTCTCATCAAAAGAAACTGCTAACATCTCAGAATTAACTTTTCTAATATTAACTCCTTGATCTAATGCATTTTTATAAATTTTATCTGTCTTATCTAAAGTTTTAACTGTTACAGTATCAAAAAAATGATTTGAATAAAGTTCGTAACCTGATTGTTTTAACTTGTCTGCAAAATTTTTTGTTAATTGCGAAACGCTTTCTGATATTTTTCTAATTCCTTTTGGACCATGATAAATTGCATAGGCTGCAGAAACTATTGCTAACAAAGCTTGAGCGGTACAAATATTACTAGTAGCTTTATCTCTTCTAATATGTTGTTCCCTTGTTTGAAGAGCAAGTCTGTAAGCTTTTTTTCCATGTCGATCTACTGAAACACCAACTATTCTTCCTGGCATTGATCTTTTGTACTCATCTTTAGTAGCAAAAAATGCTGCATGTGGACCACCATATCCCATCGGTATGCCAAATCTTTGAGAGCTACCAACTGCAATATCTGCACCTAATTCTGCTGGCGTTTTTAATTTTGCTAAAGCTAGTAAGTCACAAACTAGTACAGCTTTACCATTATGTTTATGAATTTTACTTATAGCTTCACTTGGATCTTTAATATCACCTAATGTTCCTGGATATTGAATAATACCACAAATAACTTCTTCTTTAATATCTTTATCTTCATCACCAACTATTATTTCTAATCCTAAAGGTTCTGCTCTTGTTTTAATAACTTCGATAGTTTGTGGATGACAATTTTTTGAAACAAAAATTTTTTTTGTTTTTGATTTAGTAATTCTATAACTTAAACCTACTGCCTCAGCTGCAGCAGTACCTTCATCCAATAAAGATGCATTAGCAATATCCATTCCTGTAAAATCAATTACCATTTGTTGAAAGTTTAATAACATCTCAAGTCTTCCTTGAGCTACCTCTGGTTGATATGGTGTATAAGAAGTGTACCATCCTGGATTTTCTAAAATATTTCTTAATATTACATAAGGAGTATAAGTTCCATAGTACCCCATACCAATAAAACTAGAATATACTTTATTTTTTTTTGAAATGTTTTTTAGTTTTCTTAGTGCTTTATATTCAGAATTAGGATCACCAATACCTAAATCGTCTTTAAAAAGAATTTTTTCTGGTACAGTGTTTTTAATTAATTCATCTAGATTTTTAAATCCTAATTCTTGAAGCATTATATTTTGCTCTTCTTCTGAAGGACCAATATGCCTTTGAATAAAATCCTTTTGAGCGTTTTTTAACATTTAACTGCTACTTTCTTTTGAAAATTTTTCATATTCTTCTCTATTCATCAATGAATCCAATTCGGAGTTATCTTTGATCTTCAATTTAAAAAACCAAGCTGAACCTTCGGGATCTTCATTAATTTTTGAAGGATCATCCACAATTGCTTGATTGGTATCCATAACTTCCCCACTTACCGGAGTATATACATCGCTTGCTGCCTTAGTTGACTCTACTACTCCTGCTGTTCCATCTTTTTCAACATTAGATCCTTTTTCAGGAAGTTCTGCAAAAACTATATCTCCAAGCATTTCTGTTGCATGCTTTGTAATGCCTATGGTGGCTACATCTCCCTCTAAACTAATCCACTCATGCTCCTTTGAAAATTTTACTTCACTCATTAATTTGCTCCTTTCACATAATTTTTTTTATAAAATGGTAACTCACAAATATTTGCTGGATATTTTTTTCCTCTTACTTCAAGCAAAATCTTAGTATCTATTTTTGAAAATTCTTTATCAACATATCCCATAGCTATAGGTCCATTTATACTTGGACCAAAAGTTCCACTTGTGATTTCTCCAATTTGCTTGTCAGTTTCTTCAAAAATTTTTGTTTTTTCTCTCGCAATTAATCTACCTTCTGGTTTAATACCAACTCTTATTTGGCTTGTTCCACTTTGAATTTGGTTAATAATTTTCTCAGATCCAACAAACCCTCCATTTGATAATCTTTCTTTTGATATTGCCCATTTAAGGTTTGCTTCAACTGGTGTTTTATTAATATCTAATTCATGACCATATAAACACAGTCCAGCTTCTAATCTCAAAGTATCTCTTGCTCCAAGTCCTATAAGTTGTGCTCCTTTATCAATTAATTTTTGAGTAAATTCTTCAGCAAAATTATTTAATATAGATATTTCGAATCCATCTTCGCCGGTATATCCAGATCTTGTCACAAATAATCTTTGATTTTTAAAATCAATCCATTTGCCTGTCATAAAATTCAATTTCTCAACTCCATTTAAAACTGAGTTTAAAATTTCAACAGATCTAGGTCCTTGCAGTGCCACTAAAGCTCTTTCGTTTTCTAAAGTCATTTTAAAATTACCACCTAATAATTTCGATAAAATTTGAAAATCATTTTCTTTGCATGCTGCGTTTAATATGATGAGATAACCTTCTTCAATTTTTGTGATTATCAAATCATCATATATTCCAGCCTCTTCATTCATTAAAAAACTATATTTTGAACTGTTTTGTTTTAAATTCTTTAAATCTAGTGGAAAAATTTTTTCAAGTTCTATAGTTAAATTTTCTCCTCCATAAATAAATAACTGACCCATATGAGAAACATCAAAAATTCCAGAATGTTTTCTTGTAAATTTATGTTCTTCAATAATACCTTTGCTATATTGTATGGGCATCTCATAACCAGCAAACTCGACAAACTTAGCTTGATTTCTTTGGTGAAGATTATTTAAAGATGTTTTTTTTGTTTCCATATTAACTCTCATCAACCCCCTCTGTCTTTTTGCCTGAGAGATTTGCTCCTTCGGCGAGAATAATTCTCTTTCCAGAGTTAATATGTACGGTCCTTTTGCCTGAGAGTTTCCGGGGTGGTTGCTCCTTCGGCGCCAATAAAATTGGTCTCTCCCGTATTAATTTTAGTCTGTTCTAATTGTTGTAAATTGTCAAGGACTAAAAAACTAAAAAATATATTGAAAATTTTAGATTAAATAAATCAACAAACCTAGAAACTCGATCCCTAAAAGATTTTTCATAATTATAAACTAACTGAATAATCTTTATTCGTTTGCACAAGACCCTTTGCAAGCTCTACGTTGTCCACCTATAATTCTCCATTCAACATTATCACCAGGCTTAACTTCTGACCTTGACCAATAATAACCTTTTTCATCTTTAAATAAACTATCTTTCCTATCTTTTCTTGCAGATGTATTTCTGTATTCATCAACTACTTGTTTAGCAATTGAACTAATATCTCCACCTGTATCTTTTTGTATTTGAGATATTAATGATTGAACATTATCAAGTGCATAGTCAATCCCGGCATCATCCACAGCAGATTTAGCTGCTGAAGCTACTTCAGCAGAAGAAGCTGCTGCTGCTTCTGCTGCTGCTTGCGCAGCTTCTTTTGCAATTTGTGCAGTTTGTTTTGCTGCCTCTTCAGCTGCTTCTGCAGCTGCTGCTGCTGCTTCATTGGCCACTGCTCTTGCTGCATCGGCGGCTTGTTTTGCTGCTTCTGCAGCTGCAATATTGGCCTCTGTTGCATTTTCTGTTGCTGCTGCTGCAGCAGCTATTGAAGCGCTTTCTAAGTTATTAGCTAAATCACCTGCAACACCTGATGCGGTATCTAAAGATTTTTCAGTTGCGTTTGCTAACGCTAATGTATTAGAAGTAATAATTCCTTTTTCTAAGTCAGCAGATGCTAAATATTCTGCTTTATTTGCATCAGCAGCTTGATTTGCTGCTTTTGCAGTTCTTTCTAATAAATGTTTTTGTGTATTTCCAGATTCGTCCTCTATTTGTGCAATTTGTGTTTCAAATTTTTTTATATCTTCACTATGAGCTTTCGTTGTTGCTTTAGAGAATGATGTTTTTGCTTGAGTTGATATAGATGCATCTGAAATTATTGCACCATCAACAACTCTAATTACAGGGTTCTTTTTTCCTTGCCCTTTAAAAGTCGCTTGACCATTTACATGGCCCGTATACCCTGTGGTTAAACCTTCAGGTATATTTAATGCTGTAGTCATATAAGCAGTTGCTTGCTCACTAGTAATATCAAACTTACAACCACCGCTGTTACAACGTCCAGCAACATTTCCTGTTAAAGGATCAGCTAAATTTTCTAATACATACATTCCTCCAAAACTGGCTGCTTTTTTACCAAAACTGCCAGTGGGTCCACAAGTTGATCCATCGCAAACTAGACTGCCTGAATGTCCAGTTACTGGATTTGCCATTTGTTCGCCAGTTTTAGCATCCACCAAAACCCAAGCCCCCAATGATCCAGATCCATATTGTGAATCATATGTTTGTTGGCCTCCAACCATTTTTCCTGTTTCTTGTAATTGTCTAGCTGCTTCCTCCGAAAAGTTAATTTTTAAATCACCTTCTTCATCAATTGTTTTAAATGAATAAAGTAGCTCTGGTTCAACTGCGCCTGCTGTATAAACAGACCCATTAACAGTCACAGTTCCTTTTGGTGCTTCAAATTTTCCAGATTGGTCAGTTAATAAATTAGTATCGATTAGTCTATAAGTATTAATATCTCCGTTAATTGAAATAATTGATTTATTTTCAATTAATCCAATTTTTTCAACTAATTTAGCTTCTAAATCTTTTTCAATAATTTCTAATTTTTTTGCTTCGGAATAAGCTAAATCAGCCTTTAAGTTTGTAAAATCCTTTAAATCTTGGTTTAATTTTACTATTTGTTGTTCTATTTTTGGAGAATTTAACTCAATATTTTTTATCTCATTATTTAATTCTGAAACTGATGCTGTTAAATCTTTAGCTTGATTTTGAAATTTATTTATTTCTTCATTAATTTCTAAGTTTTTTTGATCAAATTCTGTCTTTAAAGTTTTTATATCTAATGTTTGATTATTTTCAGACTGAACTTGCTTTTCAATTTCTTCTAATTCCTTATTAAAGTTTATTGTTAACTCATTTTGTTGTGTTTCTAAGTTTTTAATAGAGTTATTAATAGGATTTAACTGATTTTCTAAATTTGATATAGATAATTTTTTCTGAACTACTGTACTTTGATTTAAGTTAAGTTGGCTAGTTAGTTCGTTTAACTGAGAATTTATACCCTCTTCATTTATTTTAAGATTAGCTATTTCTTTTTCTAGTTTTATTACCTCCTTATCAATGTTTTCAATCTTAGTTTTATTTTCATTAGTTAGTGCAGAGATTTGTGCCTCTAGGCCAACATATTGATCTAACTCCTTATTCAATATAGATAATTTAGCTGATAAATCAGGTGTTTTAGTTTCTAAATTTTTAATTTCATTATTTAAATTAGAAATATTTGTTTTCAAAGTTTCAGAATTTGTTTTTAAAATATTTATTTTGTTATCAACTTCACTCAATTCTTCATTTAATTTATCTTTTATTTTATTAGCTTCGGATGTTATTTTTTCAGTACTAGTAGCATTATCTGCTATTATTGATAATTGTTTTTCTACTTCTATATTTAAGGTTTGTCTTTTTTGCTCTAGTTGAATTATTTCATTTGCATATGGGTCTAATTCGGTTTGTAAACTTTGTATTGATGTTTTCTTTTCATTAATAATGTTTTGCTTTGAAAATAAATCAGAATTTAATTTTGAAATTTCAGATTTTACTTTTTCTTCATTTAATTTTATAGAATTTAATTCTGCTTCAAGTTTTGATATATTTGTATTTAGACTATTTAATTGAGCTTTATTATTATTTATTTGTGATTTTAAAGTATCTGTTTGTTTATTTAAAGCATTCAACTTAGGATTATTATTACCTAAGATTGATGAAAGTTCTTTTTCTATAGCTTTCCTTTCTGATGTAGATAACTGTATTCTATCTTCTTCAGCAACATATACATAATCCATGTTCCCTTCCATTTTTGATTTAACAATCATAGCTAACTTTACATTTGTCATTTCCCAATATGGCCCTGTCATATATTGGGATGTTGGAGTTGCTCCAATTTGTTTGATTTTTTCTACAGCTGTTTTATATGCTTCATAAGTATTAGGGTCCTGGTCGAGTGCTGCTCTTAAGGCAGCAGACTGATCACCAACATCTATTGGTCTACCACCAAGCCAAATATCCCTGTTTCCTATTCCTGTCATTGCTTCATAAGCTCTATCTAATTGCTTTTGACTAAATGAAGGTATTTTAGTTATAATTTCTCCTACTTTATCAACGTAATTATAATCTGGGTTTTTGGAAATTTCATCACTGGTTATTTTTTGTATATTTGATTTCGCTTCATTTACCATTGTAATAACATTAGCTCTTGCTTGTTTTGATGCATTCGCTTCTTTCATGATCTTCTGTGAAGATAGGCTTATAACTTCTTGTTGTGTATTTATCCAATTATTGGTTTCTAAAGGAGGCGTGGCGTTATCAATTTGTATTTTATATATTTCATTATTAATATTTAGTGCATCAGTCATTTTATTTTGAGCTTTAGATCTTATGTCGCCAAGCTCTTGATCGAATTTGCCAATGCTTCTCACCCAATCACTATAATTAGGATTTCCTCTATCTCTATATAAAGCTGCGTAACCACCAATTGAATTTATATATGACATTTTTTCTAATGACTTCTGAGTATATGTTTGATTGAAATTATTCACCTGAGCATATAATCCGGTTAACTCATCTTGTAACGGTTTGATTGCTTTATTAATCTCTTGATTTTTTAATTCTTGAAAAGCTTTAATATCCGTTAACTGTTTTTGTTTTTCTTCAAGAGTTGATGTTAAAGATTTTAAATCTAAATCATTATTAACTATATTTTCAAATTCTTTATTTACCATTTCCGCTTCTAAAGAGCCTTCTTGAAGCGCAGCGTATTGAAGAGTTGTTATATTTAGTTTGGATAATTCCTGATAAGGTTTAGTTTTTTCTTCTATTATAGCATCTACCTGTCGCTTAATTTTATCTCCATTTCGGAAAACTTCTACGGCTTGTTGTAGCGCTTTTTCTTCTGCCACCATTACGTTTAATTCTGCCTCTGAAGGAATATCTACTACCCAATTTGGATTTTTACTTAATTTTTCTGTAATATTTTTGTAAACTTTTTTTGTCGTTTCCCAATCATCATTATTTATTGCATTAATACCTTCTTGAATTTCAGCTTGTGATAATCCAGCAAATGTTCCGTACTTTCTTATTTCAAATGCATTAGCTTTTCTTGTGTCTCCATCTAATAAAATGCCAACTTCTTCCATTGCAAAGTCAATTTCTTTTTCTGACATTTTATCAAGTAATGGATAAAAATATTCAACAGCCTCAACTTCTTTATCAATCGATTTTGCAAATTGACTTTCGATAAAATCTCTTTCAAGCGAAACTCTTTGTAATTGCTCCTCTAATGATTGGTTTGTTTTTGATAAATTAGTTGGAAGATTCTTCAGTCTATATAACTCAAGTTCTTTTGATTCTAAAACTTCTTTAGATTTAGATAATTTATTATTTAGAGAAATTAAATTGCTTGATAATTCGTTTACAATATTTGTTTCATTAGATATTTCAGTATTTAATTGAGATAGGTTTTGTTGAATTACTCCCTTTTTATTTTCTATATCTTTAATTTGATTGGTTACAGAGTTAATTTCGTTGTTTAAATTATTAGCTAAATCTTTAGATTGTATTATTTCATTACTATTTACACTATTATTTAAATTTTCTAATTCACTGTTATACTTCGATAATAGTTCAGCTTTTTTGGTGTTTAGTAAACCAATCTCATCATCTAAAGGACTTATTTCACTATTTAAATCGGCTATTTGAGACCTTTTTTGTGATAATAAAGAATTTTGACTACTCAGTTCACTTTCTAAATCTGTTAACTGTTTTTGCAAATTTTTAGACTGCACAACTTTTTGTTCAAGCTCCAGTATACTTGTATTATTTGCATTACTGGATGTTTGATTTTTTAATTTATCTATTTCAGTTTTCTTTGTGGCTATCAAATTTTTCAGCTCAAATTTATCTCTATTAAGTTTATTTATTTTTGCTGTAATAGAATTTGATAAGGATAAATCTGAATTTATACTTAAATTCATTTGAGAAATCTCTGATCTTAAATTAGAAGATTTTTGATTAACAGTTTCAATTTCTTTTGATATTCCTTGAAGATCTTTTTCAAATTTTTCCGTAAGTTTATTTACTTTGACATCATTAGTATTTAATCCTGCAACTCTTAATTTTGATAGTTGAGCATTATATTCATTTGTCAATTTAGATTTTTCATCTTCCAATCTATTTATTTCTAAGGAAATTGGTTCTAGTTGATTATTTAAAGAAACAAGAGAGGCTTGTTTGCCTTGTATATTCAAATTATTTTTTTTTAGATTTTGTTCTAATTCTGTTAATTTATTTTCTATTTCTTTATCAACTATAACTTCATTGCCTGAGCTCGTAATCATTGTTCCTTTATATGAGTCAGCCAATTCTTTTTTTGATAAGTTTTTTTTTTGTTTTAATTTATTAATATCTATATTTAATTCTAACGTATCGACTCCTATAGAATTTAAATTATCAATGATTTCAAAAGTTTTTAATCCTTTTTGGTCTAAAGAAACTAAATCATCGATTACTTTTTTTAACTTATTTTTTTTATTTTGGTTCATTGATTTTGTTATTTTTGTAACTTCTTTAAGATCATCAGCATTTAATTTTGACATATCGAGATTGGACATGTCTGAAGTTGCTTCTTTAGGAATCAAGTTTGAAATTTCACCTAGAGTTCGATCAATAAATTCTAGACCTTTTATTGCATCATCAGAACTATTTTTAAGTGTGTCAGTTACAAAAAGTGTTGCTTTGTTTATTTCTTTGATAGCATCATCGATTATTTTAGCTTCGTTGCTTACTGGATCTTTTAATTCATTAAATTTTTCTTGAACTTCTTGTAACGACTTTGTTAACATCTCAATTTCATCGTCAGCAAAAACTATATTGGGTAAAATTATTAATGATATAGCTAAAATTTTTATAAATTTTCTCATTTTATTTTTTATCTTCTTCTAATTTTTGTTTTAAGTTTGAAATGTTATTTTTATATTCAGTTAAAAGTCTTCTACGTTTTTTTAGTTCTGGACTTAATTTTTTAAGATTTTTTCCTTCACCTAAATCTAAAAAACTCCCAAGAACCCAATAGCCTTTTAAGGCATCTTTTGTTGTCAAACTTAAATCCATGCCTAATGCTTTTCTCATTTTTTCTCTTCCCTTGTTTAAGCCTATTAATGATCTTAAAGCATTTTCATCCATTTTTTTTTTTATATATTTTTGGTTTATATTATTTTTATATCTTTCTATGATCTTTTGTTTTTTTCTAAAATTATTCCAATAAAATAATTCATAATAACCCATTGCTTTAATTAATTGACCTGGATTTTTCTCAGCCCATTTAGATGACCGTTTAAAAATTAACGACATTTTTTTTGTTGCTTTATCAGAAATACATACATTTGACTTACAACCTTTGGATAAAACTGAGTACATTTCTTCAGGATAATCACTAACCTTTAGTTCTGTGTAAACCCCAAATTTTTCTAAGTCCTTTATTGTTATTGGCTCTTCATTATTAATTTTTTTATTTTTTTTTGTATTTGCAATGGACAATACTTTTTTTTCTTTATTGATTTCTTTATCTACTTTTTTTTCATTCAAAGAGAATTTTTTAATTGCTGCGTTGTATTCGGCTTCGGTTATGCCACCTTTTTCGTATATATCTTTAATTTTATCTAAATTTGTATTATTTGTTTCAGCATTTGCTTCTGTAATTATTGTAATCGCGAATACAAAAAAAACTATAACTGCTTTTATTTTTGGCAAAAACATTTTTTACTTTTAACATATCATATTTATTTAAAAATTTTTAAGTTAATAATGATAGAATTACTTGATCTTTGTAGTATTTGCTTATCAATCTTGCTAGAAAGATTTTAATGCTTTTAATAAATACTTTTTTTCCAGTTTACAATCTCTATATCCTTGTTTAACAACATTTAAATATTTTTCAGTTGGATATCTAAATTTATTTTTTTTTACCATTGTATAAGTCATTATTTTTTTTCTATAATAATAAAAATAATGTTTCTTATATAAAACTGGATAATCTTCATAAACATCTAGTTTTTTTTCATCGCTTTTAGAAATATTAAATAAAGCACCTGGAACTTCTGAGTTTTTTTTTGGTTCAATATCGGCTGCTCTATATTTGCTTCTAAATGTTAAACAAAAATTTTTTAACTTCATCTTCTTCAAAAATTTGCTGTCTTTACATCTTCTTTTCATTTGAAAATGGTTAAGGTTGCTTCCATAAGCAAAATAAAGCATGTTAATCCCTATTTACTACTTCTATTTTTTTTTCTTTAACAAATTCTAGTATTTGTGAGTGACAAACATCAATTTTTTTTTGTTGCTCAGATCTAATTACTATTGAGACGCCCAATTTACCTGCTTGAAAAAACGGATAGCTTCCTATTTCAACATCTTTATTACTATCTTGAACTTTCGTTAAAGAATTTGCTATTTCGCTTTCAACAGTTCTGAGATTAATTGTGTGACTTAGTATTGGTTCCCCTCCTACTATATCATTTTTTAAACTACCTAGCATAGATTTTAAAATTGAAGGAACACCCGGTAAACAAAATACATTTTCAACATTAAAACCTGGTGCCCCACTTGTTGGATTTAAAATTAATTTTGCATTTTCAGGCATCCAAATCATTTTTTGCCTCCCCTCATTAAACTCTCCAGGTTTATAATATTTTTCAAGAAGCTTATAACCTTCTTTGTGCATCTCATATTTAAGATTAAATGCTTTTGATATAGACTCTGCGGTAATATCATCGTGTGTAGGGCCTATACCTCCCGTTGTAAAAACATAATCATACTGTTTTCTTAATAAATTTACTGAACTAACAATTGTTTCTTCAACATCAGGAATTACTCTAACTTCCTCAACTTTTACTCCAATAGAATTTAACCATAATGATAATGTGCTTGTATTAGTATCTTGGGTTCTTCCAGATAAAATTTCATTACCTATTATCAGTATTGCAGCATTTACTTTTGTTTTTTCAGACATTTCTTATATATATTTTGAATATGGAATTTACCAATTCTTTAATTAAAGGCAAACTTGTAAAAAGATATAAGAGATTTTTTGCTGATATAAAAGCAAATAAAGAAATTATAACAGCACATTGTCCTAATACTGGTTCAATGATGGGATTATTGGATAAAAATAATGATGTTTGGGTTTCAAAAAATGATAATCCAAAAAGAAAACTAAAATATACATTGGAAATAATTAAGGTAAAAAATAATCTTGTTGGTGTTAACACCCATTTAGCAAATAAGATTGTTGCAGAAGGTCTTAAAAATAACTCATTTAAAGAGTTTAATAATTTAAAAAATATCCAGCCTGAAGTTTTTTATAATAAAGAAACTCGTTTTGATTTTTTAGTAAATAAAAATAATAAAAATATATTTATAGAAGTTAAAAATGTTACTCTATTTAGAGACTGCAAAGTATCTGAATTTCCTGACGCTCCTACATCTAGAGGAACAAAACATATTAAAACATTAGTGGAAGCATCAAAAAAAGGCTTTAAATCATATGTTTTATTTTTAGTACAAATTGAAAATATGAAATATTTTAAAATAGCAAAAGATATAGATAAGGACTATTATCAAAATTATTTAATTGCAAAAAAATCTGGAGTTCAATTTCTTGCATATAAATGTAAAATTGACCCTAAACAAATAAAAATAGATAAAAAATTAAAAATTATTGATGAGTGATTATACAGAAAAATTTGAGAAAATGCGTGCTGCAGGAAATTTGGCTGCTAGAACTTTGGATATGTTAACTGGTCATATAAAGCCAGGGGTAACAACAGAGGAGCTAGATAATCTTGGATATGAATTTATAAAAGATCATGGAGCTTATTCTGCCCCACAATTTTACAGGGGTTTTAAAAAATCTTTATGTACCTCATTAAACCACGTTGTTTGTCATGGAATACCATCTGATAGAGTTTTAAACGAAGGTGATGCTATAAATATCGATGTAACTGCAATATTGGATGGCCATTATGGTGACACAAGTAGAATGTATACCGTTGGTGAAGTTTCAATTAAATCTAAGAATTTAATTGATGCAACTTACGATTCAATGATGAAAGCCATAAATATTTTAAAACCAGGATTAAGTTTGGGGGATATAGGTCATGAAATTCAATCGTATGTTGAGGAAAAAGGTTTTAGTGTTGTAAGAGATTTTTGTGGACATGGAATAAGTACAACATTTCATGAACCTCCAAATATTTTACATTACGGAAAAAAAAATACTGGAATCAAGATTTATCCTGGAATGACTTTTACAATAGAGCCAATGATTAATTCAGGAAAATATGATGTAAAACTATTAAATGATGGATGGACAGCTGTTACCAAGGATAAATCATTATCAGCACAGTTTGAACATACTGTAGGAATTACTGAAAATGGATATGAAATCTTTACAGAATCTGCTAAAGATTATTCTAAGCCCCCATACAAATAATTAATGATTAATAGATATTCAAGAAAAGAACTCACATCAATTTGGTCTGAAGAGAACAAATATAAAATTTGGCTTGTAGTAGAGATAGCTGCGGCTCAAGCAATGGAAAAATTAGGTCAAATTCCAAAAGGAGTTTCTTCAACTGTAAGAAAAAAAGCTAAAATAAATGTAAAAAGAATCAATGCTATTGAAGCTAAAGTAAAGCATGATGTGATAGCGTTTTTAACTTCGGTTACAGAAAAAGCAGGAATTAAAGCCCGTTATCTTCACCAAGGAATGACTTCATCAGATGTATTAGACACGAGTTTTAATATTCAATTAATTCAATCAGGAAAAATATTATTAAAAGATATAGATCTAATTTTAAAAGTTTTAAAAAGACAGGCAAAAAAACATAAGTTTACACCTTGCGTTGGAAGGAGTCATGGAATTCATGCTGAGCCAATTACTTTTGGATTAAAATTGGCATCATTTTATGAAGAATTTAAAAGAAATAGAAAAAGATTAGTTGACGCGATCGATGAAGTATCTAGCTGCGCTATTTCAGGTGCTGTGGGAACTTTTGCAAATATAAATCCAAATGTAGAAAGACATGTTGCAAAAAAACTTGGTTTAAAAGTAGAGCCAATATCAACTCAAGTAATCCCAAGAGACAGACATGCATTTTATTTCTCTATCTTAGGAATTATAGCTGGATCAGTGGAAAGAGTAGCAACTGAAATTAGACACCTTCAAAGATCTGAAGTTTATGAACTTCAAGAATTTTTTTCCAAAGATCAAAAAGGATCTTCGGCTATGCCTCACAAAAAAAATCCTATTTTAAGTGAAAACTTAACTGGGTTATCAAGAATGGTGAGAAGTTATGTAAATCCTGCTTTAGAAAATATAGCACTTTGGCACGAGAGAGACATTTCGCATTCTAGTGTTGAGAGAAATATAGGTCCTGATGCAAATATTACTTTAGATTTTGCTTTAAATAGGTTGGCAAATATTTTAGATAAAATGATAATTTATCCAAAAAAAATGATTCAAAATATCAATTTAACAAAAGGTTTAATTTTTTCTCAAGAAATAATGCTAGAACTTACAAAAAGTGGATTGACCAGAGAAAAATCTTACAAAATCGTTCAATCACATTCAAAAAAATGTTTCTCTGAAAATAAAAATTTGTTTGATTTAATATCTAAAGATAAATTAATAATGAGTAAAATTAGTAAATCTAAATTAAATTCAATATTTAATTACTCTTCTCATTTTAAAAATGTAAATTTAATTTTTAGAAGAGTATTTAAATAATGAAAAAAGGTAAAAAACTCTACGAAGGTAAAGCAAAGATTATTTTTGCTACAAGTGATAAAAATACAGTTATTCAGCATTTTAAGGATGATGCCACCGCATTTAACAATCAGAAAAAAGCAAATATAGATGGAAAAGGAATTCTAAATAATAGAATTTCAGAGCACTTGTTAAAATCTCTTTCAGAAGTTGGAATTAAAAATCATCTTATTAAAAGATTAAATATGAGAGAACAACTTGTTGAATTGGTAAATATCATTCCAATTGAATTTGTAATTAGAAATATTGCAACCGGATCTTTAACAAAAAGACTGGGAATTGAAGAAGGAACAGTTTTAGATTATCCATTAATCGAGTATTGTTTAAAAGATGATAAACTTGGGGACCCAATAATTTCTCGTGAACATATTTTAAATTTTAAATGGCTTAATTTGCTCGAACTGGACTTAATTAATAAACTGTGTTTAAGAATAAATGACTATCTCCAAGGTTTGTTTAGAGGCATTGGAATTAAATTAGTTGATTTTAAAGTAGAATTCGGAAAAACAAAATCAGACGAAACAATAATATTAGCTGACGAAATAAGTCCTGATACTTGCAGATTATGGGACCAAGAAACTGAAAAAAAATTAGATAAAGACAGATTTAGGAAAGATTTAGGTAATGTGGTCGAAGCCTATCAAGAAGTAGCCAGGAGACTTGGAATTCTTCATGAACAATCAAATATAAGACCAATAAAATTCACAAAACCAACTGCAGTTAAAATTAAAAAAAATAAATGAAAGTTAAAGTAATTGTTACTCTAAAAAATGGAGTGCTTGATCCTCAAGGTAAAGCTATACAACAAACTTTGAATGGAATGAGCTTTTCTGAAGTAAAAGAAGTTAGACAAGGTAAATATTTTGATATTGAAGTTAGTACAACCGATGAAAAAAAAGCAAGAACTAAAGCTGAGGAAATGTGTAAAAAACTTTTGGCAAATCTGGTAATTGAAGATTATAAAATTCTATAAGATTAATGAAGTCATCTGTAATAATTTTTCCTGGATCCAATTGTGATAGAGATATGGATGTAGCATTGAAAAAATTTGGTTTTAAAAATCAAATGGTATGGCATAACGATCCTGAAATTCCAAAAAGCGACTTAATTGTATTACCTGGAGGTTTTTCTTATGGAGATTATTTAAGATGTGGAAGTATAGCGGGAAAGTCAAAAATCATTAAATCAGTTATTGAATTTGCAAATTCAGGAGGTTTGGTTCTGGGAATATGTAATGGATTTCAAATATTAACAGAGACAGGTTTGTTGCCAGGTGTTCTTTTGCAAAATAAATATCAAAAATTTATATGTAAAAATGTTTATGTAAAAATAAATAATAAGGAAAATAAATATTTTAAAAATATCAAAAAAGAGATTTTAGAATTGCACATTGCTCATAATGAAGGAAATTATTTTTGTACAGAGGAAGAAATGAAATCCTTAAATGACAATGATCAAATTGCAGTTACTTATTGTAATGAAAAAGGAAAGGAAGATGAACAATTCAACCCAAATGGTGCATTGAAAAATATTGCTGGAATTTTTAGTAAAAAAAAAAATATCTTAGGAATGATGCCACATCCTGAAAGAATGATTGATAAATATCTTTCAAGTAATGATGGAAATTTTTTCTTTGAAAATTTAATTGAAAATTTAAAATAATGGAAGTTAACGAACAGATTGCAATTGATCATGGTTTAAAAAAAGAAGAATTTGTCAAAATTTGTGATCTACTAAAAAGAACACCAAATCTTACTGAACTTGGTATTTTTTCTGCCATGTGGAATGAACATTGTTCATATAAATCATCAAGAATTCATTTGAAAAAACTTAACACTAAAGGAAAAAAAGTTATTCAAGGTCCTGGTGAAAACGCTGGAGTTATTGATATCGAAGATGATGATGCAATAGTATTCAAGATTGAAAGTCATAATCATCCATCATTTATAGAACCTTACCAAGGAGCTGCAACTGGTGTTGGCGGTATAATGAGAGATGTTTTTACGATGGGCGCAAGACCTATTGCAAACTTAAATTCAATACATTTCGGGTCACCGCAGCATCCTAAAACAAAAAATTTATTAAGAGGAGTTGTAAAAGGTATTGGTGGTTATGGTAATTGCATGGGTATTCCAACTGTTGGTGGACAAACAAGTTTTGATGAGTCCTACAATGGAAATATTTTAGTTAATGCTATGACCTTAGGATTGGTTAATAAAAATAAAATTTTTTATTCAAAAGCGGTAGGTATAAATAAACCTGTAATATATGTTGGATCAAAAACCGGTCGCGACGGCATACATGGTGCAAGTATGGCTTCAGCAATTTTTGATGAAAAAATCGATGAAAAAAAACCAACTGTTCAAGTTGGAGATCCCTTCACAGAAAAATTATTATTAGAAGCATGCTTAGAACTAATGGCAGGAAAATCAATTATATCAATTCAAGATATGGGTGCTGCTGGACTAACTTCTTCAAGTATTGAAATGGCATCTAAAGGAAATCTGGGTATTGAATTGAATCTTAACAAAGTTCCATGCCGTGAAGAAAAAATGTCACCTTATGAAATTATGCTATCTGAAAGTCAAGAAAGAATGCTTATTGTATTAGAAAATGGAAAAGAAGCAGATGCAAAAAAAATATTTGATAAATGGAATTTAGATTTTGCAGTTATAGGAAAGACCACAAATACAAAAAAAATTGAACTATTTTTTGATAATAAAAAAGTTGCTGAAATTCCAATAAATATATTAGCAGAAAATGCACCTGTTTATAATCGAAAATGGAAAAAAACAAAACTTCCACAAAAAATAAAATTTAAAAAAGATGATTTTAAAAAATTAAAAATTGCTGAAGTTCTAAAAAAAATTTTAAGTTTGCCAAATATTTCAAGTAAAGAATGGATCTGGGAGCAATATGATCATACAGTTATGGGAGACACTATTCAAAAACCTGGTTCTGACGCAGGTGTAGTAAGAGTCCATGGAACCAGTAAAGCTGTTGCAACATCGGTAGATTCTTCTGCTATCTATTGTAATGCTCATCCACTTACAGGAGGAAAACAAGTTGTCTGTGAAAGTTGGAGAAATCTAATTTCATGTGGATCCAAACCAATTGCTATTACTAACTGTTTAAACTTTGGCAACCCAGAAAAGGAAAAAAATATGGGTGAATTTGTTGAATGTGTTGAAGGTATAAATGAAGCAAGTAAATTTTTAGACTATCCTGTGGTTTCGGGAAATGTATCTTTTTACAATGAAACAAAAGATAAAGGAATTAAGCCTACGCCAGCAATTGGAGGTGTTGGTTTAATTAAAGATTACAAAAAAATGGTAACTATGAATCTAAAAAATAGTGGAAATTTAATTTTAGTTATTGGTAAAACTGAAGGTCATATTGATCAAAGTATATTTGCTATAAATATTTTAAATGAGAAAAAAGGACCTCCTCCAGTTGTCAATTTATTTAATGAAAAAAATAATGGAGAGACAATATTAAAATTAATAAATGAGGATTTAGTTAACTCTGCTCATGATGTATCATTAGGAGGTATTATTACTGCTGTTTCAAAAATGGCAATAAAGGGTAAGAAAGGCTTTGAACTAAACAAACCTAAAGTTTTAATTAATAAATTTGATTATTATTTTGGTGAAGATCAAGGAAGATATATAATTGAAATTGAGGCAAAAAACCTTTCAAAAGTGCAAAAAATCTTAAAAGACAATTCGGTACATTACGATGAGATTGGATTAGTTACTGAAAAAGATGTAATAATAGATAAAGAGCCAATTATACACATTGATGATTTAATCAAATCAAATAAATATTGGTTAGAAGATTATATGGATAAATAAAATGGCAATGGACTTAAAAGAAATAGAAAAATTAATTAAAGAAGCAATGCCAGATGCAAAAATAGAAATTCAAGACTTAGCTGGTGATGGTAATCATTACTCGGCAACAGTTACATCTTCTACTTTTGCAGGAAAAAGTAAAATAGAGCAACATAAAATGGTTTATAACTCATTAAAGGGAAAAATGGGAAATGAATTACATGCACTAGCAATTAAAACAAAGGAATAATATGGATCAACAAACAAATGATTTAATCAGTAAAGAAATTGAAGGAAATGAAGTTTGCCTTTTCATGAAAGGAACACCGGACGCTCCACAATGTGGATTTTCAATGGCAGTTATAAATATGTTAAAACTTTTAGAAGTGAATTTTAAAGGTGTCAATGTTTTAGAAGATGAAAAACTCAGACAAGGAATAAAAGAATTTAGTGATTGGCCAACAATACCTCAGTTATATATTAAAAAAGAATTTGTAGGCGGCTGCGATATCGTAAAAGAAATGTACGAAAATGGTGAACTTAAAAAAGTTCTTGAAGACAAAGGTATTAATTTTAAAAAATAACTATCTAGAATAATATTCAATTACCAGATTTGGTTCCATTACAACTGGATAAGGAACTTCTTCAAATTTAGGAACTCTAACAAATTTTACTTTTTTATTTTTTTCATCTAATTGTAAATATTCAGGCACTTCTCTTTCTTTATTAGCAAGAGCTATATCAATTAAAGCTAATTTTTTTGATTTATCTCTAATCTCTATACTGTCTTCTTCTCTAACTTGATAACTAGCAATATTAACTTTTTTTCCATTAACTCTTACATGGCCGTGATTAATTAATTGTCTTGATGAAAAAATCGTATTTGAAAGTTTTGATCTATAAATTACTGCATCGAGTCTTCTTTCTAATAAACCAATTAAATTTTCTGCAGTGTCACCTCTTTTCATTATAGCTTTCTTATAAACATTTCTGAATTGTCTTTCATTCATATTTCCGTAATAAGATTTTAATTTTTGTTTCGCACTTAGTTGAATGCCATAATCCGAAGGTTTAGATGTTTTTTTCTGTCCATGTTGTCCAGGAGGATATGCTCTTGTATTAAATGGGCTCTTCGGTCTTCCCCACAGATTCACTCTTAGTCTTCTATCAACTTTGTGTTTAGAGTTTAATCTTTTTGTCATTTAATAGAACGCTTTATAAACACAAGATCAATTTTGTCAATCAGCCTTTTTTTTACCCAAACTCGCAAATACACTTGATAAAATACGAGTTTCTTTTTCTGATAAATCCATTTTATAAAATATACTTCTTAAATTTTCTAACATTTTAGGTTTTTTTTCCTTCGGTTTAAAAAAATTTATTTCTTCTAAGTGTTTAATACATAAATTTGTCATATCTTGGATATTTTTTTTTGATGCAGGTTTAATTTTCTTTGATTTAGAGTATTTTGATTTTTTCATATTTAATAATTGAAAAATAGTTTGAGCCACAATTATTAAACTATGTGACAAATTTAATGATTTAAATTTACTATTACTAGGTATTTGCAATACATAGTTTGAAAAGCTTATTTCATTATTTGATAATCCAGAAGCTTCAGGTCCAAATAAAAAAGCAACCTTTTTACTAAAGTCTATTTTATTTAATTCATTTAACTTAATGTGTTTGATATTTTTGTTTCTAAATCTTGATGTTGTTGAAATTAAAACATCAATATTTTTCATTGCTGGTTCTAACCCCACAAAAACCTTGCTTTTTTTTATAATTTCGTTGGCTCCTACTGAAGTAGCAATAATTTTATCATTGGGGAAAGTCGGTTTAGGATTTATTACAATTAATTTAGAAAAATTAAAATTTTTCATTGCCCTGGCGCATGCACCAATATTCTCTGATAATTGAGGTTTATGTAAAATAAAAGAAATGTTATTAAACATTAAATGCTTGCAGGTGCTTTATCTTTAAATAGTTTATAATCTAAACTATCGACAAGTGCTTTAAATGATGCATCAATAATGTTTGGAGAAACTCCAATTGTAAACCAGTTTTTACCTTTTGAATCTGTGCTCTCAATTGAAACTCTTGTTACAGCCTCTGTTCCAGTGTTAAGAATTCTAACTTTATAATCAACTAATTTTAAATCTTTTAAATACTGAGAATATTTTGCAAGTTTGTCGACATTGTTTCTTATTGCATTATCAAGTGCGTGAACAGGACCGTTGCCCTCTCCTTCACAAAGAATTAATTTCTTATCAACTTCTAATTGAGCTTTGGCAGAAGAAACGATTTCTCCAGAAGTATTTTTTTTAACACTAACATCATATTCTTTAATTGAAATATATCTTGGAATTTCCCCCATTATTCTTCTTGCTAGTAATTCAAAAGACGCATCGGCACCATCATAGCTGTAGCCAATGAATTCCCTATCTTTTACTTCTTCTAAAAGTTTTTTTATTTTTGGGTCATCTTGTTTAAAATCTATTCCAATAGATTTTAATCTAGAAACTATATTTGATTTTCCAGATTGGTCTGAAACTACAATATTTCTTACGTTTCCTACATCTTCGGGATTAATGTGCTCATATGTTTTTGGATCTTTTTGTACGGCTGAGACATGCAAGCCTCCTTTATGTGAAAATGCAGCAGCACCAACATAAGGCAAATGTTGATTAGGTTTTCTATTTAATATTTCATCAAGCAATCTTGAACACTGAGTTAATTTACTAATATTTTCTTTTTTAATATTTATTTCATAATTATTTGAGTAGGTTTCTTTTAAGTACAATGTTGGAATTACTGACATTAAATTTGCATTTCCGCATCTTTCACCAAGTCCATTAATTGTACCTTGTATTTGTCTAGCACCTGACAAAACAGCTGCTAGGGAGTTTGAAACTGCATTTCCTGTATCATTGTGAGCATGAATGCCAAGATTTTTTCCTGGAACAGATTTAGCTACTTCATTTACAATTTCAGACACTTCATTAGGTAAAGTTCCTCCATTTGTGTCACAAAGCACAATCCATCTAGCCCCATTATCGTATGCTGATTTAACACATGAAAGTGCATATTCCTTATTATTTTTAAAACCATCAAAAAAATGCTCTGCATCAAACATGAATTCTTTCTTTTCTTTAACAAAAAGCTTTGCACTTTCCGAAATATTTTCTAAATTTTCTTCGTTTGATATTCCCAAAGCTACATCAACATGAAAATCCCAGGATTTACCAACTAAACATACCGCTGATGTATTGCTATTTAAAATAGATGAAAGTCCCGGATCATTATCGGCACTTCTGCCTGATCTTTTGGTCATACCAAATGCAGTTAAAACAGAATTGTTTAATTTAATTTTTTTTTGAAAAAACTCTGTATCAGTTGGGTTAGCCCCTGGCCATCCACCTTCTATATAGTCAACACCTAAATCATCTAAAGCCTTTGCTATTTTTAATTTATCATCTATTGAAAAATCTACACCCTGGGTTTGGGCTCCATCTCTCAATGTAGTATCAAATATATGTATTTTTTCTTTGCTCATTTAAATTTCCACAGGGTTTTATCATCTTTGTCTTCAATTAAAACTCCTTTATCTAGTAATTCATCTCTAATTTTATCTGCAGCTTTATAATCTTTATTCTTTCTGGCATTATTCCTTTCGGTAATTTTTTGTTCAATTTCTTCTTCTGAAATCTTAGATTTATTTTGCTTAAATTGATCCCATGAATTTTTATTTTCATTTAGAAGACCAATAAAATTACATGCTGAAACAAATATTTCTTTATCCTTAATTGAACCTTTTTGTGATTTATCAAAAAGTTTATGAAGATTAGCAATATAACCCGGAGTATTTAAATCATCATATAATGGAGAAAGATAATCTTCAGGAATTAAAACTTGTTTTTTAATATCAGTATAACTTTCATACCATTTATTAATTGTTTTTTCACACTCAGATAAAAGTTTATCATTCCAATCTAAAGGCTGTTTATAGTGGGCGCTAATCAGGGCTAACCTTAATACTTGTCCACTAACTTTATTTTTAAAATCACCTATTTTTAAAATGTTGCCTTGTGATTTTGACATTTTTTCGCTTGATATTGTTATAAATCCATTGTGAACCCAATAATTAGCAAATGTTTCATTTTCATTAGCGCATCTGGATTGTGCAATTTCATTTTCATGATGAGGAAAAATTAAATCCATTCCTCCACCATGAATATCAAATTTATCACCTAAAAATTTTTTAGACATGACTGAGCATTCAAGATGCCAACCTGGTCTACCTTTTCCCCATGGTGAATCCCATGATGGTTCATTTTCTGTTGAAGGCTTCCATAACACAAAATCAGCTGGGTTTTTTTTATTTTCTGATACCTCAACTCTTGCCCCTGCAATCAATTCATCTAAATTTTTATTTGATAATTTTCCATAATCTTTAAATTTTTTTACTTCAAAATAAACATGATTATTAATTTCATAAGCAAATTTATTTTTAATAAGTTTATTAATCATTTCAATCATTAATAAAATATTTTCAGTTGCCTTAGGTTCTTTTGTCGGGTTTTCACAATTTAAATATTTACAATCTTGATGAAAAATATTTGTAATATTTTTTGTAAGATCACTAATTGAAATATTCTTTTCGATTGACGAAGATATTATTTTATCATCAATATCAGTAATATTTCTTACATAACTAACTGAATTATTTCCATATTTACATTTTAAAACTTTAAACAAAATATCAAATACAACTAGAGGTCTTGCGTTTCCGATATGTGGGTTATCATATACGGTTGGTCCACAAACATACATTCCAATATTTTTTGGATTAATTGGTATGAATTTGTCTTTTTTATTACCTAGACTATTTGTTAAAAAAATATCTTTATTCATTCTTCTAGAAATATACTTTAATTTGATGTTTGTGAATCTTTTAGATTACTTAGGAATCTTGCAAACTGGAATTGGCTCCATTTTGTGAAGATTTAATTTTCTTATTTTAATGTATTTTTCGTAATTAGGAGAATCTGGGTTATTCATAGCATCTTCTACCTCTTCATACTTTAAACCCAATTGACTTTCATCGGTTCTTCCATCGTCCCAGAGACCATCGGTAGGTTTTGCTTTGATAATTTCTTCAGATATTTTTAAATTTTTTCCAAGTTCCCATACATCTGTTTTTGTACAGTCAGCAATTGGAGAAATATCAACACCACCATCTCCATATTTTGTATAAAAGCCTACACCAAAATCCTCAACTTTATTTCCTGTACCAACCACGATCCCTTTATTTGCTGCTGCCACTTGATATAGAGTTGTCATTCTTAATCTAGCTCTTGAATTAGCCATACCGTGTTCACTTTTAAAATCTGACAATGTATTTTCAAAATTATTAAATACATTATCTAGCTCTAATGAATAAGATTCTACATTATCAAATTTATCACTTAACCATTTCTTGTGTAAAAGGCTTAGATCGTTCTGTTCTTTGTTTTGTTTAATAGGCATGGTTAGAACTATAGTTTTTAAACCAGTCATTGCACATAAGGTGCTGGTTACTGATGAATCTATACCTCCAGAAATACCAATAACTAATGACTGCGCTTTAACAGGCATTGAATTAACATAATTCAATATCCAGTCTTTTATAAAAACAACTTTTTTAGATACTTCCATAATTCAAATATACGCTAAAAGATTTATTTTTAAATGCGTTAAGAAACCGCTCTAATTCCACTTCTTGCGTAAATGGAATTTTTTTTAATTTCATCAGAAATTAAAAATGACAATTCCAAGGCTTGATTAGCATTTAATCTCGGGTCACAGTGTGTACGATATCTACTTGACAAATCTTTATCAGAAATTTTTTGTGTACCACCTGTACATTCAGTAACATTTTGTCCAGTCATTTCTATATGCAATCCTCCAGCATAAGATCCTTCGCTTTGATGTACAGCAAAAACATTTTTAACTTCTTTTAAAACATTATTAAATGGTCTAGTTTTGAAACCTGTTGATGATTTAACTGTATTTCCATGCATAGGGTCACAAGACCAAATAACATTTAAGCCTTCTTTTTTAATAGTTCTTACTAATTTTGGTAAAAACTTTCCAACATTTTCACAACCAAATCTCGAAATTAAAGTTATTTTTCCTTTTTCATTTTTAGGATTTATTGCATTACAAATTTTAACTATTTCATCTGGCTTTGATGTTGGTCCGCACTTAATACCAATTGGATTTTCAATTCCTCTACAAAATTCAACATGGCCTCCGTCTAATTGTCTTGTTCTGTCGCCTATCCAAACAAAATGAGCTGAAGTATCGTGATATTCTCCGGTTGTTGAATCAATTCTTGTCATACTTTCTTCAAAAGGAAGTAATAATGCTTCATGTGAAGTCCAAAAGTTAACTGTTTTTAGTCTTCTATTAAAATCTGAATTTATTCCACATGCATCCATAAATGCCAGTGCATCTGCAATTTTATCTTCTAATTCTTTAAATTTTTTAGCTTGTGGGCTTTTTTTAATATAACCTAAGTTCCAAAGGTGTACTTTTTTTAAATCAGCAAATCCACCATGACAAAAAGCTCTTATAAGATTTAAAGTAGATGCTGCTTGTGAATAAGCTTTAAATAATCTCTTTGGATCGGGTTTTCTTGCTTTTTCAGTAAATTCAATACCATTTATATTGTCACCAAGATAGCTTGGTAATTCTTTATTGCCTTGTTTTTCAGTTGGTGCACTTCTTGGTTTTGAAAATTGTCCTGCAATTCTACCAAGTTTGACAACTGGCAAAGATGCTGAGTAAGTTAAAACTAGAGACATTTGCAACATAACTTTAAAATAATCTCTAATATTATCCGGGTTAAATTCTGCAAAGCTTTCCGCACAGTCTCCTCCTTGCAGTAAGAAAGCTTTACCATCAACAACATCAGCAAGTTGTTGTTTTAAATGTCTTGTTTCTCCTGCAAACACTAAAGGAGGAAAATCTTTTATTTTTCCAAGAACCATATTGAGTTCTTTTTCATTCCCATATTTAGGAATGTGTTTTACAGGGTAATTTCGCCAGCTATTTATTTTCCATTTTTTCATATTCAACCTAAGAGTGTTCTAACAGAGTTTATTTATTATTCAACAGTGACAGATTTTGCAAGGTTTCTAGGCTTATCTATGTCATATCCTTTTTTTAGTGCAGAATAATATGCAAGTTTTTGTAGTGGAACTGTAACAAGAAAAGGAAATAAATCTTCTGAAGTATTTTCTACTTCAATTGTTTGCCAAATATTTTCTGAATAAACTTCATCTTTACTTTTATTTGTTATTAGAAGAACTTTTGCACCTCTTGCAATCACTTCCTGCATATTAGAAATTGTTTTTTTATAATATTTATCTCTAGGAGCTAAAACTACTACTGGCATTCCATCTTCTATTAATGCGAGTGGTCCATGTTTCATTTCACCTGCTGGATATCCTTCCGCATGAACATAAGCCAGTTCTTTTAATTTTAATGCTCCTTCTAGCGCTATAGGAAAAGAATATCCTCTTCCCAAAAACATAGAGCCTTTTGCTTCAATAAATGAATTGCAAATTGATTGAATTTCATTTTCAGTTTTTAAACTTTCCTTAATTAATCCAGATAATGATTTAAGAGATTTTATTTTTTCAGAAAAAATATCTTTTGATATATCCTTCCTACTTTTTGCAATTTTAATGCATAATAAATACAATACTAGCATTTGACCTATAAATGCCTTTGTTGATGCTACACCAATTTCTGGACCGCAATGAATAGGTAAAACAAATTTTGAGTCTCTCGCTATAGAGCTTTCCACCACATTTACTACAGAACAAGTTTTCATATTATTTTTATTGCATAAATCTAAAGCTCCATAAGTGTCTGCTGTTTCACCAGACTGAGATACGAACACATAAAGTGCATCTTTTTTAAATCTATTTTTTCTGTATCTAAATTCAGAGGCAATATCTACCGATACATCTAATGACGTTAATTGTTCAAACCAATATTTAGCCATTAAACATGAATGATAAGCTGTACCGCATCCAATTAAAACTATTGAAGAAATATCATCTGATTTCCAAGGAAAATTAAAAATATTTATATCATTATTTATTTTATCAATATACTCGTTAATGCAATTTTTTATTGTAATTGGCTGTTCATCAATCTCTTTTGCCATAAAATGTTTGTATTCACCTTTATCGTAATTATTTTCATTTGAAGAAAGCTCTAATATTTTCTTATTAACTTTTTTTCCTTTTTCATCAAAAAAATCAATATTATCTTTTTTAATGATGCAAAATTCTCCATCATTTAAATATGAAACTTTATTAGTCATTGATTTTAGAGCATATGAATCTGATCCAAGATAATTTTCTTTCGGACCGTAACCAACTGCTAATGGAGAGCCTCTTCTAGCACCAACAATTACATCTGGTTGATCTTTAAAAATAATTCCTAAAGCAAAACTTCCTTTTAAGTCTTGAAGTATTTTAATTATTGAATTTTTAAGGTCATTTTTTTTTAAGTATTCTGTTATTAAATGAGTAATAACCTCTGTATCTGTTTGTGATTTAAAAACATGACCTTTTTTAACTAAAATTTTTTTCAAGATTGTAGAATTTTCAATAATTCCATTATGTACTACAGAAACATTTTCTGAAGAATGAGGGTGTGCATTCAAAGTGCTTGGTATTCCATGCGTTGCCCACCTGACATGTCCGATACCAACATTTCCTGACAATTTAGTTTTATTTAAATTTTTTTCTAAAGTATCAACTCTACCTTCACATTTAACTTCATTAATACTACCATTGTATAAAGTTGCAATTCCTGAAGAGTCATATCCTCTGTATTCAAGTTTTCTTAAAGAATTAATTATCATTGAAGTAACAGATTTATTACTTGTAATACCGACTATCCCACACATAATTTATTTCTTTCTTTTGTAATTTTTTACTTCACTTTGATTTGATCTAGTAAGTGCCAAAGAATTTTTTTTAACATTTTTTGTTATTACAGAGCCTGCACCTATTGTACTTTTTTCATTTAAAGTAACAGGTGCAACTAATGATGAATTTGAACCTACAAAAACTTTATGTTTAATAATTGTTTTGTTTTTGTTTTTCCCATCATAATTACAAGTAATTGTGCCGGCACCAATATTAACAAAATTACCAATATCTGCATCTCCTATATAAGATAAATGATTTACTTTTGAATTTTTTCCTACGTTACTTTTTTTTATTTCAACAAAATTTCCAACCCTTGATCCTGATTTTAAAACTGTTCCTGGTCTTAATCTAGCAAAAGGTCCAACTACTACATTATTTTCAATTTTAACATTTTCTAAATGAGAAAAAGATTTTATTTTGGAATTGTTTTGTATTTTAACTTTCTCCCCTAAAACCACATAAGGTTCTATTGTTACATTTTTTCCAATTTTTGTATCTTTTGAAAAAAAAACTGTCTCTGGCGCAACCATCTTAACACCATTTTTTATAAATTTTTCTCTCAATCTCTCTTGGGCTTTTTGTAAATTTGTTTGTTTCATTTGCAATTTTATTTATAGTTAAGTAAACATGATCGTTAATTCACAAATTATTTCTTATTAATACTTTTTAAATGACTCAAAAATTTACCATATTATTTGATTTAGATGGCACATTGGTTGACACAGCTCCAGATCTTATGAATGCCCACAATCATGTTATGAGAAAATTTGGATATGAAACCAAATCAACTGACGATATAAGAAAATTAGTAGGCCAAGGAGCAGGATCGCTAATTGGAAGATCGGTATGGGGCCAGGCAAAAAAAGAATTAAAAAAAATAAATGACGATAAAATTAAAAAGGAAATGGTAACAGAATTTATAGATTTTTACGGAAAAAATATTGCAAATGAAAGTAAATTAATTAATGGAGCTTATGATTTTTTGAAATGGTGTAAAAAAAATGAAATATCAATGGGAGTGTGTACAAACAAACAGGAACATCTTGCGATTGATTTATTAAAACAAATTAAAGTTTATGATTTTTTTGAATATGTTGCAGGAAGCAATACTTTTGATTTTTGTAAGCCTGATCCTAGGCATTTAACTAATGTAATAGAAATTATGCAAGGAGATATCAAAAAAAGTATAATGATTGGTGATAGTGAAACTGATGGTAATGCTGCAGAAGCTGCTGGTATCCCATTTATTCTATTAGAAGATGGATATACTGAAAAAAATGTAAATGAAATTTCACATGACTATTTAGTTAGAGATTTTGTTGGGATTGAAAAAATAGTTCTAAAATACTTACATCATTAATATTGATTAATCTCATCCCTGGTTGTATTAAAAAACAATTAAAATTGGAGAGAAATTGAAAATTCATACTGTAAAAGTTTATCCTTCAAGAATTAGATTGAGTAAGAAAAATCAACTTGCTTGGAAACTAGCAGAAATATCTAGTGACAATGCAAAATTAAATAAAAAATCTATTGAAATGGCAATCAATAGAATTATTGATAATGCTTCAGTAGCAATTGCTTCATTAAATAGAAAAGCAGTAATTTCTTCTAGAGAAATGGCATTAAAACATCCAAAGAAATATGGAGCAACATTGTTTGGTATTAATTCAAAAAAAAAATTTGATTGCGAATGGGCAGCTTGGGCAAATGGAACGGCGGTAAGAGAATTAGATTTTCATGATACCTTTTTAGCTGCAGACTATAGTCATCCGGGTGACAATATCCCTCCTCTCTTAGCTGTTGCCCAGCAAAAGAAAAAAAATGGAATGGATTTGTTACGAGGAATAATTACCGCTTATGAAGTTCAAGTAAATTTAGTTAAAGGAATTTGTTTGCACAAACATAAAATTGATCATATTGCACATCTCGGGCCTAGTGTAGCCGCAGGTATTGGTACAATGCTTAGATTAAATACAAATACTATTTATCAAGCAATTCAGCAGGCACTTCATACAACAGTATCTACGAGACAATCTAGAAAAGGTGAGATTTCAAGTTGGAAAGCTTACGCACCTGCTCATGCAGGAAAGCTTGCTATCGAGGCTGTAGATAGAGTAATGCGCGGTGAAGGAGCACCAAGTCCTATTTATGAAGGTGAAGATAGTGTAATTGCTCGAATACTTGATGGAAAAAAAGCTTTATATAAAGTTCCACTACCAAAAAAAAATGAAGAAAAAAAAGCAATTTTAGAAACGTATACAAAAGAATATTCCGCTGAGTATCAAGCACAAGCTCTTATCGATATAGCTAAAAAACTTAACAAAAAAATTCAAAATCTTAGCCAAATCAAAAAAATTGATATCTACACAAGTCATCACACACATTATGTAATTGGAAGAGGTGCAAACGATCCTCAAAAAATGGATCCAAAGGCAAGCCGAGAGACTCTAGATCATTCAATAATGTATATATTTGCTGTAGCTTTAGAAGATGCAAGCTGGCATCATGTTAATTCATATAAAAAATCTAGAGCTAATAGGAAAAGTACGATCAAGATTTGGAGATCAATTAAAACACACGAAGATAAAAAGTGGACTAAAAAATATCACGATCCTAATCCAAAAAATAAATCATTTGGAGCAAAAGTAGTTGTAACACTAAATAACAATAAAAAAATTATCGAACAATTAGATAAGGCGGATGCACACCCATATGGATTAAGACCTTTTGTAAGAAAAAATTATATAAATAAATTTTTAATATTAACGAAAAATATAATTACCAAAAAAGAGAGCAATCGTTTTTTAAAAAATGTACAAAATTTAACCAAACTAAAATCAGGACAATTAAATAAACTTAATATAGAAATCAAAGGCTCTAATTTGAAAAAAAATAACAAAAAAGGAATTTTTTAATGCATTTTGTAAAAAAAAAGCCAGAAGAAAAAAGAAAAGAATTTGATGCTAAATTAAAAGCAAAAAAAATATTAAGAATTCCTGGTGCTTATAATCCTTTAACCGCAAAAGTTATTGAAGAAATTGGATATGATGCTGTTTATGTTTCTGGGGGCGTAATGTCTAACGATTTAGGCTATCCTGATATTGGTCTAACTACTTTAAAAGATGTAAGTAATAGAGCCAATCAAATCGCTAGAGTTACAAACCTACCAACAATTGTTGATATTGATACTGGATTTAAATCTTGTAAAGAAACTATCGAAACTTTTGAAAAATTTGGAATTACTGGAGTTCATATCGAAGACCAAGTAGCGCAGAAAAGATGCGGACATTTAGAAAATAAAGAATTAATTACTAAAGAAGAAATGATAAAAAAAATTAAAGAATGTGTAAGCTCAAAAAAAGATGAAAGTTTTAAAATAATTGCAAGATCAGATGCAAAAAGTGTTGAGGGCATTGATAAGATGATCGACAGATGTAAAAGCTATGTTGATGCTGGAGCAGAAATTATTTTTCCTGAAGCTTTATATAACGAAAAAGAATTTGAAAAAATAAGAAAGTCTCTAAATTGTTATCTGTTAGCTAATATGACTGAATTTGGTAAATCAAAATTATTAAATTATAAAGAGTTAGAAAATATAGGCTATAATATAGTAATTTATCCTGTAACTACTCAACGATTAGCTATGAAAAATGTTGAAGATGGACTGCGTGCTATTTTTGACGATGGACATCAAAATAATATTATTGATAAAATGCAAACTAGGAAAAGATTGTATGATTTAGTTGAGTATGAAAAATACAACTCGCTAGATGAAAAAATTTATAATTTTAGTACAGAGGGACATGAATAATGGGTGATGAAATTAAAAAAGGCTTATTAGGTATTGTTGTTGATGAAACAACAGTATCTCAAGTAATGCCAGATATAAATTCCCTTACTTATAGAGGATACGCAGTTCAGGATCTTTGTGCAAAATGTAATTTTGAGGAAGTTGCTTATCTTGTTTTAAATGGAGAACTTCCAAACAAAAGACAGTTAAAAATTTTCATTAAAGAAGAAAGATCAGATCGAAAGCTTTCAAAAGAGATTTTAAGTGATATTAGAAAAATGCCAAAAAAAGCTCATCCGATGGATGTAGCTAGAACTGCTGTAAGTCTGATGGCTTTAGAAGATAAAGAGACAAAAGATAATTCTCCGAAAGCTAACATGAGAAAAGCTATAAGAATATTTTCAAAAACTCCAATTGCTTTAGCTGCCTTTTTTAGAGCTAGAAAAGGTAAAAAAATGATAGCGCCAAAAAAAAATTTATCTTTCTCTGAAAATTTTTTTTATATGTGCTTTGGAAAAGTTCCGAGTAAAGAAATTGTTAAGGCATTTGACGTATCATTAATTTTATATGCAGAGCATAGTTTTAATGTTTCAACATTTACTGCTAGAACTATAACTAGTAGTTTATCTGATATTCATGGCGCAATAACTGGCGCTATAGCTAGTTTAAAAGGACCTTTGCATGGTGGTGCCAATGAAGAAGTAATGCATATGATGAATAAAATTAAAAAGCCTGAAAATGCTCTAAAATGGATCAATAAAGCTCTTAAAAATAAAGATGTTGTAATGGGTTTTGGACATAGAGTTTATAAAAGAGGAGATTCTAGAGTTCCTACAATGGAGAAATACTTTAAAAAAGTTGCATCAATCAAAAAAGATAAAAAGTTTATTAAAATTTATGACATTGTTAAAAATGTTATGATTGAAAGAAAAAATATTCATCCAAATGTTGATTACCCTACTGGACCTACTTACCATCTAATGGGTTTTGATACAGATTTCTTCACACCTATCTTTGTAATATCGAGAATTACTGGTTGGTCTGCGCACATTATGGAACAACATGCAGCAAATAAACTAATTAGACCACTCTCTAAATATAGTGGAGCAAAGCATAGAAAAGTTATGCTTTTAAATCAAAGATAAAAATAAATGTTAGCTAAAAGCTTCTGTCCAATTTCCTTGTGTAGATGCTTTTGAATATTCTGTAGCTCTACCCTCAAAGAAATTCATATGCTCAACTGCATTCAGCATAGTATCAAGCCAAGTTAAAGGATTTTTGTCTATTTCATATATTGGCTCTAAACCTAATTGAGTAAGTCTTCTATTTCCAATAAATCTTATATAATCTTTAACTTCTTTTGCTGTTAATCCTTCCATTGGACCCATTTCAAAAGCTAAATCTATAAAAGCATCTTCATGATGAATTATAGTTCTGCAAGCTTCGTAAAGTTCTTTTTTAAGTTCAGGTGTCCAAATTTCTGGATTTTCTTTTATAAATTCTTTGAACAATCTTATCATAGAATTACAATGTAAAGTTTCATCTCTTACTGACCAGGTAACTATCTGACCCATACCTTTCATTTTGTTAAATCTTGGAAAATTAAGCAAGATTGCAAAACTTGCAAACAATTGTAGTCCTTCAGTGAATGCACTGAACACCGCCATTGTTTTCGCAATATCTTCTTTTGAATTCACATTAAATCCTTGCATGTAATCATATTTATCTTTCATTTCTTTATATTTCATAAATGCTGAATATTCAGACTCAGGCATTCCAATTGTATCAAGTAAATGAGAGTAAGCTGCGATATGAACTGTCTCCATAGATGCAAATGCTGTCATCATCATTAAAACTTCAGTTGGTTTAAAAACTGTTGTGTAATGTCTTAGATAACAATTATTAACTTCAACATCAGCTTGAGTAAAAAATCTAAAAATTTGTGTTAATAAATTTTTTTCTGATTGTGATAAATTTTTTTGCCAATCTCTTACATCATCGCCTAAAGGTACTTCTTCAGGCAACCAATGAATTCTTTGCTGTGTTAACCAAGCATCATAACACCATGGATATCTAAATGGTTTGTATACTGGGTTCTCTACTAACAGACCCATTTTTTTTGGAGTAATTATTTCTTTTTTAACATTTTTTATTACTGACATGATAAACATTCCTCATATTCTTGCTCTTCGTTTTGTTGATTTTTAGATTTATAAACATTAGCTGTAACATCTGTTAATTTTGCATCATTAACATTTTCAGCCCTCTGAATTGATTTAGATCTACAATAATAAAGACTCTTAAGACCTTTCTTCCATGCTTGAAAATGAATTTGGTGTAACTCTTTTTTATGAATATCTGCAGGAACAAAGATATTGATAGATTGTGCTTGAGATATATGAGGTGTTCTATCTGCACCTAATTCTACAATCCATTTTTGATCAAGTTCAAAAGCTGTTTTAAAAACATCTTTTTCTTGTTGGGTTAAAAAATCTAAATGAGATACAGAGCCTTGATTAGTTGTAATACTAGACCATGTTTCATCATCATTTTTATTATGTTTTTCAAGTACTTTTTCAAGGTACCTATTTCTGACATTAAAAGACCCTGAAAGTGTTTTGTGTGTAAAACTATTGGCTGCAATTGGCTCAACACCTGGTGAAGTTCCTCCACAAATAATTGATATCGAAGCTGTAGGAGCAATTGCTGTCTTGTTTGAAAACCTTTCTTTTATTCCATAGTCTGCAGCATCAGGACATGCTCCCCTTTCTTCTGCTAGATCTTTAGAAGCCCTATCTACATCTTTTTGGATATGTTCAAATATTTTTTTATTCCAAACTTTACTCATAACAGATTCTAATGGAATCATTTTTTGTTGAAAAAATGAATGAAGACCCATAACACCTAAGCCTACACTTCTTTCTTTCATAGCTGAATATGTTGCATCACTAAATTCTTCAGGAGCTTTTTCGATGAAGTCTGTTAAAACATTGTCTAAAAATCTCATTACATCTGGGATAAAGTTTTTATCATCTTTCCATTGGTCGTATTTTTCTATATTTAAAGATGATAAACAACAGACAGCAGTTCTGTCTCTGCCATCTTTATCAACTCCTGTTGGTAGTGTGATTTCACTACACAAGTTAGAAGTTTTAACTGTTAGTCCGGCAAGCTTATGATGTTGAGGAATAAGTCTGTTTACTGTATCAATATAAATTATATAAGGTTCTCCAGTTTCAATTCTCGCTGTTAATAATCTTATCCACAAATTTCTAGCAGATACAGTTGATTGAACTGCTCCATCTTTTGGACTTTTTAGTGCCCATTGTTCATCAAGTTCAACTGCTCTCATAAAAGCATCACTTACAAGTACACCATGATGAAGATTTAAAGATTTTCTATTTGGATCACCACCAGTTGGTCTTCTCATTTCAATAAATTCTTCTATTTCTGGATGATCTATTGGAAGATAACATGCTGCAGAACCTCTTCTTAGAGAACCTTGGCTAATTGCCATAGTTAAGGAGTCCATTACTTTAATGAAAGGAATTATACCTGAAGTCTTTCCTACTCTTCCAATTTTTTCGCCGATAGATCTTAGATTTCCCCAATAACTTCCAATACCTCCACCCTTAGCAGCCAACCATACATTTTCACTCCAAAGATCTAATATTCCATGAAGACTATCGTTTGCCTCATTTAGAAAACATGAAATTGGTAAGCCTCTTTTAGTTCCTCCATTTGAAAGGACTGGTGTTGCTGGCATGAACCAAAGATTACTAATATAATTGTATAATCTTTGAGCGTGTAAATTATCATCAGCATAATGACTTGCTACTCTTGCAAATAAATCTTGAAAAGATTCGTCAAAACCTAAATATCTATCGCTTAAAGTTGCTTTTCCAAATGATGTAAGATTTTCATCTTTTGATCGATTAATTTTAATTGTTATACCTTTAGAATTTTGAAATAGCTCAGTTTCATTATTTAAAGAGAATAAATCTGGTCTTTTATCTAGATGATTATCCTGGGTAGCTGGTGAAAATTCAGAGACAGCTTTCTTAATGGCTTGAGACAAAACTTTGTTCATTTAACTCCCTTATTTTAACAGTTCTTTTGTAAAACAACTAGATGTTGTATGTAGATTTCTTTAATATACTATATAAATTAGAAATCAATAGAACATTTATAGAACATAATAAATAAATATCAATAAAAAAATAAAAAAAATATACATATATCAACATGAAAAATTCATTAAAAATTGACCCTTATGGCTTTAGAGAATACGACGCAAGATGGCTTTATGAAAAGAACATAAATCTTTTAGGTATTGAAAATCTTGGAAAAGGCCTGGGAACCCAAATTATAAAACATACAAAAAAAAATAATCCAAGAGTAACTGTTGGTCACGATTATAGATCGTATAGTGAAGAGATAAAAGAGAACTTAAAAAAAGGACTAATTTCTACAGGATGTTTTGTAGAAGACTTGGGATTATCATTGTCACCGATGGTTTACTTTGCACAATTTAATTTAAATTCTGATGCAATAGCAATGGTGACTGCGAGTCATAATGAGAATGGTTGGACTGGTGTTAAAATGGGTATCAAAAAAGGTCTAACACATGCGCAAGAAGAAATGAAAGAATTAAAAGATATAACTTTAAATGAAAAATTCACTAAAGGAAAAGGAAGTGAAAAAAAGATAAAAGATTTTCAAAAAATTTATAAAGATAATTTAATCCTTAAAAATAAAATTAATAAAAAAATTAAAGCAGTTGTAGCTTGTGGCAATGGAACGGCAGGTATATTTGCGCCTGATGTGTTAAGAGGGATTGGTTGTGAAGTTATAGAATTAGATTGTAAATTAGACTGGACTTTTCCAAAATATAATCCAAATCCAGAAGATATGAAAATGTTACATGCAATTAGTAAAGCTGTAAAAGATAATAATGCTGATATTGGTTTTGGATTTGATGGAGATGGTGATCGATGTGGAGTAATTGATAATGACGGTAATGAAATTTTTTCAGATAAAATTGGACTTTTAATAGCAAGAGATTTATCGAATACTTATAGTAATTCTAAATTTGTAGTAGACGTAAAATCAACTGGGTTATTTTCGACTGATGAAATACTTTTAAAGAATAAATGTGAGACTATTTATTGGAAAACTGGACACTCTTATATAAAAAGAAAAGTAAATAATGAAAAAGCATTAGCTGGTTTTGAAAAAAGTGGACATTTCTTTTTTAATCCACCTTTAGGATATGGTTATGATGATGGTATAAATTCAGCCATTCAAGTGTGTAAATTGTTAAACAACACAGAAAAAAAAATGAGTGAACAAATAAAAGAATTACAAAAAACTTATCAAACGCCTACTATGTCACCTTATTGTAAGGATGAAGAAAAATATGAAGTAATTATTGATATAACAAAAAAAATAGAAGAAACAAAAAAAAACAAAACTAAAATTGATAATCAAGAAATTACAAATGTATTAACTGTTAATGGAGTAAGATTCTCTTTTGAAGATGGTTCGTGGGGTTTAATAAGAGCCTCATCAAATGTTCCATCATTAGTTGTTGTTATAGAAAGTCCGACTTCAGATAAAAGAATAAAGAAAATTTTTGAATTTATAGATAATCTACTCAAAAGTACTGGGAAGATTGGTGAGTACGATCAAAAGATTTAATTATATTTTTTGAATCATTTGTTTTGGAAGCCATAGAGCGATTTCGGGAAATATTATTATGATTATTACAGCTAATACCATTAATAGAAAAAGTGGAAATGCACTTTTTGCAATATATCCCATGTCTTTGCCAGCCATGCCTTGAAGCACAAAAAGATTAAAGCCTACTGGTGGAGTGATTTGGGCCATTTCAACAACCACTACTAAAAAAATACCAAACCAAATCATATCGAAACCAGCTTGTCTTATCATTGGCTCTATAATTGCCATTGTTAAAACAACAGCTGATATTCCGTCTAAAAACATTCCCAAAATAATATAAAATATAGTTAAAACAAAAATTAATGCATATGGTGAAAGGCTCATTTCTTGTATCCAAATCGCTAAATTTCTTGGAAGACCTGTAAAGCCCATCGCTAGAGATAAAAATGTTGAGCCTGCTAAAATAAAAGCAATCATACAAGAAGTTTTTGTCGCTCCTAATAATGATTCCTTAAAAGTTTTTAAATTCAAACTTTTTTGAAAGTAAGATAAAGCAAGTGCTCCAACTACACCTAAAGATGCAGCTTCGGTGGCTGTTGCAACACCAGTATATATTGAACCAATTACACCTAATATTAAAAGTATCACAGGCAACAATTGTTTTGATTTTTTAATTTTATCTAAAAGAGAAGATGTTTCATGTATTTTTGGCATAATTTTATGATTTGCTAGTGACCAAATGATTACATATGACATAAAAATCAAAGCAATCATTATTCCAGGAAAAATTCCTGCTATAAACAATTTTGCTATAGATTCTTGTACAGTCACACCATAAATAATTAAAATAATTGAAGGTGGTATCAATAATCCCAAAGTTCCAGAGCCTGCTAAGCTGCCGAGCAATATTTTTTCTGGGTATTTTCTTTTTCTAAGTTCTGGAATTGACATTTTTCCAACTGTTGCAACTGTTGCAGCTGACGATCCTGAAATTGCCGCAAAAAGAGCACATCCAACTACATTAACGTGAATCAATCCTCCAGGAAGCTTCTGCATCCAAGGTGACAAACCTTTAAATAAATTTTCAGATAATTTTGTTCTAAAAAGAATTTCCCCCATCCATACAAAAAGAGGTAATGCTGTCAAAGTCCAAGAAGATGAAGTGCCCCATATTGTAGTTGCCATAGCATCTCCAACTGGTCTTGATGTAAAAAGCATCATTCCTATTGTGGAAACACCAATCATGCTTATTGCGACCCAAATTCCGCTTCCCAAAAAGAACAACAAAACAGTAATAAAAAAAATTGTTAATAAAATTTCAGGCATTAGATTTATTTAAAATTGTTAAAATAAATTGATGAAGAATGCATATAAAAAAAACTGATGAACCAATCGCAACACTAGTTTGAGGTATCCAGACCAATATTTCATCAGCTCCTTCACTTCTTTCTTGAAATTTATAAGATATGATAAGCATTTTAATAAAATAAAACGCTAAATATCCTGAAAAAAAGCTGGCGATCATTAAACACCATGTTTCTAAATATTTTTTTTTACTACCTTCTACTTTTTCTAAGAAAAGTGTAATTCTTATATGGCCTCCTTCAACAAAAGTATAAGCTAAAGCAAAAAATGAAGATGCAGCCATACAGTATCCTGAGTACTCGGCTAGGCCTCTAATATAGAAACCAAAAATTCTTGAGGCTATTCCAATTAAAATAAAACCTGCAACTAAAATTAAAAAAAAAGCTGCTATATATCCTGAATATTTATAAATACTTTTTAGATTATCGTTTAGTTTAGACATATAAAAAGGCCGTTTATTTAACGGCCTTTTTAATTATATTAATTTTATTTGTATGCAGCAAGCACACTAGCGCCTCTAGATCCAGCTTTTGCTTTCCACTCATCAGCCATAGTTGCTCCAACTTTTTGAAAATGTTTTTCTAAAGCTGAATTAACTTTACCAACTTTCATACCTGCGTCAGCAAGAGCTTTTTTATCAGCAACATTACCTTTTTTAGATAAATCCCAGCCTTTTTTTTCGGCTATTGCTGCTTCAGACATAATAAGTTTTTGAGTTGCGGAATCTAATTTATTCCAAGCATCTTTGTTAACGATTACCATATTTTTTGGAAACCAAGCTGCAATATCATAAAAATATCCAACACCATTTTCCCAAATTTTACTATTTTTACCTGTTGTTGGTGATGTAATCATGCTTTCTACAGCTCCAGTTGAAAAAGCCTGACTAATTTCAGCTGCTTCGATCTTTGTTGGAGCCATTCCTGTCAGCTCAGCTATTCTTATAGTTGCTGAGTTGTAAGCTCTAAATTTTAAACCCTTAAGATCAGCAGTACTATTAATTTCTTTTTTACTGTACAGACCTTGTGCTGGCCATGGAACAGCATATAAAAACACAAGTCCTTTAGCATCAAGACCTTTTACTATTTCTTTTTTCGAAGCTTGATAAAGTTTCATAGCATCATCATAGCTGGTCGCTAAAAAAGGTTGCGAGTCAACCTCTAACAATGGATCTTCTTTTCCAAGTGCTGACATAAACCTTTCCCCTATTTGAGCTTGACCAGTTCTAACAGCTCTAAAAATTTCGCCACCTTTGTATAATGATCCACCTGGGTGAGCTACAATAGTTAGTTTCCCACCACTTTTTTCTGAAACATTTTTGGCAAATTCTGTAGCATTTGCGGAATGAAAATTTCCAGCTCCATAAGCAAGAGCAAAATCCCATTTTTCAGCTGACATCGCAAAATTTGAATTTAACAAGAATGCAAAAAATATTACTAATAATTTATTTAATAGTTTCATGTTCCCTCCATTTATAATTAATTTAATTCAATATGAAGATGAATTAATTGCAATAAAAAAAGTATTATATTCAAGTATAAATTGATTAGATGCATAAAACAGAACGCCACTTATCAGTATAACAATAATTTACACGTATAACTTGTTAAAATTTTTTAAGAGAATCGAATAAAAGAAACTTAAGGGGCGGTAGAGGGAGACTGAAACCGCCTCTTTTTTTTTATAAATTTAAATATCTATAAATAAAAACAGTTCCAACAACATATAAAAAAATTCCAAAAAAAGCCTGAACTTTTGTTTTATCTATTCTGTGCACAGTATTTGCTCCGATCCTTGCCATAAATGTAGTAATTGGAATAAATATTAAAAATGCAGGAATATTTATAAATCCAATACTTAAAGGCAAATTAGCATCTAAAAAAGAGCCTGAAATTAAAAAACCAATAGCTCCAACTAAAGCAATAACTAGTCCTATTGTTGCAGCACTACCAATTGCTTTTTTTATAGGATAACCAAAATATCTTAGAACAGGAACATTCATAATTGCTCCTCCAATTCCCATTGAAGCAGAAATAAATCCAGATGACAAGCCAGCAATTATTCTTGATAAAAGATTAAATTTCTTTTTAGAATTAATGATCTTATTAGAGCTCAGTAATAGGTAAGTTCCTAAAAAGTAAACAACCACTGAAAAGAATAAAACTAATCCTTTTGTTTGCATTAATGCAGCAAAAACAGTTCCTGCTAAAACTCCAATTATTACAAAAATTATGTAAGTTTTTATTATATTAAGATCTACATAATTATTTTTTTTATGGGTTAGGACAGAAGATAGCGATGTTGGAACGATTATAGAAAAAGAGGTACCTACTGCTAAGTGCATTATGTAAGACTTATCTATATTTAAAGTTTCAAATATAAAAAATAGAAAAGGAACTGTAATTAATCCCCCTCCAATTCCAAATAAGCCAGCAAAAAAACCTACTGGAAAGGCTGTTAGGATCATTAAAAAAATAAAAAATGAATATTCGTTTGATAAAATTGAACTAATCAATTTGACCTTCTAGTCGTGCTTGAGGAGCTAATTTAACTTTATCCATTATATGGTCTATCTTTTTTACATCCGCATCTCTTACACATAAATTTTCACTTAAATATCTTTTCCAAAAATTAGATC
>CACKXS010000004.1 GCA_902604305.1 uncultured Pelagibacteraceae bacterium
TTCCCAAATATATTCTCCGGTAAAACCATTTTTTATTGAAAAATAACCATAGACTGATTTATTAGTAGATATTATATCTAATTTATCACCATCATTAAGTGTAAATGTTTGATAACAAACACCTTCATCAATTTTAGAATTTTTTCTAATAATGTTAAAAGTTACATTTCCAGTTATTGATCCAGTTACTTTTCCTGAATAAAGTTTCATTAATGGTCCTTGATAAGCAAATTCTAGGGATGGCTCATTTAATTTATTACCCAATAGTTTGTTGCTAATTAAATAGTTTCTTTTATCCATAGAGCCACTAAAAGGAATGCCTATATGGTATTGATTACTTCTGCCTAAATCTTGCAATGTAGAATGAATACCTGGTCTTATTATTTCAAAATATGCTTTACTCATTAAATTCTAAATATTGATCTTTATTAATTTCATAAAAAATAACTCTATCCCCTGGATTAATTATTACTGGATTTTTTTCATTTGATTTATCAAAAATTTTTATTGGAGTATTTCCAATAATGTTCCATCCTCCTGGGCTTTCGAAAGTGTAAATATTGCAAAATTGCTCAGTAATTCCTACAGATCCTTTTGGAACTTTTACTCTTGGTGTTTCTAATCTATTTAGTCTTATATTTGAATTAATGTCCCCCAAGAAAGGCATTCCTGCAATAAAACCTGTCATATAGCAGAAATATTCTTTGTTAAGAAAATATTTAATAATTTGTTCCTTTTTAATTTTTAATTTTTCAGACAACCTATTTAAATCTAAGGAAAATTCATTATTTATACAAATAGGTATTTTTACTATTTTTTTTTCTTTACTTTCTATTTTGTTTAATTCCAAACCGTTTATTTTTTCTTTTAAATCTTTAAATTTAACAATTGATAAGTCGTATGAAATAATTAATTTATTATATGAGGGTGTAATGTTTGTAATACCTTTTAAATTTAATTTTTGTAGATTTTTAAAATACTTAATAACATGTGAATTAGTTTCTTTGTTAATTTCATTGCCAAAATCACAATATAAGGCTGCGTCACCAAGATTTGATATATTTTTTAGCATGCCATGTTATAATTCATAATTATTAGTATGGAAATTAATATAAATTGCGATTTAGGTGAAAAATCAAAACATCACTCAAATCATAATGATCCTAAATTATTAGATATTGTTAATTCGGCTAATGTTGCCTGTGGATATCATGCCGGTGACGATGAATCGATGAATCAAGTAGTAAAAATTTCAAAAAAAAATCAAGTTAGCATTGGAGCTCATCCTTCTTTTAATGATCCTGAAAATTTTGGAAGAAAAAGAATGGATTTACCTCCATCAGAAATAAGAAAGTTAATAATTGATCAATATGCTATTTTACAAAATATAGCCTCTAATCACGGAGAAAATGTTACTCATATTAAGCCTCATGGAGCTTTAAATAACATGGCCTGTGAAGATATTGCGCTAGCTACAACAATAGCTAAAGCAATATACGAGATAGATAAAAATTTGATTTATCTGGTTCCTACTGGCTCTAAAATGGAGTTGGCTGCAAAAAAATTAAATATGAATATAGCTTGTGAAATATTTGCAGATAGAAACTATGAGGACGATGGCAATTTAGTTTCAAGATCTAAATCACATGCTCTGATTACCGATCCAGAAGAAGCAAAAAAACACGTGCTCTCTATGGTGAAAAATCAGGCTATAAATTGTCACAGTGGGAAACAAATACCTTGTGAAATAGATTCTGTGTGTATACATGGAGATAACGAAAGTTCACTAGCGACAGCAAAATCTATAAAAGAAAACTTGATAGAAAATGGACTTAAATTAAAACCTTTAAACACAATGAAAAAATTTGCTTAGATTATGAAAAAAATTTTCTTTATATTATTTATCATTTTTTCACTAGCTAACAGTTCGTATGCTGCGGGTTCTTCTTCAAATACAAAAACTAATACATCTAATTATGATAAAGCTGTAAAATTAATTAAGTTTGCAAAAAAATATGAAAAAAAGGGTAAAGTTGATAAAGCAAATAAAAGATATGAAAAAGCTCTCGAATTATTATTAAAATCTAATAAAAAAAAACCAAATAATGCTGACATTTTAAATTACTTGGGATTTACGACCAGAAAACTTGGAGATTTTAAAAAAGGTGAAAAGTATTATCTTGAAGGTTTGGCCATCGAACCAGGTCACATAGGTATTAATGAATATTTAGGCGAGTTGTATGTTGCTACTAATAGAGTGGGCCTTGCAAAAGAAAGGTTGGCAATCTTAAAAGACTGTAATTGCGAAGAATATAAAGAGTTGAAAGAAATTATTGATGGTACAAAAAAATCTAAATATTAATTAATAGATGAATTTTCATGCATATTGTTGAAGCTTTTGGAAGAATTTTTATTTCCTCACTTTTTATCTTTGAAGCATTTAAAAAATTCTCGTTAAAAGAGGAGACTATTTTTTATATGGTGGATTATGGTGTTCCTGAAATCTTATTTTATCCAGCTTTACTATTTGAAATGATTTTTCCAATCCTGCTAATTATAGGCTATAAAACTAAAATTTCTGCATTTGCTATGTTTATATTTACTATTGTCATTACAATAATCTTTCATAGTGACTTTGGTGATCAAATGCAACTAATGGCATTTTTAAAAAACCTAGCAATAGCTGGGGGATTTTTAATAATATCTGCTAATGAACCCAAAGTTTGTACTTTGGATTACTATTTAAAAAATAAATAGATTTGAATTATTTAAATTTTTTAATATTATAATTATAAATTGATTGAACAAGCAATAATATTAACCCAAATAATATTTATAGATATAATTTTAGCAGCTGATAATGCTATAATTATTGGTTTAATTGCAGCAAACTTTGTTCCAAAAAATCGGAAAAAAATAATATATTGGGGTGTAGCAGGAGCTCTGATATTTAAAATCATATTTGCATTATTTGCTACATATTTATTTAAATTTTATTTTATAAAAATTCTTGGAGGTTTACTTTTAATATGGATAGTGAATGATCTTAGAAAAGATTTGTTTGAAATAAAAAAAATTAAATCTCCAACGAAGAAATCTAAGGAACCTTCTTTTATTCAAAGTGTTTATAAAGTTTTGCTTGCTGATATAACTATTAGTTTTGATAACGTAATAGGGGTTGTGGGCGCAGCGAAGGGATATTTTGAATTTATGATATTTGGCCTTGTTTTATCTGTTGTGTTAACTGGTGCATTGGCAACATATCTGGCAAATTATATACAAAAACATATTTGGATAGCCTATATTGGTCTCGGCTTTATTTTGTTAATTGCAATACAATTAATAATTGGTGGTCTTGCTGATTTTGGAATACTAGAAATAAATAAAAATTTTTTAAAATACTTTTAATAAGAATGTTTTTTTCTAGGATATTTTTTATTTAATACGTCTTTTCGAAATCTCTTAACAGCTAGTTGAATATTTTTCCTAATATTCCCAAATTTTTTAACAAACTTTATTTTAGTCTCATTTAATCCAATTAAATCATCTAAAACTAAAACCTGTCCATCGCAATGAAATGATGAGCCGATACCAATAGTTGGAATTTTCAATATATTTGTAATTTGCTTTGAAAGTGTTTTTTCTACACATTCTAAAACAATAGAAAATACTCCAATATTTTGTAACATCTTAGCATCACCTAAAATTTTTTTTTTCTGTCTAGGATTTTTGCCTTTGGATTTAAATTTTCCTTTTTCGCTTTGAGGTAAAATTCCTAGATGTCCCATAACAGGAATTTTATTCTTTACCAAATGCTCTATAATTCTTGAAATTGAAGAACCTCCTTCAAGTTTAACACCATCACATTTAGTTTTTTTCATAATTATTTTTGCATTTTTTAGAGCTATTCTTTTATTTGTGTATGTTCTGTATGGCATATCAACAATCATTAAACTATTTTTGATTCCCAATCTGGCACTTTTGGCATGATCTATCATCTTATTTAAAGTTACTTTTCTTGTAGAGTTATAATTATAAAGAACTGAACCTAAAGAATCGCCTACCAATATAATATCTGAATATGGATCAATGGCTTCAGCAAAATTTTTAGAATATGCTGTTAAACATATAATCTTAGATTTATTTTTTTTATTTAATATTTTTTTTATTTTAGAAATCATTCTAGTTCAATAGTACTTGGTGGTTTTGATGTTACGTCGTAAACCACTCTATTTATACCCTGTATATTATTGATTATTTTGTTTGTTACTGTTTGCATAAATTTTTTATTAAAATTATAAAAATCAGCAGTCATACCATCTTCTGATGTAATTGCTCTAAGCAAACATATATATTCGTAAGTTCTGTTATCTCCCATTACTCCAACAGTTTTAACTGGCAATAAAGCTGCATAGGCTTGCCAAATTTTGTTATATAAATTATGTTTTTTTAATTCTTCAATATAAATAAAATCAGCTTCCTGAAGAATTTTTATTTTTTTATTTGTAATAACACCTGGAATTCTTATGGCAAGTCCAGGTCCAGGAAATGGGTGTCTTAAAACAATTTCTTTTTTTAACTTTAACTCTAAGCCTAATTTTCTAACTTCATCTTTAAATAAATATTTCAATGGCTCTACTAGTTTAAGTTTCATTTTTTTTGGTAAACCTCCAACATTATGGTGCGATTTTATTTTTGATGTTTGACTACCAGTTACAGATTTACTCTCAATTAAGTCAGGATAAAGAGTTCCTTGAGCTAAAAATTTTATATTTTTTATTTTTTTTGCATATTTTTCAAAAATTTGAACAAATAAATTTCCAATAATTTTTCTTTTTCTTTCAGGGTCTGAGATATTTTTAAGCTTTTTTAAAAATATTTTTTTAGCATCTACGTAGATTAGATTAATTTTAAATCTTTTTTTAAACGTATTAATAACTTGTTTTTCTTCTCTTTTTCTTAGCAATCCTGTGTTTACAAATAAACATACTAAATTTTTTCCTATTGCTTCTTTCAAAAGCTTTGCGACAACGCTGCTATCAACTCCTCCTGATAAAGCACAAATTACTTTAGATTTTTTAACTTCTTCTTTAACATGATAAATTAGTTTTGATTTTAATTTTTTAGGTGACCAATTTTTTTTAGATTTACAAATAGAAAAAATAAAATTTCTTAATATTTTTTTACCATTTTTTGTATGTGTTACTTCGGGATGGAATTGCATTCCAAATATATTTTTTTTTGGATTTTCAATCATTGAAAATTTTGAATTTTTGCTTGAAGCAATAACTACAAAATTTTTTGGAAGTTTTGATACTTCGTCAGAATGACTCATCCATACGTCACAAAAACCTTTTTTATCGAAAAAATCTCTAGTTAATACACTTTTGTTTTTCTTTTTAATTTTAGCTAAACCAAACTCTCTTGATTTAGATTTTTTTACTTTTCCACCTAACTCTTTAGATAATATTTGATGTCCAAAACATATTCCTAAAATAGGAATCCCTAAATTTAAAATTCTTTTATCAAATTTTATTTTATTTGATTGATAAACATTTAGTGGACCTCCTGATAAAATCAATCCACGTACATGTTTGCTTGATATGTTACTTAATTTAACTCTTTTATGACTAATTATTTCTGAATAAACACCAAGCTCTCTAATTCTTCTCGCAATTAGTTGTGTGAATTGTGATCCGTAATCTATGATTAAAATCTTTGTAAGATTTTTATCAAGATTAATTTTTAGCATTAATATTACTCAATCTTTCATCGATTGACTCGATCTTTGAGCATAGTGAGTTGCAAATAATTTTAAATTTTTCTCTAAGCTCTTCTGCTTTGCTGATATCAGATTTTTCTAATTTAATATCAATCAACATAAACATTGCTTCTTCATTATTTGGTTCTAATAAAAGTGTAGTATTTATATTTTTTTCCTCTTCAAATTCATTTTCCTCTTTTTCAAATATTTTTGCTAAAAATAAATATGATTTAGAATCTTTAGGGTTAAAAACTATATTTCTTTGAAAAAGAAATTTTGATTCTTCTATCTTGCCTTGATCAAATAAGATTTTTGCTTCTTGAAAAAAATTTTCTTTAGCAAAAACATTAATTGTTAATGAAATAAAAATTATTAAAAAATATTTTATTATTTTCTGCATATATTTTATTTTAAAACTTGGTCTATATTATGTACCATACTTTCATAAAAACCAGCTTTAGTTATTTTAACAAAACTAGGTTTGTTTCTTAAATCTTTTATATTTTTTGATCCCAAGTATCCCATTGACGATTTTAACCCTCCTATTAATTGATAAATAATTTTTTTAATTGATCCTTTATATTTCACCAAACCTTCAACGCCTTCGGGAACATATTTGGAAGGATCTTTTTGTTTTTTTTGAAAATATCTATCCGCAGAACCTTTGTTCATAGCACCTATTGAACCCATTCCTCTAAAACTTTTAAAATATTTCCCATTTTTTTTTATTTTTTTTCCAGGAGACTCGCTTGATCCAGCAAATAATGATCCTATCATTACAGCATCAGCTCCTGCCGCTAATGCTTTTGATATATCACCTGAAAATTTAATTCCACCATCAGCAATAAGTTTAATATTCTTTTTACCTAAACCCCGTCTTGCATCTAAAATTGCGCTCAATTGTGGAACTCCAATTCCAGCTACAAGTCTAGTTGTACAAATTGAACCTGGACCGATACCAACTTTAATTGCATCAACACCTAATTTAGATAAAAATTTAGCAGCCTCTGCTGTTGCAATATTTCCTGCACATAAGGTAGTTTTTTTTGATTTTAATATTTTGATTTTTTTTATTATTTCAGCTACTTTTTTTGTATGGCCGTGTGCTGTATCAACAACAATTAAATCAATTTTTTCATTAAGTAGAGCTTCTGCTCTTTTAATTTCAAATGGGCCAGCTCCAACAGCGGCACCGACTTTTAAATTTTTAGATTTGACTTTTTTAATTTCTAATATTTGTTTTTTTATATCTAAATTTCTATGTATAACTCCTATTCCTCCTAACTTTGCAATTTCAATAGCCATACTTGACTCGGTTACCGTATCCATTGCTGAGGAAATTATGGGTATTTGAAGATTTAAATTATTTGATAGTTTTGTTTCTGTTCTGGTTTCTGATGGAAGAATTTCGGAGTATTTTGGTGTGAGCAAAACATCGTCATATGTAAGAGCTTCTTTAATAGGACCCATAATATTGTATATATGATTCTTTATAAAAAAAAAGTGTAACTAACGTAGCATGCTAGAAATTATGAAACTTTCCTTAGACTCTTTTCTACTCGCGGGTGGTTTAAAAACTTTATTTTTTCTAAAAATTTTTTTGGATTCTTCTATTATTTCATTAAATGTAGATCCTATAAATATTTTGGATACAAATACTCCATCTTTTTTTAATACTTCTTTGGAAAATCTCATAGCATCAAGGCATAACTCACTTGTTTGAATAGAATCTAAATTTTTATTTCCTGTAGTATTTACTGCCATATCAGATAAAACTATATCTATCTTTTCTTTAAAAAAATTTAAAATTTTTTTTTTATAGATATCATCTGTAAAATCACCCTCGATTTGATATGCATTCTTAATTTCGTCAAACTTTTTTAGATCAATCGATGCTAATTTGATATTTTTATAATTCTTTAATATATACTGGGACCAACTCCCAGGAGCAGCACCTAGATCTAAAACGGAAGCACCACTATGAAATATTTTAAATTTTTGATTGATTTCTTCTAGCTTATAAACAGCTCTTGATCTATATCCTTCTATTTTAGATTTTCTAACGTAAATATCTTTTCTTTGTCTGTTGATCCAATTTTTAGAAATTTTATTTTTTTTCAACTAATTATTATACCTTAAACTTTTTAAGATTATTCTGTTTTTTAGTGTTTGAATTTCAATTTCAACACTTTTGTCAATTCTCATATCTTTATTATTTTTCCATAAACCAGCGGCCAAATGCATAATTCCTATTTTATGATTTGGCAAATATGGCTCAACAAATGTTTTGTTGTGTTCGTCGAATTTTGGTAGCAGATTACTTGCTATCCAATTACAATTTAAAGGAAGAAACTCTGTATCTACTTCATCAATATAAACGCTCATATTGATAGCTAAACCTTCTGATCCAAAAATTTTTCCAGAACTTAAAGTTATTTTTAAATTTTCTTGCCAGCTTTTCCAGCAAGGGGAGTGTTCTTCTAACGAAAAAACTCCTATATTTATATGTGGTGCAAAAGCAAGTTTTCTCGCTTTATCTATTCCAATATTTGAACTTACTGCATGTTTAAAATTTTGAGATTTAATTATTGCAAACTTGCCATATAACCATTTTACTTTTGACATTATCCTATAACCGGGACCCATTGTTTGCGTTATACCCAATTTTCCACCTTCACATGCTTTAAAATATAATTCTACTGAAGACCAATCATTTACCCATGCATCACAATCGATCCATAAATACTTTTTATAACCTGGAAAATATTTTGGTAAAAAGGCTCTTGATACTTGGCTTTTTAGCCATTCTTTTTCTCCAACTTTATAACCTGGTACTTCTATATCCCATTCTGCTTTTTTTATATCTTTTACTTTTGTTGATAGAATGTTTTTTTGTTCATTTGATAATCCCGCATCAAGTATACATATATCCACTTCTTTACTTTCAGAAAATTTTAAAATTGAATCTACTAGTTCATTTAATAGATTAAAATAATTTGAGTCTGCTAAAGAAACTATTGTATTATTTTTCATCTACAAGATGTCTTCATGCTCTTCGTTTGAAATGTTTTGCTCTTTAAATTTTTTACTCATACTATTATAATGCATAAAACTTATCGGTATCATTATAAAATACATCAATCCTGATATTACTATTGCGTTAAAAGTATAAATTAATAATAAACCAAAATATAAAGCTACGGCGAGCAAAAGAAATATTGTCATATTTCTAGGAACAGATATTTTTTTTAATGCATAAGTTGGAACTTTGCTTATTAATAAAATTGAAACTAGTACAAATAATATTGGTACAAAATAATCATAATTTATACTAAATATTTGAATTTCGCTTAGACTATATACAAGTGGCATTAAAACTATTACTCCACCAGCAGGCGATGGAACACCTTCAAAAAAATTATCTCTCCATGATGGTTCCTTTCCAGAATTTACGTTAAATCTCGCTAACCTTAAAGCTACACAAACAACATAAATTAAACAGATTAACCAACCAATTCTGCCAAGTTCATTTAATTTCCAAAAATACATTATAAATGCTGGTGCCACTCCAAAACTTATAACATCTGTCAATGAATCTAATTCTTTTCCAACCTTTGATGTTCCTTGAATAAGTCTAGCTATTCTGCCGTCTAAACCATCTATGATTGCTGCAACTATTATTGCAATAATTGACAAAGTAAATTTGTCATCAAAAGCAAACTTTATCGAACTTAAACCAATACATACTCCAATAAGAGTAAACATATTCGGTAAGATTACCCTTGTCTTCTTATCGCTTACTATTTTAAAGTTTTTTTTTTGTTGTTCCATTTATTATTTTTTTGCTAATAAAGTTTCTCCTGCAATAGTTTTTTGATTAACTTTTACTAATGGTTTATAATTTTCAAAATAAATATCTGCTCTACTCCCAAATCTAATCATTCCAACTCTTTCTCCTTGTTTAATTTCTTGACCTTCATGAGATTCGTTTACAATTCTCCTTGCAATCAATCCAGCTATTTGAACTAATATTACATCCTCGCCAGAACTATTTTGAATTTTATAATAATTTCTTTCATTTTCTTCACTTGCCTTATCAAGTGAAGCATTAAAAAATTTTCCAGGTTTATATAAAATTTGTAAAATTTTTCCTGAACAAGGAGTTCTATTTACGTGGCAATCAAATACATTCATAAAAATACTTACCTTAGTAAATTTTTTATTTTCAAGTTCAAGTTCTTTTGGACCGTTGGTTTCTTGTACTTGCAAAACTAAACCATCAGCTGGACTTGTTAGAAAATTATCATCATCAATTGAAACTCTATCTGGATCCCTGAAAAAATAATAAACCCATATTGACAAAACAAGACCTATAAAACCTAGAAATCCATGAATAAAATATAAAATTATAGTTGCAGCTACAAATATAACTAAAAACTTATATCCTTCAGTGTGTATTTTTGGGAAGATCTTATCTAGCATAATTATTTCTTTTGATAATTTTTAGGTTAATATGTATATAAAAACTTGAAATTCAATTACTTAGATACATCTAAATATGAGCAAAATTAAGGTAAAAAACCCAATTGTTGAGTTGGATGGTGATGAAATGACCAGAGTCATATGGGACTTCATCAAAAAAAAATTAATACTTCAATATTTAGACTTGGGTATTGAATATTATGACCTGGGAATGAAAAGTAGAGATGCAACAAATGACCAAATCACAATAGATTGTGCAAAAGCAATTAAAAAAAATGGTGTTGGGATTAAATGTGCAACTATTACACCTGATGAAGCAAGAGTAAAAGAATTCAATTTAAAAAAAATGTGGAGATCACCTAATGGTACTATAAGAAATATTTTAGGAGGAACAGTTTTTAGAGAACCAATCATCTGTAAAAATATTCCTAAATTGGTTCCAAGTTGGACTAATCCAATTTGCATAGGTAGACATGCATTTGGAGATCAATATAGAGCAACAGATTTTAAAGTTCCTGGAAAAGGAAAATTAGAAATAAAATGGACTTCGGAAGATGGTAGTGAAAAAAAAGAATTTGAGGTATTTAATTTTCCAGGTTCAGGTGTTGCGCTATCAATGTATAACTTGGATCAATCAATAAAAGATTTTGCTAGAGCCTGTATGAATTATGGACTTAATAGAAAATGGCCAGTTTACCTTTCAACAAAAAATACGATACTAAAAAATTATGACGGTCGATTTAAAGATTTATTCCAAGAAGTTTTTGATAAAGAATTTAAAGAAAAATTTAAAGAAAGAGAAATAACTTATGAACATAGGCTTATAGATGACATGGTGGCATGCGCTATGAAATGGAATGGAAACTATATTTGGGCCTGCAAAAATTATGATGGAGATGTACAATCCGATACGGTTGCTCAAGGATTTGGGTCTTTGGGCCTTATGAGTAGTGTTCTAATGACACCTGATGGAAATACTATAGAAGCGGAAGCTGCACATGGGACTGTTACTAGACATTATAGACTGCATCAACAAGGAAAAGAAACATCAACAAATCCAATAGCGTCTATATTTGCATGGGCAAGAGGCCTTTATCATAGAGGAAAGATGGATAATAATGAGGAACTTAAAAAATTTGTAAAAACTTTAGAAAAAGTCTGCATTGAAACAGTTGAAAGTGGCTTAATGACAAAAGATTTAGCAATTTTGGTTGGTCCTTCAAGCAAATATCTCACGACAAATCAATTTTTAGATGTGATTGATGGAAACCTTAAAAATAAGCTAAATTAAAGATTTAATTTGGTCGATAGCATTATCTATTTTTGAACTATCAATTCCACCAGCCTGAGCAAAATCAGGTCTGCCACCTCCTCCTTTTCCTCCAATAATTTCCGATCCAATTTTTACTAATTTAACAGCATCATATTTTTTTGTTAGATTTTCAGTAACACCAATTGCTAATCCAATTTTTTCATCTTTAATTGCAAAAATAACTATAACGCCTTCGGTTAGTTCTTTTTTTCCATTATCAACTAGTTTTCTTAAATCTTTAGGAGGTAAATCAATTACTTTTTGAAATCTAACTTTGACATTATTTATAGTTTTATCATTAATAATATTTTTTGATTTATCGCTTAAAGTTGACTGGACTAAAAGTTGTTCATAATGCCTTGTTAAATCTTTAATTAAAGTTTGCTGATTTTCATTAGTGATATTGGGTTTGCCCCCTAATTTAATTATTTTTTCAGATAAATCTTTAATTGTTTCTTCACTTTTTTCATTTTCAAGGTCACTGAGTTTTTCTTTTTTATTTAAATATTCTTGTAATTGCTTATCTCTTAAAGCTTCCACTCTTCTCACCCCTGCTGCTATAGAAGATTGGCTAACAATCTTAAATTTTCCTATATCGCCAGTATTTCTTACATGTGTCCCACCGCATAATTCTGTTGAGAAATAACGTTCTTTTTCACTTCCCATTGATAAAACTCTAACTTCATCTCCATATTTTTCACCAAAAAGAGCTAATGCACCATTATCAACTGCCTCTTTTGGTGTCATAATTCTTGTTTTAACTTCAGATTTTTTTTCAACCATAGAATTTACAAAATTTTCTATTTTTTTTATTTCATCGTTTGAAATAGGCTTCATGTGACTAAAATCAAATCTTAATCTATTAGGTTCAACTAGAGAACCTTTTTGGGTTACATGAGTACCGAGTACTCTTCTTAATGATTCATGCAATAGATGTGTTGCTGAATGATAAGCTCTAACATCGTTTCTTCTATTTACATCAATTTTCATTTCAACATTATCATTCACTTTAATAGATCCATTGATTACTTTGCCATAATGAACAAATAAGTCTCCTAACTGTTTTTGTACATCATGTACTTCAAATTTAAATTCTCCAGAGGTAATTTCTCCGGTATCTCCAACTTGGCCACCAGATTCTCCATAAAAAGGTGTTTGATTTGTAATTATCATTCCTTCATCATTACCGGATAAGCTTTTTACTTCTTTGTTATCTTTTAATAATGACAAAATCTTTCCTTCAGCATGGTCAGTTTCATAACCTAAAAATTCTGATGGGCCTAATCTATCTTTAATTTCAAACCATATCTTATTGACTGAACTATCACCTGATCCTTTCCAATTTTTCTTAGCAAGTTCTCTACTTTCATTCATTAAAGTTTCAAATTTTTTATTGTCTATTTTTAATGACTTATTTTTTAAAATATCTTCAGTTAAGTCTAGAGGAAATCCGTATGTGTCATATAATTTAAAAGCTATTTCACCAGGTAAAACTTTATCAATTTTTGAAATTTCATCATTTAAAATTTTCATCCCTCTTTCTAATAAAACTAAAAATTTTTCTTCTTCTGTCTTTAAAGTTTCTTTAATTAACGACTCTGCTCTTACAAGTTCAGGATAATTTCCTGACATCTCATCCATTAAAGTTTTAAAAATATTATAAAAAATTGGTTGTTTCGATCCTAGTAAATGAGAATGTCTCATCCCTCTTCTCATAATTCTTCTTAATACATAACCTCTTCCTTCGTTTGATGGCAAAACACCTTCTGCAATTAAAAATGAACTTGCTCTCAAATGATCTGCGATTACTCTAAAACTAGAAACATTTTTTTCATCAGGTTTAACTTTAACTGCTTCAGAAATTGAATTTATTAATTTTTTAAAATGATCTGTTTCATAATTATCATGTGTGCCTTGTAGCAAAGCTGCAATTCTCTCTAAACCCATTCCTGTATCAACAGAAGGTTTTGGTAAATTTATTCTTTTTTCTTTAGAAATTTGTTCAAATTGCATAAATACTAAATTCCAAATTTCGATGTATCTATCGCCATCTTGATTTTTTGTACCAGGCAATCCACCTTTTAGGTGATCACCATGATCATAAAATATTTCTGAGCAAGGACCACAAGGTCCTGTTTCACCCATGGACCAAAAATTATCTGATGTTGCAATCTTAATAATTTTATCTTCTCCCAACCCTGTTATTTTTTTCCAAAGATTAAGTGCTTCTTCATCTTCGTTAAAAACTGTAAAATAAAGCCTATTTTTGTCTAAATCAAAGTCTTTGGTTACCAAATTCCAAGCTAGTTCAATAGCTCTTTCTTTAAAATAATCTCCAAATGAAAAATTTCCAAGCATCTCAAAAAATGTATGGTGCCTTGGTGTATAACCAACATTTTCGAGATCATTATGCTTTCCTCCAGCTCTTACGCACTTTTGGGATGTGGTTGCTGTTTTATAATCTCTTTTTTCTAACCCAGTAAAAACATTTTTAAATTGAACCATTCCTGAATTTGCAAACATTAATGTTGGGTCGTTATTAGGAACTAAGTTACTAGAGTCCACAATTTTATGACCATTCTTCTCAAAATATTTGAGAAAAGTACTTCTTATTTCATTAAGCGTTTTGTCTGCCATATTTCTAAAATACAGCTTTTTTATATGATGTCTATATATCTGTAGGGAAAAAAGGCGCCCAAAAGAGCGCCTTTTAATAACTAAAAGTTATATGCTAATTTTTTTTCGTAGGTACTTCCTCTGGAGATTCTGCCTTTTCTTTCTCAATCGGATTACCTTCAATTTTTTTAGAAATAAGACCAGCTTTTTCTCTTATTGCCATTTCTATTTCTGCTGCAGCCTTAGGATTTTGTTCAAGGAATAATTTTGCATTTTCTTTTCCTTGGCCAATTTTTTCGCCCTTGTAAGCATACCAAGCACCTGATTTTTCAACTATCTCTGCTTTTGCCCCAAGATCAATCAGTTCTCCAGTTTTACTTATTCCTTTTCCATACATTAGGTCAAATTCAACTACCTTAAATGGTGGCGCAACTTTATTTTTAACAACTTTTACTCTAGTTGCGTTTCCAATAATTTCATCTTTATCTTTGATGGCACCTATTCTTCTTATATCCATTCTAACTGATGAATAAAATTTCAGTGCATTTCCTCCAGAGGTTGTTTCTGGACTTCCAAACATTACACCAATTTTCATTCTAATTTGGTTAATGAAAATAACCATTGTATTTGTTCGAGAAACAGATCCGGTTAATTTTCTTAATGCCTGACTCATTAATCTTGATTGAAGGCCTACATGATGATCTCCCATCTCTCCTTCAATTTCAGCTCTTGGTGTTAATGCTGCAACAGAATCAACCACAATAACTGACATTGATCCTGATTTAATTAAAGTATCAGTAATTTCTAAAGCTTGTTCACCAGTATCTGGTTGAGAAATTAATAGTTCTTCAGTATTAACGCCTAATTTTTTTGCATAAACTGGATCTAATGCATGTTCTGCATCAACAAATCCACAAATACCACCGGCTTTCTGTGCTTCAGCTATAACTTGTAAAGCTAGTGTTGTTTTTCCAGATGACTCTGGCCCATAAATTTCAACAATTCTTCCTTTTGGCAATCCTCCAATACCAAGCGCAAGGTCTAAACTTAGAGATCCTGTTGAAACAGACTCTACATCCATAGCTTTTTGTTGACCTAGCTTCATCACAGAGCCTTTTCCAAAGTTATCTGTAATTTGGCTAATTGCTGCTTCTAGAGCTTTATTTTTTTCTTTGTTTTCCAATTCTTTATCTTTAGTGGATTTCACCACTTTTAAGTTATTTTTAGTCATTTTTTGCCTCTTTTTTTAGGTTTTTTAACAGTCGAATCATATTTTAAATGTACACATTTTGTTCTCATTGGCAATAAAAATATTTCTTTAGCTCAAAAAAACCCCAATTTATTTGATTTTTAAATAGTCGCTATTAAGCAATCCTATTGATTTTAAGAGATTAAATTGGGAAAGAAGATAGTTTCTTTCTGAATTAGCTAATGAAATTTGTGCATTCAGCAAAAAAGAATTTGATTGAATAACATCAAGAGTTGTTCTTCCTAGGCCACTTTCGTACTCAGCTGTAATTCCTTCGTTTGCTATTTCTGCAGCTTTAACTTGTAGTTCAACTGAGTTTAACAAACTTTTACTAGATTGAAAATTTGACCAAGCACTTGCAACATTTGTGTCATTTGTCTTAGTTGTGTTATTTAAAAGTAATCTTTTTCTAGCTTGTAAATTTATATTTTTTTTGTATTTAGCTCTATTTTTACCTCCTGTATAAAAAGGCCAAGATACTGTTGCTTTTAAAATATCTTTTTCTCTATCATTATAAGTAGAGCTTAAATCTTCACTGTAAGATCTTTCAAAAGATAATTTAGCAGTTGGCGATAAGTCTGATTTTGCAATTATTGTATCTTTCTCAGATTGTTCATATTCTAGTTTAGCAATAATTAAATCAGGATTATTTTTTTTTGATAATTCAATTGCTGAATTTAAATCTGTTGGCATTATGAAATTTAGTTTTGAATTTTTTTCTAATATATTAGAATTTGATAGTGGTCCGATAATATTTTCATAATTTAATTTACTTGTTAAAACTTCATTTTCAGCTTGAATAAATTTTGCCTGGGCTTCGGCCAAAGAGGATTCTGATTGAGCAACATCTGATATAGTTACCTGTCCTCTTTCAAGTCTAATACTGTCCGTCTCAACTTGTCTTTCCAATAAGTTGACATTTACTTTATTAATTTCAAATTTTTCATTTGCCAAAATAAGCCCAGAGTAAGCTTCTATTGCTTTATACAAAATATCTTGTTCTTTTTTTAGGAGTTTTGCTATTGCAAGTTTGATGCCAATTTTATTTTTTTCGTACTCAGCGCTTCTTCCAGAATCAAATAATGTTTGTTCTATAGTTATCGTAGTTGTTTGGGGATCTACATCTGTAACAGCAGCATCACCTCCTGACTGATTTGTTAATTTATTTGTATCTTCTCTGCTTTTACTTCCACTTAAAGTTAGAGTTGGATGATATTCTCCTTTAGAAATATTTAAATCTTCTTCAGAAACTTTAATATTTTCTCTTTCAGCATTTAACTCAGTGTTATTGTTATAAGCTTGAGTAAGAGCCTCAGAAATAGTTACTGCAAATACCTTGGGTATAAAAAAAATTAACGAAATTATAATTAAAATTACTTTTTTCATCTATCTAAATTTAATTGAATTAATTTGATGATTACTATTTAATTTCATTACAATCGAGGCATATTTTGGCGCATCTTTAAACATTCTTTGGGTAGTTCTTTGGTATGTTTGCATAAAATTTATTATATCACTTCTATTCATAATTCTTAAATTTCTTTTATTTTTTGATTTTAACCAAAGCATTTTTTCTTGTTTTATTCTCCATTTTTGAAGCATTTTAAAATTATTAGCCCTAAGATAAATTAATTCATTAATTTGTTTAAATAAATTTTTATAATGCGTTTTCAATTGAATATTAACATAATTTCTCCAAACTAAATCTGGGTCTTCTATTTTTTCTAATGAATTTATAGATCTAACAAGCTCTGAATTTTTTTGAGCTTTTGCACCAACACACCAGCCTTCAAAAATTATTACATCTGGTCTTGAATTAATTTTATACCATAACTTTTTGTGGCATCTATCGTCTTTAGATTTATCAAATTTTGGTAATCTTAATTTACTAAATTTTTTATTTTTAATTTTTTTAAAGAATTCATAAATAATTCTATAATCATGAGTTCCTGGCACTCCCCTTGTCATTAATAAAGGATGCTTAGTGATCGATAATTTTTTTCTATCTTTTCTAGTTTTATAAAAATCATCAATAGAAATTTTAAAAACTTTAAGTTTAAAATATTTTTTTAATATCAAAGATATTATTGTAGTGATTGTAGTTTTTCCTGTTCCTTGTCCTCCTGCTAAACCAATAATCAATGGAGATTTTTTATTTAATTTATTTGCTATCCAAAAACTTGTGGGTATTAAATAAGATTTAAGCATCTTATTTTTATTTTTAAATTTATTTGTTTTTGTTTCTTGTAAATTTATAAATTTAAAACAATCATTTTTTACTTTCTTATAACACTCATCAATTGACTGCATATAAAATTATTTTTTTTGATCTAGAGGATGGTTTTCTCCATCATTAACTGGAACATTTTCTATCTCGAATGGCTTAATGCCTTCAATGCAAGCAATATTTACACCATAGATTTTTGGATTACTTCTTGGTCTGTTATGTGTATGAATGCCACAAACTTTACAAAAATAATGTTGAGCAGTTTTTGTTTTAAATTGATAAAGTGTTAAAAGATTTTCTCCTTTAACTAGTTTAAAATCATCTGGTCCTGTAACTCCTATGATGTATCCTTTTCTTTTACAGATGGAACAATTGCAACGCATAATCTTTTGAAATCCATTTTCAGGAACATTAACTTCTGCTTCTACTCCTCCACAATGGCAAGTTAGTTTTTTCATTTATATTTCTCCTTTAATATATTATTTCCTAAAAGTTTTTTCATTCAATTCTATTATCGTAATTGCTAAAAAAGTATTTTTCTACGCCAGTCCAAAGTATTATACCCGCACCTATCCACGTTAAGTGATAAGGTCCAATACCTAGCAAGCCTATCATTCCAATAATAAAACCAACTGTGTTTCCTCTAGCAAAAGGTGTTTTAAAAAGTTTTTTCATTTTTTAAGGTATCCAACAAGTGGCAACGTGTTTTTCTACACTATAAACACAAGTGATTAATCTAAACTTACTACCAGATCCATCACTTATTAAATTATATTGATAATATCCTGATTCAATTATGTTTGTTGAATGTAGCTCATAACCTTCTTCTAATAATGTATTAATTTTTTTGAAACCTATCATTGGAAGTGAACTTGCACTTCCTGCAAAAAATAAACCCAGAACCACGATCCCTAAAATTTTTTTCATATTAGTATCCAACGAAACTATCCTTGGTTGAAGTTATCCACAAGCATACAAAATGTGGTTTCAATGTTCACGTTTTGATTCACTTTTGATTCACTTCCAGACTCAAAATACAACCTGATTGACACTACTGAATAACTTATATATTAATTAGAACAAAATAAGAACATTTTATGAAGCTAACTATACCTTATTATTTACACAAAGCCGGCGCGGGTTTTCCATCCCCTGCAACAGATTATATTGAGGAAGATATTGATCTAAATATTCATTTGATCAAAAATGTTCCAGCAACCTTCATCATAAGAGTTCAAGGAAAATCAATGGTCGATGTTGGTATTAATGATGGCGATCTATTAGTTGTTGATAAGAGCTTAACACCAAAAAACTTTTCAACAGTTATAGCAAATGTTCATGATGAACTTGTAGTTAAAAGTTTTGTTCAAGAAAGAGATAAAAAATTTTTAACATCTGGATCTAAAAATTTTGAGGATAGAATTTTAATTAATGAAGAAGAAGATATTTTTATTTGGGGGGTTGTAACTTATGTCATCCATTCAACGTACTAAAAAAATAGCACTAGTTGATTGTAATTCTTTCTATGTTTCATGTGAAAGATTATTTAATCCTAAAATAAGAAAAAAACCTGTTGTTGTCTTATCAAATAATGATGGGTGTATTGTTTCAAGATCTAATGAAGCAAAAGCATTGGGAATAAAAATGGGAGAACCTTATTTTAAAGCAAAAGATATTATTATTAAAAATAATGTTCAAGTTTTTTCATCTGGTTATTCTCTATATGGAGATATTTCAAGAAGAGTTATGCGAACTTTAAAACGTTTTAATTCTGATATAGAAGTTTATTCAATTGATGAGGCCTTTCTAGATTTATCAAATTTTTCTGATGACGAAGTAGAAGATGTTGGAAAAGAAATTAGAAGCACAGTTTTACAGTGGACTGGTATTCCAACAAGTATTGGTATTGCTAAAACAAAAACCTTAAGCAAAGTTGCAAATCATATTGCTAAAAAAAAAGAATCAGGAGTTACAAGTTTAATTGGAATTGAAAATATTGATCCAATATTAGAGAAGGTAGAAATAAATGATGTCTGGGGTGTTGGAAAACAATTAACTAAATTTTATCACCAAAATGGAATTTATAATGCTAAACAATTAAAAAATATTTCTAATACTTGGATTAAAAAAAGTTCTAATGTCTTAAGTTCAAGAACTGCAATGGAACTTAGAGGTATTTCTTGTATTGATATTGAAAAAACTGTATCAAAAAGAAAAAGTTGTGTAGTATCACGTTCATTTGGCCAAAGAGTAGAAAAGTTTCAAGAATTAAAAGAGGCTATTTCAAATTACTGTTTGAATGCTTCAGAAAAAATTCGATCAGAGTCTTTAATTGCAAAATCAATAACTGTTTTTATTAGAACAAGTCCTTTCCAAAGTAAGTTTGGATATTATTCAAATTCAAAAACAATTGATTTTCCAGTTGGAACAAATAATAGTATTGAAATAGTTAAGACTGCCTTAACTGCTTTAGAAAATATTTTTAAAAATGGTTATCGTTATCAAAAAGCAGGCGTATTACTAACAGGACTGTCAAATGACGAAGGAAAAAAGAATTTATTCTCATCAGAAAAAGATGAAAAGATAAGTAGTTTAATGAAATCAATTGATAACACAAATTATAGGTATGGCAGATCTGCTATAAGTCTTGCTAGCGCAGGAGTTCAAAAGAGATGGAATATGAAAAGAGAACACTCTTCTAGAATAGATACGGCAGATTTTCATTTATTACCAACGATTAGAGCTATTTAGTGAAATGACAGTAAGGTTCAACCACTGTCCAGGAAGCACTGCCAAATCCTCTTTTTGATATATTCTCAAATACAGTGAGTATTTTTCTTTGATAATTATTAAGATTATTTTTATTTTCATACCATTGTTTTAATCTTTGAATATTTTCATGATCTGGAAATCTTGAAGCGTAAGCGTACAGCCAGCCCCAGTTACTTCCTGAATTTGATTTAAGATCTTGAACTTTATAATTTTTTGCTGGTCCCGGAAATCTATTTTCTTTGGCATATTTAAAAACAATTTCATTATTCTCCGTAAAATCTATAAAAAATTTAACTAAATTGTGATAATTTTTTCCTTTAAAATCTAAATCCCAAATATTGTAACCCTGATGTTCAGCAATAATTGCTATTACAGCAAGAGCGTTCATTGCTCTTCCTTGATAAAACATAGCTCTTCCTCCTCTTCTTACTTCAATAGGTAAACTACCATCCTTTCTTTGATATCTAATTGTTGCTTCATAATTTCTAAATGCTTTTTTAAACTCTTTATCACTATCAATAAGTATACCGAGTTGCATGTGAGCAACAGCAGAAGATAAAGCGTGGTTATGAGCTCTTTTTGGGGTTCCACTAGCACCACCGGAATCATAAGTTTTGTCATACAATAAATGTTGATTTTTTTTTACAATTTTTTTGAACCAATCTTTAATAATTCTATCTTCTTCTTCAGGTACGCTTGTAACTTGCTTAGCAAATGAGTAAGCAGCTAACATCGGTGAAGCAACATACAAGTTTACTGTTAATGTATCATTCCAATGTCTTCCCTCATGGTCTGATGGTCCAGTTCTTTTTGCTGCATCTGCTTTTGCCCAATTTAAAATTGTATTTTTTACATGCACACAAGCCTCTTTATTTCCACCACTGCATGGAAATGTGAAATTTGTAAATCTGCTTAATGCATAATCATATCTATCGTCTAATCCATATCCAGTTGGTGCTTTAACTTTTAAAATTGGTTCAATTTTATTTAGTTCTGGACTTACATAAAGTTTGGTTTGGCAATTTTTAAGATTTTTTGGAATTGGAAAAATTATTTCTGGTTTATTTACTTCAGCTTTTTTTTTGATTTCTCTAAAATTTGCAGAAGAATTGGAAGTAAAAAATAATATTAATACTATTATTGATAATTTTTTCACTAAACAGTGTTAATTTTAACACCTTTTAAAAGAAAATCCGATAGCTGATTTGCAACCATTTCGGCAACAACTATTGATGCTTCAGTTGTAGAAGCTGCTATATGTGGAGTTACAATTACTTTTGGATTATTAAACAATATATTTTCTTTTGCTGGTTCTTTTGAAAAAACATCTACAGCTGCTCCAGCTATTAAACCCTCATTTAAAGCTTCATTTAAATCTTTTTCATCAACAATATTGCCACGTGCAGCATTAATTATATAAGATGTAGGTTTCATTTTCTTATAATGCTCTTTACTAATCATTGGCTTTCCATCCTTAGGGGCTTTACAATGAAAACTTATAATATCGCTTTTGCTTATCAAATCTTCAAAACTTACATTTTCTACGTGCAGGTAATCTTTTTTTCTAGATTCTAGAGATTTTGAATTCACAAGTATCTTCATATCAAAACCTTTTACAAGATTACTCAATCTTACTCCTACATTTCCAAAACCTACTATTCCTAATGTTTTTTTAGAAAGTTCAGTTCCCTTAATATTTTTTTTCTCCCACTGACCCTTGTGTGTTGTTTCATTAGCAAAAGGAATTCTTCTAAGTACAGACATTATTAATGCAAATGCATGTTCGGCTGTTGCATTAGCATTTCCACCAGGTGTATTCATAACAATCATATTTTTTTCTTTTGCCACTGGTACATCTATATTATCTACACCAGCGCCAGCTCTGCCAATTACTTTTAAGTTTTTTGCAGCCTCAATTATATCTTTAGTAACTTTGGTTGCTGATCTTACAACCATACCATCGTATTCAGGAATAATTTTAATAATTTCTTCTTCTGATAAACCTGTTTTTACATCAACTGCAATGTTGTTTTTTTCAAAAATTTTTTGAGCAACATTGCTCATTGAATCTGAAATTAAAACTTTAGGCATTATTTTTTACAGAATTATATGCCCAATCAATCCAGGGTAAAAGAGCTTTCATATCACTGTTTTGTACAGTCGAACCACCCCAAATCCTTATGCTAGGCGGTGCTTTAGGATAACCATTAATATCATTAGCAACACCTTCTTTTTCAAGAAGTGAGAATAATTTTTTTAATACTCCTCTTTGATCTTCTTCATTATGTTTTGTAAACCATTCATCTTTAATTAAAACGGTTATACTTGTTGAAGATCTAATATTTTTATCTTCACACATAAATTTAAAATTATCACTTTTATCAATCCAATCTTCTACAATTTTTAAATTTTGATTTGAAATATTTACTAATTCTTTAGTACCGCCTACTGACTCAACCCAATTCAAAGCATCAAGACCATCTTCAACGCAAATCATTGAAGGTGTATTAATTATTCCTCCCTCAAATATGCTTTTAATTATTTTTTTCTTATTTGCTAATCTAAATAATTTTGGAATTGGCCAGGATGGTATATGATTTTCTAATCTTTCAACAGTTCGTGGAGAAATTGCTATCATTCCATGAGCAGCTTCTGCGCCCAAAACTTTTTGCCACGACCACGTGATTACATCTAACTTACTATAATCCATATCCATAGCAAAAATACCAGACGTAGCATCACAAATTGTTAAACCTTCTCTATCTTCAGGTATCCAATCACCATTTGGAATTCGGACTCCTGCTGTTGTACCATTCCAAGTAAAAACTACATCATTTTTAAAATTCACTTTAGATAAATCAGGAAGAATTCCATAATCAGTTACATGACTATTTACATCTTTTATTTTTAATTGATCAAGAATATCTATAACCCAATCTTTTCCAAAATTTTCCCAAGCTAAAACATCAACACCTTTACAACCTAAAAGAGACCAAAGAGCAGCCTCTAAAGCTCCCGTATTTGAACCAGTCATTACACCTACGTGGTAATCTTCTGGTAATTGAAGAATTTTTTTTGATTTAACAATTACTTCATTTAATCTTTCTTTGCATACTTTGTGTCTATGAGACCTTCCTATAGGTGTATTTTTTAATGCATCTATAGTCCAACCTGGGCGTTTAGAGCAAGGTCCGCTAGAAAAATTTGGATTACTAGGTTTTGAGCTTGGCTTTTCCATAAAATTAAGTTTTTAGATATATTTGTTTTTAAAAAGATATATCACTATTTTTTTTATATATATTTTTTAGCAATAAATAACGAACAATTGACGCAGGAACAGAACATAAATAGAAAATAATAAATTTTATTCAAAATCATATGCAACTAGACCATCTAAAGGTTTGGGATCAAACCAAGTCGATTTGGGAGGCATATTTAATTTTTTATCTGCAAAGTTAATTACATTTTCCATTTGAGTGGCAAACAAAGCAAAACCAACTTTTGCTTCACCTGAGTCTACCTTTTTTTCAATACCTTCTAGTCCATGAAAACCTGCTAAAAAATCAATTCTATTATCGTATCTAGGGTCTCCGATTCCTAAAGTGGGTTCTAATAAATAGTAGTGCAATAGATTTATATCTAAATTAATTATATGAAATAAGTTTTGATGGGGTTTTTCTTTTAGTTCCAAAGAATACCATTGTTTTTCTAAATACATTCCAAATATTTGAGATTTTTCAGGTTTGTATGAAGAGCTTTGCTTTTCGACTTTAAATTTTTTTTTAACTTCTTTAATAAAATCTGAAGGTGAATATCCATATAAATCTTTTATAAGTCTATTATAATCAAGGATCCTTGCCTGGCTTGTTGGAAAAATTGCTATCATAAAATAATTGTATAATTCACTTCCATTATGATCATGATTTTTATGTTGTTTAAATTTTGAGAGTTTTAATAATGCATCCATCCTATGGTGTCCATCTGCAATATAAATCCTATTTATAGAATTAAATAAATCAGATATTTTTAAAATTTTATTTTCATTGTCAACAACCCACATCTCGTGTTTACTTCCATCCATACCATCAAAAGAGTATTCTGGAGAACTAATTAACTCTTTTTCTACCAAATCGTTAAGTTGTTTATTGTCGGGATAAACAGCATATATAGGACCTATTTGCGCATTTAAATTATCCATTTGTTTCATTCTTTTTTGAGATCTTTCAAAAAAAATTTCTTCATGGCCTCTGATGTGTAAATTGTCGTAAGCAGATAATTTGGCAGTTCCAACTATCCCTACTTGTGAATGATCTACAGTTGATATTTTATAAATATAAAACGAATTTTTTTTATCCTTCATTAAGATTGATTTTTTTTTCATTAATTCAAATTGTTCTTTAGATTTAGAGCTATCTTTTTCACCAAAAACATTTAAATAACTCCAAGAATTATTATTTTTATGATCTACAACAGAATCTTTTGATAAATGATCGGTGCTTGATACGGCTACTGATGAAGCATTTTCTTTTGTCGGCCTCAAACCTTTAAATGGATTTATAAAATACATGCAGTTATTTAATTAATAGAACGGAATAGAGCAACTCTATTTTTTAGATATAATTAGTAATATTATTGATTAATTTTTTTATGCAATTTTAGGTAGTTTTTCTAAAGCTTTATTTGCATCAGCCTCATTATATTTGTCATCTGAAAGCTTATTATTGAAGTAATCTCCATAGGCTTGCATATCAAAATGACCATGACCACATAAATTGAAAAGAATAGTTTTCTTTTCACCATTTTTTTTACATTCAAGTGCAGCATCTATTGCGCCCTTAACAGCGTGTGTAGCTTCCGGCGCCGGAACAATACCTTCGGCATTTGCAAATTTTACACCTGCTTCAAAGCACTCTTTTTGTCCAAATGCTTTTGGTTCTATAGCACCTATGTCAGTTAAATGACTAACCATTGGAGCCATACCATGGTATCTTAAGCCACCCGAGTGGGTTGATGGTGGCATAAATTGAGATCCTAAAGTATGCATTTTGACTAATGGCGTACGCATTCCTGTGTCTCCAAAATCATATGCAAACTTACCTTTGGTTAAGGTAGGGCAAGACTTTGGTTCACAAGCTATTACTTTAACATCCTTTTTTTCTCTAAATTTTTTTCCAAGAAAAGGAAATACTAATCCTGAAAAATTACTTCCTCCTCCTGTACATCCAACCAATATATCAGGATAATCATTTGCCATTTCCATTTGCATTATTGCTTCATTGCCAACAATTGTTTGGTGCATTAAAACATGATTTAAAACACTTCCAAGAGAATATTTTGTATGATCGTCTTGTGCAGCCATTTCAACTGCTTCGGATATAGCTATACCTAAGCTTCCTGTATTGTTTGGATCTTTTTCTAAAATTGCTTTACCTGTTGGAGTTCTGTTTGATGGACTAGCATAACAATTTGCTCCGAATGTTTGCATAATCATTTTTCTATATGGTTTTTGTTCATAACTAACTTTAACCATGTAAACATCAAGTTCGATTTTAAAAATTGAACAAGCAAAAGCTAGAGAGCTTCCCCATTGCCCCGCACCTGTTTCAGTTGTAATTTTTTTTGTACCTTCTTCTTTATTGAAAAAAGCTTGAGCAACAGCTGTGTTTGGTTTGTGACTTCCTGTTGGACTAACACCTTCATATTTATAATAAATTTTAGCTGTTGTATCTAATGCTTTTTCTAGTTTTCTTGCTCTATACAATGGTGAAGGTCTCCATTGTTTGTAAATTTCTCTAACTGGTTCTGGAATTTCAATTTCTCTATCTTGTGAAACTTCTTGTCCAATAAGTGCCATTGGAAATAATGGAGCTAAATCATCTGGTCCAATTGGTTTTAGTGTTCCAGGATGAAGAACCGGTGAAAGTGGTTTTGGAAGATCGGCTGCAATATTATACCAAGTTTTTGGCATTTTGCTTTCTTCAAGAAAATATTTAATTCTATCTGACATATTTTATAAAAGTATTTTCTTAACTTATTTAATAAAATGCAAGCTCAAAATAAGACCTGTTCATTTGTCTTTCTTACTCAATATATTGTAATTCTATGCATTATCCTATCACCTTTAAAAGGAGTAGCTTGATGCAACATTGATCTATTATCCCAAATGGCTAATTGATTTTTTTCCCACTCCAAAGAGTACTGAAATTTCTTTTTAATTTGATGTTTAAATAAAAACTTTTTTAATTTTATTTCTTCTTTTTTATTTAAATTATTAAAGCCTATAAAATGACCAGGACTACAAAATATACTTAATTTTCTATTAATTTTTTTTATTATCTTATGTCTAGAAATTAATTCGTTTTTTTGTTTACCTTTTTCTTTTGCTCTTTCTTTTGTTGTGATCGATATAGGTCCTTCTGAAGAGTAGATTGCTTTTAAATTTTTTAATTTTTTTTTTAGACTATAAGGCAAGTTTTCATAAGCTAGATATTGTGAAGAAAACTCTGTATTAGCCTGTCCTTTTCTAGGTACTAATTTTGATAATAACATTGTAAATCTTGGTGGTTTTTTTGTGTAAATTGAGTCTGTATGAAATTGTTCACCAAAACTTGGTCCTTTATCTTTAGATTTTCTTTCTACTACTGTTATTTTAGTAAATTTAGAATTTAGACCTTTTAATCGAGGATAGTCAGCTGGAACTCCTAATTTTTTAGCAAATTTAAAATAATTTCTTGAAGATAAACTTTGATTTCTGAAATAAATCATTCCATATTTTTGAAGAGAATATTTAATTTTTTTAATATGATTTTTTTTTATTTTTTTAAGATCACAAATAATTTGTGCACCAATTTCTTTTTTTCCAGGAATAATTTCAAACATATTTTTTAAAAAAAATTTTTAAATGCTTAATAGTTTCTTTAGGGTTTTGCTCTGGTATAAAATGACCAGATTTAATACCAGCTCCATAAACTTTTTTTTTTGTATATTTTCTCCATATTTTTAATGAATTAAATTGCTTACCAACTACTCCATTTTTTCCCCACAATACTTGAATAGGAATATTTAATAGTTTTTTTCGATCTTTTTTATCATGTTCTAAGTCAATTGTAGCTGAAGCTCTATAATCTTCACATGTTGCGTGAATTCTTTTCATTTGTCTAAAGGCTTTGAAATAAATTTCTTCTGTTTTGCCAAATTTATTTTTTCCAGACCATTTGTCTAAACAACTTTTCATCCATTTTCTTGCATCACTTTTAATCATTCTCTCAGGAAGCCATTTGGGCTGTATTAAAAAAAACCAATGAAAATATGCTTTGGCAAAATTCTTTTCTGTTTGTTCATACATATCTATAGTTGGACAAATATCCAAAACACTCATCGCAATAACTTTTTTTCTGTGATCTCTGGCTAATCTATGTGCCACTCTTCCCCCTCTATCGTGACCAGCTATAAAGAATTTTTTAAATCCAAGCTTATCCATTAATTGAGCCATATCTTTTGCCATTTCTCTTTTAGAATAATTTAAATGTTTATTGTCACTTTTTATAACAAAGCTTGACCCATAACCTCTGAGATCAGCAGCTACAATCGTAAAGTTCTTTGCAAGTTCATTTGCTGTTTTATGCCAAATAACATGTGTTTGAGGGTAACCATGTAATAATAACAAAGGAGGGCCCTTGCCACCAATCCTACAAAATATTTTTCCTTTATTAACTTTGATAAATTTTTTTTTAAAACCTTTAAACATTGCTATTTATCTGCTCCAAACAACTGGAAACCAGTCAGTCCTTAAAGCATCTCCTGTCTTTAAATTAATATCAGTAAATGGTGGAGATGTTTCTCCGCCACGATCTATATAACGTACATCATCGCCTATAAAACGCATCGAAAAAGCACGCCTTCTATCTTGAGAATTATTTCCAGATGCTCCGTGAACTATCTTAAAATTAAATAAAACAGCATCACCTAGTTTAAGATCAGGTATCATTATTTTATTATTTAAAGTTTCAAAGCTAGGCATTTCCATGAAAACATTTTTATTCTTATACCAAGGTTTATCATTCGACCATTTTGTAGGTTGAACAAGTCTAGGCCATTTATGAGAGCCTAATATTAATTTTAAAGTATTTTCTTTATTAACTTCGTCGAGAGGCATCCAATAACTTCCTGTATCCTCTCCATCAACGCAATAATATGGCATATCTTGGTGCCAAGGAGTTGGTTTGCTTGTGCTAGGCTCTTTTACAAAAATATGATCATGAAATACTTGTATTGATTTTGAATTTGTAGCTTCTGCAACAATTTGTGCTGCTGGAGATTCTTTTGCAAATTTTTTAAACTCTGGAATTCGATCCCAATTACAATAATCTTCAAAAAAACGACCACTTTCGTTAACACTTGTATTTTCACGAGCATGGGGTCCTGGGTTTTTTAAAACTTTCTCAAACCCTTGTCTTAAAATATTTATCCAAGGTTTAAATATATCTCTAATAATTATTACACCTTCTTTTTTATAAGACTCAACTTGTTTTTGATTTAAGATCATTATTTTAAACTATCAATATTTGAAATATTTAATAATGAATTATTCAATTCTTCCAAGCTTTCTCTTTTAGATATCGAAAATACTGAAACTATCATTATGAAAACTAGTATGATTGGAATTGCCATTACTATTGTTATATTTTGTTGAATTAAAAATAAATAAACTAATAAAAACAATATAGATCTAATTAAAACATTTATTTTAAAAACACCAACAATAGATAGTGAATGAATTAATAAGTTTTTAAAACTCATTTTAGATGGACCAAAATATCTTGTTCCTCTTTCAGATGAAATTGTAGCCCTATCTTTTTCAACTTTTGCAAGTGAACCTGAAAAACTGCTCCAAGTAGCTTTTTCGTTAATCATTTTCTCTACAGTTGATTTTGGCAAACAAGTATAATTGCCATATTTTATAGACTGTCCTGTAAAAGTAGAAGTTATTATCTTATGAACAAAATAACAAAATTTAAAAAAAATTCCCTCTGATCTCTTAATCCTTTCTCCAACAATAGGTTTATCAGGGTGATAATTTAAATTATCTATAAATTGTTTGATTTCTTCTGGTCTATCTTCCCCATCACCATCCATTGGAATTACATAATCGAAATCTTCATTTTCAAAAATATGCTTTAATCCAGCAGCATTACATCTTGCATGACCTCTATTCTCTTTCATATTAATTATTTTAATAGAATTTAAATTATCCAAACTATTAGATAATTCAGGCCTAGATTCTGTTGAAACATCATTTACAATAATTACTGAAAACTCATGGCCTAGATTTGAAATCTCATAATTTATATTTTCTAAGAGTTTAAAGGCTGACTGCCAGTCGTTATAAACTGGTATTAATATTTTTATTTTCATTAGCTAGCAGAGCTTATCAGTCTAAGTAAAGATGCAATTATCCCAAAACCTGAAAACTCAATTACCCCAACAATTACTATAACGAATAATATTTTTTTCCATTTATCGCTTATATTCATAATTCATCTTTATCATATTAATTCATTTTCAATCATAATTTATTTATATGGAAAGCATCTTCGGTTATTACCCTCACCACAAAGATAAATAGAGTCCTTAAGTTCTTTAAATTCAGATGTCCACTCTGGTCTATCTTTTAAATGATAAGACAAATTACCAGCTTCCCATTCGTTTCCTATAACTAAAGTTATTTTGCCTCCATAATTATTGTTCCACCATTTTTGGACTATTTTAGCTTTCTCTTTTCCAGGATAATCTGTTCTCTTATCCGTTTGAGTAATAGAAACATAAGCATAAGCAAAAGGAGAAAAAATAAATAAAATTACAAAGACTATGCTAAAGCCTTTTAGTTTATTTAAATTTATTTGAGATTGAAAAATATAAATTACTAAAACGCCAAAAAATAAATAAAATGGTGTCATCCACATTGTTCTAATCTTAACTCCCATAATCATTGAAGTTAAGAATACCAAAGCTATTGGAACAATATTAATTGTTAATAAAAATAATAATTTATTATCTTTAAAGTTAAATTTAGTTTTAAATTTATTGCTTAAAAAAAATAGCATTAAAAAGAAAGGTATTAATATTCCAATTTGTTTTCCTAAAAAGACTAATGGATGAATTATGTGATCTAAGAAATTTTGATCACCAGTTCCTGTTCTATCAAGGCCATAGGTAATCGTTATATAATTATTTTCGGTTAGCCAAATTAAATGGGGCAATAAAACTATTAAAAAAGATAAAATTGATACAAGACATTTAAAATCAATTTTCTTTTTATAAATCATGTAAATTAAAAAAATATCAATTCCAAAGCCTAAATAGATAAGTAAGTATTTTGATAAAAAACCAAATCCTGCAAATAGACCAAGTAATAACCAATCTATAATTTTATTATCTTTAAAACCTTTCCATAAATATAGAACTGTTAATGACCAGAAAGGCATTAAACAAACGTTCACATTAAATTCAGGAGTTGTAAAATTATAAAAATAAATTCCTTCTAATAATAAAACTGATAACAGACTAAAAAATTTATTTTCAAAAAAATCTTCTGCAAGTTTAAAAACAACAAAAAAAGAAATAATTACACAAATTTGACTTAATAAATAATAAACCCAATCCTGAGGACCAAAAATTTGATAAAAAATTTCAACTAAAAACGCACTCATTGGCGGATGTTTATTAAATCCCCAATCCAAATTACTTCCCCAAGCTAAAGCTTCAATTATATCTAAAGGTAAATTGTTATTTGTTAAAGATGGAATCAAAGTCCAAACAATTAGATGAGTTGTAATAAAAATGTAAAATAAATTGTTAATATTTTTTTTAATTTCTGCCATTTTGTTTAATTTATACAATTAATGGTTTCTTGACACCTATTTATTCATGAATATATTCAGCCACGTTTAAAATTTAAGTATGGTTAAAATCTCTAAAACTTATATTCCAAAAGAAAAAGAAAAATATATGTGTGCAAAGCACTTGGCTTTTTTCAAACAAAAATTAACTGATTGGAAAGCAGATTTAGTAAAAACAAATAACGATGCGTTATATAATAGTTCTATGGATGATAATAGTACTTCTGCTGATATCGTAGATCAGGCTAGCTCTTATACAGAAAAAAATGTTGAGATGAGAGCTATTAATAGACAAATTAAATTAATTTCAAAAATAAACTCAGCTTTAACAAGAATAAAGGATGGAACTTATGGTTTCTGTCAAGAAACTGGAGAGCCAATTGGTTTAAAAAGATTGATGGCGAGACCTGTTGCAACACTTTCAATTGCCGCACAAGAAAAACATGAAAAAGAAGAAAAAGTATTTGCTGACGACTAAGGCTTAGGAATTATTTCTCCTTTTTTCATAAAGTTATAACCTTTAATGACTGCCTCTCTTTCAGCTATTTCTAAATACCATCTTGAAAGATTTTTATAATTTTTTAAACCTATATCATGCCACTCATGTCTGGCTATCCATGGCCAAGTTGCAATATCAGCAATGGTATACTTTTCTCCTGCTAAATATTTTGATTTTGCCAATCTTTCATCTAAATCTGAATAGAGTGTCTTAGTAATTTTGAAATATCTTTCTTCTCCAAATTCACTTTTGCCTGGATTGTAATGATGAAACTGGTGATGTTGACCAATCATTGGTCCAATCAACCCCATTTGTGCCATTAACCATTGGTTAATGATTAATCTTTCATTTTGATCATAAAATTTATTACTTTTTTCACCAAGATAAATAAGTATAGCTCCAGACTCAAATACAGTCTTTTTATTATCATGATCAATTATTGTAGGAATTTTACTAAAAGGACTTATGATTCTAAATTCTGGTTTAAATTGATCACCTTTGGAGAGATCAACTTTTGTTACTTTGTACTCAAAATTAATCTCCTCGAGCATAATACTAATTTTTTTTCCGTTTGGTGTATCTGCAGAAAATAATTCAATCACTCTTTAATACCAAGTCTATCTTTAATAGATTTTGAAGAAGTGGTAAATTCAAACCTATATTTTTCATTTGGCCTCGCCAATTTAAAACATGCTCTGGCTGCTAGCGCCCCTTCATGGAAGCCCGACAAAATAAGTTTTAATTTTCCAGGATAAGTACATATATCTCCAACAGCATAAATTCCGCTCTGATTAGTTTCAAATTTTTCTGTATCAACACTAATTGTTTTTTTATCAATATTTAAACCCCAATTAGCTATTGGTCCAAGTTGCATGATTAATCCAAAAAAGCCCAAAACATAATCTGTTTTTATATTTTTAATCTCTTTATTATCGTGTTCTATTTCAATGCTTTCCAAATTATCTTTACCTTTAGCATTTTTTATTTGGTATTTTGTAAATAAGTTTATTTTTCCACTTTTAACCAAATCATTCATTTTTTCTACAGTTGCTTGCGCTCCTCTAAACTCATCTCGTCTATGAATTAAATTTACTTTTGAATTTTTTGATAATTCTATTGCCCAATCAAGAGCACTATCACCACCCCCAAATATAGATACAATTTTTCCTTTAAAAATAGACTTATCTTTTATTGAGTAAAATATGGATTTATTTTCAAATTTTTCACATTCTTTAGGGCTAAATTTTCTTGGCTCAAAAGAACCAACTCCTCCGGCTATTATTATGTTTGGTGTGCTAAATTCTGTTCCTTTATTTGTTTTTACTTCCCAATTTTCTTTATTTTTTTTTACTTCTTCTACTCTTTCGCTTAAATGAAATTTAATATCAAAAGGTTTCAATTGGTTAATTAAATTATTTGTTAATTCTTCTCCTGTGCATTCAGGAATTGCAGGAATATCATAGATTGGCTTATCCGGGTAAAGTTCAATACATTGTCCTCCGATCTTATCAAGGTTATCAACTATTTCACAACTTAGACCAATTAATTTTAATTGATGTGCTGTAAATAAACCTGTTGGACCTGCTCCAATTATTAATGCGTCCGTTTTAATCATTAAACTTGTTTTTCTGGAAGATTAACAACTAATCCTTCAAGTTGATCTGTAACCATTAGTTGGCAACTTAATCTACTATTTTTTTTTGGTTCAAATGCCATATCAAGCATATCTTCTTCCCCATCTTCTTTTTTTGGTAATTTATTAAACCATTCTTCTTTGACATAAACGTGGCAAGTGGCACATGCCATTGACCCTCCACAATCAGCATCTATTCCAGGTATGTTATTTTGTACAGCGCCTTCCATTACGCTTAAACCATTTGCAATTTCTATCGTATGAGATTTTCCGTCATGTTCTATGTAGGTAATCTTTGGCATTAATTTATATATAAGGATAAAAAAAAATAGGGCAAGTATGTAAAACATACTCGCCCTATTAAATATTACTTAGATATTTACTTTCTTGCGCCTTGTCCACTCATTGCAGCAGCCCAGATAATTAGACCAAATGCAATTTTGTTGATAAAGTCAGCTAAGTTGTAAATCACGTTTAGTGACTCAGCATCTACTCCACCTGTTAGGTAACCAAATACGTAACCTAATGGGTAAATAGCCCAACCTACAGTAACTATCATTCTTAATGCGCTGAAAGCAGTTGAAAGTGCTTTGTTACCACTTTTCGCTGCAGCTTTTCCAGCTTCACCAGAGAAGATTTCATATAATACATAAATCCATCCAGCCATACCAATGATAAAGCCAAGCATAGCATTAATGTATCCTGCTTCTCCTAGGTAACCACCTACAAGCATTACTGTTGAACCAATTAACAGTCTCCAGAATATGCCTGATGGCACTTTTCTAACAGCTGCTAAGATTAAGTAAAACTCTACCATCTGTAATGGCACAGTGATTAACCAATCAATATATCTATAAACAGTTGGTGAATCTCCAGTTTGAACCCATACACCTCTCATGTACATGTAGTGAATGAATGCAATACCAGTGATTAAACCTGCTACTGTTACTGATGTTCTCCAGCCTGCAGCTACCGAACCTCTCTCCATAAAGAAGAAGGCTGTAGCAGCTAACATACCCATTGAAATTACCCAAAACGAAATTCCAACAAAGTCATCAGAAGCCAATAGAACTGTCTCTGCGTTTGCTGCACCTGAAAAGCCCAAAAGAGCTAAAGCTGCAAGAGCAAACAATTTAAGTTTTTTCATAAAAAACTCCCTCTCAGTTGTTTTTTTTTTAGTTTAAATTTAAACCATGAGCCTATCCGCAATAGACCCAAAGCATGGTGCTAAATAACAAATTAATTTAGGTAATAGAAGAGTTTTTTTACTCTTATTTGTATTGATTTTATTAACTTTTTAAAATTAAATACAACTTAAGACTTAAATTTTGAACAAAAAACAAATCAAAATAAAAAATAAAATGAATCCAGATTTTGAAAAAATTTATAAAAAATCAATAAAAAACCCAGAAGAATTTTGGAAAGAAGTTGCTGATGATATGTTCTGGTTTAAAAAACCTTCAAAGATATTAAATAAATCTAACCCACCATTCTACAAATGGTATGAAGACGGTGTTACGAACACTTGTTATAACGCTTTAGATTTCCACATTGATAATGGAAGAGGAGAAAGAACTGCTTTAATCTATGATAGTCCTATAACTGGTAATAAAAAAAAATTTTCCTATAAAGAATTAACAGAAAAAGTTTCGAAATTTGCTGGAGCATTACTAAACCAAGGAGTAAAAAAAGGAGATAGAGTTATAATTTATATGCCTATGATTCCTGAAGCAGTTGTTGGTATGCTCGCTTGTGGAAGAATTGGCGCAATTCATTCGGTGGTATTTGGTGGTTTTGCTTCAAATGAATTAGCGAGTAGAATAGATGATAGCAAAGCAAAAGTTTTGCTTACAGCCTCTTGCGGATTTGAGCCAGGAAGAATAGTTCAATACAAGCCTCTTGTTGATGAAGCTATAAAATTAGCATCTCACAAAATTGAAAAACTAATACTATTTCAAAGACCAGATAATGAAGTAAAATTATATTCTCCAAATGAAATTAGCTGGGAAGAAGCATTATCGAATGCAAAGAATGTTGATTGTGTTGAAATGAATGCAAATGAGTTTGCATATATTTTATACACATCAGGAACAACTGGAATTCCAAAAGGGATTGTAAGAGATATTGGTGGTCACATTGCTGCTCTTAAGTGGACTATGAAAAATATTTATAACATTGATCAAGATGATGTTTGGTGGTCAGCCAGTGATATCGGATGGATTGTTGGTCATTCTTATATTGTATATGCACCATTGTTTAAAGGTTGCACAACAGTCTTATTTGAAGGTAAACCAGTTGGAACACCAGACGCAGGAGCTTTTTGGAAAATTATTTCTGACTATAGGGTAAAATCATTATTTACAGCACCTACTGCATTTAGAGCAATCAAAAAAGAGGATCCTGAAGGTAAATTTTTTTCTAAGTATGATTTAAGTTCATTTGAAAGTTTATTTCTAGCAGGAGAAAGAGCTGACCCAGATACTATCAAATGGGCAGAGTCACTTTTAAAAGTTCCTGTAATTGATCATTGGTGGCAAACTGAAACTAGTTGGGCAATAAGTTCAAATTGTACTGGCATTGAAATGATGAAAATAAAATACGGGTCAGCCTGCAAAGCAGTACCTGGCTATGATGTTAAAGTTATTAAACCAGATCAGACTTTAGCTAAGCCAAATGAAATGGGAGATATCGTTGTTAAACTCCCTTTGCCTCCTGGAACTTTCCCAACTTTATGGAATGCTGATGAAAGATACAAAAAAACATATATGAAAAATTATGAAGGATACTATCAAACTTATGATGCAGGCCATATTGATGATGATGGGTATATTTGGATTATGTCTAGAACTGATGACATAATTAATGTTGCAGGTCATAGACTTTCAACTGGTGCAATAGAAGAGGTTTTGTCAGAACATCAATCAGTTGCTGAATGTGCAGTTATTGGTATTACAGATAAATTAAAAGGACAATTACCAATTGGTTTAATAGCTCTTAAAGCAGGAGTTCAAAAAGATAATGAAACAATATCAAAAGAATGTATTCAAATGGTTCGAGACAAAGTTGGTCCCGTTGCAGCCTTTAAAACAACTATTGTTGTAAAAAGATTGCCAAAAACACGCTCTGGAAAAATTTTAAGAGGAACTGTTAGAAAAATTGCTGATAAAGAAGAATATAAAATGCCAGCAACAATAGATGATCCAGCGATTTTAGATGAAATAAAACAAGATTTAATAAAAAATAATATTTTAAAATAATGACAAAAGCTTACTTTTTTATGTTTATTGCAATTTTTTGTGAAGTTGCGGGTACTTTACTTCTTCCTTCTACTCAAAATTTCACAAAAATAGCCCCAACAGTTATAGCTGCTACTTGTTATTTATCAGCTTTATATTGTCTTACTCATGTATTACATAAAATTCCCATTGCTATTGTTTATGCAACTTGGAGTGGATTAGGAATATTTACAATTGCAATATTCGGATACTTCTTTTTTAAACAAAGTCTTAGTTGGCAAGCAGTTTTAGGATTATTTTTTATAGTTGTTGGTGTTGTTTTAGTTAATAGTTTTTCTTCAAGAGTTATTTAAATTTCATTGGTGTTCCATCCGGTTCTCCAATTATCTTTCCATCTTTCATTTTAATTTTACCATTAATTATTGTTGCAATAGGAGTTCCTTTAAATTTATATCCATCAAAAGGAGACCAGCCACATTTGCTCTCAATATTTTCATTTTTAATCTCAATTATTTTATTCATATCAACAATTGTGAAGTCCGCATCATATCCTTCTTTTATAAATCCTTTATTTTTAATACCAAAAATCTTAACTGGATTTTCACAAACAAGGTTCATCAACTGATTTAAAGATAATTTTCCATCATTTATATGATTAAGCATAACAGGAATAAGAGTTTGTACTCCTGGCATACCAGATGGTGAGTTGGGATATTCTTTTTCTTTATTTACTTTTAAATGTGGAGCATGGTCTGATCCAATTGTATCATTTAAATTATTTTTAACCGCATACCATAACCTATCATAATGAGATTTATCTCTTAAAGGAGGGTTCATTTGAGCATAGGTTCCAAGTTTATCATAACAATCAGGAGCATAAATTGTTAAATGCTGAGGGGTAATCTCGAATGTAATATTGCCTTTATGTTGTGATAAAAAATCAATTTCTTCTTTTGTCGTTATATGAAGAACATGAGCTTTTTTGCTATATTTTTCCGCAATTCTGACAATTCGTCTAGTAGAAGACATTGCACACTCAACACTTCTCCAAATAGGATGGGAGTGCACATCTCCATTTTTAATTAATTTTTTGTTAATATTTAAAATCGCTTCATCTTCAGAGTGAACAGCTACAACTTTTGAACTATTTTTAAACACTATGTCTATATCATTTTCATCGGCAACTAAAAGATTGCCAGTTGAAGATCCTGCAAAAAGTTTAATACCACAACATCCTTCTAGATTTTTTAAATCAGCTAATTCACTCGCATTATCAGCTGTTGCGCCAAAATAAAAAGCGTAATTGCAATACATCCTATTTTTAGCCAGGTCTAATTTTCTCTGAAATTCAGTCTTAGTCGATGTTGGTGGATTAGTATTTGGCATCTCAAACACACTAGTAATTCCTCCAACGATTGCCGCTCTACTTCCAGAATGTAGATCTTCTGTATCGGTTGATCCAGGTTCTCTAAAATGGGTTTGCGTATCTATACATCCAGGTAAAACAGTTTGTCCTTCTGCATTTACTATATCTTTTGCTTCGTCTGAAATTTGACCAATCTGTTGAATTTTTCCATCTTTAATAGCAACATCAACATTTTTTAGTTCACCATTTATGTAACATTGTCCATTTCTTATTATTAGATCTAACATTTTTCAGAAAAGTAACTATATTATAAATGGCTTACTTTCAATTATGAATAAAAAAAAAGTTTATATATTAGAAGATCGAGGAGTATTATTTATCCAAGGTAAAGATACGAGAGAATTTTTACAGAATTTAATAACTAATGATATTGATAAAGTTAATGAAACTAGTAGTTGCTTTGCTTCTCTTTTAACACCTCAAGGAAAATATCTTTTTGATTTTTTAATTATTAAGCATAAAAATGGATATTTGCTAGATTGTGAAAAATTACAAATTGAAAATCTTTATAATCAATTAGATCTATACAGGCTTAGATCTAAAGTTGAAATACTTAATCTAAGTAACGAATTCGTGGTAGCTGCATTAAGCAATGAAAGATTTTTAGAGTTTGAAAGTGCTAAAAACCTACCTGGGTTCACAATCAAATATAGAGAAGATCCTATATTTTTAGACCCAAGAAAAAAAGAATTAGGTGCAAGAATTGTTGTTAATTTGGAAAAACTATATTTATCTTTAAAAAAATTAGATTTAAGTACTTCAAATATTGATGAATACTATAAGTTTAGTCATGAAATTGGAATTGCTCAAAAAAATACTGATCAACTGAAGAACAAAATATTTGGTATAGAGTGCAACTTTGAAGAATTAAATGGTATTGATTTTAAAAAAGGTTGTTACGTTGGACAAGAAAATACAGCAAGAATTAAATTAAAAAATAAACTATCGAAAAGACTGTTACCAATACAATTAATTAAAGGTGAGCTAAAAGATGAGATTATTAAATATAATGATTATGAGATTGGCAAAGTTTTAATAAAAAATAAATTTCCTTTTGCTTTGATCAAATATTTAAATGAAAACTTTAATGAAAAAAATGAATTTAATTGTGGTAATGCAAAAATAAAAATTATCAAACCTAGTTGGATTAAATAAATTTAATTTATAAAAATTTACTTAAATCAGGTTTAAAATAATTTGGACCTTTCATAACTTTTCCAGATTCGTTATAAATTGGTTTTCCGTCAGAACCTAATTTACTCATATTCGATTCTTGTACTTCTTTAAAACATTTGTCTAAATTTATTCCAAATGCATGGCCAGCTCCATATGCAACATATAAAATATCTGTTAAAGCATCCGCTACCTCCAAAATATCATTGTCCTTAATTGCTTTTTTCAATTCTTCTAGTTCCTCATTGATTAAGCTTATTCTAAGCTCATTTATTTTATCATTGCTAAGTTCAGCTTTTGTTTTAACTTCTTGTCCAAATGTTTTCATGAAGACACCTACTTTTTCAAAATTTGTCATATTGCTCCTATTTGATTCTTGCGAAACTTAATGTATAAGAAATATGGCATTACATTCAAAATCTAAATTATGAAAAATAGAAAAGAATATGACAGTATTGGTCAAATTAATGTGCCTGTGGATAAGTATTGGGGCGCATCCACACAAAGATCAAGCAAATATTTTGATATTGGAGATTTTTTAGTTAGACCAATAGTAATTAAATCAATCGCAATAATTAAAAAAGCTGCGGCAATCGTAAATGCAAAAAATGGTGATTTAGATAAAAAAATAAGCAAAACAATTATTAAAGCATCAAATGAAGTTATTTCTGGAAAATTAATTAATCATTTTCCCCTAAAGGTATGGCAAACAGGCTCGGGAACTCAAACAAATATGAACGTTAATGAAGTTATTGCTAATAGAGCTATTGAAATTTTAGGTGGGAAAAAGGGATCTAAAAAACCAGTCCATCCAAATGACCATGTAAATAAATCTCAATCAACTAACGATGTTTTTCCTACTGCAATGCATATGGCAATAGCAATAACAGCAACTGAAAAATTAATTCCAAGTCTAAAATTACTTAATTTGCAATTAAAGAAAAAATCAAAAGAATTTAAAAAAATTGTTAAAGTTGGCAGAACTCATTTACAAGATGCTACACCTTTAACTTTAGGTCAAGAATTTTCTGGTTATCATTTCCAATTAACAAAATGTATTGAAAGAATAAAAAATGCTCTTCAAGAGATATATTTTTTAGCACAAGGTGGTACTGCTGTGGGAACTGGTCTAAACACGAGGAAAGGTTTTGACAAAAAAATAGTTTCTGAGATAAAAAAAATTACAAAACTTCCTTTTAAACCCTCTCCAAACAAATTTGCTTCATTAGCAGCTCACGATGCTATAGTTAATTTTTCTGGAACAATGAATACAACTGCAGTTTGTTTGATGAAAGTTGCAAATGATATCCGATTCCTAGGATCAGGACCTAGAGCTGGATACGGAGAACTTATTTTACCAGAAAACGAACCAGGCTCTTCTATTATGCCTGGAAAAGTTAATCCAACTCAATGTGAAGCTGTAACTATGGTATGCGTGAAAGTAATTGGAAACCACAATGGAATAACCATGGCAGGGTCTCACGGTCATTTCGAATTAAATGTTTTTAAACCATTAATTATTCATAATATTTTGCAATCAATTCATATAATGTCAGACTCAGCGAAGAGCTTTGGGAAATATTGTGTTTCTGGGCTAAAGGCTGACAAAAAAAGAATTAAAGAATTATTAGATAATTCACTAATGTTAGTAACAGCTTTGGCTCCACATGTTGGATACGATAACGCAGCAAAAATTGCAAAAAGAGCTTTAAAGAATAAAACAACATTAAAAAAAGAAGCTTTAAAATCAGGATTAATCAGTGAAAAAGATTATAATAGAATAGTGGATCCAAAAAAAATGACTAGTCCAACTTAATTTTTTTAAATTCTTTTGAAATTACAGTATTTAACTGTTGAAAATTATTTATTTCATAAAAATTATCTGTTTGTTCAATGTTTTCAGTAAAATTAATATCTGACAAATAATAACTGCCTTCATCGATATTATATTCAAGTTCAAAATATACTTTATTTAAATCTATTCTATTTTGTCTTGGTATAAGAAATCTTTTATATAACTCCTGCTGATCATAAACATCAAATGTAATTTTTGATTTTGCAAATATTTTTTGATTTTTCTCATAAATCTTTGGATCTGAAAAGTTTATTTTTCCAATTTTTTTTAAATTTAAACTCGATTTATTTAAATTTATTTTTTCTTCCAAAAAATTTATATTTAATACTAGATTTTCAAATAATCTATTATTAATTTGATTTAAATTTATTTTCAAATTTCCATTAAAATTTAAATGTGAAGACTTATCTAATTTATATAAATTTAAAAAAATATTATTTAGAACTGTTTCAATACTTATGCCTGATAAAATTAAATTTAAATCAAAAAAAAAGGGATCTAGATTAATATTTCCAATTAATTTAGATTGATTAAATTTTTTGCTTTTATCATCAAAAAGTTCAATATTATTATTATTTAACTTATAATTTAAATCTAAATTATTTGTCAAAAAATTTATACTTGTTTGTGAATTAATAAAATTTTCATTATTTCTATCAAAATTATTTAAAATATTTAAATTCGGATTATCAAATTTAATATTACTTTTTGATATATATGGATTAGAAAAATCTTTTTCCCAGTTAAATTTAAAATTTGATCCAAATAAATTTCCAAAAATATTTAATTTTTTTGCTTTATTTTGTAAATCAAAAAAATATTCAAATTTTTTTATTTTCGATATAGATATTATTTCTTCATTTTTATCTCTAAAGAACAAATTGCTATTATCAAAGTAAATGGGTTTAGAAATGTTATATTTTAAATGATTGTAAAAGTTTTTTATATCAACAAATTTTAAATCTAAATCAATTTTATTTAAATGAATATTCTTTAATTCTATTTTTTCTTTTTTATGTAAATTTTTAGAAAAAAGATGAATTTTCAAATTTTTTGATTTTAGGATTTTTTTCTTTGGACTATTTGAAAAATAAATGTCGCATTCTTCAATCAAAAAGTGTGGGGTGGGTAGAATTAAATAAGTAATACTAGAAATATTCTTTAAATTTAATTTAAAATCTTTAGATATTTTTTTTTGAATTTCTTTATCGTAATTCTCATAATTATAGAAAGCAGGTATAGTAAAATATAATAGTAACAAAAAAACTATAATAATTGATAATATGATTGTACTAAAAGGATTTTTCTCTTTAAAAGTTAAAAAATACTTTTGAAAGTTTGAATTTTTTATTTTGGATAAGTAATTTTTCATAGTTGCCGAAAATAGGATTTACACTAAAAATAGTAAAATGTTAAATTTAGAATATTTAAAAAATCTCAATGAAAAACAAAAAGAGGCTGTTTTATCTCTTGAGGGACCACTTTTAATAGTAGCAGGTGCTGGTTCGGGAAAAACAAAAGTGCTAATCTCAAGAATAGCAAATATAATTGATAACAAAAAAGCATACCCTAACCAAATACTGGCAGTAACATTTACCAATAAAGCTGCAAAAGAAATGCAAGATAGAATTAGTAAAATTCTAAAAAAAGGAGTAGTTGGGCTTGCATGGCTTGGCACTTTCCACTCTGTCTGTGCAAAGCTTTTAAGAAAACATGCAAGAGCTGTTAATTTAAATTCAAACTTTACGATAATAGATCAAGACGACCAAGTTAAACTAATTAAAAATATATCTAAAGCGGAAAACATAGATACAAAAAAAATATCACCTAAATATATCCTTTCAATAATTGATCAATGGAAAAATAAAGGATGGTATCCCGAAGATGTAGTATTAAAAAAAACAGAAGTCTTAGAAAAAAATTTTTTAAATATTTATAAAATTTACCAGTCTAAATTACTTGATCTAAATGCCTGTGATTTTAGTGACTTAATATTACATTCGGTAAAAATTTTTGAAAGAAATCCTGATATTACAGAAATGTATTCTAAGAATTTTAAATATATTTTGGTTGATGAATATCAAGATACAAATTTAATTCAAAGTAAATGGCTTAATTATTTAGCAAAGCATAATCAAAATATTTGTTGTGTGGGTGATGATGATCAATCTATTTATAGTTGGAGAGGAGCTGAAATAAAAAATTTTTTAGAATTTGACAAAATATATAATAATACAAAAATAGTTAGGCTTGAAAGAAATTATAGATCAACTCAAAATATATTATCAGTAGCGTCAAAAATAATATCAAATAATGAAGCTAGAGTTGGTAAAAATCTTTATACCGAAGGTGAAAATGGAGATCTAGTTTCATTAAATTGTTTTAGAAATGGAAAAGATGAGGCTATAGGAATAAGTGATGGAATTGAAAAATTAAAAAAAAAATATTCCCTAAATGATATATCAATTTTAGTAAGAGCTATATTTCAAACTCGAGAGTTTGAAGAACGTTTTTTAAAAATTGGAATACCATATAGAATTATTGGAGGTACAAAATTTTATGAACGTGCAGAAATAAAAGATTGTATCGCATATCTTAGAAGTGTGCATCAAAGTAAAGATGATCTTTCATTTGAAAGAATCATAAATACTCCAAAAAGGTCAATTGGTGAAACCACAGTCAAACAGATAAACGAATACGCTAAGTACAATCATTTATCTTTAGAAAAATCTGCAATTTCTCTAATTCAAGAAAATAAAATAAAACCAAAGACAAAGTTAGGATTGAGCTCTTTATTAAATTTACTTGCAAAATGGAGAAATGATTTATCAAATAAAAAAATAGGTCATATAAAATTAATACAAACTATTTTAGATGAGTCTGGCTATAGTCAAATGTTAAAAGACAAAAAAGATTTAGAAAATGAGAATAGGCTTGAAAATATAAAAGAATTAATTAATGCAATGAAAGAGTATGATAATTTAGAAAGCTTTTTAGAACATGTTGCTCTAGCAACTTCTCTCGATCAAGATTGGGAAGATAAAAAAGTTAATTTAATGACCATGCATGCATCAAAAGGATTAGAGTTCGATGTTGTTTTTTTACCAGGCTGGGAAGAAGGTTTGTTTCCTCATCAAAAATCAATTGAAGAAAAAGGTCAAAAAGGATTGGAAGAAGAGAGAAGATTGGCTTATGTTGGAATCACTAGGGCAAAAAAGCAAGCAATTATATCATTTTCGATGAATAGATTTTATCAAGGTGATTGGATTGATAGTTTGGCATCAAGGTTTATTGATGAATTGCCACATGAAAATATTAAAAAAAATAACTATTTTGAAGAAAATAATGAAGATGATTTTGAATTTAACCAAGATGTAGATTTCGAAGAAGAAATTAAAAGCCCTGGATGGATAAGGTATCAAAAAAAATTAAAAAGGTAATTTTAAATGATTAGTTTATTAAAAAAATTAATGGATAATAAGAATATTGATGGCTACATAATACCTAAAAATGACGAGTTTTTTTCAGAATATTCTTTTCCTAACAGATTAAAATCTATATCAAACTTTTCTGGCTCAGCAGGTATGGCAATAATTTTAAAAGATAAAAACTTTTTATTTGTTGATGGCAGATACACTGAGCAGGCAAGCATCGAAAGCGGAAAAAATTTTAAAATATTTGAAGTTCCAAAAACTAGACCATTTAATATATTAAAAAAAAGAAAAGATAAGATAAAATTAGGTTTTGATCCTAAATTATTTACTGAAATAAGCCTGAAATCAAATTTTAGAGATAGCTGTGATCTAATCCCAATTAGTAATAATTTAATAGATGAAATTTTTAATTTAAAAAATAATTATAAATCAAAAGAATTCTACTGTTTAAGTAAAATTGCAGCTGGTGAGAAAATAGACTCAAAATTAAAAAAGTTGTCTTCAATACTTAAAAAGAAAAGAATACAAAATATATTTATCAGTGCACCTGAAAATTGTGCTTGGTTACTAAATATAAGGGGATTTGATAATCCAAATAGTCCTATACCAAATTGTCAAATAATTATAAATAACAAAAATATACACTTTTTTTCAGATATTAAAAAAATAAAAAAAATTAAAAATAAAATAAATTATAAAAAAATTAAATTTTATGAATTTAAAGAATTTATAAATGTAGTAAACAGTCTGAAAGGTAACAATTTCTCTATCGATAAAAATAGTTGTTCTATTTTTAATAAAAGTATTATTTTATCAAAATTTAATATTTTAAATGAAGTTGACCCCTGCTATGCGTTAAAAGCAATAAAAAATAAAACAGAAATTAGAAATACGATTAATGCTCACATAGCGGATGGTGCTGCTTTAACAAAATTTTTATATTGGATAAAAAGTAAAAAAAATTTTAATTTTACTGAGATAGATGCTGAAAAAAAACTAGAAAAATTTAGAAAAAATAATAATAATTTTTTATATCCAAGTTTTAATACTATTGCAGGCACGGGGCCAAATGGATCAATAATTCATTATAGAGCTAATAAAGATTCAAATAGAAAAATTAATAAAAAAGATATCTTTTTATGTGATTCTGGAGGACAATATAAATATGGAACAACAGATGTTACAAGAACTATTTGTTTCTCAAAACCTTCTTCGAAAATTAAAAATATTTTTACTAGAGTTTTAAAAGGTCATATTGCTGTTTTTAATACTAACTTAAATAAACTTAATACTGGCATAGAAATTGATAAAAGAGCTAGATTTTTTCTTAAAAAAGTTAATTTAGATTATGGACATGGTACTGGCCATGGTGTTGGTTATTTTTTAAATGTTCATGAAGGCCCTCAAGCTATCTCGAAATATAATAATGTAAAAATTTTACCAGGCATGATTCTAAGTAATGAACCAGGATACTATGAAAAAAAAAAATTTGGTATTAGAATAGAAAATTTAATTTATGTAAAAAAAAATAAAAATAAAATATTTTTTGAAAATTTAACTTTAGCACCTATTGATACAGACTTAATAAACTATAAAATGTTAAATACTTCCGAAAAAAAATATTTATTTAATTATCATATGGATACTTATACAAAAATATCAAAATTTTTAAATTCTAATGAAAAAAAATGGCTTTTAAATTTAATTTAAAAGTTTTTTCCATTCTGGCTGACTAATAACTTTTATATTTAATTCTTCTGCTTGTTTTATTTTCTTAACAGTAGGTTTTTCCCCTATTACTAAATAATCAAGTTTTTTACTCACGTTACTCAGAATTTTTCCTGAATTTTCTTCTGTCAAAGATTTTGCTTCAGCCCTACTTATATTTGATAGTTTACCTGTAAACATAAATGTTTTGTTTTTTAATTTACCTTTTTTATTTTCAATAACATTTCTTATGTTTAAAATTGAAATTAGTTTTTTAACTACATTTAAATTGATTTGGTCTGAAAAAAAATTTTTAAGTGAATTTATTTGAGTCTCACCCATGCCGTCTAAATTAGCAAGAGAATTAAAATTAAAATCTTTTGTCATATTATTAAAATTTTCTATATTTAAAAAAAATTGGGACAAAAGTTTTGCATTTTCTTGACCTATATGCCTTATACCTAGAGAAAATATAAATTTATCTAAATTTATATTTTTTGAATTTCCAATTGATTCTTTTAAATTATTTGCTGATAATCTTCCCCAGCCATCCAATTTTTCAATTTTTGAATAATTTAAATCAAAAATATCATAGGGTAATTTTATAAAGCTTAGATCCCAAAATTTTTCAACAACTTTTTTTCCTAAGCCCTCTATGTTAAATGCTTCCTTTGATACAAAATGTTTTATTTTTTCAATAGCAATTTTTTCACATTTGTATCCTTCGCTTGAACACCTTTGTACAGCATCATATTTTTTTGTAATTTTATTATAATCTTTAATTACTTTAGATCCACAAGATGGACATTCTTTGGGAAAGATAAATTTTTTTGTATTACTAGATCTTTTTTTTATATCAACTGAAAGCACATGGGGTATTACATCTCCTGCTCTTTCAATATTAACAGTATCTCCAATTCTAATATCTTTTCTTATTATTTCTTCTTCATTGTGAAGAGTTGCATTTGAAACCACAACTCCTCCAATATTAACAGGTTTAATTTTGGCAACTGGTGTTAAAGCTCCTGTACGTCCTATTTGAATTTCAATATTTAATATTTTTGAAAATGAACTATCTGCAGAAAATTTATGTGCAATTGCCCATCTTGGCGCATTTGCTACAAAACCTAATCTTTTTTGTAAATCTAAATTATTTATTTTGTAAACCAATCCATCTACATCAAAATTTAAATCATATCTTTTTTTTTCAAATTCTTGATGGTTTTCAACCAAATTTTCTATACCAGTTACAATTTTATTATGAGAGTTTGTATTAAAGCCCCATGCCTTAAGAAGACTTAAAAACTCTGATTGCTTCTTAAAATTTAAATCACTGCAATATCCAAAGGTATAAGCTATAAATCTTAGTGGTATTTTTTTTGTTTCATTAGGATTTTTTTGTCGAAGCGATCCTGAGGCTGCGTTTCTTGGGTTAGCAAATCGATCTTTTATTTTTTCAAAATCTTTTTTTCCAATATATACTTCGCCTCTTATATCAATATCGTTAGGAAAATTTTTTTTTTTTATTAATATTGGAATATCTTTAATAGTTTTTAGATTATCAGTAATAATCTCACCTTCAATACCATCTCCTCTTGATAATCCCAAAATAAATTTTTTATTTTTATAAGTTAATGATGCCGAAATTCCGTCTATTTTAGGTTCAACACTATATTCAATTGAATTATAATTATTTAAATTTAGATAATTTGATATTTTTTTTTCAAAATTTTTTAAATCATTTAAATCGAAAGCATTAGATAAAGACAGCATTTTAACTCTATGCTTAGATTTTAAAAAATTTTTAGATGGTTTTGAACCTATAGATAATGATGGTGACTCTTTACTTTTTAAAAAATTAAAATTATTTTCTAATTTTATTATATCTTTTTTTAATTTATCATATTCAGAGTCTGTTATTATTGGACTGCTATCATCATAATAAAGTTTATTATGTTTTTTTAATTTTTTAATTTTTAATAAATATTCTTTTTCAATTAAATGCCTACTTTTCATTTTTTAATAATGATTTTATTTTATCTAAAGTAGATTTTTTATTTTTTACTTTTTTTCTTTTTGAAATTCTTTCATAATCTTTATTGAAAACTTTATATGATTCTCTATACCAATCACTAGATTGATAATTGTACCCTAGTAAAGCTGCATATTTTTTAGACTCTTCTACTAAACCAATTTTATAGTGAATTTCTACTAATCTATGAAGTGCTTCTTCTACATAAATTGAGGTTTCATAATTATTTATTACATTCTTATATCTGTTAATTGCTGGTATCCATTTTTCCCTTTCAATATAATATTTTGCTAAATACATTTCCTTTGATGCTAAAATTTCCTCTAAAAGCTCTAATTTAAATTCTGCATCTAATGCAAATTCTGAATTAGAAAAATTATTTATTACATAATTAAAGTTTTTTTTTGCATCTACAATTGAGCCTAAATCTTTTTTCTCGTCAGCAATTTGTTCATAATAACACATTCCTAATAAATAATATGCATAATCAATTCTTTCATGATTTGGATAAATTTTTAAAAATCTTTTTAACTCTTCAATTGCATTTATATAGTAAGATTGATTATAATATGAATATGCTGACATTAGCGATGACCTTGGGGCCCACAAAGACTGAGGATACAGCAATTCTGCTTCTGTAAATTTTTTTGCAGCAGATAGTCCATCTCCTTCATCTAAAAGTTTTAAACCCTCGCTGTACGCTTCAATCATTTGAAGATCCAAATCTTTCTCTTTTAAAACAGAAATATTTTCCTCATTATTATTTTTACATGCAAAAATAAATAGAAAGCTTAAAACTAAAATAAATTTTAGAAATAAATTCATTTAAAATTCTTATCAGAATTTAAAAAAATATTCTAATTATTATGCGATAGATTTTAGTATTGATTTATTGATAAAAGTGTATGGAAGAGATTTTTCCTTTATCTCAAATATTGAATAATTATTTTTATCTTTAAATACTTTTCTTAATAGTTGGTTTGTTAAACTATGCCCTCCTTGCGAGCATTTTATAGACCCAATTATTTTATATCCCGAAAGATACAAATCTCCTATACAATCCAAAATTTTATGATTAACAAATTCTAATTTATTTCTTAATCCTTCTTTATTTAAAACTTCGCTATCTTTTACAACAATTGCGTTATCTAAGTTTCCACCTTTTGCTAATCCCATGTTTCTCAGTTTTTCAACATCTTCATACAAACAAAATGTTCTTGAATTATATACATCTGATAAATCATTTTCATAAATATTTATTTTATTTTTCTGATTACCAATAAAAGAATTTGAAAAGTTTATTTCAAAATATATATCTAAGCTTACGTTAGATTTATCAATTCTTATATATTTTGATCCATCTTTAATCTCTACTTTATTTGTAATTTTAATTAATTTAATTGGTACTTCGCTGGTATCAAAACCAACCTCTAAGAACTTTTCTACAAAAACTTTTGCCGAACCATCCATTATTGGAACTTCCTGTGAATCTATTTCTACTAGTGCATTATCTATACCTAGGCCATAAAGTGCACCCATTAAGTGCTCTATTGTAGAAACTGAAACTCCATAATCATTTGATACAGTTGTGCACAGAGTTGCGTTTGTTACATTGTAAACATTTGGTATAATTAAATTGTTGTTTTTAAGATCTATTCTTTTAAAAGTTATTCCACTGTTTGGCTTTGAAGGAAATATTGTCATTAATACATTTTTTCCAGTATGCAATCCAATACCTTTGAACTTTATTGGTCTTGTTAAAGTTTTTTGATTAAGAATAGACATAATCAAAAGATACATTGATAATTTCTTCAAAAGAATTCAACAAATGTTACAAGAAAATACAGATTTTAATTAAAAAAGTGAAAAAATTTCTCAAAAAAACCCTTATTTTTGGGTTTTTTTGTTTGGAAGCTAACTTCTTGAGAATTTTCCGACTGCACGAAATTAAAACCTGATTCACAAATTAAATTAGTATTTTCTTCAAAAAAACTAATTTCATTAAAAAAATCAAATTTTTCTTCTAAATATATTGAGTTTTTATTTAATATTTTTGATCCATCACCAATAAAAATTAAAATACATTTCTCTTTATTTCGAAAAAAAGCATTAAAATATTCATCAGCTAAGTTTAATTTAATTATTTCATCAACTCGCGCAAAAATAACTTTTTTTGATAACTCAGCATCTTCTAATTGATTACTATTATCAATTTTATTTTCAAATACGATTTCTGATTGATTTAATTTTTTCTTTATTTTTTCTGCATCATCTTGATTAATTTTTAATAATATTGAAATATCATTGGTTATATGCCTTCCTCCTACTGGCAGCATATTAAAGTATAATATTCTACTATCCTGAAAAACAGTTATTGCACTTTTTCCATAACCTATATCTAAAATAATTTTTTTACTATAATCGTTAAATAAGGAACTGTAATTATTTGATCTTATATAACTTGAACAATAAATATTATCTATTTTTAAGTAATTATTATTAAAACTATTTTGTAAATTTTTCCAAATATTATCAGCAAAACAGATGAATTTTAATTCAATTATCAGTGAAGTGTAATTAATTTTTTTTTCAGGGATTTTAAAAAATTCTTCATCATCAAATATAAATTTTTTAACAATTGTATGAATAATTTTTTTATCAAAGTAATTTTTTTGAATTAGACTTTTTGCTTCGTTTAATAATAAGCTAATATCATTGTTTGAATAATTATTACTGTCAGAAATTTTTTTTATAGAAATATCTATAGAAAACATATCAGGAGTATCAATCATAAGATTGATATTTTTAATATGCTTATCAACATTTTTTTCTGCTGATTTAATTAAATCTATTATAACTTCATTTGAATTTTTTATATCAAAATTTTTTAAAGTAAAATTAGAGATGCATTCTTTTTCAGAAATAAAAACATTTTTTTTTGTTTCATTATTATATACACCCAATCTTATTTTAGATGATCCAAAGTCTATAAAAACATTTAAACTTTTTTCATTCATTGGATAAAATTAGCTGATTTGATACTCTTAAATCAATTACATTATTATTAAATTCATTATTATTTATTATTTTATTTGCAATACTCAGAGCATTTTTTAAATTTTCAATTGGAAATTTAATTAATATATTATCTTTATTTTTTATATCTATTCTTCCGCTTGGAAAAAAGAAAATCTCTTTGATATCATTATAATTGAAATCAGATTGATTAAGAGTTTTTTTAAATGATACAAATTTTTTGGCAGAGAATTTTCCAAATACTATGGGTAAATCTTCATAATTATTAAATTTTTGAGTATGTATAAATTTGTTGTTTGATCCAATTAGAAATATTTCATTATCTTTTATTGTTTGAGCTAAAAAATCAGTTTTTTGTAATTTTAAAATAATTTTTGAAGGATATAATTTTATAATATTGTATGTTTCGATAAAATTATATTTGTTGAGTTGATCTTCCAAAATTTGTTTATCAATAAAGAATATGTTGGTATTTATCAAAAAATTTAAATTTTTTTCTATTTCCAAATTTATTGATTTTTCAAGTCCTTTCACCTCTATATATTGTAAATTATAGAATGAATTTTTTTTCTCTACAAATAATTTACTATTAATTGATGATAAAAATAAAAGAATAAAAAAAAGAAATAAAAATTTTTTTTTTTTACCTATGTATTGATGCATCTTTTATTATCCAGTCAATTAAATTTAAAAAAGAAATATTCTTGAATCTTGCTATTTCAGGAACCAATGAAAGTGAGGTCATTCCTGGCTGAGTATTAATTTCTAAAAGATAAAATTTATCTTTATAAAACTTAAAATCTGATCTAGTTACACCTTTACACCCAATAATTTTGTGAGCTTTTGACGCAATATTTAATACTTCGTTTAATTTTTTGTTATTTATTTTAACTGGAATAATATGTTTAGTTTTTGATTTTGCATTATATTTTGCTTGATAATCATAAAATTTTCTTTTCGGCACTAATTCTATAGCACCTAATTTTCTTTTCCCCATAATTGCGACTTGAATCTCTCTTCCAGGAATATATTTTTCTATCATTACTTCTCTGTAAGGTAAAAGTTTATTTAAATTTTTAAAAAAATTTTTCTCACTACATATATATACTTCTACACTCGAACCTTCATTAAAAGGCTTTATTACGACTGGAAAACTTAATTTAGCTTTAATTTTTTTTATTAATTTATGTTTTTTTATAGATTGGTTGAATCTAAACTTAATATACTTGGGAGTTAAAATATTATTTTTAATAAATATTTTTTTTGATAATTCCTTATCAATTGCAATTGAAGAAGACAATACACCTGAGTGAGTATATTTTATTTTTTCAGACTCTAAAATTGATTGTATATATCCATCTTCACCATATCGACCATGTAATGCATTAAAAACTACATCAGGTTTAAATGATCTTAAATTTTTAATTAAATCTCCGTTAGGTTCAAAAATTTTAACATGATATTTTTTTTTAATCTCTTTAAAAACTCCCTTAGCAGTTTTTAGACTAATTTCCCTTTCTCTTGAAAAACCACCAGCAAGAATTAGAATTTTTTTTTTCATTTATTCAACTAAAACTATTTCTAGATCTAAATTAATTCCTGTTTTTTTTCTTACATTTTCTTTTACAAAATCAATTAATTTTTTCATATCTTTATAATTTGCATTACCTTTGTTAATAAAAAAGTTTGCATGCTTATTTGATACAATTGCGTCACCAAATTGTGTATTACTTGGTATTGACTCTTTTATTATTTCCCAAACTTTTTTATCTGTTTGTTTTATTGGATTCTTAAATGTACTTCCACCAGTTTTGACTCTAGTTGGTTGGGCTTCCTCTTTTTTACTTTTTAATTTTTTTATTTTTTCTTTAATTTCTTCTTTTTTTTTTTTATTTCCTTTAAAAGAAGCGCTAAGAAAAATTAGATCTTTCGATAAATTACAAGACCTATAGTCGAAAACTATTTCTTTTCTTGGAATTGTTAGAACTTGGCCGAATCTGTTAATGGCTTGAACTGAAATCAAAATATCCTTGAATTCACTTCCAAAGCATCCTGAATTCATTCTTATGCCTCCTCCTACAGTTCCTGGGATACAGGACAAAAATTCAAAACCACCTAAATCATTTTCAGCAGCAAACTCAGATAGTGATTTATCTAGGACAGCACTACCTGCAACTATAGTATTTTTATTAAGCAATGAAATTCTTGAAAAATTTTTACTTAGTTTAATTACTGCTCCTTCAAATATATCATCTTTGAATAAAACATTGGATCCAGCACCTAAAACAAAAAAATTTTTCTCATTTTGATATAATTTTAAAAATTCTATTAAATCTTGAAGAGCGTCCGGTTTGAAATAAATTTTGGCAGAACCTCCAATATTAAACCAATTAAGGTTTTTAATACTATAATTAAAATAAATTTTTCCATTTAAATTTTTATTATCCATTATTTAATATATTTTGGTAAATCTCTAATCCAATTAGAGATTGATCCAGCGCCCATTCCTATTACTATTTTATTGCCATATATATTTTGTTTCACATATTTTATTAAATCTAAATTATTATTAATTAATATTAATTTTACTTTTGAATTTTTAATTATTTTTTTGGCAAAGCTATTATAACTAAATCCTAATTTTATATTTTCACCTGCTTTATATATTGGGCATAAAATCAAAGTATTTGCTTTTTTAAATGATTTTGAAAATTCTTCATTTAAATTTTTTACTCTAGAAATTCTATGAGGTTGAAATATACATTCAATTTCTTTATCTTTATAAACATTTCTTACACCTTCAAGAACTTCGGAAATCTCTGTTGGATGATGTGCATAATCATCAAAAAATGTAACATTTTGATATGAAAAAACTTTAGTAAATCTTCTTTGAACTCCAGAAAATTTTTTTAAACCTTTTTTTATAATATTAATTGGTATACCAACTGAAAATGCAACAGCTGCGGCTGCAGTTGAATTTCTTATATTGTGTAAACCAATAAGAGGTATTTTTATATTTTTAATAAAATTAATTTTTGTTCCAGGTAAATTTATTTTTATGTCAAATTTTGAATAATTTTCATTTTGTGAAATATTAAATATTTTAAAATTTGACAATTTATTTGTACCATAGGTATTATAATTTAAATTCTTAATTTTTTTTATTACATCTCTATTGTTTTGATCATCAAAGCATATGAAAGTTTTTCCAAATGATGGTGTTTTTTCAATAAAATTAATAAAATTTTTTTTTAGAACATCTAAAGATTTATAATAATCTAAATGCTCTTTATCAATATTTGTAACTATTGAGTAAGTTGACGGAATTTTTGTGAAACTTCCATCAGATTCATCTGACTCTAAAATACACCAATCACTTTTCCCTAATTTTGCAGAACCGCTAAATGAATTTAAAACTCCACCATTAATTACTGTTGGATCTATTTTTGCATGTGTAAATATACTTGATATTAATGAAGTGGTAGTAGTTTTGCCATGTGATCCTGCTACTACAACATTTTTCATTAAGGAGACAACGTTTGCCAACATTTCTCCTCTTTTATAAATTGGAATTCTTTTTTTTTTTGCAAATAATAATTCAGGATTATTTTTTTTAATGGCAGATGAAATGACTAAAATAGTCGATTTATTAATGTTTTGTATTTTATGTCCTATGTATACCTTAATTTTTTTTTGTTTAATTCTTTCAATATTCTTATTATTAGCAATATCACTTCCTTGTACTTTAAAGCCTAAGTCTTTCATTATAACTGCTAAACCACTCATGCCAATTCCACCAATTCCAACAAAATGGATTAATTCTGATTTTGCTAATTTAATTTTCATTTATTATAGCTAATAACTTTTGATTTATATTATTCCAGGTGTTTTGATAAGAAAATTCACACATATTGTTTTTTTTTTCAAAATAATTTTCAGAATTTTGTATTATATTTAGAATAAGTTGTTTTAAATTATCTTTACTGTAATCTGACTGATTAACTATCCAACAAAATTTTTTATCATAATAATTTTTAGCATTAAAAAATTGATGATTATCTTTCGATTTGGGAAGAGGTATCGCAATGAAAGGAATTTCAAAAAAAATTAATTCTGAAATTGTAGAAGCTCCCGATCTTGTAATTGCCAAATCTGCTCTACTATATTTTTTAAAAATTTGTTCATCAAAACTAAATAGTTCATTTTCTAATTCATTTTCCTCATATTTTTTTTTAAGTAATTTTTTTTTATTTTCGTCTGTTATTTGTTGAATTAATGAAATTTTATAATTTTTAGACAAATTAATCATTAGTTCACTGATTTCATTATCAAAAAATTCTGATCCTTGGCTACCTCCTATGATTAAAATTGTAAATTTTTTTTTAATTTTATTTTTAATTTTTTTTTTTTCTTCATAAATCTCTTTTCTTAACAATGGATTAATTACTGCTAATTTATTTTTATATTTCTCAGGAAAATTGATTAATTTATTTGAATAACAAATAATTTTTTCAGAAAACTTGAGAAAATATTTATTTGATCTACCTATTACCATGTTGGGTTCAAATAAATAAGTTTTAATATTTAATACTTTTGCAGACAAGCATAAAGGTAAAGACATATATCCACCAGTGCTAATTAAAATGTCAATATTATTTTTTTTAATAAAAAAAAATGATTTAAAAAATGAAATTATTAAAAAAAATATTATGTTAGGTATTTTAAATAAGTTTTTTGAAATTCTTGGTATCTCAATTAATTTAAAATTATAATCCTTATTATTAATAAATTTAGATCCTCTTTTATCTGATGTTAAAAATATATCATAATCATTCTTAAGATGTTCGTATAAAGTAATTGCAGGAATGGTATGTCCACCGGAACCTCCTGTGCTAATTAATATATTTTTTTTCACTAACTTATTTTTCTTCTCGTTAAATTTAATATAATTCCAGCCAATATAGATGTACTTATTATCGAAGAACCTCCATAACTTAAGAAAGGCAATGTCATTCCGGTAGTTGGTAATAATCTAATATTAACTCCAATATGAATAAAAGTTTGGAACAAAATAATTGTAGTTATTCCAACTAAAATTAATTTAACCTTATCTTCATTCTCATTATCTGTTTTTTTTAATATACAATAAGAAAGTATTAAAAAAATCATCATAATTAGTAAAACAATTATTACTCCAAATTCTTCTGAGATTACTGAAATAATATAATCTGTGTGAGCTTCTGGTACTTTTGAATTTAAAGTGCCTTCGCCTATACCTTGTCCAAAAAAACCACCATTAGATATAGCTTCGGAAGCCCTTTCAGATTGATAATTATTTCCTGAGGTTGGATTTATAAATGAAAATAGTCTTTGTTTTATGTACTCAAATTTTGAAACATACAATATCAGATAAGTTAATACTGAAAAAGTTAATGTAAAAAAAACAAACAAGAATAATAAATTAATTCCTGATACAAATATTAAAGAAAACCAAGTAAGTATTATTAGTATAGTTTGTCCTATATCAGGTTGAGAAATCAAAAACAAAATTACTGGTATAATTATCAATAAACTAAATAAATATTTAAAATAAAGATGTTTTTCATAATTAAGAGTAAAAATAGTTGAAATTATAATTATCAAAAAAGGTTTAAGAATTTCAATTGGCTGAAACCTTGGCATCATGGGTAGATCTATCCATCTCGCTGATCCTTTTACTTCTTCACCTATAAATGGAACTAAAGCTAGAAATATAAAAAAAATAAAAAATAAATATTTAGAAATTTGAAATAATTTTTTTTGTTCAATAGCAGAGAATGTAATTAAAATAAAAACTCCTAGAATAATAAAGAATAAATGTTTTATAAAAAAATAATAAGTATTAGTATTTAGTTTATCTGAAGCAATTATTGAAGTTGAAACTAATGAAAAAAATAAACCAAGGCCAAAAAGTAACAGAATTAAAAATAAAATGAATTTATCAATATTTTTCCACCAGCCATAATACAAATTAAATATTTTGTTTAAATCAAGCATTTATTTTTTTTATAAATTTATTTTTCTTTATTAAATAGTTAAAATAATTTCCTCTATCTTCAAAGTTTTTAAATTTATCAAAAGATGCTGCGGAAGGGCTAAATAAAATATAAGAATGCTTATATTTTTCTAATTTAATTTCTTGAGCTATTTTTTTTAAAATATTTTCTAAATTTTTATATGTATTTGATTTTATTTTATTATTTAATTTTTTTTCAAAAAAATTCTTATCTTTTCCAAAAATATAACCTTTAATATTTTTATAATATTTAGATGATAGCTCAAGTTTATCACCTTTTTTTGATAATCCACCAAGTATCCAAAAAATATTCTTATATGATTTAAGTAAATTTACACTTGAAGAAAAGCTTGTAGATTTTGAATCATTTATAATAGTAACAAAATTATTTTTATAAATAACTTGTTGTCTAAAATCTAAACCTTTAAATCTATTTACTGTATTAAATAATCTCGATTTATTTAGTTTATAAACTTTTGCAAACTCAAGTATAAAAGATAAATTTGTTAAATTATTAATATTGTCAAAATAGCTATTAGAAATTAATTTTTTTATCTTATTAAAATTTGTGTTTACCTTAATAATTTTTGAGTTAATTTTATGTTTTCTGATTTGTTGATTTAAATATTTATTATTTTCTACAAAAGAATAAAAATTTTTATTTTGATTTAGTATAAGTTTAAATTTAGCACTTGCATAATTTTGAATTGTTTTATGCCTTTCCAAATGATCTGGTCTAATATTTAATATAAACGCATAATCAGTCTTAAAATATTGGCTATAATCAATTTGATAAGAAGAAGCCTCTATTACAAAAATAGTGTTAGGGTTTATTTTAATTCTAGATAAAACTGGTATGCCAATATTTCCAATAAGTTTAACATCTTTATTTTGTTCTTTTAAAATTTTAAATAGTAATTTTGCTGTTGTTGATTTTCCATTTGTACCTGTAATAGTAATTTTCAAATTTTTTGGATTATTCAAATGAAAAATATCAAGATCAGTAACTATTTTTTTTCTGTTCTTTTTTATATAATTTTTTAATTTGCATTTATTTATATCAATCCCTGGGCTTAAAACTATATAATCAAATTCTGATATTCTTATCTTTTTAAAAGAAATAGAAGATTTTTTAACTTTTTTAATATCGTCATAAATCGAAATTTTATTATTTTTTTTTAAATATTTAAAAGAAGCTTGCCCACTTTTACCATAACCATAAATAAGAATTTTTTTATTTTTTAGATTATCTTTTAAATTAAACATTATCTTAATTTAAGAGTAGCCAATCCTATCATTGCTAAAATGATTGATATGATCCAAAACCTTACAACCACAGTTGATTCTGCCCATCCTTTTTTTTCAAAATGGTGGTGTATCGGTGCCATTTTAAAAATTCGTTTTCCTGTTAACTTAAACGAAATAACTTGTACTATTACCGAAACCGCCTCCAAAACAAACAAACCTCCTGTTATTGCTAGAACAATCTCATGTTTGGTTATTATGCCTACTGCTCCTAAAGAGCCGCCTAAAGCCAGTGAACCTGTATCTCCCATAAATATTTTTGCTGGTGGAGCATTAAACCAAAGGAAACCAATGCATGCACCTATAATTGAACCACAAAAAACGGCTACTTCTCCAACATCTTTAATGTAAGGAATATGCAAATATTCTGAAAATACTATGTTTCCTGTAACATAACTTATAAATGCAAAACAAGATGCAACCAATATTATTGGAACAGTGGCTAATCCATCTAAACCATCTGTTAAATTAACTGCATTTGAAGATCCAACAATTATAAATAAATAAAATGGAATAAAAAACCAACCAAGATTAATTACTAAATTTTTAAAAAATGGGAAATAAAGATTTTTTAATTCAGCAGAATTTGCGTGATAAGTAAGTATATAAATTCCAATTAAAGCTATTATAATTTGTGAAGTCAGTTTAAATCTAAATGAAACTCCACCAGAGTTACCACTCTTAATTTTCTTGTAATCATCGTATGCTCCTAGAATTCCTAGGCCACCTACAATAAATATTAAAAACCAATTATAAGGATTTGATAAATCAGACCACAACAATACACCTGAAAAAATTCCTATCAATATGAGAACGCCCCCCATTGTTGGTGTTCCAATTTTTTTTACAATATGGTCAGACGGACCGTCAGACCTAATTGGATTATGAATTTTTTTACTTGAAAAATAATTAATTATTGGACTCCCAATTAAAAAAACTATCAACATTGAAGTAAACATTGATAAACCAGTTCTTACTGTCAAATATCTAAAAACATTAAAGATAGGGTAGTTATCTACGAGGTTTGTAAATAAACTATACAGCATAAATTTTTCCTTTTTTTATATTTAAAGCAACACTATTAAGGCCAGTAGAATTGGAAGCTTTTATCATTAAATGATCATTATTATTTAAATCGTTTTTAATCAAATGATATATTTCATTTTTATCTCTTAAAATTCGACCTCTTTTTTTTCTATCAATAGCATAAAAAGTTTCTTTTATGTCATTTCCAATTACATAAACTTTTTTTATTGAAGTTTTATTGATAATTTTAGACATTTTTTTGTGCAATTTTTTTGAAAATTTTCCAAGCTCGAGCATATCTCCTAATATTAAATATTTATTACTTTGATTTTCTTTATTAAAATTTTCGACAGCGAACTTTAAAGAAAGAGGGTTAGAATTATAGCTTTCATCAGTTAAGTAAATTACTTTATCATTAAGCCTTACTTTTACTATGTCGCCTCGAGAAGATGGTATTTTAAAGTTATAAAATAATTTTTCATCAATATAATTTAAATCATAAAATTCAGAAATTATAGCTATTGATGCTAAAATATTGTTCAAATAAGGATGTAAATTTTTTTTAATTAAAAAACCTTTAGTTTTATTTTTATTTTTAATAAAAATTTTAGAATTAGTTTTATTTGATATTATTTTTTTAATATATACATCAGATAAAGAATTTTTTTTACTAAAAGAAATAACATTAATATTTTTTTTTATTGCAATTTTTTTTATAAAGTAAAAATAATCATCATCTTGATTAAGTATAACTTTTCCACCTTCTGTTATATTATTAATGATTTCAGATTTTGCCTTTGCAATTCCTTCAAGACTATTAAAATTTTTAATGTGCGCATATGATATATTGGTAATTATACCAAAATCTGGTCTTATTATTTTTGTCAAATAATCAATTTCACCTGCTTTATCCATTCCGGCTTCAAGAACTGCGAACGTATCATTTTTTTTTACATTAAATAAACTTAGTGGAACACCATATTTGTTATTAAAGGAATTATTTGATTTTGTAGTTGGTGCCAATTTACTTAAACAGAATGCTAGTAAATCCTTTAAAGACGTTTTTCCTGAGCTGCCAGTAATAGAAATAAATTTTGCATTTGAAATTTTTCTTACATCTTTAGATGCATTAATTAAAACTCTAAGTGTATTATTTATTTTAATTTTTTTTAATTTATTTAATTTTCCTAATTTATTTACTATTGCTAAAGAAGCACCTTTTTTAATTGCTTCATCTGCGTAATTATTTCCATCGTTTTTAGGCCCTTTAATTGCAAAAAAAATATCATTTTTTTTAATATTTTTTGAATTTATTGATGCCTTGTTAATTTTCAAATTTTTACTTACCGAATTTAAATTGCATTGCTCGTGCAAGATATTCGCTTTCCAATTTTTAAATAATTTTTTATTTTTTAAATTAATTGCTTTTAAAATACATTTTTTGTCTGAAAAAAATTTTTTGTTTCCTTTATATTCTTGATAGATTTCATGACCTTTGCCTGCAACTACTAATATATCTCCGGATTTTAAACTTTCTATTGCCATTTTTATTGCTTTTTCTCTCGATGCAATTTCAACTAATTTAAATCTAGATATTTTTTTTTTTATTAGATTTCTTATTTTTTTTGGATTTTCATATCTTGGATTATCATCTGTTAAAAATATCTTGTCGCAATAATTATTTGCAATTTTACCCATTATAGATCTTTTATCTTTGTCTCTATCTCCTCCACATCCAAAAACAATTCTTATAGAGCTATGACTAAACTGTTCTTTTATACTTTTCAAAGTATGCTTTAATGCATCTGGTGTGTGGGCATAGTCTAGAATTACTTTTGAGTTATTTTTTATATTACCAACATTCTCTAATCTTCCTTCAACAGCCTTTATTTCACTCATTAACTCAATTATTTTGCTAAATTTAATTTTACTTTTACTTGCTGCTAAAGCTGCAAATAGAAGGTTTCTAACTTGAATTTTTCCAATTAAATTTGTGGTAAATGAGTATTTTTGTTTATTAAATTCAATTTCAATTTTTTGAAAATTTCCTAAATACTCATGTTTCTTTATTAATAAATTAGATTTTTTTTTTCCAATAGTTAATGATTTTAGATTTTTCTTTATACAGATTTTTTTAAGTATTTTTGATTCAGAAATATCATTATCATATATTATATTTCCACCTTTTTTTGTAAGTTTATTGAATAGTATTAATTTAGAATTTAAATAATCTTTATACGTTTTATGGTAATCTAAGTGATCACGAGATAAATTTGTAAAAATTGTTGTATCAAATCTTAATCCATTTAATCTATATTGTTTTAAACCATGGCTAGATGCCTCTAAAATAGTATTTCTTATTTTTTTTCTCTTTAATAGTGAAAGTGTTTTATGAATAGTGATAGAATCTAATGTTGTATTATCTGTTAACTTATTACTATTATTAGTTTTTATACCAAGAGTTCCAATTGTAGCAACCTTCAATTTTTTATTATTAAGTATTTGAAAATAGAAATTTGCTATTGAAGACTTGCCATTTGTTCCTGTTACAGCAACTAAGTTGGTTGGAATATTTTTATAATATTTTGAAGCGATTTCTGAGACTAATTTTCTAACATTTTTGTTATTAATAAATAAAATATCTTCTTTTTTTCCTTGAAAATTTAAATCAGATACAATTGTTTTCGCACCATTATTAATCGCGCTATTAATAAATTTATTTCCATTTTTTTTTACCCCTCTTATTGAAAAAAAAATATCACCCTGTTTACATTTTCTGCTATCTAAACTTAAATTATTAAATTTATGTAAATAATATTCTTTAGGTAAGTTCTTGAATAATTTTCCAATGTACATTTGATAAATTTAAAATCTTAATATTTTGTGGCTAAAATAGGTCCAATATTTTCTATAATTTGACCTGTAACCTCAACAGTAGTCCAGCCAGCAGTATTAAATGGGGTGCCCTTATATTTAATGTTTGAACCATCCCTATAATGATAAATATAATCTTTATTTGTTTTTGGCTCATCCAGCATTACTGCTAATACAAATTTTGGATTAGATGTAGGAAATATAGATACAAAGGTATTTATTTTTTTTTTTGAATAATTGCCAGCTATACTTTTTTGAGCAGTACCAGTTTTTCCCCCAATTTCATATCCATTGACATTGGCCAAGGAAGCAGTTCCTTCTTTTGTTGTTACAATCTTTCTTAAAATAGGCAGAATTTTTTTAGATACTCCATCATTTAAAATTTTTTTTTTATCATTTAAATTTCTAGTTTTTACAATTGTAGTTGGATTAATCTCATATCCGCCATTAGTAATTATTGCATAAGCTTTGGCTAACTGAATTAGTGTTGTTGTAATACCATGACCAAAAGAAGCAGTTGCAAGTGGACATTTTCCCCAATTAAATTTAATTGGTTTTCCAACTTCTTCAATGTCAAAATTAATCTCATCTAAAACACCAATTTTTGATAAAAATAATTTAAATTTTTCTTCTCCTATTTTTTGACCGATTCTGACTGAACCTATATTTCCAGATCGAACTAAAATTTGTTCAGCTGTCAAATTTGTAGGTATTTTATTGTCATATTCTCTTATTGGAAATCCAGCACAAGTTAAAGATTTTGGTAAATCAATAAATTCTGTTTGTGGTTCAATAATCTTTTCATCAAAAGCTGCGGCCAACGTAAAAGTTTTAAAAACAGAACCAAATTCATAAACTCCTTTTGTCGCTCTATTAATAAAATTTATATCTGAAATTTCTTCTCTTTTATTTAAATTAAAATCTGGAAGTGATACTAGAGAAATTATATCTCCAGAATTTACATCCATCAATATTGCAGCACTTCCTAAATTTTGAAAAATTTCTTCATATTTTTTTAACTCTTCTCTTATGAGATATTGAATATCTGTATCTAGAGTAAGTTTTAAAGGTAAATAGTTTTTTTTTAATTCATTATTAAAAGATTTTTCAATACCAGAAATCCCGTTATTGTTATCATCAATCTGACCAATTATATGGCTAAATAAATTTTCATGAGGGTAAATTCTAGATATTTTATGCTCTATAATTATTGATTTATCTCCCAACAAAATTAATTCTTCTAATTTTTCTTGGCTTATTTTTTTCTTTATATAAAAAAATTTTTTAGCACTTAAATTTTTTTCAATTTTATCAAATTCAGCTTTTTTTTTTTCAGGAAATATTAATTTTAAATTTAATAATAATTTTCTTTTGTCTATTGCCAAATTAGGATTTACTCCAACGTTGCTTGCGATAATTGTTTTTGCAATTATGTTGCCATTCCTATCTAGAATGCTAGATCTATATTCTGATTCTGAATAATTTTTATTTATAATATTATTTTTTAAAGAACTAAGAAAAATTGCTTTAGTCGAAAAAATTAAAGATACAATTACAAATATAAAAAAAATAAAAGCGATTCTGTTAAAGGATATATTTAAGTTACTTTTTCTTATTTTATATGAAAAATGACTATCATATTCCTCTATCAACAAATCTGTTTTATTTTTACTTTTCAAATGCCTCTTTAGATTTATTAATTAATATTTTATTTTTAATGAAATTAATTTCTTCTATATCTACAATATCTGTGGTTATTAAATCATTTTCAAAAAATTTTTTTTGATATTCATCAAGTTTTTTGGGAGAACTTAAATAGTTATGATCTAATAAAACTAGCTCATACTTTTCATTCAGTAATCTAATATCTTCATTTAAATTATAGATTTTAGCATCAATTTTTTTTGTTGAATTTTTTATTGCTGAAGTCAAAAAAATTAAAGTTATTAATGCTATAGAAAAAAAAATTTTTTTCATATTTTTTTAATTAATTCTTCAACTTCTAATAAATAACCAAACTTTTTTTCAAATTCTGAAAAATCAGAATGGTTATTTAATTTAATTCCATACCTTAGTTTGGCTGATCTAGATGCAGGATTAAGCTTTAATTCTTTTTTACTAGGTATAATTGGTTTTTTATCTATTAGTTTGATTAATTTTTTTTTTTCAATACGCGAAGGTAAATACCTAGAAAGATTTTTATTTTCAGAATAATTTTTTAAAAAAAATTTTACAATTTTATCTTCAATTGAATGAAAAGTCACAATTACAAGCATTCCACCAACCGGTAAGAGTTTAAAACTATTTATCAATCCATAAATTAATTCACTAATTTCATTATTAACTATAATTCTAAGAGCTTGAAAAACTTTTGTCGAATTATGAATTCTAAAAAATTTTTTTTTTTTAACAATATCAATAATATTTACTAGGTCTTCTGTTTTAATATTTTTATTTTTTCTAAATTCTATAATTCTTTTAGATATAAATTTTGAACTATTTTCTTCACCAAAAACTTTAAATATTTTTGTAAGTTCTTTTTCACTTAATTTGTTAATTAAATCATGTGCTGAAATATTATTTAAACCCATTTGCATATTAAGCTTGCCCTTACTATTAAAAGATAAACCTTTATTTGGATCTTTAATTTGAGTCGTTGAGTAACCTAAATCAAAAATTATTGCTTTTATATCTTTTGTTGATTGATTTATATTTAAATTTAAAATTTCGCTAAATTTGATATTTTTAAATTGAAATCTACTTTGATATTTTTTTTTAAACTGATTTATTATTTTTATCGAACTATTATCTCTATCAATTGCAAAAACTTTGTTATTTATATTTTCTAATATTTTTTTTGAGTATCCACCTTGTCCAAACGTACAATCAATAAATGTGCCACCATATAGAGGGGAAATTATGCTAGTTATTTCTTCTAGCAAAACTGGAAAATGCTTTACATTTTCAAGTTTTATGGTGGCATTCATTTATTTTTTTGAAGACCATTAATTCTTTTGTCTTCTTAAAAATGCCGGAATCTCTAAATCATCTTCGTCTAAACTATCAGTTTCTTTGTTCTCAGATATTTCATCAGATGATAAATTTTCTTCATTTCCTGAGTTAAAAAGCTCAGGTGTTTCTTCTTCAATTTCAAAATTTTCTAAACCATTAGAAACTTCTGGTTCAACTACACTTTGAGTTTCTTCTAAAACAGTAGATTCTGGTTCTAGAGTATTTGTTTGAACTTCGTGGTTATTTTTATCAAATTGTTCAACTTCATTCACAGTTTCTTCATGTATTTCATTTTCTAGTTTTAGTGCAGTCGCACCTTCAGATATTGGCGATGAAACACTAGAAGAAAAGTTAAAAGATTGATGAGAATCGGAGTTTTGAAATTCAGAATAACCTGGATTTCTATTCTGTATTCTGTGAACCATATTAATTACTGATTTTGACTCAGGCTGTTGACCGTCAAGAGCTGTCGCAACTATAGAAACCCTCATTTTTCCATCAAGTGAAGGATCTGTTATTGCACCAATAATTAATTCTGCCTCTGTATCAACTTCTGCTCTTACTTTATTTACAGCTTCATCTACTTCAAATAGTTTTAAGTCTTTACCGCCAGTTATATTAACCAATAAACCTTTTGCTCCTTTAAGAGTATAGTCATCAATTAACGGATTGCTGATTGCCATTTCTGCAGCTTTTGAAGCTCGACCTTCTCCTTCTGCTTCTCCTGTGCCCATCATTGCTTTACCCATTGCACTCATAACAGTTTCAACGTCTGCAAAATCTAAATTTATTAAGCCAGGTCTAACCATTAAATCTGTAATACTTTGAACTCCATGCAGCAGAACATTATTTGATAATTCAAAAGACTCTTCAAAAGTTGTCTGCTCACTTGCAATCTTAAACAAGTTTTGATTTGGAATAACAATAATAGTGTCTACATGCTTTCTAAGTTCTTCTAAACCATGCTGTGCTCTTCTCATTCTAGATGGTCCTTCATAAAGAAAAGGAAGTGTTACAACGCCTACTGTTAAAATATTTAGTTCTTTAGCAGCACGAGCAATAACATGAGCAGAACCTGTTCCAGTGCCACCACCCATGCCTGCAGCTATAAAAACCATGTTTGAGCCTTGTAAACAATTTACAATTTCGTTCAGAGATTCATCAGCAGCTGCCTGTCCTATATCAATTTTTGCACCAGCTCCTAATCCTTTAGTTAAATTTAATCCTATTTGTATTTTAGTATGTGCTTTACTAAGTTTTAAATCTTGAGCATCTGTATTGACTGCAATAAATTCTACTCCTTGCATTCCAGCATCAATCATTTCATTTATTGCATTTCCTCCTGCTCCTCCAACTCCAAGAACTAGTATTCTTGGTTTCAACTCTCTAATATCTGGTTGTTTAAAATTTATAGTCATATATCTCCCTTTTAGTTATTAAATTGTCGCTCCCATTTAAGGCTAGCTCTATGAATGTTTGATTTTCTTTTCGCAGTTACCCTAAATTTTTCAAATGTTGATGGCTCCCATATTTGGAAAGTTTTTCCTTGGCCAACAAACAACATGTTATTTTTAATTTTTGCATGTTTTAATAATTTTGATGTTAATAAAATTCTACCTTCACTATCGAATTGTAGGTTTATACTTTCTGACAATATTGATGTTGCAAAATAATCTTTTTTTTCCTCAAAAGGATTTAATGAGTCTATTGTGTTAGAAATTTTTTCAATTCTATCTTGTGGCCATGCTTCTATACATTGATTATTAAATGAAGGATAACAAATTACACCATTATAACCTAAATTAGATAAGTAAGATCTAAAAGAAGCCGGCACAGAAACCCTTCCCTTTTTGTCCAGTTTGTTTTCGTAAGTTGATAAAAACATAGCTCATATACAACCCTTATTTGGGTTTATATGGGATATTATGGGTTTTATAACTATACGTCAATACATAATATTTTGCTTCTTAAATCTAATTTTAAGAACAAATATGAAACGTTTATATTGGAAATTTTTAATTAATTAAGAAGTGCCAGATAAACTATAAGCCGGGTTCTGTCATTTAAACCTATCATTTCTCTAGGCCTTAAATCACTTTAAGGCTCAAGCAACTAACCCTGATGACTAGCCAAAGACTGCTTTTAGTTATTTCTAACAATGTCATCTCTACTCAGTTTTGCTCTCAGTGGGGTTTTCCATGCGCTGCTTGTTACCAAACAGCCGGTGTGCTCTTACCACACCTTTTCACCCTTGCCTTGATGAGGCGGTTTATTTTCTGTGGCACTATCCCTGGGGTTACCCCCGCCAGCCATTAACTGGCACTGTGTCTTTGTAGAGCCCGGACTTTCCTCTTTAAAACTAATTAAAGCGATAAGTCATTTATCTGGCTTGTTCAAAATATTCATTATTTAGATTTTTTCAAGAGAAAACATAATTACCGAGATAATTTGCTGATTTTTTTAGCAATAATCAGGCATTCTTTGTCTATTTTTCCATTTATTAACTTTTGCCTAAATCTTCTTTGAAAACTTTTAATAAGTTTTGTTTTTTTATTATTTTTTAAGTTTTTAGTTAAATATCCAATTTTAGCCAGATATTTTATAAATTTAATTATTTCAATATTTGAAATTTTTTTACTTCTAAATTTTTTAAGATTTTCTTCTTTAAATTTGTGCCATATTCCAATTTTTTTATTTGCTAAATAACTCCAAGGAAATTTTTCACCTGGGTCTTTTTTTCTTTCAAAGGCAATATCCGAATGCCCCAGTATATTTGAAGCTTTTATCTTGTATTTTTTTATTAAATATTTTGATAATTTAATTAAAGAGTTTATTTGATCTTTTGAAAAATTTTCATATCCAAATTCATGCCCTTTATTTGAAACTTCAATTCCTAAAGATTTTTTGTTTAATGAAATATCTTTTTTCCATTTAGATTTTCCCGCGTGCCATGCTTCATGCAATTCTGGCACCATTAAAATAATATCACCATTTCTTTTTATAAAGTAATGGCAGCTTACATTTGAATTAAGATCAGTTAGTCTTTTTATAGCCTTATTTTCGCTACGCATTCCAGTGTAATGATAAATTATGTATTTTATCTTTTTTTTATTTCTTGCTGAGGTTGAAAAATTTGGTGAGTAATTTACTGAAGTTTTTATGGTCATTTTAAAGAATTATAACACAAAATATAGATTTACTTTTAATAAAGATATACATATAAAAATTGAATTATGAGCAGAATTTTCAAAGTTTTAATTTTGTCATTATTTATGACTACTTCGTCAATAGCTGGTAGTGATGGTGAAAATGAATTATCTAAAAATACAAATGGACAAGTTAAAGATTGTTTTGAAGGTATTAATCGTGCAATTTTTTCTTTTAATAAAGGCCTAGACAATTTGCTAATTGAGCCAATTGCTAAAGGATATAGGCAATTACCCTCTCCAGTAAGATCTGGGGCAAGTAATGTACTTGATAATCTTTCTTCACTTATAACCATCCCAAACAATGTTTTACAGGGGCAAATTCAAACAGCAGGAATTAACACTGGAAGATTTATTATTAATACAACAGTAGGAATTTTTGGGATATTTGATGTAGCGGAAAAAATGGGTTTTCCTGAGTATGAAAAAGAGGATTATGGTCAAACACTAGGTGTATGGGGAGTCGGTCCAGGTTGTTATTGGGTATTACCAGTTTTAGGACCATCAACTATTAGGGATACTGCTGGTTCATTTATAAATGTAATGGGTGGAGACCCTTATTATAATATTTCTGCTCATGGTAATAATGAATATTTAGACAAATCTGATTATATGTTAACTAAAACTTTAACGGGTATAGATTTTAGAGCAAAAAACATAGAGACATTTGAAAATCTTGAAAAAAACTCAATGGATTTTTATGCTGCAGTAAAAAGTTTATACTTACAGGATAGAAAAAGAAAAATTGCAAATACAAAACCAAGTGCAACTATTGAGATTTTGTATGAAGGTGATGCGGATTGGGAAGAAATCGAAACACAATAATATATTAAAAACTGATGTATAAAAAAAAATATTTCTTTTTTTTTTTATTAATTTTTATAAATTTTATTTATATTAACAATTCATTTGCAATCGACCCATATTCTTTTGTTCAAGAAACTGCTGACAGAGCCTCAGAAGCATTAAATAAGAGACAATCCAAAGAAGAAAAAATGGAAATATTAAAAACAATTGCTAAAGAAACTGTTGATATAAGGGGTATTGGGTTTTATTCGCTTGGAAAACATAGAAAAAATATGTCAGATCAAAAGAAGGAAGAATATTTAGAAATTTTCAATAAATATTTTTTAAAAACATTTTCAAGTAGGTTGGCCGAATATACTGATCCAAGAATACGTGTGGATTCTCAAAAAAAACTTAGTGACAAATATACTATGGTATCAAGTACCTTGTTAGCAACTGATGACAAGCCTGAAATAAAAATTGATTGGAGAGTTGTTACAAAAGATCCTGATAATCCTCTTATAATTGATGTCATTATAGAAGGTGTAAGTTTGGCTAAAGTTCAAAAAGAAGAATTTAATTCAATTATCCAAAGTAATGATGGTGATATAAATGCATTACTAAAAAATCTTAAAATTTTCGTAGAAAAAAAATAAAATTTTATGGTGGGCCCGCCAGGACTCGAACCTGGGACCAATACATTATGAGTGTACTGCTCTAACCAACTGAGCTACAGGCCCAAAATTACTTAATTAAATATATTATTTTTTTGAAGTTATCAATTAAAGATAAATTTAATTGGTGGGCCGTGTTGGTTACGCTCCAACTACCCCTGCAATGTCAATGCAGTACTCTACTATTGAGCTAACGGCCCAAATATTTAACTTTCTAAGAAACTTTTAAGTTGTTTAGATCTACTTGGGTGTTTTAGTTTTCTAAGAGCTTTAGCTTCAATTTGTCTAATTCTCTCTCTTGTTACAGAAAACTGTAACCCGACTTCTTCTAAAGTATGGTCTGTATTCATTCCTACACCAAACCTCATCCTTAAAACTCTTTCTTCTCTAGGAGTTAAGGTAGATAAAATTTTTGTTGTTGCTTCACTTAAGTTAGATTTAATAGCTTGCTCTAATGGCGCTAATGCTTTTGTATCTTCAATAAAATCTCCAAGACTGCTATCTTCTTCATCACCAACAGGTTTTTCTAAAGATACAGGTTCTTTTGAAATTTTTAAAACTTTTCTTACTTTATCTAATGGCATTCTTAGTTTTTTGGATAATTCTTCTGGTGTAGCTTCTCTTCCAAATTCACTTAGAATTAATCTTTGAGTTCTAACAATTTTATTTATAGTTTCAATCATATGTACAGGTATTCTTATTGTTCTTGCCTGGTCAGCAATTGATCTTGTTATTGCTTGTCTTATCCACCAAGTTGCATATGTTGAAAACTTATATCCTCTCCTGTACTCAAATTTATCAACCGCTTTCATTAATCCAATATTTCCTTCTTGGATTAAATCTAAAAATTGCAATCCTCTGTTGGTATACTTTTTAGCAATTGAAATAACTAATCTAAGGTTGGCCTCTACCATTTCCTTTTTAGCTATTCTAGACTCTTTCTCTCCTTTTTGAATTCTGCTTACTAATTTTTTATAATCTGTAACAGAAATTCCAAGTTTTTTACTTATTTCTATTAATTTTTCTCTAATATTTTTAAATTCATCTTTATTTTTCTGTAAAAATTTTTTCCATACTTCATTCGTTCCTAAAAATGATTTCAAATTTGGATTTATTTCATTTCCAACATAATACTTTATAAACTCCTCTCTCGGTATTTTGCTATTTATTGCAAGTCTTAACAAATGTCCTTCGAGAGAAATTATTTTTTTATTTTCGACATAATGTTTTTGTACCAATTCTTCTAAAACAGATGGTGAAAGTTGCAATGACTTAATATTTTCAAGAATGCTTAGTACTATGTTTTGATAATTTTTTTCTTTTGAATTTGAAAATGAAACAGAATTTAATACACATTGTAATTTTTCTTGCTGATATTTAATTAGCTTATTGTATTCTTTTGTAAGAGTATTTATTGTTTTCAATACTTTAGGCTTAATCTCACTTTCCATTGCTGCAAGTGTAGGATTAAACTCATCTTCAGAACTTTCTTGTGAACTTTGTTCTGAATTATCAGAATCTACTTTTTTTTCTTTATTGCTTTCATTTGTTTCGTCAGCCTCAGTATAATTGGTATCAATATCAATTATTTCTCTGACTAAAATTTCATCTTTTTGCAAACTTGAATCCCATTCAAAGAATTGTTGGGCAGTAATTGGGCTTTGGGATAATGCATTAAGCATAACATCTTTTCCAGCTTCAATTCTTTTAGCTATCGCAATTTCGCCCTCTCTAGATAATAGCTCAACTCCTCCCATTTCTCTTAGATACATTCTTATAGGGTCGTCACTTTTTTCTGCAGCTTTTCCTTCTTCTTTTGATGAAGATTCTTTTTTTCTTAAAATCTTGTAATCAGATTTTTTTTCTACTAATGCAATCTTATCATCTAAGATATGAATAAATGCTTGTGAAAGATTTTCAGGAGATAAATTTCTTTTTCCAAGAGACTTGTTTAATTCTTCATAAGTTATGAAGCCTCTATGCTGCCCCCGGCCCATAAGTCTTGCAAATGATTTTGTAATTATTCGTTCCACAGTAAAAAAGTTAGGAAACCTTATATAATGGTAAATTTAGAAAAATCCATATCTAAATTGGTTGATTTAATTGATTTTTTGTAATTTTTTCAATTGTCTTAATTCGTTAAATGTATTCTCATTTAAATCTTTTGAAAATTTCGATTCTAATTCCTCTATTCTTATTTCAAGTTCATAGTTTTTGATATCTCTTACGATTTCCTTAAGAAGCTCAATTAATCTATATTCATCATTTTCTAATTTATTTAAAATATGTTTTATTGAGGCAAATTTTGAAATTTTATTTAGTATCTGTGAATCGATAGATAAATCATTTATTGAAAGTTCTTGGTTGTTTAAAATTTTATTAAATACACTTTCATATATAATTTTATTTTCAGTAGAAAATAACTTAACGTCTTGAATTAAATTAAAATTATTCTTTATTAAAGATAGGTTGTTTATAATAAAGTATAAAAATGAAAACTCTTTGATTTCAATAGAACTTAGATCCTTAGTTTCGTTAAAATGTATCTGTGTTGTCTTTAAAGATTTAGCTTTTTTAAAGTAGGTTTTATGCTTATTTTGATTAGTATTAGGAGTTAACAAATTTATTTTTTCTAAAAAAAACTCTAATACATATTTTTTTATATAATCATCTTTAATTGTGCCAGCAATTGTTCTTATTTTTTTTTCAAATATTGCTAAAGATGAAGGGTCACTGGTTGTTTCATTTTTATAGTGATTAAATATAAAATTGTGAATAGAAATTTTTTTATCTTTAGTGAACTGAATAAAATAATCCTTCCCATTTTTATTTACAAAACTATCTGGATCTTCATTATCTGGCAAAAATAAAAAAGAAATTTGTTTTTCTGGTTTTAGTTCTTTTATTAAATTTTCTGCAGCTCTAAGTGCTGCCTTATATCCACTTTCATCTCCATCAAAGCAAATTATTAAATCATCATAAAATTGATTTAAAACCAATACTTGCCTATCAGTTAATGAAGTTCCAAGGTTGGCAACGGCATTTTCTATTCCTTTACTTCTTAAGCCAACTACATCCATATATCCTTCAACTAAATAAACATTTTCAATTTTATTTGATAATTTTCTTGCATAATCTAAATTATATAAATTCGATCCTTTCTTAAAAAAAGGTGTTTCCGGTGAATTAATATATTTTGCCATATAATTATTTTCTTTTATAGTTCTTCCACCCAAGGCTATAGGTTGTCCCGTTATACTGTTAATTGGAAAAATTATTCTATCTCTAAATCTTTCTACATATATATTTTTCTTTTCATCAAAATAAAATAATCCAGTATCCGTTATATTTTTTTCACTAAATTTAGATTTAATTTTTTCATAAAAATTTGCATTGTAATGAACATATCCAATTTTAAAATTTAGAACGTCCTCTTTAGATAATTTTCTTTTTTTTAAATATTCTCTTACAAAGTTAAAGTCATGATTCTTTAAAAGTTCATTATGATAATATTCAACATAAATTTTAAAAATTTCTGAATATTCATTCCACTGTTTTTCTCTTTCTTCATCTTTTTTTGAAAATGTATATGGTTGCATTCCAGCTAGATTTGCTAAGTATTTAACTGCTTCTCCAAATTTTAAATTTTGAGTTTTCATAATAAAATCAAAAATATTTCCATGCTCTGCTGTACTGAAACAATGATAAAAACCTTTTTCATCATTAACAGTAAACGATGGTGTTTTTTCAGTTTTAAAAGGAGAAAGCCCTACAAACTCTTTTCCTCTTTTTTTTAAATTAACTGACTTGGAAACAACAGTTGAAACTTTTAATCTAGTTTTGATTTCGTCTAAATATTCTTTTGGATATTTCATAAACTAATATTACTTCCCTAATATCTCTTTTAGCAAAGATCCTGCTTTAGAAAAATCTAAAGTATCTGAATAATTTTTCTTTAATTCTCCCATTACTTTTCCCATATCTTTTAATGAATTGGCTCCTAATTTTTGCGCAACATCGGAGCATATTTTCTTTGTTTCTTCCTCGCTTAATTGTTTTGGTAAATATGAAGATAATATTTTATGTTCGTTTTCCTCAATTTTTAATAAATCTTCTCTATTATTTTTTTTATAAACATCAATTGATTCGGTTCTTTGTTTAATCATTTTTTTTAGAAGCTTTTTAATATCATCTTCATCTGTATCTTTCTTGTTTGGCCCAGATCTATTGGAAATGTCGAGATCTTTTATAGCTGATAAAATTAACCTATAAGTTGATATTTTTGATTTATCTTTCGCTTTTAAAGCTTCATTATAATCTAAATTAATTTTATTTTTGAGGTCCATCAGTTTTATCCACTGTATAGAAAAAATTGTTCAAAAGAACAAATTGTATTTTAAAAAAAATATATTAGATCTGTTGCGAAAAAATACGTTTTATTGTATTAACCTTTAACTCATGAGTTGTAATTGAACAAAAAGCAAAAAGTAAACTCAAAAAAATTCTCACATTTATCATCGGGCGTTTTAGTTCTTGAAAATAAAACAATATTTA
>CACKXS010000005.1 GCA_902604305.1 uncultured Pelagibacteraceae bacterium
CAAAACTATTAAGATGAAGATAAAATTATTATTGTTTAGGAAAATAATCTTGTAAACTTCCTTCTCTATAAACATCGGTTGTACTACAATGTAAACTTCCACCAAACCCATAAGCCTCTCTAAAATCTATAGGCAAAACTTCCATACCTAATTTATCAAGTTGCTCAGCTTGATAAACCTCACTTTTTTCTACACATACTGTTTTTGGATCTAAAACTAAAATATTCATTGATAACCATATTGAATAATAAGTAAGAGGAGGAGGAGAGTTATGTGCTGGTTGTGCTGCTTCAATAATTTCCCAACCGTTATTCTCAAAAAGTTTTCTTTGCTCTTTAGGAAGTTTTCTCACAGGGTTGTTTAATATTAGGCCAGGTCTGATAGGGGTAAAAGTTGCATCAATATGTATAGGGTAAGGATCTCCTGGAAAATTTACAGTATGAACACGATGGTCAGGAAAATGCCTTTTTAACCAATCTATACCTTTTAAATTTGTAGTAAAACCATGTTGAACAATTAAGTCTTTACCAAACCTTAAAATATCTGCAGCGTCAAAAAGAGGTTCCTCTTCAGTTGTCACAAAATATTTTTTTTCAGCCCATTCCAATCGTTGTTCAATACTTACTTCATCTGACAAATAATTTTTATGGTAATCTTTATCTGTCAACCTAGGTTTAGGAGCTGATTCATGTTTCATATTTGGGTCTTCCATGAAGTATTTTTGTATCAATGGTCTATAAGCTAAATACTCAAACCATCTACATCGAAAACTCATAGTTGCTTCTAACATTTCTTTACCAACGGTAATAATTACATCTCTCGACGGCATACATCCAAACATGTGCTCTGCTTTCCAGTCAGGTGTTGCAATTTTTTCATCAAATTTTAAAGGAGTTGGTCTATCAACTCTTATTCCACGACTTTCTAAAGTTTTTACAAATTTATCTAAAAGTTCATTTGATTTATCAATAGAATCTTGAGTTCTCCTGCCGTGCTTCCCTTTCATAACCGAATCGGGGGGAATTTTTACATCTACTGCGGGCTCAGGAGCTGGAATACAGCAATTATCTGCTCTACCAACAATTACATGTTTTAATGGATCCCATTCGTTCCAGCTACTTACAATAGTCTTTTTCATATAGTTAAAGTATATGCCTTATATATATTAATTTAAATAAAAAGAAATAAGCCAATCACTTAATTGCATACCTGTATTTCCTAATAAACATAAATTAAACTGCATACCTGTATTTCTTAATAAGCATTTCAATTCAAATAATTAGTCATTTATTAACAAAACATTATGAAACTATTATTATTTATAAAAACAATTTTATTGTTTATTTTTTTGGCTCTACCAGCTCATGCTGAAACGACTGTTTCAGCAGAAGTTGGTTTTATTTTTAACACATTTCTTTTTTTAGTCTGTGGTTTTCTAGTTATGTTCATGGCAGCCGGTTTTGCAATGCTTGAAGCAGGTAGTGTAACATCAAAAAGTGTATCTGTAATTTGCGCAAAAAATATAGGTTTATTTTCAATTGCCGGAATAATGTTTTGGATGTTTGGCTATAACCTAGCTTATGGAATACCTGAGGGAGGCTATATTGGAAGCTTTATTCCATGGTCAGATGCAAGTAAAATAGATACTGGATATTCAGATGGATCAGATTGGTATTTCCAAATGGTATTCTGCGCAACAACAGTATCAATTGTATCAGGAACATTGGCAGAAAGAATTAAATTATGGCCGTTCTTCCTGTTTGCAGCAATTTTATCAGGAATTATATATCCAATTGTAATGGGTTGGCAGTGGGGCGGTGGCTGGTTAGCTGCTGCAGGGTTCTCAGATTTTGCTGGATCTACACTTGTTCACTCAACTGGTGGTGCAGCAGCATTAGCAGGAGCAATTATTTTAGGACCTAGATTAGGAAGATTTACAAAATCAGGTTCTCCAGCTCCATTAAAGCCTTTTGCAGCTTCATCAATTCCATTAGTAACTATAGGTATATTTATTTTATGGTTAGGTTGGTTTGGTTTTAATGGTGGTTCGCAACTTGCAATGGGAACAGCTGTTGATGCAATTGCAGTATCAACGATATTTATGAATACATTCTTAGCTGGAGCTGGCGGAGTAATGGCTGCTGCTTTTACAACTAGATTAGGATTTGGTAAAACTGATGTTATCCAAATGCTTAATGGATGTATTGGTGGATTAGTAGCTATAACAGCTGAACCTTTAATGCCATCACCGATTGCAGCAATATTAATTGGTGCTGTTGGAGGTGTAATTGTGGTTTTTGGTACTAAGCTTTTATTCTCAATGAAAATCGATGATGTTGTAGGTGCAGTACCAGCACACTTGTTCGCTGGAATTTGGGGAACACTAGCTGTTCCAATAACAAATCCTGATGTTTCATTTGGTGCACAGCTACTTGGCGTGATTTCAATAAACGCATTTGTGTTTATTGTCTCGTACATTTTATGGTCAATAATGAAAGCTACGATTGGTATTAGATTAAGTAAGGAAGGTGAACTTAAAGGTACTGACGTTACTGAAACAGGTGTAATCGCGTATGCGATAAGAGATTAATGAATCAATTAATCAATTGATCAATTGATATAGGGGCTTTCTTCTCCATGTTTTCTACTCAAAGAAAGCCCCTTAAAAAATTAAGTAAATATTATTCAAATTTAATATATAAGCCTCACTAAAATGAAAGAAATTAACTCAAATAAAATAAAAAATAGGATCAAAGTACATTTTAGAAAAAATAGGCAAATTATAAATAGACAGATAAATGATTTTTTTGATTGGGTAAAAGGAGCAGAATTAGTAAGTCTAAAAGAATGTAATACTATTGAAGATCCGGTAAGACCAGAATTGGATAATGAATTTAGAACAAGTTTTGGAAGAAAAATTTATGGAGTTAAATATAAAAATGAAATTCATGCAATAATGTGTTTTGCTTTTACAAATAAAATTCCAAAAACAGTCAAAGAATTAGACAACTTAAGCAAAGATGCTTTTTTACAAAGTGCGCTTAGAGATCAAAAAGTTGGACAAATTGCTATTGCATACACTGTTTGGTCTAAAAAAAAAGGAGGGGGAAAGTTAATTGTAAAAGAGGTATTTAAAATGATTAAAAAATCAAATCATTTAAATAGATTGATAACCCTATCTCCATTAACAGAAATGGCAACAAAGTTTCACTTAAGAAATAAAGCAAAACTTATTAGTGTAAATGAAACAACCCAAAATTTCGAATATACAAAATAAATTTAAAATTAGTTCAATATAAGATCTGAAGCTTTTTCAGCTATCATTAAAGTTGGAGCATTTAAGTTTGCACTTGGAATTTCTGGCATAACAGAAGCATCTACAACTCTTAGGTTCTGTATTCCTTTAACTTTTAAATTTTCATCAACTACCGCCATATCATCAACGCCCATTTTGCAAGTACCACATGGATGATAAGCAGTTTCCGCCTTTGATCTAATATATTCATCCAATTCATCATCGTTTTGTTTATCGGAACCTGGACCAACTTCTTTACCTGAATGTTTTGCCAAAGAAGGTTGAGATAAGATTTTTCTTGCAACATGAATGCATTCTCTAGTTTGTTTTAAATCATCTTCATCTTCTAAATAATTAAATAATATTTTTGGATAATCATAAGGATTAGAAGAATTTAGAGTTATTTGTCCTCTGCTTTTTGGATGATTTGGACTTGCATGAAGTTGATATCCATGTGAATTAGGATTAACTAAACCGTGATCAATAACAAATGATGGAAAAAAATGAAATTGTATATTTGCTATTTTTCTTTCAGGGGAAGATTTTGCGAATCCTCCAGCTTCTAAAAAAGATTTTGAACAAGGACCTGATTTAGATAAAAACCACTGAATACCAGCTAAAACTTTTGGAATTAGTTTTGTATAAGTATAAAGAGTGTCGGGGGTTTTGCATTCTTGCATAATATATGTTTCCAAATGATCTTGAAGGTTTTTACCAACTCCTTTTATATCACTAACCACATCAATTCCTTTTTCCCTCAAATGATCTGAATTCCCAACTCCCGAAAGCATTAATAGTTGTGGTGAATTAATTGAACCACCACTTAGTATTACTTCTTTTTCGGCATAAACTTTTTCAACTTTATTTTTTATTTTTACTTCGATGCCTATTGCTTTTTTTCCATCAAAAATGATTTTTTCAACAAATGAGTTAGAAAAAATATTTAAATTTTTTCTTTTTTTTGCAGGATTTAAATAATATTTTGTAGCACTTGCTCTCTGCCCTTCATGAATTGTTGTATCAAACATACCAAATCCTTCTTGTTCTTCTCCATTCATATCTGGATTAACTACATGTCCAGCCTCTGAGGCTGAATTTATAAAAGCCTTAAATAAAGGATTTTCATTCTTTGATTGATTGACTGGGAGTGGACCCAATGAACCTCGATATTGATTTTCTCCGCCAGACCATGTTTCAATTTTTTTAAAATAAGGTAAAACTTTTTCATAAGACCAAGACTTTAATCCAAAGTTTTCCCATCTTTCATAATCATTTCGGTTTCCTCTTACAAAAACCATTCCGTTATGAGCCGAACAACCTCCAATCATTTTACCTCTTGGACAAAATAATCTTCTATTATTTAAATGTGGTTCTGGTTCAGAATAATATTTCCAATTATATTTTGGATCATGCATTGTATATAATAATGCTAGAGGCATTTTTACTTTCCAAATATCACTCGATCCTCCTGCTTCAAATACAGCAACTTTGTTGTTTTGATTTTCTGACAATCTATTTGAAAGAACACAGCCAGCAGAACCAGCGCCAATAATTATATAATCAAATTTCATAAAAGTTGAGAAATTAGTAATTTTTTATATTCATCAATATTTTTTATTTTTATATTATTTTTTTTTGCTAATTCATCAAATTTTCTTAGTTTTATTGCATTTTTAAAATAAGGCATTTTTTCGAATTCATTACTTTGTTTCTTGTTTAATACACCACCTTGTAATTTTAAACTTATCTTTGACGCATTTGAAAGATGATTATAGTAACTTTTGTTTCTAGCCAAGTATCTTTTAGCCAATACGTGATATTTTATTGGTTCAACTACTTCTTTTTTAAAAAAATTTTTAAGGTATTCATAACCTATTCTTTCATGATTACCATCTTTATTGTTTTTTACTAACTCATCAGGATCTTCAATAATAAAATGTCCATAATCATGAAGCAAACAAGAGCAAACTAAAAGATCTTTAGATTTAGCTTTTTCAGCCAACATAGCAGATTGAATCATATGTTCTGAAATTGTAATTTTTTCACCGATGTAGAGGGATTTGTTATTTTTAAAATTAGAAATAATTTTATCTAATATATGCATTTCTTATTGAGGATTGTCTCCTTCAATAGCAATTCTATCCATTACTCTTTCATAGCCAAGACCTTTTCCTGGATAAAAATCTGCTATTGCATAATGAATAACACTTCTATTATCCCAAATACAAACTGCATTTTCTGTCCAGTTAAATCTACAAGTTAAATCAAGTCTTGCCTGATGTTCAAAAATTTGTTTTAAAATTTCATCACTTTCTTCTTTACCCATACCGATTATTTCTTTGGTATATGTCCAATTAACATACAAAATTTTTTTCCCAGTTTCTGGATGAGTTCTTACAATTGGATGTTCGTTAGAATATTCATCATAATTTTTTTTATTATTACCTTCCATTTTTTATAATTTTTTATAAAAAATTCAGCACCTAGAGAACTATGAATTGCTTTTTTATCTTTAATTTTGTCTTTTATTTTTTCATCCAAAGTTTCCCATGCAAGCTCCATATTAGAGAAACAAGTATCTCCACCAACTGGAGGAATTTTGATAGATTTAAGTATTACCGCTTTAGTTGGCTTAAAATTATAACTCACATCGCTGTGCCAATTCTCACCCCACTGATTTTTTTCATCTTCAGCTTTTATAATTCTTACGATTTCTGGATAGTCTTTTATACCCTTAACATAAGCATGAGTTTCTAGTGGCCCAAACTTTTCAGCAAGTGCAATATGTTGATCAGTTGTTAAAGGCTGATCTCTAAAAAAAATAACTTTATGTTCCAACAATAAATTGTTTATTTTACCAAAATTTTTGTCAGAAGTATCTGTAAGGTCTATACCTTTTATTTCTGCACCTAATGCCCCTGAGAGTAATTTTACGTCCATATTATTTTTTTAGTTTTCCAGTTATAACTAAATTATCTTCTTTAAATTTTGATTTATTTAAATTAATAAATTTATCCATAATTTTATATTTTTCATCTTCAAATTCACACACTCTTCTTTTATTTAAATCTATATATAAAGCGAGCATTTCAATAGTTGCTGATAATTTTTTTGATGATTTTTCAATCATTTCTAATCGAAAATGCAATCTTTTTTTATCATGATTAAAATAGTTTAATAGTATTTCTACTTCATCTCCTTCTTTAACTTCATTATTATATGTTGTGTGAGTTTCAACTACCATGGTACTTCTCATTGTTGTTTTTGCAGCAGTTTCTCCCATCTTAAATTTTTCAAGCATAACTTCCCACGATTTATCAAAGATTAAAACATAGTAAGCCATGTTTAGGTGATTATTGTAATCAGTCCATTCTTTTTTAATTATTTCATTTGCTACATGTATAGTCATATTTTAATTTTTATAACTTGGATCCTCTTTGTCTAGAATTGATCTTATGGCTTTTAAATGAAGGCTTCCCATATCTGTAGAATAATTTTCCCATTCTTGGGCAGTTTTTTCAGCAATTTCATGATTTACTATTTTTAATTCTTTTTGAGTTGATAAAGCTGTAATGTATGTTTCGCAGGCTTTCTCAAAATAATATAATTCATCAAATGCATCTGCTATCGTTTGGCCAGTAGTTAATATCCCATGATTTGCTAATAACATTACTTTATTGTTACCAATACAAGCGGCCATTTTGTTTGATTCTTCTTCAAAGCCCAAACCTCCAAAATCATTTAATACAGCTATACGATTATAAAAACGCATTGTATTTTGATCAATTGGTGGAAGCGTTGGATCTTTCAGTGTTGATAATGCAGTAGCATATTTTGAATGAATATGAAGAATACATCTAGCATGTGGCGCTTTTTTATGGATAGCGCTATGAATATTAATTGCTGTAGGATCTACAATATCTGGGTTTTTTTTTATTTCTTCAATATTTTTTTGTTTCACAAGCACCAGATCACTCACTTTTATATTACTAAAATGTGATCCAGTTCCATTTATATAAAAATCTTCATTTGAATCTGGAACACAAACACTAAAATGGTTAGCTATACCTTCGTGCATATTAAGCTTCGCTGTCCATCTGAAAACTGCAGCTAAATCGTTTAAAATTTCTGATCTTTCCATAAATGATATGATAGTATACTTTCTTATAAATAAAAATGAACAATAAAGTATTTATATCTTGCGCAGTTACAGGTTCAGGCGATACTGCATCGAAGCATCCTGATTTGCCAAAAACACCAGAACAAATTGCTAATGCTTCGATTGAGGCTGCAAAAGCTGGAGCAGCAATAGCTCATATTCATGTTAGAGAAGAAGATGGAACACCAAGCAGAAGATTAGAATTATATAAAGAAGTTGTAGATAGAGTTAGATCTAGTGAGACAGATGTTGTTCTTAATTTAACCACAGGAATGGGTGGAGATCTAGACATTGGACAAGGAAAGAATCCTCTCGATTTTGGTCCAATGACTGATATGGCAAATGTAATGGAAAGAATCGCAAACGCAGAACAATTTTTACCAGAAATATGTACATTAGATTGTGGAACTTTAAATTTTGGAGACAGTTCGGTGATTACAGTAAATACACCAAATGATTTAAGAAAAGCTGCAAAAAGATTACAAGAGATAAATGTTAAACCTGAAATTGAAGCTTTTGATTTAGGTAACATGTGGTTTGGAGCTCAACTATACAAAGAAGGATTGTTAAGTGATCCGCCAATGTTTCAAATGTGTTTAGGTATACCTTGGGGTGCACCCGCAACTCCTTTAGCAATGCAAGCCATGAAAGATATTATGCCAAAAGAAGGAATCTGGTCAGGATTTGCAATTTCAAAAAATGAAATGCCTTTTGTCGCACAAACTGTAATTATGGGAGGTAACCCAAGAGTAGGGTTAGAAGATAATTTATATTTAGAAAAAGGCAAATTAGCAACGAATGCTCAATTAGTAGAAAAAGCAATTAGAATTGTTACCGATCTTGGTGTATCAATAATGACACCTGCTGAAACCAGAGAAAAACTAAAATTAAAAAACTATAAATAATTCAAGATTATTTAGTCCACTCTTATAGTATTTCCATCTACTGGAAAGATTTGACCAGATATTTTTTCACTGTCCTTTGAAATTAAAAATGAACACATATTTGCTATATCGTCTTGAGAAATCCATGAATTTATTGAGGCCATAGACAAAAAATCTTTTTCAATTATTTTTTTTGAAACTTTAAGAAATTTTGCTTTATCTCTTATTACTCTATCCATTCTATCCCCTTTAATTGTTCCTGGACAAACAGCATTTACTCTTATTTTAAACTTGCCCAGCTCTATTGCTAAAGTCTTTGTTACTCCTATAATTGCCCACTTGCTAGCTGCGTATGGAGATCGTAATGCAAAACCCATAATTCCTGCAGTAGAAGAAATATTTATTATAGAACCACCTTTATTATTTTTAAGCATTGGTATTGCAAGTTTTGTAAAGTAAAAATGACTTATAACATTCGTTTTTAAAGTTTGTTCCCAGTCATCAGAACTTAACTTTTCTATATTTCCAGTTGGACCTGCAACTCCTACATTATTAATTAATGCATCAATTTTTTTTGTTTTTTTTCTAACTTTGCTGAAAAAATTTGAAACCTCATATTCATCAGAAGCATCACATTCATACGTAAATAATTTTTTTTTATTTAGTGGATGTTTTTGTGCTTTTTTTAGCAAATTGCTATCAATATCACAAATATAAACGATAGCACCTCTTGAAAGACATATTTTAGCAGTAGACCAACCAATTCCTGAAGCTCCAGCTGAAATAATAATTTTTTTGTTAATTAGACTTAGCGGCATCAGCCATATGTTCTTTTGTTAAGGCTTTTGAAAGTTCTTTTTGAGTTAAGTATCCCTTTACATTTCCACTCTTATCAACAACCTCACAATTTGAATTTGAGCAAACAACTTTTGGTAAAAACTCATCTAAAAATTGATCTTCTTGAACCTTTATAAGGTTAGATTTATCAATATCATTAGATGAATTTGCAGGAGTCATAATAATTTTAGCTTTTATTACTTTTGCTCTATTTACATCTTTAACGAAAGCTTCAACATAGTCATCAGCAGGATTCATAATAATATCTATTGGAGTTCCTACTTGCACTAATCTTCCTCCATTTAATATACCTATATGATCTCCTAACCTTAATGATTCATCTAAATCATGAGTTATAAATACTATTGTTTTTTTTAGTTCGCTTTGTAAATCTATTAACTGTTTTTGCATATCGCTTCTTATTAAAGGATCTAAAGCAGAAAAAGCTTCATCCATTAACATTATATCTGTATTGGTTGCAAGTGCTCTTGCTAAACCTACTCTTTGTTGCATACCACCAGACAACTGGTTAGGGTATTGATGCTCAAAACCAGTTAAACCGACTGCTTCTATTTTTTCCATTGCAGTTTTGTTTCTTTCTTCTGGTTTTTGACCTTGAACCTCAAGTCCATATCCAACATTTTCTAATACTGTTTTATGTGGGAACAAACCAAATCTTTGGAACACCATACTCATTTTATGTCTTCTAAATTCAATTAATCCTTTTGGATCTAAATCCATAACATTTGTACCTTCAACAGATACCACTCCTGAAGTTGGATCTATTAATCTGTTGATATGTCTAATCAGAGTAGATTTACCTGAACCAGATAAACCCATACATACAAAAGTTTCACCTTCCTCAATACTTAAAGAAACATCATCTAAGCCAACTGTATGACCAGTTTTTTCTAATATTTCTTCTTTTGTAGCTCCGTCTTGAACCATAGGAAGAACCTTAGAAGGCTGGTCTCCAAAAATTTTGTAAACGTTTTTAATTTCAATTTTGCTCATATTTTTATAACTTTATTTTTTTTGTTTTGGTTCTTTCTTGAATTTTCTCTCCGTAAGATTGTGTAATTCGATCGAATATAATAGCTAGCAAAACAATTGCAATACCTGCTTCAGTAGCCATACCCACATTCAGTTGTTGTAGTCCTAATAAAACTTCATCTCCAATTCCTCTAGTTCCTATCATAGACGCAATAACTACCATTGCCAATGCCATCATAGTGCATTGGTTTATTCCTTGCATTATATTTGGAAGGGCTAAAGGCAATTGCACTCCCCATAACTTTTGTTTTTTACTTGCTCCAAAAGCTTCTGCTGCTTCTACAACTTCTGTATCAACCAATCTAATTCCAAGATCAGTTAATCTTATTAAAGGAGGAACGGCATATACAAATATTGCAAAAATAGCAGGAACTGCACCTAAACCAAACAATAAAATTCCTGGAATTAAATAGCAAAAACTTGGAATAGTTTGCATTAAATCAAGTATTGGCAATATGGCATTTCTTACTTTTTTATTTCTTGCCATCATTATTCCAACAGGAATACCAATGACCAAACAAAGCAACATTCCAATAACAACTATACAAGTCGTCATAATACATTTATCCCAATATCTAGGACTTAAAAAGCCTAGAAAGAAAACACAGAAAGCGACCATAATTGTTGTTCCCATATTTCTTCCACTAGCAAAATATGCAAGAGCAATTACTGAAATCATTAGTAATGGCCAAGGCAACCCAACCATAAAATTTTTCATATCTGTGTAAAGACCTAGTAAGAAATTATTAATTCCTTCAAAAAACATTCCATATTCTCTAATAAGTTTATCAAAACCCTCGTTTAAATAAGGCATCAAAGGAAGATCTAGCCACTTAGGCCAGTTACCTAACCAAGAAAGATCTGTAAATAAAATTGAAACACTTTCGGGTCTATATTTTGAACTTGTATAAGCAATATAAACCATTGCACAAAAAGCCACTAAATATAGTGAATATAAAATATGTTTTTTATATTTTCCCATTTATTCTTTCTCTAAAAACTAAGAGCCCTTTCGGGCTCTTAGAATTAATATTTATTTTAAAAATTAAAGAGTATCTTTAACTTTCGCAGCAACATCAGCTGGTACCCATTTTGTCCACATACCAGTGTTTGATAAGAAATGTTTAGCTGTTGCTTCCATATCTCCACCTGATTCATCCATATAGAATGCAAGTGATCTGTTTACATCTGGTGTTGGTACAGAATAAGCTCTAATAAAGTCTACAATTTTTTTATTAGATTTTTTATTTGCAAATGTTGTTGATGCAGATTTTGTTAAAGCCATGTTAACATAAGCGCTTGCACATGTATCTGTATATGCGTCAGGTCCATCGGCTTTAATTTTTTCTACAACTGCCATCATTTTAGTCCAGCATGCGTTATCATAAGCAGGCTCTTCAAGTTGCACTAAGTCAACTTTTCCCATTAAACCAGTTGGTGTCCAGTAGTAAGAAAATACTGGTTTACCTTTTTTAAATGCTCCAGCAATTGCAGCATCTAAAGCTCCACCTGAACCTGGGTCAAAGTTTGTATAGTATTCATCTAAGCCATAAACTTTATGTTTAACCATATTAATAGTGTAACAAGTCCATCCTGATATACAGCTTGTCATTCTACCTTTTCCTGGTGCTTCAGGATCAGCAAATAATTTTGCAATATCCGGATTCTTCATATCATCAACAGATTTTAAACCGTACTTATCTGCAGTTGGTTTATCTACGTAGAAACCTTGAGTTGACGAAGGAGTGTTAATACCTAGCTCAATAATTTTACCTGCTGCTACAGCTTCTTCATGCATTTGAACAATATTATCTCTCCAAACTTCAGTGATAATATCAAGCTGTTGATCATAATGTGCAGCCATAATTGGACTAGTACTTCCTTTCGTCACTTCAACTTGGCAGCCATATCCGTGTTCAAGAATATAACCAACAATTGCCGTGTGAACGTTTGCACTATCCCAGTCGAAATCTCCCAAATGCACTTTGCAAGCAGCATTAGCACTTGTCGTGCCAATCGATGTTACAGCAATAAATGCAATCGAAAGAAATATTTTTTTAAGAAACTTCATGAATTCCCTCCATATTATTAGTTTAAACTGGTCGTATTAAAACTTGATACGCAATAAAATACAACCTTTAATGAGATTAATAGATGTTAATAAAATCAAGAAAAAACAATATATATTGTACAAATTCAATTATAAATTGAATTGAAAACAAATTTAAATAAAATAACAATTAATTTATGGGAATAGAAATTTCTAAAGTTTCAAAAAATGGATCAGCGTTAAATGTTGAGTGGAGTGATGGCGAAAAAAGCAATTTTCACTTTATGTGGTTAAGGGATAACTGCCCAACAGCTCATGACAAAGACTCAAGACATAGGATGTTTAATATACTTGAAGTTTCAACAAAAATAGAACCAAAAACATGTAAAATTAATAATCAAGGTAAGTTAGAAATCGAGTGGAGTGAAGGAAACCACGTAAGTTATTATGATCAAGAATGGTTAAGAAAAAATTGTTATACAATAAATAATAATAAAAAATATAACTCTCCTTATAAATTATGGGACTGTTCTTTACAAAAAAATTTAGAAACTATCAAAATAGATCATGATGAAATTATTAATTCTGAAGAAGGTTTAATAAAGTGGTTAGAACTTTTACATTATAAGGGAATTGCAATTGTTAAAAATGCTCCAACAGAGAAAGAATCTGCTTTTAAAGTTTTAAACAGAATAAGTCATACAAGAGAAACTTTTTTTAAAACTCCTTTTGAAGTTGTAAATATTCCAAAACCTAATAACTCAGCTTACACAGCGCATGCTTTAAGGAATCATATGGACTTACCTTGGTTTGAAAATCCTCCGGGTTATCAATTTCTTCATTGTTTAATTAATTCGGCAAAAGGAGGAGATTCTTCAGCAATAGATGCTTTTGCGGTAGCAGATTATTTAAGAAATAATGAAAAAAAAATATTTGAAACACTGGTTAATATACCTCTTAAATTTAAAGATAAAGATTACACACAAGAAGCCCATAGAAGTTTTTATGCTCCAGCAATTTCTTTAACTAAAGATGGTGATTATAACGATATAAGATTTAGTGTAGCAACCATGGACGCCTTAGATTGTCATCCGGATGTTATGGATAAAGTTTACAAAGCTCACCATAGATTTGGAAATCTTTTGCATGATGATAAGTTTCAAATAAATTTTAGGCTTGAGCCAGGTGATATTTTTTCATTTAATAATAGAAGAGTTTTACACGGTAGAACTGAATTTGATCCAAATTCAGGTCATAGGCATCTTCAAGGCTATTATATGGATCGTGATGAAATTATAGGAAGATTAAGTTATTTAAAAAATAATTTATAAATTTTCAAATATTAAATTATTCTTTTTATTATATTTATTAAATTCTGATTTAGTTTTGATCGTATAGTAGTATTTTTTAATTTTTAAATTTTGTATATTTTTATTTTTTAAAAAGGACTTATCTAAAATTAAATATTGAATTTTTTTGTTGCTTGATTTTTTAACGACCATTTTAGCACTAGTAGAATTTGAAAAAGACAAACCTACCTTTGTGGTACTTTTTATTTTAAGCAAATTATAAATATTTTTATGTTTGAAAGAAATAAATACGCATTTTGTATAATTTGATGTTTCTTTCAATAATTTTTCTAAAAGTTTTTTTGAGAAAGTTGGTTTTAATTCAATAAATAAAAGGTGCTTATTTTTTGAAGTTTTTAGCAAATCTTTTAATAGTGGAATTGTCTTTTTATTTTTAGAACTTATTTCTTTAATTTTAGAATAATTTAAATTCTTTACACTAATATTTTTTCTAAAAATTCTATTTAAGGTAAAGTCATGAAAGCAAATAAATTTATTATCTTTTGTTGCATGAATGTCAGTTTCAATTCCATATCCTTTTTTAAATGATTGCTTAAATGATTTAAGAAGGTTTTCTTTATAATTTTTATTTATTATACCTCTGTGAATTAACAGATCTCTCATTAAAATTTTATTTCCAGCCAGTAATTGTTTTTACCTCTAGATATTCTTCTAATCCCCAAGAACCACCTTCGCGTCCATTTCCAGATTGTTTGTATCCACCAAATGGAGTTCCAGAGTCTGGTGAATTTCCGTTAATATAAACGATCCCGGACCTAAGTTTTTTAGATACTCTTTTTGCTTTTTCTTTATCTTCAGTTTGTAAGTAATTTCCAAGGCCATACTCCGTATCATTAGTAACACTAATTGCTTCTTCTTCTGTTTCAAAAGGTATTATAGAGAGAACTGGTCCAAAAATTTCTTTTTTTGCTATTTGCATATGATTTGTTACATCAGTGAAAATTGTTGGTTTAATAAAATAGCCTTTATTTAAACCATTAGGCATTTCAGGGCCTCCAGCAGCTAATGTTGCACCTTCATTTATTCCATCTTTTATTAAGTTAATGATTTTATCGTATTGAACTTTTGAAACTACCGGTCCTATATGATCTCCTTTTTTTGATGCGACATCTACTTTAATTTTGTTTGCTTCATCTACTGCTTCCTCAACAGCTCTTTTATAAATAGATTTTTCAACAAGCATTCTTGTTGGAGCGTCACAAGACTGTCCAGAATTACTCATTACATTTCTTATTCCATCTCTAACAGCATTAGGATAAGAGTCTGCAAATACTATATTTCCACCTTTTCCACCTAGTTCTAAACAAACTCTTTTAATTGTATCAGCTGCATTTTTTGTAATTAGTTTCCCTGCTCTTGTTGATCCAGTAAAAGACACCATATCAATATCAGGATGACCAGATATAAATGTTCCAACTCCTTCTCCATCTCCATTTACTAGATTAAAAACTCCAGGTGGAAAACCAGCTTCATGAATCATTTCAGCAAATAACATTGCTGATACAGGAGCTATTTCTGAAGGCTTAAGTATCATTGTACAGCCAGTTGCTAAAGCAGGTATTACTTTAAGTGCAATTTGATTTATTGGCCAGTTCCAAGGAGTAATTAATCCACAAACTCCAATAGGTTCATAAAATATTTGATTATTTGATTTTGACTCAAATTGTTTATCAAATTTAAAATTTTTAAGTCTTATAATAAAGTCTTCCAAGTGTGATTGACCGGATGCATTTTGAACATTAGAAGACCAATCCATCGGAGCTCCCATTTCTTTAGAAATTGCTTCAGTCATTTCATTAAATCTTTTTTTATAAACTGATAATAAATTTTCTAATAATTTAATTCTTTCTTCCTTAGTAGTTTCTTTCCAAGATTCAAAAGCATCTTTTGAGACTTTGACAGCTAAGTCAACATCAGCTTTAGACCCCAAAGATATTATGGCAAATGTTTCTTCATTGGATGGATTAATTACTTCAAAATCATTTTTTTTTGAAGGTTCTATCCATTCACCGTTAATATAGAATTTTCTTTTATCTAACATTTTTATATCTCATATCCTTTTTCTTCAGGCTCATTATCAATTAATTCTTCTGGAAAACCTAAAGCTCTAAAGTTTATATTATACTTTTCTTCAAGTCTTTTTACCACCATAGAGGACCATGCTCTTGATCCAAACTTTTTTTCAGCTTCTTGAAATATATTTAATATAAATGGTGATATTTCTAATTCAGTGTTTAATTTTTTTGAAAGTTGATCAAAAAGATTCATGTCTTTTTTTACCAAGTCCATAGTAAAATTAATATTATATGAACCATTTAAAATTACCTGGCTTTCAGTTTCATGTACAAAAGAATTTCCAGATGAAGCAGCTATTCCTTTATATGTTTTGTTAAGATCCAAATTAGATTTTTTTGCAACAGTCCACGCTTCTCCTAGTGCAGCTAAATGAACAGAAGCTAAATAATTAGTAATAACTTTTAAGATAGATGCCGTTCCCAGTTCTCCTGTATGTAAAATTTTTCTACCCATAACGGTTAAAATTGGCAATATTTTTTCAAAACTATTTCTTTCACCTCCAACAAAAATAGCAATATTTCCTGTTGCAGCCCTATGACAACCACCACTAACTGGTCCATCCATAGGTATAGCTTTTTTATCCATAACCATTTTACCAAGCCTTTTAACTTCAGACTCGTCTGTTGTGCTCATTTCTAACCATATTTTATTTTTTGAAAGTCCATTTATAATTCCATCTTGAGACTCCATAACTTCTGCACATATTTCAGGAGAAGGAAGGCATGTAATAATTAAATCTGTTTGTTCAGTTAGTTCTTTTGCACTGTTAGAAACTTTTGCTCCTCTGTTTTTAAAATCATTTGTTAGGTTTTTTTCTACATCTCTTACTGTTAAATCGAATTTATTTCTTAACAAGCTGTTAGCCAATTTACCCCCAACATTTCCAAGTCCTACAAATCCTATTTTCATAACAACCTTTTAATTATAGTGAATATTAAATGCTTTATGATATATTTTTTTTTGAAAATGTATTCAATAAAAATAGATCCAAAATATAACAAGTATCAAAATCCAAAAATTGGGTTAATTGCACTTGCAAGTGATTACATGATTGAAAAAGACTTTATTAATGTGATTAAAGATAAAAAAATAGACTTTTTTGTTAACAGAATTGAATGTTTTAATCCTCTAACCAGTGAAAATTTAATAAAAATGTCTGAAAAAATTACAGAAGTTACAAAAGATATTTTGCCAAATGAAAAAATTGATTGTGTAGTTTATGGATGTACTTCAGGAACCATTGCCGCTGGTTACCAGTCTATAGAGAAAAAAATAAAGAAAGCAAAACCTGAAGCTGAAGTTACAACTCCAAGCACAGCATCTGTTAAAGCTCTTAAAAAGTTAAAACTAAATAAAATTGCAATTTTTACTCCCTATCCTAAAAAACTAAATGATGAAGTAATAGATTTTTTTGAAAAAGAAAATTTTCAAATTACATCAAATTCTTATTTTGATATAGCTTCTGACATTGATATTGGAAAAGTTGATGCTAATTACTTATATGATGTTTTGTCAAAAATGGATTTAAAAGGAGCAGATGCATTATTTATCTCATGTACAGCCTTGCCTGCTTTGTCTATAATAGATAAACTTGAAAAAAAATTAGGCAAAATTGTTTTGTCAAGTAATCAAGCATTAATATGGGATACTTTAGAAAAGATTGGTGAAAATAATTCAATAAATGGCTTCGGAAAATTATTTTCAAGTAATTAGAAATGTTATTTACAAAACAGGAATATAAAGAAAGACTTAAAAAAGTTCAAAAATCAATGCAAGAAAAAGGCATTGAACTATTAATTTCTCAAGATACTAACAATATGAATTACCTTACAGGTTATGACGCTTGGTCATTTTATTATGCTCAGTGTGTAATAGTACATGTTAATGCAGAGGAACCTTTATGTTTTGTAAGAGCACAGGATGCAGGTGGAGCCTATATAAAAACTTATTTAAAAGATGAAAATATTATTGTTTACGACGAAAAATATATACATGTTTGGCCAATACATCCTTACGATAGATTAATTGAAATTATTAAAGAAAGAAAATGGGATAAACTAAGTATAGGTGTGGAGATGGATAGCCACTATTTTACTGCTTACTCACATGAAAAATTAAAAGATGGTTTGCCTAACGCTAAAATTAGAGATTGTGAGAGATTAGTTAACTGGGTGAGGCTGGTTAAATCTGATGAAGAGATTAAGTATATGAAAATAGCATCTCAAATTACTCAGCTAGGAATGAAAACTGCATTCGAAGCAATTAATCCTGGAGTAAGACAATGCGATGCGGTTGCAAAAATATATTCTACATTAATAAGTGGAACTAAAGAGCATGGTGGAGATTATTCTTCAATTGTACCTCTGATACCAACAGGCAAAGGAACATCTGCCTCACATTTATCTTGGACAGATGATAAATTTGTCGAAGGAGAAGCATCAATAATTGAAATATCAGGAGTATATAAAAAATATCATTGCCCTATGGCTAGAACAGTATTGTTAGGAAAACCTGATCAAAAAAAAATAGACACAATGAAAAGAACAAGAGAAGCACTACAAGCAGGTATCAATGTAACAAAACCTGGAAATACCGCGGATGATGTAGCTCAAGCATTTTGGAAAGTCTTAGACAAATATGGAATAGAAAAAAAATCTAGAACGGGATATTCAATAGGCATAGGTTATCCACCAGACTGGGGCGAACATACACTTAATATTCAAAAAGGAGACAAAACTATTTTACAAAAAAATGTTTGTTTTCATATGATTGCAGTAATGCAGTTCGGAGATTGGGGAGTTGAAAGCAGTGAATCAATTAGAGTTTCAGAAAATGGAGCAGAGAATTTTTATAAATTTCCTGATGAATTACATATCAAAGAGTAATGAAAAAACTTTTAGGGATTGTTTTTCTAGGTTTGTTATTAAGTACAAGCGCTCATTCAGATAATATTAAAGATTTTATGATTGAAAACATAAGCATTGGAGATAGTGCTTTAGATTATTTTAATCAGTCACAAATAGAAAATAGCGAACTTGATTGGCATAATTATAGTTATAAAGAGTATTCAACTTCACTTTTATCGGGAAAAGGAATTTATGATTGGTTTAAAATTAGTTATAAAAGTGATGATGATAATTTTATAATCGAAGGAATAGTTGGAATAGTTGTAAAAAAAAAATATGATAATGATAAATGTAACAAGGAACTAGATGCTGTAGCCTTAGATCTATCGAAATTATTTAAAAATACCAATCAAAAAAAAAAGAAATTATTCAGAGTTGATTATAATCCAAGAAAAATTTTCCAAGAACCAAGTCAATCAGGAAAAAGTATAGCAACTAGTATTTCCTTTGATTTTAAAGATGGAGGAAAAATAATTTTGTCATGTTATGATATGGATAAAGTAACAAATCAAATTGACTCACCAATAAAAGATATTAATCAATTTGACACATTCAGAATTGATATTAGAAGCAAAATTCTTATAAATTATTTAGAAAAAGTTTGAAAAAAATTATGAAAAAGTTATTACAATTCATCATTTTAAGCCTGTTAGTCTTTAGCAATGTGGGCGCTGAAAAAAAAGATAATGAATTAAACAAACTATTTAAACTTCTCAAAAATAGTGAAAATACAAAGGCTATAGAAATAGAAAATAAAATATGGAAAATTTGGTCAACACACCCATCTGAGGATAGACGAGGTTATAGATTAACAGAATTGTTAGCTCAAGGGTCGTTATTAATCAATCAAAGAAAATTAAATAAAGCCTATGGACTTTTTTCTCAGATAATTTTAGAGGATCCTAAATGGGCTGAAGCTTGGAATAAACGCGCAACAGTTCTTTATATGATGGGCAACTATGAACAGTCTCAAAACGATATAAACGAAGTACTTAAGATTGAAAAAAGACACTTCGGAGCATTATCCGGGCAGGGCTTGGTTCAAATTGAATTAAAAAATTATGATAAAGCTATTGAAAGTTATAAAGAAGTACAAAAATTATATCCATCTATGGAAGCACCAAAGGTAATGATTCCACGTATAAAAAAATTAATTAAAGAACAATCAATATAAAAAATATAGTAAAAACAACTATAAGAAGTAATTATTAATTAATCCTTGAATTAATCTTTATCTAATGTTTTAAATGCGCATGTCTCAAAAAGATAGTTTCGTAAAATTCGAGAAGGTAGATAAAAGTTACGATGGTGAAATATTAGTCGTTAAAGATTTAAATCTTGATGTTCCAAAAGGTGAGTTTTTAACCATGCTAGGACCTTCTGGATCAGGTAAGACAACAGTATTAATGATGTTAGCTGGATTTGAAACTCCAACAAGCGGAGAAATTTATTTAGATGGAAATCCAATAAGTAGTATTCCTCCAAATAAAAGAGGAATAGGCATGGTCTTTCAAAATTACGCTTTATTTCCTCACATGACTGTAAAAGAAAATTTAGCATTTCCACTTGAAGTTAGAAAGATGCAAAAATCCGAAATCGATGAAAAAGTTGGAAACGCACTTGCAATGGTTGAATTACAAGATTTTGGAAATCGAATGCCTTTACAATTATCTGGAGGACAACAACAACGTGTTGCATTAGCAAGATCATTGGTGTTTGAACCAAGATTAGTTTTAATGGATGAGCCACTTGGAGCGCTTGATAAAAATTTAAGAGAGCAAATGCAGTATGAAATTAAACACATTCATGAAAAAATTGGAATAACAGTAGTTTATGTAACTCATGATCAAAGTGAAGCGTTAACGATGTCAAATCGAATTGCAGTATTTAACGATGGAAAAATACAACAAATTTCTTCACCAGATGTTTTATATGAAAAACCAAATAGTTCTTTTGTTGCTCAATTTATTGGAGAGAACAATCAGCTAAAAGGAAAAGTGAAATCAATTAATGGAGAAAATTGTATTGTTACTACTGAATCAGGAGACGACATTCATGCTTTAAAAGTAAATGTAAATAACAATGGTGATGGTTCATTAGTTTCATTAAGACCCGAAAGAGTAGCTATTAATTCATCAGAAAATTTTGAAAATAATTTTGACGCAAAAGTAAAAGAATTAATATATTTAGGTGATCATATAAGATCTCGTGTTGAAATTTGTGGAAATGATCAATTTATAGTTAAAATTCCAAACTCTTATAAGGGAGCAAATCTAAAAGAAGGCGCTACAGTAAAACTATCTTGGAAAGCTTCAGATTCTAGAGCTTTAGACCTTAATTAAGCTAGTTAATTAAAGCAAAATCTATCAAAAAAACTTTTTGCAGTCTTTAAGTAATTATGTTTTACTTTCTCCGTTAAAACTTAAATTAAATTTAATTTAAAGGGGAAAATAAATGAGAAAAGCAATCAAAGCAGCTTTTTTTGGCTTAATCTCAATGGCGTTTGTAGGATCTGCAATTGCAGATATTACTTTCGTTTCTTGGGGTGGTGCTTATACAGCCAGTCAACAAAAAGCTTATATAGATACTTGGAGCAAAGGTTCAGGGGTTACTGTTGAAAGTTACAATGGTGGTCTTGGAGAAATCAAAGCACAAGTGGAAGCAGGAAATGTAACTTGGGATGTAGTAGACGTACTTCCAGACCAAGCTATTACAGGATGTGATGAAGGTTTATTTGCAAAAGTAGACCAAAGCGAGTTTATAAATGATATGGTTGTACCACCAGTATCAGAGTGTGTAGTTCCACAAATTTTTTGGGCTTACACTGCATTTTATGACAAAGCAGCATTCCCTGGAAAAAAACCAAAAAACATTAAAGATTTCTTTGATGTTAAAAAATTTCCTGGAAAAAGAGGAATACATACTTGGGCAAACGCTTTAATCGAAATGGCACTAGTTGCTGACGGAGTTAAAGCAAGCAAAGTATACGAAGTAATGGGAACTCCTGAAGGAATAGACAGAGCATTTGCAAAACTAGATACAATTAAAGATCATGTTGTATTTTGGTCAGCAGGTTCTAAACCACTTGAGCTAGTATCAAGCGGTGAAGTTGTTATGTCATTAGCATACAATGGTAGAATTGGTGCTGCTATCCTTTCAGAAGGTAAAAACTTCGAATACATTTGGGATGCTACGGTTCTTGAACAAGAATATCTTGTGGCAATCAAAGGTGGAAATGAAGCTGAAGCACTTGAGTTTATGGCTCATGCTTCATCAGCAGAATCAAATGCTGAACAAGCTAAATACATTCCATATGGCCCTATGAGAAAATCTAGTATTGATATTATCAAAAAAGGTGAACCTTGGTTCATAAAAGAAGGTGGTAATATTGATATCTTACCTCACATGCCAACAACTCCAAAAGTTCTAAAAAGAGCTGTTATAGCTGACCCAGAGTGGTGGGCTGACAATGGAGCTGAAATTCACGAAAGATTTGGTGCTTGGAAAGGTAGCTAATAATTCGTAGTATAATTTAAAAAAGGCGAGATTTTTATCTCGCCTTTTTTTTTATTGTATAATAATTTTATTGAATAAAATAACTTTATGAGTCAAACACAATCGTCAACAGGTCCAATATTAACAACTGATGGAATTCCATTAAAAGTCAGTCTTAAAAAAGCTGAACGTATAAATAAAATTAGAGCATTTCTTTTAGTATCTCCTCTTTTGATATTTATATTAGTTACATTTTTAGTTCCAATAGGTGATATGCTAGCTCGTAGCATAGACGACAGACAAATTAATACAGTTTTCCCAAAAACTTTTGAAGTTTATAAAAAATGGGACAGAAAAGGGTTACCTTCTGAAGAAGTTTATAAAACAATGTTTTTTGAACTAAAAAATAGTGAAGGTTATAGCGTTGGTAAAGCAAGCACTAGAATGAATTATTCTAAATCTGGTTGGAAAAGTTTATTAAAAAAATCTAAAAGGAAATTTAAAAAAATTGAAGAAGGTCCTTACAAAGAGCAGATGATTGCAATTGATAAAAAATGGGCTGACCCTGAATATTGGCTAGCTCTTGGACAAATGGTTGACCCTACAACCATGGGATATTATTTGAATGCTGTTGATTTAAAATACGATTCAAGCAAAAATATAGTTCAACAAAAAGAAAATAGACGAATTTATAACAAAACGTGGATTAAAACGTTTAAAGTAAGTATTTTAGTTACATTATTTTGCTTGCTCCTAGGATACCCAATTTCATATTTACTTGCAACGCTCCCTATGAAATATAGCAATCTTTTAATGATATGCGTATTGTTGCCTTTTTGGACATCTTTGCTAGTTCGAACTGTTGCTTGGATGGTAATGTTGCAACAGAAAGGTGTTCTAAATAATCTATTGGTCATGTCAAATTTGATAGCAGATGAGAATCGCTTCCAATTAATGTACAATCAAACAGCAGTCGTTATAGTGATGACACAAATTCTACTGCCTTTTATGGTCTTACCTCTATATAGCGTAATGAAAACTATTTCACCAACATATATGAGAGCAGCTTTAAACCTTGGAGCTTCTCCGATGCATGCATTTTATAAAATTTATATGCCAAATTCAGTTCCAGGAGTAAGCGCAGGGTGTTTACTCGTATTTATAATTGCGATTGGATACTACATCACCCCTGAACTTGTAGGTGGTAAGGATGGACAAATGGTAGGAAACTGGATTGCTTATCATTTAAAAACAACATTGAATTGGGGACTTTGTGCTGCATTAGGAGCTATACTTTTAGCAATGATGACTGTTTTGTATTGGGCTTATAATAAAATAGTAGGAATAGAAAATATTAAATTAGGATAATTATGGCTTTACCTGCATACGCAACAACTGGACAAAGAATAGGGTACTATTCTTTTTTAACTTATTGTGCATTAGTTTTTTTCTTTTTAATTGCACCAATTTTTATAATTCTTCCACTTTCATTTAGCGCATCACCATTTTTTGAGTTTACTAGAGAATTTATGAACTTTGAACCCGAAGCTTGGTCTCTTAGATGGTATAGGCAAATGGTTGGTATTAGTAGCATAGGAGACACAACTGTAGTGTCTAATAAATGGATGCTCGGAACTAGAAATAGTTTTTTTATTGGAATTATAGCTACACTTCTTGCAACTGCATTAGGTACAGTTGCCGCCTTAGGCTTGAGTAGACCACACATGCCATTTAAAGCTGTTCTTATGGCAATATTAATTTCGCCGATGATTGTTCCATTAATCATAACTGCAGCAGGAATGTTTTTCTTTTATTCGAAAATTGGATTAACTCATACATATCTAGGATTAATTCTTGCACACACTGCTCTTGGAACACCATTTGTTGTAATCACAGTTACAGCTACTTTAACTGGTTTTGATACCAATTTAATTAGAGCTTCGCAAAGTTTAGGAGCTGATACAATGCGAACATTTTTTAAAGTTATTATGCCTTTGATACTTCCTGGAGTAATTTCTGGTGGATTATTTGCATTTATTACTTCTTTTGATGAAGTTGTAATAGTTATGTTTGTTGGTAGCGTTGAACAAATAACTATACCAAAACAAATGTGGGCTGGACTGCGTCAAGAAACCAGTCCTGTTATCTTATGTATGGCAACATGTTTAGTAGCACTATCAATAGCCTTATTAACAACTGTTGAGATGCTCAGAAGAAGATCTGAAAGATTAAGAGGAATCAAACAAAGATAAATTTTATCATTTTCAGACAGACTATTATAAGTTAAAAACCATTTCATTTATGGAAATAAAAAAAGTTGTAATTATAGGATCAGGAACAATGGGAAGCGGCATAGCAGCTCATTTATGTAATGCAAACATTCCTGTGACACTGCTAGATTTGAAAACGGAAATTTCAAAAAATGCTAGAGAGAAAATATATAAATCAAGGCCTCCACTGTTAATAGATAAGTCAAAAATAAATAATATTAATGTAGGCAATATAAATGATGATTTTGATGTAGTAAAAGATGCTGATTGGATAGTTGAAGCCGTTGTAGAAAGAATCGACATCAAACATAATATTTATGAAAAAATTTTCAAATCAAGAAAAACAGGTGCAATTGTTTCATCTAATACGTCATCGATACCTATAAAAATTTTATCTGAAAAATTAACAGAAGAAGAAAAAAAAGATTTTTGTATTACGCACTTCTTTAATCCAGTTCGATATATGGGGCTATTAGAAATCGTAAAAAATGAAAATAATGATCTTGATAAAATTAATTCTTTAAAAAAATTTTGTGAGCAAGAACTAGGAAAAGGAGCAATAGTTTGTAATGATACTCCAGGCTTTTTAGGAAATAGAGTAGGAGTTTTCGCAATGCAAGTAGCAATGACAGAAGCTTTTAAAATGAAATTATCTATCGAGGAGGCGGATGCAGTATTTGGTCGCCCTATGGGAATACCAAAAACAGGTGTATTTGGTTTATATGATTTGATTGGTATAGATTTAATGGCTGATGTTTTAAAAAGTTTTATAAAAGAACTTTCAAAAAATGATCCGTTTCAATTAGTTGCTAAAGAAATCCCATTAATTACAAAATTAATTCAAACAGGCTATACTGGAAGAAAAGGCAAAGGTGGCTTCTATAGAATGAATAAACAAAATAATCAAAAAATATTAGAAGCAATTAATCTTGAAACAGGCGAGTATTCTTCTTCAAAAAAAATTGATCTGGGTATTGATACTGTAAATTTAAATTTACTAATTAATAGAAAAGATAAGTATGGCGAGTATGCATGGTCAGTGATTTCACAAATAATAAAATATGCATCATCATTAGTTCCTGGCATAACAAATAAATTTAATGACATTGATGAAGCTATGCGTCTTGGTTTTAATTGGGCTATGGGACCATTTGAAATGTTAAAATCAATTGGAGTTAAAAATTTCTTCGATCGTATTGATAGTTTTGAAAAAAATAAATTCTTAGAAAATTTATCAAAATCAAAAGATGAAAATTTTTATGGTGAAAGACAACAGTATACAAATATTGAAACTTTAGGAAAAATTAAACCAAAAGCAATTAAAGTAGATAAAAATAAATCTGCAGAAATTTATAGATTTAAAGACTTCAATATTGTTGAGTTTACTACAAAAGCTTGCGCTTTAGACTACGATTCTATGGATTCGCTGAAAAATGCAACTGACAAACCTCTAATAATTATAAATGAAAGTATGCAATTTTCTGCAGGCGTAAATTTAACTTATACTATGAATTTTGCAGATAAAGGTGATTTTAAATCTATAGAAAAATTTATTAAATATTTTCAAGAAACTTGTAAGCACTTAAAATATTCAGAACATCCAGTTATTTCAGCTCCATCTGGTCTGGTTTTAGGAGGGGGAGAAGAGGTAGCTATTCAATCAAATTTTGTAGTATCGCATACAAATATTGTAATGGGTTTGGTTGAAACAGGAGTAGGTCTTGTGCCAGCTGGAGGAGGATGCAAAGAAGTTTTATGGAGATGGTCTCAAACACCAGAGGCAAAAGAAGATCCTGATTTTGCTCCATTAAAAGTATTTAATATTATTGGTTATGGGACTACAGCAACCTCAACTGTTGAAGCTGAGCCACTAAAATTTTTAAGACCTGAAGATAAAAAAGTTATGAATAGAAATAGTTTATTTGAAGTTTCAAAAAAATTAATATTAGAAAATAAAGATTTTACACCTCCAAAAGAATGTTCTTTCAATTTATCTGGAAAACCTCTTAAGGAAAAAATGATAAAAGTATTAGAAAAATTATATAATGAGAAGATTATACTAGATCATGGTATGGACGTTGGTTCAGAATTAGCAAATGTTTTAAGTGGAGGAGACACAACCATAAACAAAACTCTTTCTGAAGATGAATTGTATAAATTAGAATTAGAGTCTTTCATGAGACTAATAGAAACAAAAAAAACTCAAGAAAGAATTAAACATACTTTAAATACAGGTAAACTTTTAGTAAATTAGAATGGCCAACTTGTCTGATCAGCAGATAAAATTCTATAACGAAAAAGGTTATGTTGCCCCAATTGATGTGTTGTCAATTCAAGAAGCTAATGAAATTAGAATAGAAATAGAAACTATTGAAAAACAATGGCCAAATGCTCTTGAGGGGTTAGGACGTAATTACGTACATATGATCTCTCCTGTATTTAATAATGTATGTCTTAATAATAAAATTCTAGATGCTGTCGAAAGTATTATTGGTAAAAATATTCTTATTTGTGGAACAACACTTTTTATTAAAAATGCTAATGAAAAAGGGTTTGTAAGTTTTCATCAGGATGCCAAATATATAGGCCTTGAACCTCACAACTGGGTGACAGCTTGGATAGCAGTAACAAATTCGAATGAAGAAAATGGATGTATGCGAATGTGGCCAGGATCTCATAAGGAAGATTTAAAAAATCATGAACAAAAATTTGATGAGAATAATTTGCTTACTAGAGGACAAACAATTGCAAATGTTCCAATAGAAGAAACAGAACCTATAGTTTTAAAAGCAGGTCAAATGTCATTACATCATCCAACTGTAATTCATGGCTCAGGTTTAAATAGAAGCAATGATAGAAGAATAGGATTTGTAGTTCAAAGTTATATTGGAAGTAATGTAGATCAAGTACTTGGAAAAATATATGTTCAAAAAGCGAGAGGAGAAGATACTCACAAATTTCACGAATATTCTAATGTTCCCAAAGGACTTATGGCAAAAGATGACATAATATCTTGGAATAAGGCAAAGGACGAACTATCAAAAATATTTTATAGTGGAGCAATCAAAAAAGGAAAGTATTAATATTATGAATTGCTCAATTTCATCTATTTATTATTGTCCAGTTAAAACTTTATCATTTCAAAATATTGAAAGTTGTAATGTGAAAAAAGAACTAGGAATGATCAACGATAGGATATTTGCATTTTCTAGAGGGGTAGATTTAGAAAAAGCAAACTCTATGGAAACCAATCCCAATGATAGAAAATTAAATAATTTATTAACTTTAAAAAATTCTCCAGCATTAAACAAATATAATTTTACTTATAAAGAAGGAAAGCTTAGTTTAAATCTTAAAGAAAAGGAAATAATTTCAATATCACCAGATAATAATAAAGAAAGAATTAAGCTTTCAGAAAAATTAATTGAATTAGAAACGTCTCTAGCAAAACCTATCTTTCTTTTAAAAAATACTGAATTTCCATTTTTTGACACTACTCATTCTAATAATATTTTTAATTCAATATCATTAATAAACTTAAACACTGTTAGAGATTTTGAAAAAAAAATTAATGAAAAAGTTGAGTTTGAAAGATTTAGGGGTAATTTTTATTTTGAGGGACTGGATGCAGGAGAAGAAAGAAATTGGATAGGCAAAGTTATAAAAATTAACAATATTTCATTTAAAGTTGAAAAAAATATTCCAAGATGTGTAGCTATAAATTTAAAACCGAAAACTGATGATAATTCTTTAAATTTACTTCAATCTCTAAAAAAAACTTACAATCACTTTGATATGGGAATTTATTTAAATGCTTTAGAGGATGGAAGCATAAATGTTGGTGATAAAATTCAATTATCCCAATAATTTTTTTAAACTTTCCTTAGTCAACCTCTGATTGAAAAAATAATTTTGTGTATACAAATAACCATTTTTTTAGTTAAATTATTTAAAATAAATTAAATAGAGAGGGAAATAAACTATGAGTAGATTGTTTAAATCTTTTACTGTTCTTTTTGTTATTCTTTTTAGCGTTTCTTCAGTGAGTGCTGCAACACTAACTCAAAGATTAGCAGATGGACATAAATTAAGACTAGGATTTGGTACAGCTGTGCCGTGGGCGTATGCTGGGGATAATGGTGAGGCACTAGGATTTGTTAATATGATCGCTTTAACAGTGCTAGAAGAAATGGGAATTACAGAGCATGAAACTAAGGTTTTTGAATGGTCTGGATTAATTCCAGGTATTAATGCCAATAGATCAGACATGATAACAGGTGGTATGTATATTTTAAAAAGTAGATGTGCAAACATCAATTTTTCTGATCCTATAGGAGTTTTTGGTGACGCAATGCTAGTACCTAAAGGTAACCCTAAAAATATTAATAATTACCAAGATGTTATTGATACGGGTGCTACACTAGTAACAGGTGCTGGTTTCAATACTGTTGAGGCAGCTAAAAAATTTGGTGTTCCAGATAGCCAGATGTTACTAGTTGAAGGTGAAGTTGGTATATTAGCTGCAATGAAAGCAGGGAGAGCTGATGCTGCTGTTCAAACTTTCTTTGGTGCAAAAGAGCATGAGGAAAAAACAGGTGGTGCATTTGAAGTTACTGATCCTAAGTTAATGCCTAAAGAAACTGTAAACGTAGTAGGTATTGGTTTTAGAAAAAGTGACGAGGAGTTCAGACAAGCTTTTAATGCTGCTTTAGCAAAAGTTATGGCTAACCCAGCTAAAATGTTAGAGAGAGCTGGTAAGTATGGGTATGACAAAGCTCAATTACCTCCTCCTGATATGACTACTGAGTGGGCTTGCTCAACTAAATAGTATTAAAATACATTTATTTAATCAGGCGGCCAAAAAAGGTCGCCTGATTTTTTTCAATTTAATTAAAGGTTTTTAGTGAGTTATTTTGCATTTTTAGCCGAACACGGACCTACACTTTTACTAGGTACAGTTACTACAATTAAAGTTTTAGTTTGCTCAGCTATTCTTTATGTAATTATATCGATGATATTTGGTTTAATGCGTTTATCAAAAAATCCTGCAATCCAAGGAATAGCTACTGTATATATTGAATTTTTTAGAGGAACATCTTTGTTAGTTCAATTGTTTTGGGTTTATTATGTATTACCTTTTTTTGGTCTTTCCTTAGAAGCTTTTGTTGCAGGCGTAGTTGCTCTGGGGATGAATTTTGGAGCATATGGTGCAGAAATAGTAAGAGCAGGAATACTTGCAGTACCGAAAGGTCAATGGGAAGCAGCTCACGCACTTAATTTTAGTCCCGCAAAAAGAATTAAAAGAATTATTATTCCACAAATATTTCCAATTATTTTGCCTCCTGCTGCAAACTTAACAGTAGAACTTTTAAAAGCTACTGCTCTTGTAGCTCTTGTTACTGTTGTAGATTTAACTTTTGAAGCAAAACAAATTAATTCTATTACTTGGCTTTCTGCACAATGTTTTGGTACCGCCTTACTAATTTATTATATTATGGCAAGGTTTGCACTTGTTCCTTTTTTAAGATGGTTAGAAGTAGTAGCAGCAAGAAAGGTTGGAAGGTAAAAGGTATAATATATGGAAATGGGATTTAGATGGGATTTTGCTTATGAAATTTTACCACAAATGTTATGGGCAACTTTAAACACTATAATCGCAGCAGGAGTAGGGTATGCAATAGCTTTAATTGTTGGATTATTTTTTTTACTTGGCCAAAGAACTCCTTTTAAGATTGTAAATGTAATTAATAGAGAATTAGTAGAATTTATCCGTTCAACACCACTTTTAATACAATTATTTTTTGTTTACTTTGTATTACCTCAATTTGGCATAAAATTATCAGCATGGTTATGTGGAATGATTACAATTGGATTACATTTTGGAACTTATCTATCAGAAGTTTATCGTGGCGCACTAGAGGGTGTATCCAAAACTCAATGGGAAGCATGTAGAGCTTTAAATTTCTCAACAATTTACACATATAGAAGGATTGTTTTGCCTCAGGCTTTTCCAATCGCAATACCAGGAATGGGAAATTATTTAGTGGGCATTTTTAAAGATACTCCTCTTTTATCAACAATAGGTGTTGCAGAGTTATTTCATGCAGCAACAGCTGTAGGAGGCTATAATTATAGATATTTGGAACCTTATACAATGGTTGGTATAATATTTTTAACACTTTCTATTCCAGCCGCTATGTGGGTTAGAAATTTAGAAAAAAGAGTTAATGTAGCTCAAGGAAAAGTGAAACAATAATGGACAAAAATTCTGAAGAAATAATAGTTAAATTTGATGAAGTTACAAAACAATATGGAGACCTTGTAGTTTTAGATAAGCTAAATTTAAATATTAAAAAAAATGAAATGGTTTCAATCATTGGTCCTTCCGGTTCAGGAAAAACTACTGTTCTAAGAGTATTGATGACTTTAGAAAAAATTAACGGTGGAGTTATTCATTTAGATGGAGAGCCACTTACTCATATGGATACAAATGGCAAGTTAGTAGAAGCTAATGAAAAATATTTAAGAGATAGACGTTCAAAAATTGGCATGGTATTTCAACAATTCAATTTATTTCCACACATGACAGCACTTCAAAACTGTATAGAGGCTCCCGTAGAGGTTTTGGGAATGAAAAAAGAAGAAGCAGAAGAAAGAGCTCTTGAGCTTTTAGAATTAGTGGGATTAACTGATAAAAAAGATCAACATCCATCAAGATTATCTGGGGGTCAGCAACAACGTGTTGCTATTGCAAGGGCATTAGCAATGAGACCAAAAGTAATGTTACTAGATGAAATAACTTCAGCTTTAGACCCAGAAGTCGTTGGAGAAGTTTTAAATGTTATAAGATCATTAAATAAAGAACATAGCTTGACTATGATTATGGTTACTCACCAAATGGGATTTGCAAGAGAAATTTCTGACAGAGTGTGTTTTTTCAATGAAGGAAAAATTTTTGAACAAGGTCCACCAGAACAATTATTTGGAGACCCTAAAAACGAAAGAACAAAACAATTTCTTCATGCTGTACTTGATGCGAATTAAAAACTATGTATAAATTTTAAATAAATATACTTTGAAAAAAAATAAAAAAACAATACAACCAGTTAGTGGAACAAAGGTTCCTAGATTTGCAGGACCTTCAACTTTTGCAAGATTACCAGAATTAAGAGATGTAGACAAATGTGATATAGCAATAGTGGGAATACCATTTGATGCTGGTACTAGCTATAGACCTGGTGCAAGATTTGGTCCACAAAGTATAAGACAAGCCTCAAGACATTTAAGAACCAATTATCATCCAAACTATGATAGCGAACCTTTTGTTGAACAACAGGTTGCTGATGCTGGTGATATAACTTGTAATCCTTTTAATATTAATGAAGCAATTAAACAAATAGAAGTTGGAGCAACAAATTTATTAAATAAAGTAGGTGGAATAATTAGCATGGGTGGAGATCATACAATTGCATTTCCACTTCTAAAAGCAGTAAACAAGATTAATAAAGGCCCAGTGGCATTAGTTCATTTTGATGCGCATTTAGATACCTGGGACACATATTTTGGAGCTCCATTTACTCACGGAACTCCATTTAGAAGAGCAAGAGAGGAAAATTTATTTTTAGATGATGCTTCGATGCATGTAGGTATAAGAGGTCCTTTATATAGTAGAGATGATCTTAAAAATGATGAAAGTTTTGGATTTAAAATAATTCACTGTGATGAATTCCAAAGCCAAGGTACTGATAAAATTGCAGAAAGAATAAGAAATAGAGTGGGAAATAACCCATTATATTTGTCAATTGACATAGATGTTCTAGATCCTGCTTTTGCCCCTGGAACTGGTACTCCAGAAATTGCAGGAATGACTACAAGAGAAATGGTAAATGTTTTGAGAGGACTTTCAGGTCTAAATTTAATTTCAGCTGATGTAGTTGAAGTTTCTCCTGCATATGATCATGCTGAAGTAACATCTTTAGCTGCTGCGACTATTGTTTATGAATTAACAAATCTATTTGCAAAAAAAAAACAATAGGCTAGATTTCCAGAATGTTAGATAGAAAAAATTTTTATATAGATGGAAAATGGGTCTCACCAACCGAACCAAGAAACCACAAAGTAATTGATCCATCAAATGAAGAAATTTGTGCTGAAATATCTCTTGGAGGAAAAAAAGACGTAAATAAAGCAGTTAGTGCTGCAAAAAAAGCTTTTGAAACTTGGGCTTTTTCAAAAAAAGAAGAAAGATTAGATTTATTAGAAAAATTATATGTAGTTTATAAAAAACGTTGGGCAGAAATGGCAAAACTCATATCACTTGAAATGGGAGCACCCATGAAATTTTCAACAGAAATGCAAGCTGCAACAGGAGCTAGCCATATAAAATCTTTTAAGAATATTCTAAAAGATTTTAAATTTGAAAAAGATTTAGGAGAAGAAAAAAATAATCAAAAATTACTGTATGAACCTAAAGGAGTATGTGCTTTGATCACACCTTGGAATTGGCCAATAAATCAAGTTAATTTAAAAGTAATTCCGGCACTAGCATCTGCTTGCACTGTAGTATTAAAACCTTCTGAGATAGCACCTCTATCATCTATGTTGCTTGCAGAAATGATTGATGAGGTAAAATTTCCTTCTGGAGTTTTTAATTTAGTTAATGGAGATGGAGAAACAACTGGAGATGCATTAACAAGTCATCCTGATGTAAATATGATATCGTTTACTGGCTCTACTAGAGCTGGAGCGTTAATTTCTCAAAATGCTGCGAAAGACTTTAAAAGAATTAGTTTAGAACTTGGTGGAAAAGGCGCAAATATAATTTTTAAAGATGCTGACTCTGAAGCTGTGGCAAGAGGAGTTCTAAGATGTTTTAGAAACTCAGGTCAATCATGCAATGCACCGACAAGAATGCTTGTTGAAAAATCAATTTACAATGAAACTGTTGAAAAAGTAAAAGAATTAGCAAATAACACTAAAGTAGATGCACCACAAAAGGAAGGCGATCATATTGGACCAGTAGTTTCAGAAGTACAATTTAACAAAATTCAAAAATTAATTCAAAAAGGAATAGATGAAGGAGCAAAGTTAATTGCCGGTGGAACAGGAAAACCTAAAGGTTTTGAAAAAGGATATTATGTAAAGCCTACAGTTTTTGCTGATGTTAATAATCAAATGGAAATTGCGAGAACTGAAATTTTTGGCCCAGTATTATCTATAATTCCTTTTGAAAATGAAGAGGAAGCTATTTCAATAGCTAACGATACTCCTTATGGCCTTACGAATTATATTCAAACTCAAGATAAAGAAAAAGTTAAAAGAGTTGCAAGAAAACTTAGATCAGGAATGGTAGATGTAAATGGAGTTGGCATAGCCGTTGCCTCACCTTTTGGTGGTTATAAACATTCTGGAATTGGACGAGAAGCTGGAACAGAAGGATTGATAGAGTTTTTAGAAGTAAAAACAGTCGGTGGTTGGAATTAAATTTCAAATTTAAGTTAATCGATCAAATTGGGTTTTATAAATCATAAAATTAGGGGTTTTTAACCTATATGTAATAAAAGCTTGAAATTAGTATCATAAAATTTACCGTATATAAGTAGAAAACATGGAAGGAGGAAGATATGAGTAGATCTTCTAAATTATATAATAAGGATTTAGCTCCAACACCGAGTTCAGAGAAAAAATGGGGATGGTTCGAAATCTTTAACGTATGGGCTAACGATGTTCAAAGTTTATTTGGATATACTTTGGCGGCTTCATTATTTATTGCTTCAGGTTTAAATGGCTGGGCTGTATTTCTTGCATTAATACTTGCAGGATTTTTTATAATGTGGCTTGTTAACCTATCAGGAAAACCAAGTGTTAAGCATGGTATTCCTTATCCTGTATTTGCCCGAGTAAGTATGGGAGTTTTTGGTGCCAATTTTCCAGCAATGGCAAGAGGACTTGTTGCAATGTTTTGGTATGGTGCTCAAACTTATGCAGCTTCAACAGCAGTCGCACTTTTAATTACAGGTTTAACAGGAATACAGGGCGAACCTGTATTACTTGGAATGTCAGGGGTAATGTGGATATCATTTATTTTTGTTTCACTTTTCCAAGTTTATCTGTTTTGGCAGGGAATTGATCTTGTTAGAAGATTTTTAAACTTTGCTGGACCAGCAGTTTATATTGTGATGATTGTTTTAATGATAGCTATTTGGGCTAAAGCTGGTGGCGGATTATTATCAGAAGTTGGAGAAATATTTTCAGGTGGTGAACGTTCAGGTGGATTTGAAGGCTTAGGTTCATTTGGAGCTTTCCTAGCTGTATTTTCAATTATGGTAGGATATTTTGCTGCAGTAGTTATTAACTTTGGTGACTTTGCTAGATTTGTTAAAAATGAAGATGAAATGAAAAAAGGTAACCTATGGGGATTAGTAGGAAACGTAGTTTTCTTTTCTTTCATAACTTTAATGATCACTGGTGGTACGATTGCAATATTTGGAGAGTACATTGCACAACCAACAGAAATGGTAGCTAAAGTAGATAATTTACTTTTAACATTAATTGCAGCCTTTGCATTCTTTGCAGCTACAGTTGGTATAAATATGGTAGCTAATTTTATACCTCCAGCATATGACCTTGCAAACTTAATGCCAGACAAAATAAATTTCAGAACTGGTGGTTTAATCACTGCTATTTTTGGATTTGTTATCGGAGGTATGTGGGTTGCTGTTATAACTCAAATGGGAATGTTTCCGTTTGTAAATACGTTAGGAGCAATTTTAGCACCTGTATTTGGAATAATGATTGTTGATTATTATGTAATCAAAAATCAAAAACTTGATGTAGATGATTTATTTTCTGACAAAGCAAGTGGAAAATATCATTACAACGGTGGATTCAATGGAAAAGCAATGTTAGCTTGGGTAATCTCAGGTTATGTTGCAGTTGGATCTGTTTGGCCAAATATATTATTTGCAGGTTTAGATGATTTCTTCGCTAACTTAGGTGGCGGAGGAGGATATGCATGGATGATTGGAGCAGCTTTAGGTGCTATCATTCATATGGCAATATCTGGAAGAGGCAAATAAACAGTTTAAATTTAAAAGCTCGCCGGTGTTGTGCGCGGCGGGCTTTAATATTTCAAGGTAATATTTTCTTTATCTAAGTTTTCAATAACTAAATTATCACCAGATCCTTTTCTATCAACCACTAGAAAATTCATATCTTCAGTAGATATTAATGGGAAATGCCAAGTTCCAGGATTATAATTTACTCCTATTCCAGGCGGGATAATAAAAGCTTCAATTTTATTTAAATCAAGCTTTTCTTCTTTAGGTGCCACAAATACTAAAAAAGTGGTTTCTTTCATCGGTATAAATGCTTGACTTCCTAAAGGATGTTTTTCCATCATGTCAATTTTCATTGGAAAATTCCTTTTTAAAGCAGAAAAGATGCTAATTGTAGTTTCACCATTATCGCTAGAGGTATTTAAATTTGCTATACCATCATATCTTTTTGCATACCCATTATTTATTTCTAAAGGTTTTATATCCTTTGTTGAAATCATATCTCCATATTTAGCAAAATTTTCCTTCGTAATTGGTATTGGTTCTATTATTTTTTCTGTCATTCTACTTTCCCAAAGGCTCTTATTCTAGAAATCCCACCGTCAGGGAAAATATTAATTCTAATATAATTTATTTTTTTATTTTTCATTATTTTATTATTAAAATTATGTTTTTTATGCGCATAGAGTTTAATTTTATTAAGAAGATAGCCCCATCTTTTTGATTTGTTAACAATGTTTTTTTCTGAAATTTTATTTGGAATATAAGCAGCTTGTACAGAACATTTATCTGGATAATTTCCTTTAAAATGATGAGTATCTAATTGAATTTTATTAATTTTTCCTGGTGATGAGCATTTTACTATTATCCAGTCAAAATTTTTTCCTCTACTTCTTCTAGTTTCCCATCCATCACCCATATTTTTTCCAACACCTGGAGCAAGTATATTTTCTGCTCTTCCAAAGTGTTCGTTATTGCAAGCAATTGGTACTGCTCCATTAACAACAGATGTTAAATTTTGAATTTTATTATTAATTTTATTATTGGTTTTCATAGAACCATAAACTCTTAATCTTGCTACTCCTCCATCTGGAAAAATATTTAACTTTATATGTGTAAAATAATTTTTATTCCTTATTTTAAAAAAATGATGGCTGTTTGCTTTAGTTTTACTTTTTTTAATAATGTTTATCCATTTAGTTTTTTTATCAGGTATTTTTTTTTTACTAACACAAGCTTGCAATGAAATTTGATTAGGATGATTTCCAGAAAAGTAAGATGTATCAACATCTACTTTTTTTATAACGCCTGGTTTTCCAAACTTTAAAATTAAAAAATCGTATCCTTTTATTCTTTTTCTTCTAGTTTCCCATCCATCCATCCATTTACCATGTTTATCAAACACTCCTTCTTTAAATACAGGAGGCCAAGGGTTAATTATTCTTTTAGCAGGTGCAAAAAATTCATCAGTTTTATAAACAATTTTAGAACCCAGTCGTGACTGTGCTAAATCAATTAATCCGTTTAAGTAAATAATATTATTTTTTTTCATTTTTTTGTTAGTTTGGATAATTTTTAATCCAGTGGTTTGCAATATCTATTCTTTTACAAATCCATACATCATTAAACTTTAGAACATAATCTAAGAATTTTTTGAGTGACTGTATTCTTCCCGGTCTTCCAATTAATCTACAATGCAATCCAACAGACATCATTTTTGGATTAGTTTTGCCCTCTTCATATAGAGCATCAAAACTATCTTTTAAATATGTATAAAATTGATCTCCGCTGTTAAAGCCTTGATTTGTAGCAAATCTCATATCGTTGTTATCTAAAGTATAAGGAATAATTAATTGTTTTTTATTTTTTTTATATTCCCAATAAGGCAAATCATCACTATAGGAATCGCTGTCGTATAAAAATCCACCATCTTCAAATACTATATCCCTAGTATTTGGACTACATCTTCCTGTGTACCAACCCAAAGGTCTTTTACCAAAAATTTTTTTTATAGTTTTAATGGCTAATTTCATATCTTTTTTTTCAGTACTTTTCCTTACATTTTGATAATCAATCCATCTCCAACCATGGCATGCAACTTCATAATTTCCATTCTTTATTGCTTCACATACTTCTTGATTTCTATCCAAAGCCATTGCAACTCCAAAAATTGTTATAGGTATTTTTTTTTCTTGAAATAATCTATGAAGTCTCCAAAAACCTCTTCTAGAACCATATTCATACATTGACTCCATATTAATATGTCTGTCTTTAAATGCTTGGGCTCCTATAATTTCTGATAAAAAAGTTTCAGAATATTTATCGCCGTGAAGAATATTATTTTCACCACCTTCTTCGTAATTAAGAACTATTTGTAAAGCAAGCTTAGCATTATTTGGCCAAACCACTTTTGGTTCTTTTGATCCATAACCTATCATGTCTCTTGGATATTTTTTTGGCATTTATTTAATTTTGTATTGATTTATCTTTAACACCATTCAAGAAATTTAAACATTTATTAATTTCTTCTAATTTAATAAATTCATCTATTTTATGTGCTTGTTCTATTGATCCAGGACCACATACAGCAGTGCTTATACCTATTTCTTGGAATAGACCAGCTTCTGTTCCAAAAGAAACTACTTCTCTAGAATTATCACCTGTTATGCTAGAAACAAACTCACACGCTTCTGATTTTTCATCACGATCAAATCCAATTATTTCTCCAATTATTTCTTTTGAAATTTTTGACTCTGGATAAACTTTTTTCATATCTGGTAAAAGAATTTCATTAACATATCTATCTAGTTCTGCATTTAAATATACTGCATCATCTTTGACTACAGGTCTTGTTTCCCATTTAACATTACACTTATCAGAGATTACATTGTGTGCAATCCCTCCAAATATTCCTCCAACAGAAAGAGTAGAGTAGGGAGGATTGAATATAGAATTTTTTGGAACTCTATCTTTTAGTTTTTCTCTTAGTTCAATAAGTTTATTTACATATCTAGCCGCATACTCTACTGCACTAACACCTTTGTGGGGTTGAGAACTATGACCAGCCAAACCTTCAAAATATGTTGTATATTCATAAGCGCCTTTATGGGCATCAATGATTTTCATATTTGTAGGCTCACCCACAATACATATTCCTTTTTTAAACCCTCTTTTTTTCAGTTCTTTAATTAATAATGGAGCTCCTATACATGCCGTCTCTTCATCAAATGTAAATGAAAAATTAATATCCCTATCTAAATTTGATTTTGAAAAAATTGGTGCAAAGGCTAATGCACATGCAATAAAACCTTTCATATCACAAGAACCTCTGCCATATAATTTGTCATCTTTAATTGTAGCTTTGAAGGGATCTGTAGACCAACCTTTAGACACAGGTACCACATCTGTATGACCTGATAAAATTATTGGAATTTTTCCATTGGGTTTTTTTGCCTTTAATGTTGCAAAAAGATTTACTCTTTTTTTTTCATCATCAAATGTTTTAAACGAATTTGCACCTAACTTTTTCAAAATATCATCACAATAATTGATTAAGGAATTGTTATCTTCTCCAGAAATTGTTTTAAATGATATGAGATCTGATAAAATTTTTATTGAATTATTGTAAAGTTCATTGTTATTATTTTCTGTACTCATAAATATAATCAATTATATATTAAAAAAATGAAAGAACAAATAACCTACGATATTTTTAATAAAGTAGATATAAGATTAGGCACCGTTATATCTGTAAAGAAAAACGAAAAGGCTCGAAAACCTTCATTAGTTGTGAGAGTGGATTTTGGAAAAGAAATAGGAATTAAACAATCTTCTGCCCAAATTACACATTATTATAATGAAGAAAATTTAAAAGGAAAACAAGTTATAGCTGTTTGTAATTTTCCTGAAAAAAATATAGCAGGAGTAGTTTCTCAAGTTTTAATTCTAGGATCAGTAGATTCAGAAGGTAAGGTTACTTTGGTTCATCCTTCGCAAAAAGCTGATAACGGTCTTCCAATAGCTTAATTAAATGCACCCAGAACTGTTATTATTAATTGGTATTTCATTCTCAATGGGTTTCACACCTGGTCCTAATAATGCTGTAGCATCTTATTCCGCATTTAACTTTGGAGTAAGAAAAACACTTCCAATAATTTTAGGAGTAAGTTTGGGTTATACTGTTTTAGTTGTTTTATTAATATTTGTCTTAATTTCAGTTTTTCAAAAATATCCTTATTTGCAAGAAATAATTAGAATTTTAGGATCAATATTTTTAATTTATTTAGCTTATAAAATTTCTTTTTCAAAAAGTAAATCACAATCAAAAAAAGAAAATCCTGTTAAATTTTATGAAACATTTTTTTTTCAATTTATAAATCCAAAAGGAGTAATGGCAGCAATTACTCTTATTTCAAAATTTGTATCACAAGAAAATTATGTTAGTTCTTCAATCACAGTAATTGTAGTTTGTTCAGTCACTGCTTTTTTAAGTATAACAAGTTGGGCTTTATTAGGTAAATTTTTAAGAAAATTCGCGACAAATAATGAATTCATTAAAAGGTTTAATTATGCTATGTCAATCTTACTTGTTGGGTGTGTAGCAAGTTTTTATATATAAATTATGAAACCTGGAAATAAAAATTCATTTAAATCTCTTAAATCAATAAAAATAAATAACAAAGATTATAAATATTTTTCTTTAGTAGAGGCTGAAAAAAATGGTTTAAAAGGAATTTCAAATTTGCCAAAATCATTAAAAGTTTTATTAGAAAATTTGCTTAGATATGAAGATGATTTGTCAGTTGCTAAATATCAGATAGAAGCAGTCCAAAAATGGCTAGAAGAAAAAAAATCAAACACTGAAATAGCTTACAGACCTGCAAGAGTTTTGTTGCAAGATTATACTGGAATACCTGCGGTAGCAGATTTGGCAGCAATGCGAGAAGCTGTTAAAGAGAAAAATAAAGATCCAAATACTATCAATCCACTTTCTGCCGTTGACTTAGTTATAGACCATTCAGTACAAGTTGATCAGTCTGCAAAACCTGATTCATTTGAAAAAAATGTTGATATAGAATTTAAAAGAAATGGTGAAAGATATTCCTTTTTAAAGTGGGGACAGCAAGCTTTTAATAATTTTAGAATTGTTCCACCAGGTACTGGTATCTGTCATCAAGTAAATTTAGAGTATTTATCAAAAGTTGTTTGGTGCGAAAAATATAAAGAAGATGAATATTTATTTCCTGATACTTTAGTTGGAACAGATAGCCATACCACAATGGTAAATGGATTATCCGTACTTGGTTGGGGAGTTGGTGGAATAGAGGCTGAAGCAGGAATGCTTGGCCAGCCAATTTCAATGTTAATCCCTGAAGTTATAGGTTTTGAAATAAAAAATAAAATGCCTGAAGGTACTACAGCAACAGATTTAGTTTTAACAGTTGTAAAAATTCTAAGAGACAAAGGCGTTGTAGGAAAATTTGTAGAATTTTATGGAGATGGATTAAAAAATTTAACACTTGCAGATAGAGCAACTATTGCAAACATGGCACCAGAATATGGAGCTACTTGTGGATTTTTTCCAATTGATGATGAAACTTTAAAATATCTAAGATTTTCAGGAAGAGACGAAAAAACAGTTAATATTGTAGAAAAATATGCAAAAGAACAGGGATTGTGGGCAAGTGAAAACATTGAATTTACAGAGAAGGTTTCACTAGACATGTCCTCAGTTGTTCCAACAATATCTGGACCAAAAAGACCACAAGACAAAGTTTTATTAAATGAAGCATCATCAGAATTTAAAAAAGTATTTAAAAATATTACAGAACGAAAGCAAAAACATATTTCAAAAATTAATGGAACTGATTTTGAAATTAAAGATGGCTCTATATTAATAGCTGCAATAACATCTTGCACAAATACTTCTAATCCAAATGTTTTAATCGGAGCAGGTTTGTTGGCAAAAAAAGCTGTAGAATTAGGATTAAAAACAAAACCTTGGGTAAAAACTTCATTAGCACCAGGATCTCAAGTAGTAACTGATTATTTGGAAAAAGCAGGTCTTAATAAATACCTAGATGAATTAGGATTTAATTTAGTTGGTTATGGATGTACAACATGTATTGGAAACTCAGGTCCATTACCTGATAATATCGTAGAAGCAATTGAAAAAGAAAATATATATGCTGTATCAGTTTTATCTGGTAATAGAAATTTTGAAGGTCGTATATCTCCACACATAAAAGCAAATTATTTGGCATCACCTCCACTTGTTGTTGCTTACGCTTTAGCTGGTCATATGGAAGTAGATTTATACAAAGATCCTTTAGGAAAAGATAAAAATAATAAAGATATTTTTTTAAAAGATATTTGGCCTTCAAATAAAGAAATAGAGAAGACTTTAAGAGAAGCATTAAATGCAAAAATGTTTGTTGAAAGATACGCCAATGTTTCTGAAGGACCGGTTCAATGGCAAAAAATAAAAACTAAAAAAAGTAGCATTTATAATTGGGATGAGGGATCAACTTATGTAAAAAGACCACCATTTTTTGATAATATGTCCGATGAACCAGAGGGATTTAAACAGATTAAAGATGCAAGACCATTATTGATTTTAGGAGATATGGTAACTACAGACCATATTTCGCCAGCAGGATCTATTCAAAAAGAAAGTCCAACCGGTGAATATTTTATGGAACATCAAATTTTACCAAAAGATTATAATTCATATGGATCAAGAAGAGGAAATCATGAAGTTATGATGAGAGGTACATTTGCTAATATAAGAATAAAAAATGAGATAGCCCCTGGCACCGAAGGTGGTTTTACAAAGTTATTTCCAGAAGGAAAAGTAATGACAGTTTATGATGCTGTAGTAGAGTACAAAAAAAGAGGAACTGATTTAGTGGTAATAGGCGGAAAAGAATATGGAACTGGTTCATCTAGAGATTGGGCTGCAAAAGGCACAAAACTATTAGGTATTAAAACTGTTATAGCTGAAAGTTTTGAAAGAATTCATCGGTCTAATCTTATAGGAATGGGAATATTACCTTTACAATTCATTGATGGAATGAATAGATCAAATTTAAATCTCAAAGGGTCTGAGTTGATCAGTGTATTAAATATCGAAAAAGGTCTATCTCCTTCAGATAAAGTAGAATTAGAAATAAAATACATTTCTGGTGATATAAAGAAAATTAAAACATTGTGCAGAATAGATACAAAAAATGAGTTAGAATATTATAAAAATGGTGGGATTCTACAATATGTTTTAAGAAATATGATTTAATATGGATGAAGATATATCAATAATAAACGCTAACACAAAAAAAGAAAAAATTAAAAATTTTTTTATTAATAATAAAAAATTATTAATAATACTTTTTTCATTAATTATTTTATTGGTATTCACATATTTTGCTTATGATGAAATCAAATATAGAAATAATAAAAAATTGGCAGAAAAGTATAATAATATTACAATTAATTATGATGTAAAAAACCAATTAAAAATAAAAAATGACCTTGTAGAGTTAATAAATAAAAAAAATTCAACATATTCAGTACTGGCATTATATTTTATTATTGATAAGGGTATACAGTCATCTAATGACGAAATTAATGAGTACTTTGATATCTTAATCAACGAAGTCAATCTTGAAAAAGAAATTAAGAACTTAATTATATATAAAAAAGGATTGTTCAATTCTGATTTTGAATCTGAAAATAATTTAATAGAAATTTTAAAGCCTGTTTTAAACTCTGATAGTGTGTGGAAATCACACGCCTTATATTTAATTGCTGAGTATTTTATGGATAAAAACCAGAAACAAAAAGCTAAAGAATTTTATAATCAGATTTTAAATTATAAAAAAAGTAACGACAATATATTAATAGAAGCAAAAAAAAGATTAAATAGAGATTTTAGTGAATAAAATATTTCAAATTTTTTTAATATTTTTGTTTCTTTCAAATTGCTCACTTGACACCAAAACTGGTTTTTGGACATCTTCGGAAAGACTTGAATCTGAAAGTAAAAGCACTGAAATTATATTTAAAAAAACTAAAATTTTTGAAAAAGAATTTAATACTGATATTAAAATTAATCTAAAAAATAATTATAAAAAAAATAGTTTCATAAATAATTTATCTAATAACAATGGAATTATAGATTACAATGGTAAACTTAAAAAAATTTCAAAATTTAAATTTTCTAAAATTAAACAATTTGATTTTTACCAACCAGAACTATTAATTTCTAATAAGGGTACATTAATATTTTTTGATGACAAAGGAACCATTTTTCATTTTGACAGAAACAATAAACTTATCTGGAAAAGTAATGTGTATAAAAAAGCTGAAAAAAAACTTAAACCCATATTGTATTTTGCAGCGAATGATAAAATTTTAGTTATTTCAGATAATCTGGCAAACTTTTATGCTTTAAATATCATCGATGGAAAGTTAATCTGGTCGAATAGAAATTCTGCTCCTTTTAATTCACAGGTAAAAATTTATCAAGACAAGTTTTATGTTATAGATTTTGAAAATGTTCTAAGATGTATTTCAGTTAAAAGTGGAAAAGAGTTGTGGAATTATAAAACTGAAAAATCATTTATTAAGTCGCAGCAAAAACTTTCACTTATTATCAATGAAAATAAATTAATTTTTATAAATACTTTAGGAGATTTAAGTTCGATTGATATAAATACGGGTACATTGCTTTGGCAAACCCCTACCCAAAGCAGTGATATATATGAAAATTATTTTTCACTAAAAAATTCAGATTTAATTTTTAACAATGAATCAATCTATTTTTCAAATAATAAAAATGAATTTTTTGCAATTGATGCAAATAATGGTGTTATCAAATGGAAACAAACAATTAATTCTAACCTTAGACCTACATTTGTAGATGGTTTGGTTTTAACTATTTCTCTTGAAGGTTATTTTATAGTTTTAGATTCTAGAAATGGAAATATTTTGAGAATTACGAGTATATTTGACCAAATAAAAAATTATAAAAAAAAAAATATAAAACCAGAGGGATTCATAATTACAAAGAATAAAATATATTTAAGTTTAAATAATGGAAGATTAGTTGTAATTGATACATCAAATGGCAAACCAATAGATATTATAAAAATTGATAATGAAAAGATATCTAGACCCTATGTCATAAACAATGATATGTTTATAGTTAAAGACAATGCTATTATTAAATTAAATTAAAAATGTTTCTGAAATTCCTTACAAAAATTGGAAGAAAAAAAACTGTGCTAGACAGAGGCCCTTCACATCCAAAATATAATGAAGCAAAACCTTGGTTAAATAGATACTATGTCTTATTTAGATATAGACCAAAATGGTTTCCATTTAATATTATAATTCATGAAATGCTTGATGATGATCATGGCGATGGTGTTCATAACCATTTATGCCCTTATATAACTTTAATTATTAAAGGAGGATATTGGGAAACAACCAAAACAGGTAAGCATTGGAGGGCACCAGGATATATTGGATTTAGGTCTGCAAATAATTTTCATAGAGTTGATTTAAAACCAGGTACAAAACCAATGACTTTATTTATTCCAGGTCCATTTGGTTTAAGAAAAGGCCCAAGATCAGAATATGGAATTGATTTTAAAACAAAAATTAAATGAAAGGGTTATAAGCCCACTGCAAAATAGCTTGTCTTTGTCTTCTTCTGCATCCTAAATCAGATTTTTCACAATTTTTTTTAATTGCTAAAACATGTCTTCTAAAATTTTTCCATCTTTTTATTTGGATTTCATCTATATATGGAATTTTTCTTCCATTACAAAATCTGCAGTACCATTGAAACCAACCTAAAGGATCTTCTTTAAAAATCCAGCCTTTCTCAATCCAGTGTTCTCTAGACAATCCTGACCTAACTTTAAAACGATTTATATTAACATCAAAATTCTTACTTAGTTTAGCATTTGCAAACCATGATGATGGATATTCTTTTATTTTAGATCCAAAATACGATCCTCCAAAAACTCCAAGCTCTAACATTTTTTTAGGAGTTAATTCTGGTTTAAAAATTTTATAAAAATCTAGATTTGTTATTTTTTTTTTATATATTTTTTTCATTTATTTTTTGCAATTTTTATTCTAGTAGTAATTTTTGATATAATTCTTCGTCCGCATCTCCCTCACAACCAAAAAGCAGTACGTTTGAGCTTTCGTTTAGATCAATTTTTCTTCTCATTTCATGGTTATTACTTAATCCAACTAGGCTAGTTATTCCTGGAGTAGAGCATTCTCCCCCTATAATTTTTTCATCACTAAACTCTTTATTTGCAAGGTTTTTAACTGTTTTTGATATGTAGTCATCAGAAACAGTAACACAAAAATGTACTGAATTTTTTAATATTTTCCAAGGAACTAAAGACACTTCCCCACAAGACATTCCTCCCATTATACTTTCTTTCTCAATAGAAATCTTCTCAATCTTGTTTGTTTTAATGCTTTCCAAAACACAAGCTGCACTATTTGGTTCTACTATTATAATTTTGGGAATATAATCAAAATATCTAGCAATGCCTGCAACCATGGCTGCTGCCATACCACCAACTCCAGCCTGTAAAATAACATGAGAAATTTTTTCATTTTTAATTTGTTCTGAAATTTCTTTCATCATTACTGAATATCCAGCCATAGTTAATTTAGGCACCAATTTATAATCTTCCCATGCAACGTCTTGGACTATTTGCCAATTATTTTTATTTGATTGCTCAATACATTCATTTAATGAATCTTCATAATTTCCTTTGATTCTAATCACATCAGCACCAAAATTTCTCATAACTTCAGCTCTAGATTCGCTTACAAATTCACTAATAAAAATTTTACATTCAAGGCCATTTTTTTGCGAACCCCATGCAACTGATCTTCCATGATTTCCTGCTGTAGCCGTAGATATAACTTTTTTATCATTTCCTTTAATTATTTTTTCAACCGCGTATGCTCCTCCAAGAGCTTTAAATGATTTTAAATGGAATCTTTTTGACTCATCTTTATAAAAAATTTTATTTAGTTTTAATATCTTATTTAATTTGTTTAATGAAATTAAGGGGGTAGGTGAATAGTTTTTCCAACTTGATATTGTTTTATAAGCAGCATCAATATCTTCAGGAGAAAGTATTTGTAAAATTTCTTGTTTATTAAAATTATTATTTTTATTTACTAAAAAATTTTCGTATTTCCATTTTAATACTTCGGAGCTTAAAGACATTGTTTAACAATCTAAAGTATTATTTTTTTCCCAATTTGTGACAGGACTTCTTTTGTCAAAGCTATCGTTTTGATCAAAATCTTCTATTTCTTTTCTTTTCAATTTTAAATAACTATTAACCACATCATCACCAAAAGCTTCTCTTAGGTTTTTACTTTCATCTAACTCATCAAGAGACTCTTCGATATCATTTGGTAATTTTTCTAAATTAGGATAATTTTTATAATCGGTATACATATTGCAAGTTAACGGTTCTCCTGGGTCAGTTTTATTATTTAATCCAAATAATCCAGCCGCAATAACCCCTGCTTGTAAAAGATATGGATTAGCTGAACCATCCATTAATCTAAGTTCAAATCTTCCTGGATCAGGTATTCGAATCATATGAGTTCTGTTATTGCCAGTATAAGAAATACTACTTGGAGACCATGAAGCTCCAGACTTCGTAGCAGGTGCATTTATTCTTCTGTAACTATTTATTGTAGGATTAAATAAAGAAGATAAAGATCTTGCATTTTTTAATATTCCTCCAACAAAATGATATGCAGTTTTACTCAAACCATATCTATCTCCTTCATCTAGAAATTTATTTTTCTTTCCGTTCCAAAGTGAAACATGAGCGTGACAACCATTACCAGTTAAATTTTCAAATGGTTTAGGCATAAATGTTGCTCTTAATCCATGTTTTTCTGCTAGACTTTTAACCATAAATTTAAAAAAAACATGTCTATCTGCAGTAACTAAACAATCATCATAATCCCAATTCATTTCAAATTGACCATTCGCGTCTTCGTGGTCATTTTGATAAGGATTCCAACCTAATTCAATCATACTGTCACATATTTCTTTAATTAATTCATATCTTCTCATTAGAGCGGATTGATCATAACAAGGTTTAGATTGAATATCTCTACTATCTGCAATAGATGAACCATCTTGAGAAATTAAGAAATATTCACATTCAACACCTGACTTCATTTCTAGATTTATTTTATCTAGTTTTTTGATTTGATTTTTAAGCATTACTCTAGGTGATGCTTTAACTTGTTTGCCATCCATCCATAAATCTGATGCTAACCATCCCACTTCTTTATTCCATGGTAATTGAATTAAACTATCAGGGTCAGGTATTGCAAACATATCTGTATCAGCTGGCGTCATATCTAACCACGTAGCAAAACCTGCAAAACCTGCTCCATTTTTTTGCATTTCTCTAATCGCCTGGGCAGGGACTAGTTTTGATCTTAAAACTCCAAATAAATCAACAAAGCTTATTAAAAAATATTTAATTTTTTTTTGTTTTGCTAATTTTGAAAGATCTTTTGCCATAAATAATTTTAGTTAAATAAATTTATAATTTCATCTTTGTAGTATATTAGATTAACTACCACAATTATTATTATTGCTACGATAAGGCCATACTTTGCTTTTGGCCAAGCAATCCTTGACATTTTTTCGGGTGTTTTATTAATGTTTTCTGATTTTTTTTCGTCCATGATAAATAAGGGCGCATAATTAAATGCGCCCTTTATTTTAATTTTAATTACCCGTCTGTAACATTACTTTTCCAGTCATTTGAACCAGGTCTTCTTCTAGCAATTGCATCCGACTTACTTTTCTCTTGCATATTCGAAATGAAATGCCAACCTATCCAAAGTACCACTAGAATAAGAACTAAAATTCCTTCAGTTCCCACACCAGGGTAAACTGGCCCTTGCACTTCAGCAGCGCTAAGGTGATCTATCCAATTTGTAACTGTTGCCATATGTTCCCTCCTTTACCTTGAGGATGACGCAACAGCTTTTTCATCGCTCTTTGCATCTTCCATTATTGTATAGTCTAGACCAGCTAATTCTACTTCTTTTGGAATTCTAAGTTTACCCATTCCTTGAAGTATTTTAGCTAATATCCATCCTGGTAAGAAACCAAGTACACCGAACATAATTATGGCACCAATAAACATTCCCAAAGGATTGATTGGAGCGTAGTCGGTTCCTACCCACATTGCTCCTACACTATAACCCGATGAAGGATATCCGTTTAGAACGAAACCACAAATTATAAGTCCAGCGACACCGGCATAACCATGCACTGCAACAGCACCAACTGCATCATCAATTTTGAACTTACGTTCAACCCAGTAATGCAATCTGTATGCTACCCATACTCCAACCATAGCAATTATGAATGATTGAATTGGATGATATAAATCATTTCCAGCAGAAGCACATATTATTCCAGCTAGTCCACTTGAGTATGTCCAGAAAGGATCTCCTTTTGATATTAGATATCCAGCCATCAAACCTCCAGATAACGACATCAAGAAGTTCATTGTGATTGCACCTAACGTTGTTGGTGTTACGTAAATGTTAGTTGCAGTCCAGAATGTTACTCCTTCCATTCCATATTCAGGTCCTAGATCAAAAATTGGTATATTACACGCTGCATAGAATCCCCAGAAACCAGTATAAATTAAGAACAGTCCAATGGTTACTAACCACGGATTTCTTGGTCCTATATTTCTAGGTTCTCCGCTAGATGAGAATTTTCCTATTCTTGGTCCTAAAACTGCTAGCACTCCAAGAGCAAACCCTCCTGCTACTGCGTGAATAACACCTGATGCATAAGCATCATGGTATCCCAATATTTTTAACATCCAACCATCAAAATGCCATCCCCAAGCAGCATCAATTGTCCAGAAAACTGAACCAATTGCTATTGCTAAGATACCGAATGCAAATGTTGTAATTCTTTCAATTACCGCACCTGAAACGATAGAGGCAGCAGTCCATGAGAATAATAAGAACGCAGCCCAAAATACACCGCTTATACGGTCATTCAAGTTTGTTCCCATTAAATCACTAGTTGGTACATACCAAGCAGCACTAAAAGCAGACTCGTCAGTAATTAGAGCCGCGCTTTCATTCATTATAGAAGGTGCTAAACCTGGTCCAGTTGGAAACGCCCAATAAATCCACCAACCAAATAAAAACCAAGTAACTGTTACCAAGGGTATCAGCATCGTGTTTTTCATTAATGTATGTTGGTGATGTTTATATCTAGAGGCTCCAACTTCATACATACAGAAACCTACGTGGATCAGGAACATAAGTACCACTGTTATCCAGTAATAGAACTCTGTAAATATGGTAGTCAATGCACTAAGTTGATCAGTCATTGCCTTCCTCCTTTTATATTTACACTGTTAGAATAAACAAAAATATTTTCTAACAAGTATACTTTGTTAATTTAAACTAACTGGATTGGATTCTAGATATTAGGAAAGTTATAACAACAAAAAATTAGATAAAAAAAAGTTGCAATTTTACTGACTGTTTAGTTAAGATTTTACCCAAATTGGACAGTTACACAACCTAGGGTAGATAGAACTATTTGATTCTTAAAATTTTCTGTATGCTTTTTTAAGGTCAACAAGAGGATGGTTAGGTGACATTTGAAATTTTACAAGAAGTTCTCTTGCTATCATATCTCTGTCTTGTTGATTGTTTGGAAGTTTAATTTTTTTTGGAATTGTAACCCATCCATTAGCATTTCTATCAAAAACTGCAGGTCTATCTTCTTCATAACCCATATGGACATCTTCAAGCCAATTGAGATCATCCCATCCCATATGTTCAATGTATTTTTTTAAAAATGGTGTAAGTCTTTTGTAGTCAGGAAGTAAGTTTACATCATATCGGTATCCAATAGTCTGTCCGATCATTTTTTCTCTAGCTGACTCTTTCTTTTTTCCTAACTGACCTTTTACTTTTTTAGATTTTATTATTTTCTTTTTATTTTTTTTTTTGCCCATATTTAACCTTAAATTTTATGAAAGTCGTCAACTCCGACAGTATGGTTTGTACCTGATAATGGAACTTTTGCTAAAGCAGAAGCTTCCATAGTTAACGCTGCCATATCTTCTGGCTCCAATGAATGAATATTTGTTTTACCGCAAGCTCTAGCTAACAATTGTGCTTCTAAAGTCATTGTATGAAGATAATTGTAAACTCTTAGTGCCGCTTCGTCAGGATTTAATCTTTTTCTTAATTTAGGATCTTGAGTTGCAACACCAACTGGACAACGACCTGTATGACAATGATAACAATGACCAGCTGGAACTCCCATTTCTTTTTCAAAATTAGATTCTGGAATTTCTTTATTACAGTTAAGAGCAATCATTGCTCCAGTTCCTATTGCAATTGCATCTGCTCCTAAAGCTAAAGCTTTTGCCATATCAGCACCATCTCTAACTCCTCCTGCATAAATAAGTGTTACTTTTCCAGTTTTACCAACATCATCAATAGCTCTTCTAGCTTCTCTAATAGCTGCAATTCCTGGAATACCTGTGTTTGCTGCAGCAATGTGGGGACCTGCTCCAGTTGATCCTTCCATTCCATCTAAATAAATTGAATCTGGATCACACTTAGCAGCCATACGAACATCATCATAAACTTTAGCTGCACCTAATTTTAATTGAATTGGTACTTTATTTTTAGTTAATTCTCTAAGCTCCTGAACTTTTAAAGCTAAATCATCTGGACCTAACCAATCAGGGTGTCGTGCAGGTGATCTTTGATCAATTCCTGCAGGTAAAGATCTCATCTCAGCTACTTGGTCAGTAACCTTTTGACCCATTAAATGTCCACCCATACCAACTTTTTGTCCTTGTCCTATAAAAACTTCAATACCATCTGCCAATTGTGCATGGTGAGGATTAAATCCGTATCTAGATTGAATACATTGGTAATACCATTTTTCAGAATATCTTCTTTCATCTGGTATCATTCCACCTTCACCGGAACATGTAGCGCTTCCAGCCATTGTTGCTCCTCTTGCTAAAGCGGTTTTTGCTTCATAAGAAAGTGCTCCAAAACTCATTCCTGTGATGTAAACTGGAATATCTAATTCAATTGGATTTTCACATCTTGGACCAATTACAGTTTTTGTTTCACATTTTTCTCTATAACCTTCAATTACAAATCTTGTTAAAGTACCTGGTAAAAAAACTAAATCATCGAATGTTGGAATTTTTTTCATTAATGCCATTCCACGCATTCTGTATCTTCCTAACTGAGCCTTAATGTGAATGTCATCAATTACCTCAGGAGTAAAAATTGAGTTATAACCTAGTAAACTTTTATTTCTTTTAGCAAACTCACTTTTTCCATTTGTATGACCGTTAACTTTTCCATTCTTTTTTTTTGCCATTATATAGCTCCTTTTTTCTCAGTTGGCTCTAGAGCATCATAGTTCCAGAGTTTTTTACCGGCTACAACTTTAGTCATTTTTGAAACATCAAAGTTATCACCAATCTCGGCAACTTTAAGTTTTCTTTTTAACCATTCTATATCATCTTTTGTCATAGGTGATTCTACCGCATCACTCCCAAAAGAACCAATTTTTCCGCCAACATATATTGTTCCATCGTACATAGAGTCTCCAAGATTAATACCTACATCACCTAAAATAACAATTCTTCCTCTTTGCATCATAAATCCTGTAAATGCACCAGCGTCACCACCTATAATTATTGTACCACCTTTTTGGTCAATTCCAGTTCTTGCACCGACACTTCCTTTACAAACTAGATCTCCACCTCTAATAGCTGCACCAAAACAAGAACCAGCATTTTTTTCGATTACCACTTTCCCTGCCATCATATTTTCAGCACATGACCAACCAACTCTACCATTCACTCTCACTATTGGCCCATCTATTGACCCAACCCCAAAGTATCCTAAACTTCCTTCAAAAATTAAATTAAGTTTATTGAGTATTCCAACTCCTAAACTATGTTTTCCTTGTGGATTTTTAATTACAATAGTTCCATAACCTTCACTCATTAATTCATCAATTTTCTTATTTGCTTTTATACAATCTAAATCTTTAACATCTAAGTCAGTTCTTTTATTAAAATCTACATCGTATGTGCCCCAATAGAAAAAGTTTTCCGCTTCGTCTGGGTTAAAAAATTTCTGTTGAGTTTTACCTGTTAGGGTTTCGGTATGCATACCCATTGATTGGGCTTTTGTTTTTTTTTCAGCTGTTTTTAAGTTTGCCATACTTTTACCTCTCCATCAAAAGGATCATAAGTATCTATTTCTTGTGGAAGAATAGATCTAATTGCTATTTCTTCAGAACCCATGGCTACTAAATCGTCAGACTCATACAAAACTAATGGTTTAGCTGCCATTGTATCTTTAGCCATTCCTAAAGAATCTTTTGTAGCCACAAAATAAGTAAAAACACCATCCAGTCCCGTTAAACTTTCTTTCATTCCTTCTTCTAAAGTTGCTCCATTTCTCATTCTTTCTGCAAGGAAAACAGCTATTAATTCTGAGTCGCATTCTGACATAAAACGCATACCTTTGTTCTCAAGAACTCTTCTATTATTCCAATAATTAGTTAGTTGCCCATTATGTACCACTGAAACATCTGCAAAAGGGTATCCCCAAAAAGGGTGAGCTGATTTAATATCTACACCTGACTCAGTTGCCATCCTGGCATGACCTATACCATGCGTTCCTTGAACTTTATTTAATCCATATCTCTCAGATACTACAGTTGCATCTCCCAAATCTTTTATAAGTTCTAGAGATTTTCCAATAGATAGTATTTCAACACTTTGAATACTTTCAATTGCTTTAGAAAATTCCATAAGGTCTTTATCAAATTTAATTTCATATCTGTATGAGTACGGTGTTAATTTTTCTTCTTTAACAACTAAAGCTCCTAATTCAGAAAGTTTTTTATCAACAGCTTTTTTTCTTTCATTGTAGACGCTTTCATCTTCATTTACTGATGTACTGCCTTCTCCAACGTTTTCACCTACTTTAAATCTTAGTATAAAGTTTTGACCATCGTTATCGGCATAAAGAGCATATCCAGTTGAATCTGGTCCTCTATGTTTTAGAGCTTGAAGCATATGCTGCAACTCTTCGCCAACATTTGAAGATTTACCTCTATGAATTAATCCAGCTATTCCGCACATAATTTTCCTTTTTTACTTTTTTTACTATGGAAGACAATCTAAATAAGTATCCAGATCCCATTGAGTTGTCGCACCTAAGAATTTTTCCCATTCATCATTTTTATACCAATGGAAAACTTTATACATTTCATCTGGCATTGCAGATTTAATAACTTCATCCTCTGCTAATCTATCTAAAGCTTCACCTAGGCTTAATGGAAGTTTTTTAACATCTTTACCTGCTTTTTTAGCTTCATACATACTTCTAGACTCAGGCTTAGATGGTTTTAGATTTTTTGAAATACCATGGTCGCAGGCTTTTAATAAAGCTGCACCTAATAAATAAGGATTGTGCATAGAGTCCACTGATCTATACTCAAATCTTCCTGGAGCAGAAACTCTTAAGCCACAAGTTCTATTTTGATATCCCCAATCAGCATACACTGGAGCCCAAAAACCTTGGTCCCAAAGTCTTCTATAAGAATTGACAGTTGAAGATCCTAAAGCAGTTAAAGCAGGCAAGTGTTCCATTATTCCGGCAATGGACTGTAAACCAACTTTACCTGGCATTTGCATATCTTTAGTATCAGGCATAAAAGTATTTGTGCCTCCCTGTACATAACCAAACACTTCCTCTACCCCAGGTAATTTCTTATTACCTAATTTGTTTGTTACAACTTTTCCACCTTTCCACAAAGACATGTTTGTATGACAACCACTTGCAGATACACCCATAAACGGTTTTGTCATAAAGCATGCTATTAAATTATGTTCTCTAGCTACTTGAGCACAAATTTGTCTATATGTAGAAAGTCTATCAGCGTTTCTTAAAACATTATCGTATGTCCAATTTAATTCTAATTGTCCTGGAGCATCTTCATGGTCACCTTGAATCATATCTAAACCCATGGCTGAAGCGTATTCAATTACCTTCATAAAAACAGGTCTTAATGACTCAAATTGATCAATATGATAACAGTATGGTTTAGAAAAACCCTCTCCAGTTGGGGTTCCGTCAGGATTCTTTGTCAACCACATCATTTCTGGTTCTGTTCCAACTCTTAATTCTAGCCCATGTTTTTTTTGAAATTCATCCATAAAAATCTTCAAATTACCTCTGCAATCAGAAGTTAAATGACCACCTGGATTTTGTCTTTCTTCTCTATTTCTAAAACATGTAACAAAAACTCTTCCAATTCTTTTATCCCAAGGTAATTGACAGAAAGTTTCAGGGTCAGGTATACCAACAAGCTCCATAGCTTCAGGGCCATAACCGATATAATTTTTATGTCTGTCTACAAATAAGTTAGCAGTAGATCCATAAACTAATTGAAAACCTTTTTCTGCAGTTCTTTCCCAATGGTCTGCAGGAATTCCTTTACCAACAACACGCCCTGTTACAGATATAAATTGGTAATAAATATATGTAATACCTAATTCGTTAATTTTTTCTCTAACTCTTTTTACTAATTTGGCTCTACCGGGTTGATTTACATGTTTTTCTAGATCAGTCATTTTATCCCTCCTCAGAATTTTTTATAAAATAAAAGTTAGCTGATATTTTAATTTGTGTCCACACAGTAAGTTTAGCTCCAAGGAAATGGACTGTTCGAAGTGGGGTGTAGTTCTCCCTTCGCGTATCGGTTGAATCTAAATGGTTTCAACAATTCACTTTCTTGGCCTAAAATTTCTTGAGCAACTAAGTGACCGACACCTAACATTTTATAACCATGGTTTGCATCAGCTATCATATAAACATTTTCACAAAACCTATCAAAGATAGGAAAAGAGTCTGGCGTTAAACAACCCAATCCACCTGATGGACCTTTTCTATATAAATTTGATTTACCAACAAAACGTTTTTGGCAATGAGCTAATGCTGAAGTCCACATATCTGAAAATTCATCTGTTGTCTGAAACTCAGGTGACTCTATTCCGTAAGGATCTACATTAACTTTATCAAAATGTTTTTGAACTATATAAGGCGAAGTTCCACCTTGAACTCCTAAACCTTCAATATCTGGTTTATAATATATTCCCCATAATTTATCTGTAATTAATTTTCCGTCTTTGTCTGAATGTAGTGGTGCATCAGTATCTACATGAATTACAGGTGGTTGCTTTCCATCATTAGTTCTCAAGTAGTCAGCATCAACACCTAAAACACCTTCTTGTAAAAACCAATATGTCCACATGTCTACAGTATGCATTTTTCCATCTTTACTTTTTATATCAGTTGTTTTTGGCAAATCTAACATGTTCCAGAAATCTCTTACCCAAGGACCAGCTCCAATAACTACTTGTTCACAGTCAATGGTTCCTTTATCAGTTACTACTCCTGTTATAGCGTTACTATTACTTCCTCTTTTAAATTCTGTAACTTTAACTCCTTTATGAACATTTACTCCATTAGAGTTTGCTTTTCTTTCTAAAGCCTTAATTGAATCTTTGTTAAAAGCGTATCCACCTTTTTTTTCATGAAGAACAGAAGTTATTCCTTGTGCTTGCCAATCATCAAACATTCCCTTCATGTATTTCATACAATCTTTTTCACCTTCAATAAAAACTGAATCATAACCAATGGCTTTCTGTTGTTCATATATACTTGAAACATCTTTATGCATTACTTCAGGTGAAATTTGCATATAGCCAACTGGATTATATTTAAATGCTTTTGGATCACTTTCCCAAACAGAAACTGAGTGAGCCATTAACTCTCTCATTGCAGGTTGGAAATAATTATTTCTAACAACTCCACATGCTATTCCACTTGCACCAGCTGCTGTATCTTTTTTTTCTAATACTATAATATCGTTTGGATTTTTATATTTTTCTGAAAGTTTCCAGGCAGTACTTAAACCGTGAATGCCACCTCCAATTATTACAACTTTGGCTTTTGTTGGTAAGTTTGACATATTTTTCTACTAGGATGAATCAGTAACAAAACCAATAATCCTTTTTAAGCTTATTTTTTACTAATAAAAACTATATATAAAAAGAATACCTTAATTATAGTATTTTTAGAGGTTATCTAAAAAACTATAATATTTATATGAGTCACCAATACTATAAGCCTGCAAAATCTAGGTTGCATAGGAGCGAGTTAGCAGTTCCTGGCACATCGCCCAAAATGTTTGAAAAAGCATTAAACTCTAATGCAGATTATATTTTTTTAGATCTTGAAGATGCTGTTTCACCAAATGATAAAATTCAAGCTAGAGCAAATGTCATCAAAGCTCTTAGAGAAATCAACTGGAGAGAAAAAGGAAAAACAATTTCAGTAAGAATAAATAGTTTAGATACCCACTATATGTATAGTGATTTAGTCGAAATAGTAGAGCAGGCAGCAGACAAGGTTGACACTATACTTGTTCCAAAAGCAGGAACAGCAAGTGATGTATATATGGTTGATTGTTTGTTAACACAAATTGAAACTAATAAAAAAATTAAAAATAAAATTGGTATTGAGTGTTTAATCGAAACTGCATTAGGAATGTCTAATATAAAAGAAATTGCAAAATCTAGCGAAAGATTAGAAGCACTTCATTTTGGAGTTGCTGATTATGCAGCAAGCCTAAGGGCAAGAACTGTAATTATAGGAGGATTAAATCCAGACTATCCTGCTGATCAATGGCATCATGGGCTGTCACAACTAGTTATGACTTGTAGAGCTTACGGGCTTAGAGCAATTGATGGACCATTTGGAGATTTTAATGATCCCGATGCTTATATTGCTTCAGCGAAAAGAGCAGCTGCAATAGGCATTGAAGGTAAGTGGGCAATACATCCTTCTCAGATTGATTTAGCAAATAAAGTTTTTTCTCCACCAGAAGATGAAGTGATAAAAGCAAAAAGGATACTTGAAGAATTAGAGAAAGCTGCGAAAGAAGGTAAAGGTGCAGCACAACTAGACGGAAGAATGATAGATGCCGCATCAGCACGTATGGCTGAAAATGTTGTAAATATAAATAAACTTATTCAAGGAAAGTAATATGGATATCCATGAGTATCAGGCAAAAAAAATACTTTCAGGCTTTGGTGTTACAATTCCTAGAGGTGGAATTGCTTACAGTCCTGAAAATGCTGAGAATAAAGCTAGAGAGCTGGGAGGATCTAAGTGGGTAGTAAAAGCACAAGTTCATTCTGGAGCCAGAGGAAAAGCTGGCGGAATAATTATTTGCAATAGCTCTTTAGAAGTTGCACAAGCAGCTGATAAACTTCTCGGAAAAAAATTAGTTACAAACCAAACTGGTCCTGAAGGTAAAATAACTAATAGAGTTTATATTGAAGAAGCAACAGATATTAAAAAAGAATTATATTTAGGTTTAGTTTTTGATCGAAGTTCAGAAAGTATAATGGTTGTAGCATCTACAGAAGGAGGAATGAGTGTCGAAGAAATTTCTAAAAAGAAACCTGAAACTATAATTAGATCTAAAATTGAAGTAGCTGTTGGAATGCAAAAGTTTCAAGCTAGAGAAATAGCATTTGGACTAAAAATTGAATCTAATTTAATAGCAAGAGCTGCGGATACTATTATTGGATGTTATAGAGCATTTAGTGAGTTAGATGCAACTATGGTTGAAGTAAATCCATTAGTAATATCAAACCAAGATCAAATATTAGCTTTAGATTGTAAAATGAGCTTTGATAACAATGCATTGTTTAGAAGAAATCAGGTTTCTGAATTAA
>CACKXS010000006.1 GCA_902604305.1 uncultured Pelagibacteraceae bacterium
TGAAAATAATACTTTGAGTATTATATTTCAAAAAAATGAAATTCTATTGGGTGTAGTGGGTGAGTTTAACAATAATATCAAACAATTAGAGGAAATTACAAATACAAATATATACACAAGAGGAAATTCAATATTGGTAAAAAGTAATGAAAAAAAAAATGAATTAGTAAAAAATGCAATAAAATTTTTATCTGAACAATTTATTATAAATGGCACAATAGAAAAAAAAGATGTAATTTCATCTGTAAATAAATTTATGATAGACGAAAAAAATAAACAAAATAGAAATATTGAGTATATTATAAAGACACCTAAAAAATCTGTAATTCCAAGGTCTGAAAAACAAAAAAAATATGTAAGAGCATTAAAAGAGAGTGAAATTATTATTTCTGCTGGTCCAGCTGGAACTGGTAAAACATTTTTGGCAGTAGCAGTTGCTTTAACTATGCTTTTAGAAAAAAAAATTGAAAGAATAATATTATCTAGACCCGCAGTAGAAGCAGGTGAAAGATTAGGTTTCTTACCTGGGGATATGAGGGAGAAAGTAGATCCATATCTAAGACCTCTATATGACTCATTGTATGATTTACTAGATTTTGAAAAGATACAAAAAAAAATAGAAGTTGGAGATATAGAAATAGCACCCTTAGCATTTATGAGAGGAAGAACATTAAAAAATTCCTTTGCAATTTTAGATGAAGCTCAGAATGCAACTGATACACAAATTAAAATGTTTTTAACAAGAATTGGAGAAAATTCAAAAATAGTAATAAATGGAGATCCTTCTCAAATTGATTTGCCTAACAAAAACCTCTCTGGTTTGAATAGATCAAAAAAGCTGTTAGGACATTTAAAAGAAATTTCAGTTATAGATTTTGATCATACCGATGTAGTAAGACACCCATTAGTTTCAAAAATCGTCAAAGCTTATTCAGATCAAAAAACTGAATAATGATTAAGGCAAATGTAATTTTAGATTATTCAAAATGGAAAAATAAAATTAAAGATCCAAATAATTATTTAAAAAAAAAATTAAGAAAACTATCCAAAGTCCCTTATTTTAAAAGAAAAAAACAAGAATTTTCTATACTTCTTACGAATAATAAAAAAATGAAAAATCTTAATTTAAAGTTTAGAAAAAAAAATAAACCTACAGATATCTTGTCATTTAGAATAAAAAATAAAAATTATATTGGAGATATAGCTATTAGTTTTGAAAAAGTAAAAAAAAGATCAAAATCATCTAACTTTTTTATTGAATTTGATAAAATGTGGATACATGGATATTTTCATTTAAATGGATATGATCATAAAAAATTGAAAGATTATAAAAAAATGAACAAAAAAGAAAATTTAGTTTTAAATTATTTTCATAAATAAATTGACATTATTATTACAAAATAAAGCGTTTATTTTTATTATACCTTTTGTACTAGGTTTAATTACTTCATTTAGCTTACCACCATATAGTTTTTTTTTTTTAAATTTTATAACTTTCCCATTATTATTAATTTTTTTTATTTCAAATTATAAATATGGGAAATGGATATCATTTAAAATTGGTTGGATGTTTGGGTTTGGATATTTTATTTCTAATTTATATTGGATAACTAATTCACTAACTTTTGAAGAAAATTTTAAGCCATTAATACCGATCGCATTAATATTAATACCTCTTTTTTTAGGAGGATTTTATGGAATTGTTACATTTGTTTGTTCTTTTTTTTCATTAAATAAAAAACTTTCCTCTATATTAATTTTTTCTATATTTTTTTCTTTAATTGAATTTGTCAGAGGTTTTATTTTGGGAGGGTTTCCTTGGAATTTAATTGCCTTTGCATGGACAGATTATTTGAGTATTTTGCAAATTCTATCATATATTGGAACATATGCATTTAATTTATTAACTTTAACTATTTTTTTAATTCCAACTATTATTTTATTTAATCATAAAAACAAAACAAAATTATTATTTTTAATTTTAACTACAATATTGTTAATAGCCAATTTTTTTTATGGTTCAATAATTCTTAAAAATAATGAAAAAGTAAATTCAAGAAATTTAAATTTTGCAATTAAAATTATTTCACCGAAAATTGAGATTAAAAGATTTTTCGGAGATGAAAATCCTGAAAAAATTATTTCAGAACTAGTTCAATTAAGTAAACCAAATAATATTGAAAAAACTGTTTTTATTTTTCCAGAAGGAGCTCTAACAAGTGTTTATCTAGAAGATTTAAAAAATTATAGTTATATATTTTCAGAAAATTATTCAGACCAACATAAAATTATTATAGGCATAAACAGTACTGAGGATAAAAAAGTTTTCAATTCTATGGTAGTTTTAGATTCAAGTTTAAATATATTGGCAAAATATAATAAAAATAAACTTGTTCCTTTTGGTGAATTTTTACCATTTGAAAATTTTTTCAGAAAATTTGGTTTAAAAAAAATTACCCAAGGGTACAGATCTTTTACAAGTGATGTTGAAAGGAAAATAATTAATATAAACAATATAAATTTTGTTCCATTAATTTGTTATGAAATAATTTATTCAGGAAAAATAAATAAAACAAATAGTGATTTTGATTTAATATTAAATATTTCAGAAGATGGTTGGTTTGGTAACTCTGTTGGTCCATACCAACATTTCTCACATTCAATATTCAGGTCTATAGAGGAAGGAAAGAGTTTAATTCGTTCAGCCAATAATGGTATTTCAGCATTCATTAACCCTAAAGGACAAATAATAAAGCAGATTAAATCAACTGAGAGGGGAGTTATGGAGATAAAAAGTTTTGAACAAACAAAAAAAACTCTTTTTAGTTCTTTTGGTAATAAGATCTTCTTTTATTTTTTATTAATTTATATTAGTTTGTTTTTTTTTTTAAAAAACAAAGGGAGTTAAGATGAAAAAAAATTATCTATTTACTAGTGAGTCAGTTTCAGAGGGTCACCCAGATAAAGTTTGTGATAGAATATCGGATATGGTCGTGGATAGTTATTTAGGTGCAGAACCTCAGTCAAGAGTAGCATGTGAAACATTAACAACCACAAATAAAGTTGTTTTAGCCGGAGAGGTCAGAGGACCAGAAATTAAAAAAGATGATTTAATTCAGAAAGTTAGAGAATGTATCAAGGATATTGGATATGACCAAGATGGTTTTAGTTGGAAAGATACAACTAAGATTGAAACTCATTTACACGCTCAATCAGCAGATATAGCAATGGGTGTAGACTCATCTGGAAATAAAGACGAAGGTGCTGGAGATCAGGGTATTATGTTTGGATATGCATGTAATGAAACTGATGTTTTAATGCCAGCTCCAATTCATTACTCACATAGAATTCTAAGATTAATGGCTGAAGATAGAAAATCTGGAAAGCTAAAAGGAATAGAGCCAGATTCAAAAAGTCAAATTACAATTGAGTATAAAGATGGTGCACCTAATGCTGTAAAATCAGTGGTTATATCTACACAACATTCCAAAGATGTTGACTTAGCAAAAGTTAAAGAACTTTGTATGCCATACATTGAGAGATCTATTCCAAAAAATTTATTAGGAAATCTTGACGAAAAGGAGATTTATATAAATCCTACAGGAAATTTTGTTATAGGTGGTCCCGATGGAGATAGTGGATTGACTGGCAGAAAAATAATTGTAGATACTTATGGAGGAGCAGCCCCACATGGTGGAGGAGCTTTTTCAGGCAAAGATCCCACAAAAGTTGATAGATCAGCAGCATACGCATCAAGATACTTAGCAAAAAATGTAGTGGCATCGAAGATAGCAGATAAATGTTTAATTCAACTAGCTTATGCAATTGGTGTATCAAAACCTTTATCAATTTATGTTGACCTATTTGATAATGATGAAGAAAAAAATAGACATGTGGAAAAACTAATTAATGAAAATTTTGATTTGAGCCCAAGAGGAATAAGAGAGATGCTGGGTTTAAATAAGGCTATATATGAAAAAACAGCAGCATATGGTCATTTTGGAAGAGATCCTGGATCAGATGGCTCATTTTCTTGGGAAAAAACTGATAAAGCAGAAATTTTTAATAAGTAATTAAAGTTGAAAATATAAGAAAAATACATATATTCACACTACATTGTTGAAATTTCAAAATGGGCCTCGGCCCATTTTTTTTTGGAAAAGGTAAAAATGTTAAATAGAAGAGCAGATAAATTAGAACTATTAAGGATAGCAGAAGCCGTAGCTTTGGAAAAATCCATTGATAAGGAGTTAATAATAGACTCCATGGAAAGCGGAATTGCTAAAGCTGCAAAATCTAAATTTGGTTCAGAAAATGAAATCAAAGTATTAATTAATAGAGATAATGGCGATATAGGAATATATAGAAAACTAATAATTGTTGAAAAACCTGAGAACTCTAATTTGGAAATTGGTTTGGAACAGGCAATTGAACTTAGTTCTTCAAATAAAGATAAAAAAATAGGCGATGAAATATTGCAACCTTTGCCGTCTTTTGATTTTGGCAGAATAGCAGCTCAGACTGCGAAACAAGTTATAAGTTTTAATGTAAGAGAAGCTGAAAGAGAAAGACAATATCAAGACTTTATAGATAAGAAAGATTCAATACTAAGTGGTATAGTTAAAAGATTAGAATTTGGAAATGTAATAGTTGATCTCGGAAAAACTGAGGCAATTATCCAAAAAAATGAAATTATACCTCGTGAAAATATCAAAGCCGGCGATAGAGTTAAGGCATACTGTCTTGATGTAAGAAGAGAACCAAAAGGTCAGCAGATATTTTTATCAAGAGCACATCCAAAATTTATGGAAAAACTATTTTTTCAAGAAGTTCCTGAAATTTATGATGGTCTAATAGAAATTAAATCATCTGCACGAGACCCAGGAAGTAGAGCAAAAATTTGTGTAAAAGCAATAGATACATCTTTGGATCCTGTTGGAGCATGTGTTGGTATGAGAGGAAGCAGAGTTCAGGCTGTAGTGAATGAACTTCAAGGAGAAAAAATTGATATAGTAAATTGGTCAGAAGATCCAGCAATTGTTGCAGCAAATGCATTATCACCTGCAATAGTTCAGAGAGTTAATGTAGATAACGATTTAAAAAAACTTGATGTAATACTAACAGAAGAAAATTTAAGCAAGGCAATTGGTAGAAGAGGACAAAATGTTAGACTTGCAACAAAGCTTTTAAATTATGAAATTAACATAATGACAGATCAAGAAGACTCAGAAAAAAGACAAATAGAATTTAAAGAAAAAACAGAGAATTTTGTTAAAAATTTAGAACTAGACGAAACACTCGGTCAGTTATTGGTAGCAGAAGGTTATTCATCAATAGATGAAATAAAAGATAGTTCAACTGAATCATTAATAAAAATTGAAGGAATAGAGGAAGATACAGCTAAAGAATTAATTGAAAGAGCAGAAGAATTTTATCAAAAAGATCAGTTAGAGATAAATAACAAAATAAAAGATTTGGGACTAGAAACTGAACTAATTAATCATAAAGGTTTAACTCCTGGAATGTTGGTAACACTTGGTGAGCAAAATATTTTAAAGCTTTCTGATTTTGCGGATCTATCATCAGATGAACTTACTGGAGCTTATGATATTGTAAAAGGGGAAAGGGTTAAAATTAAAGGATATCTAGAGGATTTTGCTCTTTCAAAAAAAGAGTCAGATGAATTAATAATGTCGGCTAGAGAAAAAATTTATAAAGATTGAGAGATGAAGCATGGAAAAGAAAAAATTAAAATTGACTATTACCGGAAGTTCAAAAAAAACAATAAGTAATATTGAGTTAGCTAAGTCACAATCAAAAAATGCAGTGGTAATTGAAAAAAAGAATAATAGATTTGGAACAAAATCTTCATTTACTAAAAATACAAATCAAAAAAGTACATTTAATAAACCTAAAACTAATTTTGTTCCAAGAAATCCAGTAATTTCAAAACAGTCTGCTGCCAATGATTTTGAAAAAAGAAAGTTAGCTGAACAAAGAGCAACAAAAAGATTAAAAGGAGAAAACGTTCAAAAGGGTAAAATTGGTTCAAAAAGAAGAGAGTTAAAATTAACTGTTTCTAGGGCACTAAGCGAAGAAGGTATTGAATTTAAAGGAAGAAGCCTAGCATCTCTAAGAAGAGCAAAACAAAAAGAAAATAAAGAGCTTAATAAAAATGAAAAACCAGAAGAATTAAAACCAGTAAAAAGAGAAATTAATATACCCGAAGTAATTACAATTAGAGAACTTGCAAATAGGATGGCTGAACAATCAAGTAATCTTATTAAACATCTTTTATCAATGGGAGTAACTGCAACTATTAATCACAGTATTAACTCTGACATAGCAGAATATCTTGTTCAAGAATTTGGTCATAAACCTATTAAAGAAGAAAAAGCAGAAGAAAAAATAAAAAAAATAAAAGAAATAAAATCACAAAATTTAAAAAGTAGACCTCCAATCGTAACAGTAATGGGTCATGTTGATCACGGTAAAACTTCTGTTTTGGATGTTTTAAGAAAAACAAATGTTGTATCTGGTGAATTTGGAGGTATTACACAACATTTAGGCGCTTATCAAATAAATTATAATTCAAATAAAATTACATTTATAGATACACCAGGACATGCTGCATTCACTGAAATGAGAGCAAGAGGATCAAAATTAACTGATATAGTTATTTTAGTAGTTGCAGCTGACGACGGTGTAAAACCACAAACTATTGAATCAATAAAGCATGCAAAAGCAGCCAAAGTTCCAATTGTTGTCGCGATAAATAAATGTGATCTTCCTGAAGCAGATCCTCAAAAAATAAAAAATCAATTGTTAGAACATGAATTAATAGCAGAAGAATTATCGGGAGATACTTTAATGGTAGAAATATCAACAAAAACTAAAAAAAATTTAGAAAAACTTATAGAATCTGTTCTATTACAATCAGAATTATTAGATTTAAAAACAGACTATGATTTAAAATCGAATGGAGTAGTTATTGAATCAAGAATTGATATTGGCAGAGGGCCAATTGTAAATATAATTGTAACCTCTGGTACTTTAAAAAAAGGAGATTATTTTGTAAGTGGATTGAAATGGGGAAAAGTGAGAGCTTTAATTAATGACCAGGGCTTGAGTATAGATGAAGCAAATCCGTCAACACCAGTTGAAGTTCTAGGAATTAATGGGGCAGCAAAATCAGGAGATGATTTTGTTGTATTAGAAAACGAAAAAGAAGCTAAATCATTATGTGAAGCTAGAATTCAAGAAAATCTAGATGAAAAAAATCCTTTAACTTTTGTAACACAAGACTCGGCTTTTAAAGATAAAACTTCGGAAGAATTAAATATAGTTATTAAATCAGATGTTCATGGCTCTTCTGAAGCAATAAAAAATGCTATTTCTCAAATAAAACATGATGAAGTTAAGCCAAAAATAATTTTATCTGATGTTGGAATGATCACAGAAACAGATATATCTTTAGCTAAGGCTTCAAATGCAGTTGTAATTGCTTTTAATGTAAAACCTAGCAAGGAAGCAAAAAAAGCAGCCGAAAGAGATAAAATAGAAATAAATTCTTACAACATTATTTATGAATTATTAGATTACATTAAAAATAGATTGTCAGGTTTATTGACTCCAGACGTAAAAGAAAAAATTATTGGTTCAGCAGAAATTCTTGAAATATTTAAAGTTTCAAAAGTTGGAAAAGTTGCTGGATCAAAAGTTATTGATGGAGAAATTCTACAAGATTCTAATGCAAGAATAATACGTGATGGGACAATTGTATTTAGTGGAAAAATTGGATCAATATTTAGAGAAAAAAATCAAGCTAAACAAGTATCTGCTGGCTTAGAATGTGGTATTACTATAAAAAATTTTAATGATTTCCAACAAAAAGATATTATTGAAGTATATAATTCTACTATAACTGAAAGAACAATATAATTTTATGAGTAAATTAGGAAAACCAGTTTCACAGAGACAGTTAAGAGTTGGTGAAATGATCAAACAAGCTTTGGGTATGATATTTTTAAGAAGTGAAGCAAAATTACCTAATCTTGAGACTAAAGAAATAACTGTTACTGAGGTAAGAATGAGTCAAGATCTTAAAATTGCTAAAGCATTTGTTTTGCCTCTTGGCGGCAAAAATGCTCATGAAATAGTTGAGAAGCTTAAAGAATTTTCATATGTAATTAGAAAAGTTTTATCAAAAAAAATAACTATGAAGTATTTACCCAAACTACTATTTGTTAAGGATGAATCTTTTGATTATGCTGAAAAAATAGAAAACTTAATAAAACAAACAAATAAATAAGGAAAAAGATGACAAAAAAGAGTAAAGAACTAGCTATTCATGATAAGGACACTGGATCATCAGAAGTTCAAATAGCTTTATTGACAGATAAAATTGAAAATTTATCAAATCATATTAAAAAATCTAAAAAAGATAAACATTCTTCTGTAGGCTTGTTAAAAGCAGTAAATAGAAGAAAAAAATTGTTAGATTACTTAAAAAAAAATAAACTAGAATCTTACAAAAACGTAATAGAAAAATTAAATTTAAGAAAGTAGAAATAAATGTTTAAAGTATTTAAAAAAGAAATTGAATTAAATGGAAAAAAAATAAGTTTAGAGACTGGCAAGATTGCAAGACAAGCTGATGGAGCAATCATCGCGAAATGTGGTGAAACAGTTGTTTTAGCGACAGTTGTTGGTGCAAAAAAAATAAATCCAGATATGGATTATTTTCCGTTATCAGTAAATTATCAAGAAAAGTATTATGCAGCAGGAAAAATTCCTGGCGGTTATTTTAAAAGAGAAGCAAGACCAACTGAAAGTGAAACACTAATTTCAAGGTTAATTGATAGACCTATAAGACCATTGTTTCCAGATGAATTTAAAAATGAAGTACAATTACTTCCAACAGTAATATCTTATGATAAAGAAAATGAAGCAGATATATTATCAATCATTGCCTCATCAGCAGCTTTAGCAATTTCAGGCATGCCATTCATGGGGCCTGTAGGAGCTTCTAGAGTTGGCTTTATTGATGGTAAATATGTTCTTAATCCATCAAAAAAGGAGTTAGAAAATTCAAAATTAGATCTTGTTGTTGCAGGTACTAAAGATGCAGTTTTAATGGTTGAATCCGAAACAAACGGTTTAACTGAAGAAGAGATGTTAAATGCAGTTAAATTTGGTCATGAAAATTTTATCCCAGTAATTAATATGATTGAAGAACTTGCTTCAGAATGTAAGAAACCTGATTGGGTTGTAGAGAAGAAAGATCTTTCTGAAGTAAAGAAAAAAATTGAAGAAGAATTTACAGACGAACTGAAAAAAGCTTTTTCAATTAGAGATAAGAAAGAAAGATCAAATTTAATATCTGAAATAACCGAAAAAGCAAAAAAACTATTTGAAGAAAATGAAAATTTTACAGATTTAGATGTTAACTCTGAACTTAAAAACTTAGAAAAAAGAATAGTTAGAACAGATATCTTAAAAAATAAAAATAGAATTGATGGAAGAGGACTTTCAGATGTAAGGCCAATTATATGTGAAGTTGGAATTTTACCAAGAACACATGGTTCTGCGTTGTTTACACGAGGTGAAACTCAAGCGATAGTTACAACTACTCTTGGAACTTCAGATGATGAGCAGAGAATTGAAAGCTTAGAAGGTCTTCAAAGAGAAAGGTTTATGCTTCATTATAATTTTCCTCCATTCTCAGTTGGAGAAACTGGAAGAATTGGTACTGGAAGAAGAGAAATTGGACATGGAAAACTCGCATGGAGAGCGATAAATTCGTCTTTACCATCAAAAGAAAGTTTTCCTTATACATTTAGAATAGTATCAGAAATTACAGAGTCCAATGGTTCTTCATCAATGGCAACAGTTTGTGGAACTTCTTTAGCATTAATGGATGCTGGTGTACCTTTAAAAGAACCAGTTGCAGGTATTGCAATGGGATTAATCAAAGAAGGTGACGAATTTAGTGTACTATCAGACATTCTTGGAGATGAGGATCATTTAGGCGATATGGATTTTAAGGTTGCTGGAACTAAAGATGGAATTACCTCTCTTCAAATGGATATTAAGATTACTGGAATTACATTTGAAATAATGGAACAAGCTTTAAAACAAGCTAAAGATGGAAGAATACATATTTTAGGAGAAATGAATAAAGCTTTAGACAAATCGAGAGATGGTGTTGGTAAGCATACTCCTAAGATGGAAAAAATAACTGTTGATAAAAAAGATATTGCAACTGTTATTGGAAAAGGTGGAGCAACAATAAGAGAAATAGTTGAAAAATCAGGCGCTAAAGTAGATGTTAACGATGAAGGAGTTGTGACAGTTGCTGCACCTGATGAAGAGTCAAGAAATATAGCTTTGCAGTTTATCAAAGACCTTACTGCAAAAGCTGAACTAAATAAAATTTATAATGGAAAAGTTATGAAAATTATGGAATTTGGTGCATTTGTTAACTTTCTTGGAAAACAAGATGGTCTAGTTCATATTTCTGAACTTGCAGATAAAAGAGTTGCCAAGGTAACTGATGTTGTAAAAGAAGGTGATGCAGTTAAGGTTAAGGTTATTGGTTTTGACAGAGGTAAAGTTAAACTATCTATCAAACAAGCAGCTATTTAATTTTGTATTTGATTTTACTAATTAGAAAAATAGCGATTCCACTTAATACAGCAAACACTTCTAGCGCATGACCAGAATTTCCCAAAAGCAATTGAACGAAATAAAATAGAATACAAATTACGAACCAAACCAATATTAGCATTACTTATTCTTTTTTTTTTCCCTTTTTATTTTTCTCTTTTCTTTAAAGGAAAGTTTCGCTTTTTTCATAACACTCGCATCTTTAAAAGATTTACCACTATATCTTTTAGACATAAAATTAATTTATATTTTTTGGATCAGGCATGCCGACTTTATTATATCCAGCATCTACATAGTGAATTTCACCGGTAACACCACCTCCAAGATCACTAAGCAAATATAAAGCTGAATTTCCAACATCATGTATATCTATATTTCTTTTTAAAAAAGAATGATCCTCATTCCACTTATAAAGAAATTTTGCATCACCAATTGCTGATGCTGCTAAAGTTTTAATGGGTCCAGCACTAATTGCATTTACTCTAATTCCTTTTGACCCTAAATCTCTAGCCAAATATTTAACACTTGCCTCAAGTGCCGATTTACAAACTCCCATTACATTGTAATTTGGAATAGCTTTATTAGACTCATAGGTTAATGTAAGCATACTCCCACTCTTATTCATTATTTTGGAAGCTTCTTTTGCAACTTCAGTAAATGAAAAACATGAAATTAACATACTTCTTAAAAAATTTTCTCTTGTTGTATTTAAATATTCTCCTGATAATTCTGATTTATCTGAAAAGGCAATCGCATGAACAACAAAGTCAATTTGTCCCCATTTTGATTTTATGTCTTCAAAAAGTTTAATCACTTCTTCTTTTTTTTCTACATCACAACTAAATGTTACATTAGAATTTAATTTCTCAGCTAATGGAACTACTCTTTTTTTTAAGGCATCTCCAAGATAGGTAAATGCCAATTCAGCTCCTGCATCAGCTAATTTTTGAGAAATACCCCATGCAATAGATCTTTCATTAGCAACGCCCATGATTAATCCCTTCTTACCTTTCATTAAATTCATAAATTAAACCTTTTCAAAAACTAATGTCGCGTTAGTTCCACCAAATCCAAAACTATTAGACATAATAGAATTCAAAGTTACATCTTTTTCAACTTTTGTAACTATTGGATATTTTTTTGCTTCATCGTCCATATCAGTTATATTTATAGAAGCTGAAATAAAGTTATTTTTCATCATAATTAAACTATAAACAGCCTCATGTACTGAAGTGGCTCCTAATGAGTGGCCTGAAAGAGATTTTGTAGAACTAATTTTAGGGACGTTGTCTTTAAAGACTTCTCCTACAGCTTTTAATTCAGTAATATCACCAACTGGCGTTGAAGTTCCGTGTGTATTTATATAATCAATTTTTTTTTTACTTGTATTTAAAGCCATTTGCATACATCTTACAGCTCCTTCTCCAGATGGAGCTACCATATCATATCCATCTGAAGTTGCCCCATAACCAGTTAATTCAGCATAGATTTTTGCACCTCTTGCTATAGCGTGCTCGTATTCTTCTAAAACTAAAACTCCACCACCTCCTGAAATAACAAACCCATCTCTTGTTTTGTCGTAAGGTCTAGATGCTTTTTCTGGAGTATCATTGTATTTTGAAGAAAGAGCAGTCATAGCATCAAACATAGCAGTCATTGCATAGTGAACTTCATCACTTCCTCCAGCAAAGACAACATTTTGTTTTCCAAGTTGTATTAATTCCATTGCATTTCCAATACAATGGCCACTAGTTGCACATGCAGAACTTATTGTATAATTAACTCCTTTAATTTTAAATGGTACTGCCAATGTAGCAGAAGCTGTACTAGACATAGTTCTTGGAACTACAAATGGTCCCATTTTTTTTGGATTTTTTTCTCGTGTTTTATCAGCAGCTAAAATAACATTTTGTATTGATGGTCCGCCTGAACCCATGATCATTCCAGTTGCAATGTTACTGACATCTTTATCTTCTAATCCAGAGTCTTTAACCGCTTCGGTCATAGAAATATAATTATATGCTGAACCTGGGCCCATAAATCTAATAAACTTTCTGTCTACATGGTCTTCAATTTTAATATTTGGTTTACCGTGGACATTACTTTTTAAGTTATATTCTTTATACTCTTCTGAAAATGTAATTCCAGATTTTGAATTTAATAAAGATTGATAAACTTCTTCTTGATTATTTCCTAAACAAGACACTACTCCAATACCAGTAACAACTACTCTTTTCATTATTTAAACAATCCTACTTTTAAATTTTCTGCTGAATAAATTTTTTTTTCATCTGCTAATAAAATGCCGTTTGCCAAACCAACTGTTGTTTCATTTGGAGACATAATTTTTTTCATATCAATTATATATTTTGCTTTTTTTACACTTTTTAAAACTTCTCCAGTAAATTTTACAGTGCCAACTCCTAAGGCCCTCCCTTTACCAGGATTACCAAGCCATCCTAAATAAAAACCTACCAGTTGCCACATTGCGTCTAAACCAAGACATCCAGGCATGACTGGATCTTCTTTAAAATGACAATCAAAAAACCAAAGGTCATCTTTTATATCTAGCTCAGCAGTTATAGAGCCTTTTTTAAAAGTACCATTGTCTTCTTTAACTTCTATTATTCTATCAAACATGAGCATTGGAGGAAGTGGTAATTTGGCGTTCCCTGGGCCAAAAAGTCCACCATTTCCACAATTAATTAACTCTTCATAGCTATATGATGATTTTTTTTCCATAAATATAGATCTTTAATACTTTATTTATTAAAATTACAATATACAAATACTTTAGGTTTGTTATAAATTTGGCGAAAAAATGGAAAATAATAGCATTTTTATTGAAAAATTAAGGTCATCAGGGTTGAGGCCTACAAAGCAAAGATTAGAAATCTGTAAATTATTGTTTGATAGAAAAAAAACGTTTCACTTTACTATTGGAGATCTTTCTAAAATTTTAAAAAAAGAAACTAATAAAAAAATTTCTTTAGCAACAATATACAATACAGTTCATTCTTTTAAAAAAAAAGGTTATTTAAAAGAAATATCAATAAATAGAGACAAAAGTTATTTTGATACAAATACTTCAAATCACCACCACTTTCTTGATATAGATACTAATGAACTCATAGATTTAAAAAAAGAAGATGTTGATAAAATTAAAATTAGAAAAAATTTACCAGGTAAGAAAATTCAATCCATAGAAGTTCTGGTTAAAGTTGAAAATAATAACTAATCTCAAATACTATAAAAATATTGAATTTAATTACACTGGGTCAATTCTGCTATATTGACACTACTTTAGAATCATTATAAATTAGAAAAATGAGCAAAGAATTATTTAATGAACAATCAAAATGTCCTTTTACAGGTGTAGGAACACCACCAAAGCACCCAACAGGCAAAGGACAAACAAATAAAGATTGGTGGCCTAATAGCCTAAATTTGAAAATTTTAAGTCAACATTCATCATTAGTAAATCCAATGGGAGAAAAATTTAATTACAAAAAAGAATTTAAAAAACTTAACTTCAAAGCATTAAAAAAAGATCTTCATAAATTAATGACTGATTCACAAGATTGGTGGCCGGCAGATTATGGTCATTATGGTCCGTTTTTTATTCGTCTTGCTTGGCATGCTGCTGGAACTTATCGGACAGGAGACGGAAGAGGTGGTGCTGGAACTGGAAATCAAAGATTTGCTCCATTAAATAGTTGGCCAGATAATGTAAATTTAGATAAAGCAAGGCTTTTACTTTGGCCTATTAAAAAGAAATATGGAAAAAAAATATCTTGGGCAGATTTATTTATACTTGTTGGAAATATATCACTAGAGTCAATGGGTTTCAAAACCTTTGGTTTTGGAGCCGGAAGAGAAGACATATGGGAGCCAGAAGAGGATATTTATTGGGGATCTGAAAAGGAATGGCTTGGAGTAAATCGGTATAGTGGAAAAAGAGAACTAGAAAATCCCTTAGGAGCATCACATATGGGTTTAATTTATGTTAATCCTCAAGGACCTGATGCTAATCCAGATCCTTATTTAGCTGCTCATGATATTAGAGAGACTTTTGGACGTATGGCAATGAATGATTATGAGACGGTAGCACTTGTTGCAGGTGGACATACATTTGGAAAATCTCATGGTGCTGCGCCAGAGTCACATAAGGGTCCTGAACCTGAAGGTTCAAAGATTCAAGATCAAGCAACTGGATGGAATAGTAACTACAAAAGTGGTTTAGGCGTAGATACTATTAGCAGCGGTATTGAGGGTGCATGGACTTCAAACCCGATTAAATGGGATATGGGGTATTTTGAAAATTTATTCGGCTATGAGTGGGAACTAACTAAAAGTCCTGCAGGAGCTCATCAATGGAAACCTAAAAGGAATGGGCATGATATAGAAATGACCCCAGATGCTCATGAAAGATCCAAAAAAAATCTTCCAATGATGCAAACTACTGACCTTTCTTTAAAATTAGATCCTAAATATGGGCCAATTTCTAAACATTTTCATCAAAATCCAAATGAATTTGCTGATGCTTTTGCAAGAGCTTGGTTCAAACTTACTCATCGTGATATGGGTCCAAAAGCAAATTATCTTGGCCCTGATGTTCCAAAAGAGAATTTAATCTGGCAAGACCCAATACAAAAAAATAAATATAAACTTAAAAATAAAGATATTGAGTTATTAAAGAAAAAAATATCTAAATCTGGTTTATCTGTATCTCAGCTAGTTACAACTGCATGGGCGTCCGCTTCAACTTTTAGAGGATCAGATAAAAGAGGAGGTGCTAATGGAGCGAGAATAGCTCTTGAACCTCAAAGAGACTGGAAAGTTAATAATCCTTCAAAATTAAGTGTCGTAATCAGAATTTTTAATAAAATTAAAAAAGGCTTTGATTCAAAAAATAAATCAGTTTCATTAGCAGACCTAATAGTTTTAGGAGGATCAGTTGGTATTGAAAATGCTGCTAAAAAGAGTGGTAAAAAAATTAAAGTTCCATTCAAAGCAGGAAGAGGTGATGCAAAACAAGATCAAACAGACAAAAATTCATTTAATCTTCTTGAACCCATAGCTGACGGTTTTAGAAACTATATTAGTCAGCATGCCAAAGGATATACCAATGGAAAAGGTATCCCTACTAATTCAGCTGAAGAAATGTTGATAGATAAAGCACAACTTCTTGGGTTAACTGGTCCAGAAATGACAGTTTTAATTGGAGGAATGAGAGTATTAAATACTAATTATGATGGTTCAGATTATGGTGTATTTACAAAAAAGCCTGGATCATTAACTAATGATTTCTTTATTAATCTATTAGACATGAAAACTACTTGGAGAGAAGTAGATAAAGAAGAACAGTTTTTTGAGGGAATAGATAGAAAAACAAGAAGGGTAAAATGGAGAGCAACGCGTGCAGATTTAATATTTGGATCTAATTCTCAATTAAGAGCATTATCTGAAGTTTATGCTACAGACGATTCAAACGAAAAATTCTTAAATGATTTTATATCCGCATGGACAAAAGTTATGAATTTAGATCGTTTTGATTTAAATTAAAACTTAATTAAATTCCCCAAACATTTTTTGTGTCAATCCACCCAATATAATCACCAGTTTGAATTTTACACCAATTAAGCTTGCATTTTTTTATAATTACTAATCTACCTTTTTCTAACTTTGCCAAAGGTTTAGAAAATTTACTATTCTTTTTAAAAAGAATTTTTTCTTCAAGAGTAATTAAGGAATTTAATTTCCTAAGCATAATTCTATGTATCCAACCACTATTTTTTTTATGATCTATTATTCTTCTAAAATTATCTTTTTTATCAATTACTTTAATTGGTAAAAATTTTTTCTTATAAATATACTTGATAGGATAATTTTTCCCTGGACCATACCTGACATATACCTTATCTTTTTTTAAAGAAACAAAATAATTATTCTCTTCAGAGGTAACGTTATAAGGGTTTATTAATAAAAAAAATAGTATTATTAAAAATTTTTGCATACACAATTTTTTTTTTTATTAAACTCTGCTTTTCTAAAATTTAAATTAAGCAAATCTAAAACTAAGATTTTTTTATTTGATTCTTTACCTAAATTCAAAATTTTCTTTAAAACTTCTATTCCTTGAATATTTCCAACTATACCAGCTACTGGACCCAAAATACCTTCAAACTCACAATTTAAAACTTCATCAGAAGGCTCTGATTGATAAAAGCACTTTAGACATGGATTATTTTTATTTTTAAAATTAAAGGTAAAAATATGCCCATCCATTTTACTTATTGCTCCAACAATTAAAATTTTTTTATATTTTATAGAGTATTTATTTAATAGAAATTTAGTTTTAAAATTGTCAGATCCATCAACAATAAAATCATAACTTTTAAATATTTTTTCAATATTTTTTTTTTCAATTTGTTCTTTGAAAGTTTTTATTTTTACTTTTGGATTAATTAATTTAATTTTTTTTTTTAAAACACTAACTTTAAATTTTCCTATATCTTTTGAGTTGTATAATGACTGTCTATGAATATTAGAAATATTTACTTTATCATGATCAACAACTCCAATATTTCCAACACCCGCTCTGCTTAGGTAATCGATTACAGGGCAGCCTAGTCCTCCCGCTCCCACAACAAGAACTTTTGATTTAATTATTTTTTTTTGTCCAGAAGGCCCGACATTTTTTAAAACTATTTGTCTAGAATATCTTTCTATTAGTTTTTTATTAAGGATATTTTTCATTTACCAGTCGATCCAAAACCACCAGATCCTCTTACAGTTTCTGGTAATTGATCCACTTCTTCAAGCTCCATCTTTATAACTGGTGCTAAAACCATTTGGGCGATTCTATCATTATTATTTACAATAAAATCTTTATTTCCATGGTTAAATAATATTATTTTTAATTCACCTCTATAATCACTATCAATAGTACCAGGAGTATTTAATACACTTATGCTAGATTTTGCAGCGAGTCCCGATCTAGGTCTTATTTGTATTTCTAAATCTTCTGGTATTGCAACAGACAAACCTGTTGGAACTAGTTCTAAAGTATTAGGTGCAATTATTATTGAATTCTTAACAAAGGCCATCAAATCCATTCCAGATGATCCACTAGTTTTGTATTGAGGTATTTTAACTTTAGAATCAAGTCTTTTAACTAAAACTTTAACCATTAATTTAGTTGAGAAATTATTCTATTTACTATTTCATTAGCAAGACTTGATTTTCTCATTTTTGGAAGATTTTCTTCAGAATTATTTTTATAGAATATAGAAACTTTATTGAAGTCTGACTCAAAGCCTATATCATTTTTAGATACATCATTAGCAATGATCCAGTCACAATTTTTTTCAGATAATTTTTTTAAAGAATTAATTTTTATAGAATTTGTTTCTGCAGCAAAACCAACAACTAACCTGGGTCTCAGTGAATTATGGTTTGAAATATGTTTTAAAATATCAGTATTTTTTTCTAAAAAAAGTTCTGATATATTTTCTTTTTTTATTTTTTCATTTTCTTTATTTTTTATTTTAAAATCCGTAACTGCTGATGAGAAAATAGCAACATCAGTTGGGAGATTATTTAAAGTTGCTTCTAACATTTCATCTGCTGATTTAATTTTTACTAAATTAACACCTTTAATTGGATTTAAATTTGAAGGTCCTGATATTAAAGTAGTATCAAAACCGTTTTCATTCAAAGATTTTGCAATTTCATATCCTTGCTTACCACTAGATTTATTTGTTATAAATCTTACAGGATCAATATATTCATGCGTAGGACCAGCAGTTACGAGAGCTTTAAATCTTTTATTGTTTTCAAAATTTTTAAAGTAGTTATTTATATGATTGATAATTATTTCTGGTTCAGACATTTTTCCTTTTCCATACTCTCCACAAGCCATTTCACCAATTTCAGGTCCAATTATTTCATGACCAAAATCTATTAACTTTTTTAAATTATCCATGTTTGATTGGTGTTCCCACATTCTTACATTCATTGCTGGTGCTATAAAGATTTTTTTATCAGATGCAAAAACAACAGTAGAGGCCAAATCATCTGATAATCCATAACTAATTTTTGAAATAGTATTTGCTGTCGCTGGAGCTATTAAGATTAAGTCAGCCCATCTTGATAAAGAAATATGATCCATTTCAGACTCATTTTCTGAATTAAATAAATCTGAGTAAACTTTTTCTTTTGATAAAGAAGTTACTGATAAAGGTGTAATAAAGTTCTTAGCATTTTTTGTTATGATTGTTTTTATGCTTGACCCATTTTTTTTCAAAAGTCTAATAATTTCTAAACTTTTATATGCAGCAATTCCACCACATATAATTAGTAAAATTTTTTTTCCATTTAAATTTTTCATTCGCAGATTAAAATACTATGATACCTACAAATACAAGCAATAATAATCCAATAATACTTTGATTTCTGAACATCTTCATTTCTATTTTTTTTTCATTTAATGCAGAAAATGATTTGGATTCCTGTGGTATTTTTCCACTTGCCATAAATGTTAAAGCTTGATTTGCTTTTTCCATCATTTTTGGTAGTTCAGGGAGTTTTTTTATTACTTCTACAGAATCTTTTAAAGTTTCATTAAAACTATTAATTGGATCTTTACTTTCTTTTAACCATTTCTCCAGAACTGGCTTTGATGTTTCCCAAATATTTGTATTAGGGTTTAGTTTTCTAGCTACTCCTTCAACTACAACCATCGTTTTTTGTAAAAGTAATAACTGGGGTTGCGTTTGCATATTAAATTTTTCAGTAACATCAAACAGCTGCTTTAGCAGTTTTCCACCAGAAATATCTTTAACAGACTGTCCAAAAATAGGTTCTCCTATTGATCTTAATGCCTGAGCTAGTTCATCTGCATGAACATTACCAGGAACTAATCCAGCAACAATATGTACTTCAGCAACTTTTTTATAATCTCTTTGAACAAATCCATAAAGTATTTCTGCTAAATAACGTCTATTTAATTTATCCATTCTACCCATTATTCCAAAGTCAATGGGTATTATTTGTCCATTATCATCAATAAATATGTTTCCCTGATGCATATCGGCATGAAAAAATCCATCTCTTACAGCATGTCTTAAAAAATGCTGAATAATATCTGAAGCAATATTTTCTATATTTATTTTTTTGGACTCCATAATCTCTTTTTCTCTTATTGATACTCCTTCAATCCAATCTAAAGTTAAAATTTCTTCACTTGTAAAATTCCAATAAATTGTAGGTACATGAAAACCCACATCATTTTTTGTATTCTCAGCAAATTCATTTGCAGCAGCGGCTTCAAATCTTAAATCCATTTCATGATTAGTAATTTCTTTTAAAAGAAAAACTACTTCCACAAGTTTTAGTCGTTTTGTTTTAGAAACTAAACTCTCAATAAAATACGCTAACAGCATTAAAGCATCAATTTCATCATTAAAAGTTTTTTTAATATTTGGCCTTAAAATTTTGATAGCTACGTCCTTGATAACACCATCATCTTTTATTCGTGCTTTATGAACTTGGGCTATAGAAGCAGCGGCCACAGGTTCTTCAAAATCAATTATTGAATCAAATATTTTATTTCCTAAGTTTTCTTTAACTATTTCTTTAGCTTCGCTAGTTGAAAATGGAGGTAATCGATCTTGAAGTTCTTCAAAATGTGTAGCTAATTTTTCCCCAATAATGTCTGGCCTCGTAGACAAAAATTGACCCAACTTAATAAATGTAGTTCCCATCCCTTGAATAGAAGTGCATAATTTTTCCTCATCAGTTAATTTATTAGATTCATTATTATTTTTAGAAAAAGTAACTGAAAACAAACTTAATAAAATTTTAATTATAGGTGGAGGCTTATGAAATTTAGAAACAATTTTAAGAGCATCAGACAAAGCTAATTTTCTTGCAATTTTAAATAAAATAAATAATTTTTTTATCATTATATTTTCCAGCCAGAATGTATTGATACAATTCCACCACTTAAGTTTCTATATTCGCAATTTTTAAAATTATTATTTTTCATTTTTTCAATAAGTTGTTTTTGACTTATAAAATTTTCAATACTTTCTATCAAATACTCATATGGTTGTTTTTGACCTACTACTAATTCACCAATTTTAGGAATTAATCTAGAATAACTTTTATACAAAATTTCTAAATTACTATTTTCAATTTTTGAAAATTCTAGGCAAAAAAATCTTCCACCACTTTTTAAAACTCTGTGAGCTTCACTTAAGCTTTTATCTATATTTTTAGCATTTCTGAGACCAAAGCTTACTGTATAAAAATCAAAGCTATTATTTGGAACATTTAACTTTTCCGAACTACATAGTTTCCACTTTACATTTTCAAATTTTTTTAAATTTTTTTTACATTCGTTGATCATGTTAATGTTTGGATCGATACATAAAATGTTTGAATTTTTATTTGTTGCTTCCAAATATAATTTAGCAATATCACCAGTGCCACACGCAACATCTATAAGTTTTTTTTTATTAGAAGGATTCATCATTTGAATCAAGTTTTTTTTCCAAATTCTATGAATACCTAGTGACATTAAGTCATTCATCAAATCATATTTTTTAAAGACTTTATTGAATACTTCTTTAACCAAACCTTTTTTTTGTTGGAGAACTTGATTCATAGTTTAATATTTTATTTAAAATAATAATATAATCTTAAATGCCAGAATTGCCAGAAGTAGAAATAGTTAAGCGATCATTAAAAAATACAGTTAAGTATAAAAAAATTAAAAAAATTATTGTCAAAAACAGAAATTTAAGGTTTAGAATTCAAAGAGATTTTGAAAAGCTTCTAGAAGGCAGATCAATTTTAAATGTTTCTAGATTTTCAAAATATGTCGTAATAATTTTAGATAATCAAAAGTATTGCCTAATCCATCTTGGAATGACAGGAACCTTGCATATTATTAATTATAAAAAAAAAAAGAAAATTACTAATTTAAGCTTTTATCAGTCTAAAACTTTACCAGAAAAACATAATCATATAAAAATTAAATTTTCTAATTTTATGATTATTTATAATGATCCAAGAAGATTTGGTTTCTTTAAATTATTAGATAACAAAATAGAACTAAAAAAATATTTTAATAAGTTTGGTCCTGATGCAATTTCCAATAATTTTGATTCTAAATATGTAAAAAATAAATTTTTAAATAAAAAAAAAAATATTAAAAGTTGCTTGTTAGATCAGAGCTTTGTTTCTGGTATAGGAAATATTTATGCAAATGAGATATTATTTCTCTGTAAAATAAATCCTTTTAAATTGGCAAATAAAATAGCTGACAAAGAAATTAATAAATTGGTAAAATACACTAAATTAGTTTTAAATTTAGCAATCAAGTTTGGAGGTTCTACAATAAAGGATTTCAAAAATATAAAAGGAGAATCAGGTTTATTTCAAAAAAAATTTAAAGTTTATGATAGGGAAAATAAAAACTGTTGTAGAAAATATTGCAAGGGTAAAATAGTTAAGATATTTATATCAAATAGATCCTCTTTTTTTTGCAAATTATGTCAAAAAAAATAAATTATGCTATTGACCATAACTAATTCACAAGTTATACAAACGCGCTTATGGCAAATACAAAATCAGCAATTAAAAGAATAAGAAGAATAACCAAGCAAACAGCTGTAAATAAGTTAAGAAAGAGTAGATTTAGAAATAGTTTAAAAAAAATGAATTCAATTTTAGTAAAAAAAAATAAAAAGGAAGCTTTAGCCTTCTTACCAAAATTAAATTCTGAATTAATGAAGATAGCAAAAACTGGCATAATCAAAAGGCAAAATGCCTCAAGAAATATTTCAAGAATTACAAAAAAAATTAACGCTCTATAATTTTTAAAATCAACTTCAAGTAGTTTAAATTTGTATTAAAGTAAATTTAAATTAAATTTTTAAAAAAAAATTTATTACAACTCTTAATATAAAAAAAACATACTAAATATAAAAGTAAATTTTAGTAAAGCACTATATGTAGATTAAAAACTTACACGTTAATAAAATTTTTTAAAATAAAAGTTATTTTAAAATTCAATTCTTCCGTTAGTTAATTTCAATTTAAAATTTTACAAGTGCAGATTTTATTTTTTTTTAAGAATGTAAATAAACTTATTGCATTAACTATAGATAGGTTTTAATTGGACTTCTTCCATGAAAAATATTTTAAACAAAAAACAAGACAACTTTTCATTAAAAAAATTAGAATGGAAAAAAATCCAACATGATATGAGAGAAAAATTGGGAAATGATATATATGAATCTTGGTTAAAAAAAATTGATTTTGTTGAAGAATTTAACAATTATATATTAATTTCAGTATCTACAAGATTCATTAGAGATTGGATTACATCAAGATATTTAGATCAAATTTTGCAAATTGTAAAAATTCATAAGAAAGAAATTAATAGAATAGAATTTGCAATTCATGAGCAAAGAAAAGAAATAATCGATGTAGAAAACAAAACAGATGAAAAAAATGATAATAAAAATGTTTCATTTATAAAAGATTCATTATTTCAATATAATAGAATTGACCCAAACAAAAATTTTGAAAATTTTATAATTGGCCAAAGTAACAAATTAGCTTTTGAAGCATCAAAAAAAGTTTCAGAGGAAATTTCTCATTATAATCCATTATATCTTTATGGTGGAGTTGGTATGGGAAAAACACATCTGCTAAATGCAATTGGTTTAAAACTTAAACCTCAACAAAAAGTAATGTTTATATCTGCAGAAAGATTTATGTATCACTTTGTGAAATCAATTAAATCTAATGAAATGGTAAAATTTAAAGACTATTTTAGAAATACAGATGTTTTACTAATTGATGATATTCAATTTATGAATGGCAAAGAAGCTATGCAGGAAGAGTTTTTTCATACTTTTAACGCACTTATTGATAAAGGTTCGCAAATAATCGTTTCATCCGATAGAGCGCCAAATAAATTATCACGAATTCAAGAAAGAATTAAATCTAGATTTTCTGGAGGCTTAGTTGTTGATATTCAAAATCCAGATTATGAACTAAGATATAAAATTGTCAAAGCCAAGTTAGACGAATTTAAATTAAATAATTCAATTTCGTTAAATCTTTCAGAGGAAATTCAAAAATTTATAAGTTCAGAAATTAGAACAAGTATCAGAGAGTTAGTGGGTGCATTAAATAGAATAATTTCTTTTTCAAGAATATATAATAAATTACCATCTCTGGCCGAAACAAAAACAATTTTAAAAGATCTATTAAATTTATCAGAAAATAAGGTAACTATTGATTTAATACAAACAATCGTTTGCCAATTTTTTAAAATAAGCAAAAATGAAATGTTATCAGCAAGGAGATCAAGATATTTAGTTAGACCTAGACAAACGGCAATATATTTAGCTAAGCTTCTTACTTCAAAATCTTTGCCTGAAATTGGAAGATCGTTCTCCAATAGAGACCATACAACAGTTATTCATTCTGTTAAAACCATTGAAAGATTAAGACAAGAAGACAAAGAATTGAATTCTAATATTGATAATTTAAAGAATAAAATTCTATATAACAAAGCAAATGAAATTTAGTTTAAATCAACAAGATCTTCAAAAATCATTGAATTATTGTCAGGGTGTTATTGAAAAAAGAAGCACTTTGCCAATATTATCAAATGTATTGCTCGATGCTTCTAATTCAGTGTTAACTATAACAGCCACAGATTTAGATTTAATCTTTATTCATAAAATATTAAATGTAGAAATATCAGAAGAAGGCAAAACAACAACTTCCTCATCTATCATGTATGATATTGTAAGAAAGTTTTCTTCTGGAAAAAAAATTAACTTTTCTAATGTTGAGGATAATAAAATTCATCTAGAGTCAGAAAAATCAAATTTTAATTTAAATTGTATAAGTGCATCAGAATTTCCTTTAACAGATGAAAATTTTGATAAAAATGAATTTTCTATTAATTCAAAAAAATTACTTAAATTGTTAAATAAGTGTAAATTTTCAGTTTCAAATGATGAAACAAGACATTATTTAAGTGGTATTTTTTTTCATCAAACACAAAATGAAGATAAACATTTTTTAACAGCAGTAGCTACAGACAGTCATAGAATGTCTATTTCTAAAGTAAGATTAAATGAGAAAATGGATTTTGAACCAATAATTCTTCCTAAAAAAACAATCTTTCAACTCTGTTCTTTACTTGAAGATTATGAAGGGGATGTAAAAATTTCTAACATAAAGTCAAAAATCAAATTTGAATTAAATAATAGTATTTTAATTTCAAAACTAATTGATGGAAAATTTCCAAATTATGTTCAGGTTATACCTAAAGAAAATCAAAAAAAATTACAAGTTGACTTAAAAACTTTTTTAGATTCTGTTGATAGAGTCGCTTCGGTTTCACTGGATAAGAAAGATGGAGTGAAGTTTGGTTTAAAAAAAAATATTCTAAATCTTTCTGTTAATAATACAAATAGTGGAGATGGAGAAGAAAATTTAAGTGTTAAATTTGAGTATGATTTAGATATAAGTTTTAATTCTAGATATTTAATTGATGTAGCTTCCCAATTAGATGGAGACAGTATAGAAATATATTTTAAAGACAGTGGTTCACCTGCATTAATTAGAGACCCGAGTGATTTTGATAGTATTTTTGTTGTAATGCCAATGAAGGGTTAGTTAATTCTATCTATTTCTTCATAAATATTTTTTTGAAGCAACTTAATAAATTCATCTGGATTAATGCCAGGATTAATGGGATCTAGAATAGAAACTGTTAATGTTTTATTTGAACTTAATGTTCCCTTTTTCGGCCATATACTTCCAGAATTAAGTGCAACTGGTTGGCAGAAGATATTTAATTCTTCATAAATTCTTTTAACACCTTTTTTAAATGGCGATCTATCTGATACATCCAAACGAGTAGCTTGAGGAAAGATAATTATAGGTCTATTTGAATTGTTTACATGATTTTTTATTTGCTCTGAAAAACCTAAATTTTCTTTTGTAATTTTATTTCTATCTATTGGAATAGATCCTATTTTTTTTAAATGCCAACCAAAAATTGGTATTCTTAATAATTCTTTTTTAAGAATAAATACTGGCGAATTAAAAAGTGATTGTAAAAAGAAGGTTTCAAATTGTGATTGATGGGCGCATGCTATAAAAAATTTTTTGTTATTTAAAATTTTTTCTTTTCCACTGACTATTACTTTTGTTGATAAAAATATTTCCAAACAAAATTTAGACCAAATACCTAAAAGTTTACCTCCAAAAATTGTAATTTTTTGAGGTAGAAATAATGCTGGTAAGAAAAATATACAGACAAAAATAGCACCAAAGTAAAAAAAAAATAGAAAAAGTGTTCTTTTAATCATTTATTAAAGTTAAATAATATTATTTAACTTTTGTCTTTTAGTTATAATTTTTGCCAAATTTTTATTTATTAGAATCTCTGCAGGTTTTGGTCTTAAATTATAATTAGAACTTAAAACCATTCCATATGCTCCAACATCACAAATTACAACTATATCCTTTTGATTTATTTTTTGATAATTTCTAATATTTAAAAATTTATCAGTAGTTTCACATATTGGTCCAACAAATTCATGTTTTTTTGATACTTTTTGTCTATTTAATTTAGAAGGAACAATTCTATGTTTTGCACCATATAATGCTGGTCTTATTAAATCATTCATAGCAGAGTCTAATATGACAAAATTTTTTGAATTTGTTTTTTTGATATATATTATTTTTGAAATTAAATAACCTGCATTACCAATAATTGATCTTCCTGGTTCAAAAATTATCTTTGAATTATTTTTTTTTAAAAAAGATTTTATTAATTTGTTATATTTTAGGTAATTAAGTTTTTTAGAATTGTTTTTGTATTGTATTCCCATACCTCCACCTAAATCTATATATTTAAATTTATATTTTGATTGTTGTATTATTTTATTAACTGCATTCAGCATATTTTTATAAGGAATGTGACTAGTTATTTGACTACCAATATGAACACTTAAACAAATAATATTAACAAATTTTGATTCTTTATATTTTTTAAGTATCTCTAAAAATTTATTTTTAATTAATCCAAATTTATTTTCTTTTCTACCTGTAGAAATTTTTTTTAATGTTTTAGCATCTGTATCTGGATTAAATCTTATACCAATATTTATTTTCTTTTTTATTTTTTTGGCAATTTTTTCAATTTCCATGATTTCATTTTCTGACTCAGTATTTATTAATAAAATTTTTTTACTTATTGCAAATTTAAGTTCATCTACAGTTTTACCAACACCAGAAAAAACTATTTTTTCTGGTTTTATTTTAGCTTTTAAAACTCTGGTAAGTTCTCCTTTTGAAACAACATCTGCTCCTAGTCCAAATTTATTTATTAAACTTAGGATTTTTAAATTAGAATTAGATTTTACTGAAAAACAAATTAAAGGGTTTATAGTTTTAAAGTTTTTTTTAAAACTATTAATATTATCTTTTATTTTGTTGTATGAATAAACATACAATGGTGTATCAAATTGCCTTGCTAATCTTTCAGCACTAACATTTTCGATGTATAGATGCCTTTTTTTATATTTCATTAAATTATATTTTTTTGATTAATATATTTATATTTACTTTCTTTGTATTCAGGGTCAGCTTTTTTTCCACATGAAACAACGATAATTAAAAGAGTAATAGCTAACAATATTTTTTTTATCATTCTGATTCTTTTTTATACTTTTTTATCATTTTCTTAACATTTTCAAAAGATGTACCACCATATGATTTTTTTGATTTTATTGAATTTTCTAAATCAAATACTTTTAAAATATCCTCATTAAGTGTTGGTTCTATTTTTTTTAACTCTTTTAAAGTTAAATCATTTAATTTTATTTTTTTTCTTTCTACATAATTTACAATTTTAGATGTTATTTGATATGATTTTCTAAATGGAAAACCGTAAAATTTAACAATGTAATCTGCTACATCTGTTGAAGTTGTATAGCCTATATTAGCCAATTCATACATCCTTTTTTTATTTGGAGTAAAATTATTTAATATTTCTTTAAGAATTAAAATTGAATTTTTAATTTGATCAAATGAGTTAAATACAAGCTCCTTATCTTCTTGCATATCTTTAAAATAAGAAAGTGGCAATCCTTTTAAAATAGTAAGCATTGAAAATAAATTACCAAAACTAATTCCTGTTTTTCCCCTTAAGTATTCTAGTGGATCTGGATTTTTTTTTTGTGGCATTATAGAAGATCCAGTTACCACTTTATCATGTAGGTTAACTAATTTGAAAGCATCAGAATTCCATATAATAAATTCTTCTGCTAATCTTGATATATGCGTAGAACAAACAGAAACTGAATATAAAAAATCTAGCACAAAATCTCTATCTGAAACTGTATCGATTGAATTATTTGTTGGATTTTTAAATTTTAATTTTTTTGATGTATATTTTCTGTCTATATTAAAACTTGTTCCTGCAAGCGCAGCGACACCAAGAGGGTTTTCAGATAAATTTTCCAAATTATTTTTGAATCTTTTTTTATCTCTTTTAAACATTTCTACATAAGCTAATAAGTAATGTGCGAAGGATATGGGTTGAGCATTTTTTAAATGTGTGAAACCAGGCATTATAGTTTTAACATTCTTTTCTGCATTCTTAACAAAAATATTTATTAACTCGTTCAGTTGTTTAATTATTTCACTAGTTGAATTTCTTAACCAGAGTTTAAAATCAGTAATGACCTGATCATTTCTTGATCTTGCAGTATGGATATATCCTGCGTCATCTCCAATAATCTCAAATAACCTATTTTCAATATTCATATGAATATCTTCAAGATTAGAATTAAAATTAAATTTCTTTTTAATAATTTCATTTCTTATTCTATTTAATCCCCAAATTATTTTATTCTTAATTTTGAATGATATAATTTTTTGTTTAAATAACATTTCAACATGAGCAATAGACCCCTGAATATCTTCTTTAAATAGTCTTTTATCAACATCAATAGAACTTCCGACTTTTTTGAAAATTGATGATGTATCTTTCTTTATTCTTGTATTCCAAATAGCCTTATTGTTTTTATTTTGTGCCATGTTATGTAACTATACCTCTTAGTATGAAATTATTAACATTAAAATTTATTATAATTTTTATATATCTAATATCATCAAGCTCATCTTATGCAATACAAACTCCAAATTTGAAAAATTTAGTTATACATAAAGATCCAAAAAAACTTGAAAAAATAAATTTTAAAAATATACATAATGAAACTATTAATTTAAATAAGTTCAAAAATTCATTAATTATTATAAATTTCTGGGCAACTTGGTGCGTTCCATGTTTAGAAGAAATGCCTTCTTTGAATAGATTACAAGCAGATACAAGTTTTAATAATTTGCAAATAATACCAATTAACGTTGGCAGAGAAAATATTGAAAAATCTAAAAGTTTTTATGAAAGGTTAAATATAAATAATTTAGAAATTTACTTTGATAAAAATATAGAATTAGCAAACAAGTTTTTATTAAGAGGATTGCCAACTACTATATTTGTAAATAAAAAAGGAGAAGAATTTGCTCGTATAATAGGATTTGTTAATTTTGATGATAAAAAAATTATAAAATGGCTTCAAAAATATGACTAAAATATTTTATACTTATGAAATTTAGTTTAGACACAAAAATTATTAGACCAGAAAATAATAATATTAAAAATGCTGTAATTTTACTCCATGGTTATGGAGGAGATGGCAATGATATAAGTGCAATAACATTGAATTGGAAAAGGTTTTTACCTGAAACAATATTTTTATGTCCTAATGGACATGAAGCATGTCCAATAAATCCACATGGTTTTCAATGGTTTGATTTAGAAAAAGACAATCCATCATATATTCTTGAAGAAACAATTAAATCAGAAAAAAAATTAAATTTTTTTATAAATGAAATTAAGTCTGAGTTTAACTTAAATAATTCTGAAATTTGTTTGTCAGGATTTAGTCAAGGCAGCATGATTTCTATAAATTTAGGTTTAATAGCAGAAGAGAATTTTAATTGTATAGTAGGATTTTCAGGAAAAATAATTGATAAAGAAAATATTTCTAAAAGGATTAAATCAAAAACAAAAATGCTTTTGATTCATGGAGATCAAGATGTAGTTGTGCCTCCAAATAGTTTATTAGAAGCAAAAGATTTCTTAATTAGACATAAAGTAAATGTTGAAACAAAAATGATTGTTAATTGTGGTCATCATATTCCTATTGAAGCTTCAAGTCATGCACTAAATTATATAAAAAAAAACTTATATATTTAATTAATATTTTGTACCATTGATTAATAAAACTAATTAAGCTAATCTTAATTGATGAATAACACTCTTGATACAAATATATCTTTGGAAAAGTGTCCTGCTCTTGTATTAAATGCAGATTATAGACCTTTAAGTTATTATCCACTTTCATTATGGTGCTGGCAAGATTCTATAAAATCAGTTTTTTTAGATAGAGTATCAATAGTAAGTTATTACGATAGGATAATTAGAAGTCCTTCATTTAGTATGAAACTCCCAAGCGTAATCGCTTTAAAAAGCTATATAAGACCGCAAGCAAATCCAAATTTCACAAGATTCAATGTTTTTTTGAGAGATAAATTTTCATGTCAATATTGTGGAGATAAAAAAGAATTAACATTTGATCACTTACTTCCAAGATCGAAAGGTGGCAAAACTAACTGGGACAATGTAGTTACAGCTTGCTCTGCATGTAACGTTCAAAAAGGAGGAAGATTACTTAAGTTTTCTGGAATGACTCTAAATCAAAAGCCATATCAACCTACAACAGAAGATTTACATAAAAATGGAAAAAATTTTCCACCTAATTTCTTACATAAAAGTTGGATAGATTATTTATATTGGGATGTAGAGTTAGAACCTTAATTAAATTTTTTCAGAAATAACTATTGCAATTTTAGATCCTGTCTTAATGACTTTATCCATTAAAGAATAAAAACCTTTTTTGGTTGCACCTTCTTCATACGCAATATTTTTATGATGCAGTTCGTCTTCTCTAAATTTTATTATTTTACTTTTAAGTTCTTTTTCATCATTTGTTAATTGGTTAATTTGATTTTGATAATGCTCATCAATTACTTCTTCAACTGAGGCAGTGCATAACATGGTTGCTTTCTGCCCCATTAAAGTAGAACCAAAACCGATTCCCACACCTAACAAATCCCATAAAGGTAAAAATTTTGTAGGTTTAATATTTCTTTTTCTAATTTCATTTTCAAAATAATTGCAGTGTTCTAGCTCATGAATTTGCATTTGCTCAACTTTTTTCTTTAGTTTATCATTTTTTATAATAGTGTTTAATGCTAAAAGCTGCCCTTCATAAATTTTAATTGCTCCCCTCTCTCCCGCATGATCTACTCTAATAAATTCTTCTATTTTATTTTTATCTGCTTTTTTCATTTTTAATAACTTTTAAAACTAATACAAAAATTAAAAATGATAGCAAAAAGTTTATTGACGCAAGAGATAATCCTAAGATACGAAATTCTACATTTTTGCAGCTTTTTACTTCTGTAGTTAATAATTTTAACAACTCATCTTTATCTATAATATTTATCGAATTTACAGTACATCCCGAAAATTCTTTGAATATTTCTTGCTCTATTCCAAAATGATATCCAGAAAGCAAAAAGCTTGAGAAGAAAATCAATAACAGGGCATACAACCAAACTAAATTTTTAGAGTAACTTACTCCTAAGAAAGTTACAAAGATTGAAATTAAATAAGGTATTCTTTGGTAAACACATAATTTACAAGGTTCATACTTTAAAAAAAACTCAATATACAAAGCTATTAGTAATGAAAGCAAAGAAATAATAAAAATTATTATATAAAATTTTTTTATTTCAAAAATATTGTTCATATATTCAAATAAAATAACTAGTTAAAAATTTATAAACAAAATAAGCAAAAATTATTAAAATTATAGAAGCAATAATAGAAACTTTTAATAATTTCTTCTCAATTAATAATTTCATTGCTGGCCCAAAGTTTCCGATTAAAAAAGCAATTAAGAAAAATCTTGACCCTCTAGTCAACAAAGAAATAATAACAAAATAAGCTAAATTAAAATGTATAAATCCACTACTTATGGTTAGTAGTTTAAAAGGCACAGGAGAAAATCCTGCTATTGCTAGTAGGGTCATCCAGGCTATTACTCCTCCATCAGAAGAAACTTTATTTTTCCAGAAGGATGGGTCGACACCATAAAACTCAAAAATCCTTACACCAATTTCGTTAAAAAAAACATAACCAATAAAATATCCCAAACAAGCTCCGAGAACAGAGGATATCGTAGCAATGAGAGCTATTCTAATCCATTCTTGTCTTTTTGCTATCGTCATTGGAATAATAAATACATCAGGAGGTATTGGGAATATAAAACTTTCAATAAATGAAAAAAAACTTAAAAAAAATTTTGATCTTTTATGACCTGCTAGTTTAATTGATTTTAAATATAGCTCTTTGAACATATTTTCTTTTAATACAATAATTCTTCTTATACTATTATTTTATAAACGAATTAATGACAATTAAAACAGGGCGAATGGCGGAACTGGTAGACGCGTTGGACTCAAAATCCAATAGTAGCAATACTGTGAGAGTTCGATTCTCTCTTTGCCCACCAAAAAATTATGGAATTAAATAAAATTAATAGTTTAACCGAATTATTTTTTTATCAGTATGAAAAGCAAAACAATAAAGATAAAATATTATTATCATCTTTAAAAGAACCAAAAAAAAATTATAGTTGGAAAAAAACATTTGAAACAATAAATAACCTTACCGAAGAATTAAAAAAATATGTAAATAAAGGTGATAGATGTTTATTAATTTCTGAGAATAGGCCTGAATGGTTTATTTCTGATTTTTCGATTATGTTATCAGAGTCAATAACAGTTCCTGCATATACTACTTATGCTGAAAGAGATTATGAATATATAATAAATGACTGTAAACCTTCAGTAATTTTTATTTCCAATACAGAGCAATTTAAGAAAATTAAAAATATTATTAAAAATAAAGATTTTATAAAAAAAATATTTTCTTTTGAAGAATTAGAGGAAATAAATAATAATGAATATACTAATATTAATAATTTAATTTTAAATTCTACAAAAAATAATTTTAAAACAAAAATTGAGAGAAAAAATGCTGCATGTATTATTTATACATCTGGTACACAAGGAAATCCTAAAGGAGTAATATTGAGTCATGGCGGAATTTTAAATAATTGCGAAGGTGCAATTGAAATTTTAAAACCTTTAATTACAAATGATCAAACTAGGTTTTTGACATGGCTGCCTTTATCCCATTCTTATGAACATACAGTTCAATTTGTTCAAATAACTGTTGATGCAAGAGTTTTCTACGCTGAAAGTATTGATAAATTAATTAAAAATATGAATGATTGTAGTCCTGAAATTATGACAGCAGTTCCAAGATTTTATCAAAATCTTTATCAGAAAATAAATGCTAGTTTTAATAAAGCTACTGGAGTCAAAAAAACTCTGATTAAAAAAATGCTAAGTCTAGGACACAAAAAAATCCAAAAAAAACCTCTTAGTTTTTTAGAGAAAATACAAGATATTGTATTAGATAAAATTGTGAGAAAAAAAATAAAATCTCAATTTGGAGGATCATTAAAAACCTTTGTTTCAGGAGGAGGAGCTTTAGATAAAGAAGTTGGTTTTTTTTTAAATGCCATTGGTTTACCAACTTTACAAGGATATGGTCTTACTGAAACATCTCCCGTTGTTAGCTGTAACCCTATAAATGATATTAGAGTTGAAACTGTGGGACCACCATTTAGAGGTAATGAGGTTAAAATTGCAGATGATGGTGAAATACTTGTTAAAGGTGAGAATGTGATGTTAGGATATTGGAATAACAAAGAGGAAACTGATAAAGTTTTAAAAAATGGATGGCTTCATACTGGTGATATAGGAGTATTTGAGAATACTTATTTAAAAATAACAGATAGAAAAAAAGATATTATAATTACTCCAGGTGGAGATAACATTTCACCTATAAAGATTGAAAACGAATTAGTTAATTCAGAATTGTTTGAACAGTCAATTGTTTATGGTGATAACAAACCATTTTTAGTTGCATTACTAGTTCTTAGTGAAGATAAAAAATTATCTACAGAAGATGAAATTAAATTAGAAATAGAAAAAATTAATAAAAAGTTATCAAAAATTGAAAATATTAAAAAATATTTTACTATTAATGAAAAATTTTCAATTGAAAATGGAATGTTAACTCCAACCTTAAAGTTAAAAAGATATAAAATTATACAAAAATATAAAAATAATTTTGAAAAACTTTATTAAATTTATTTTTTTAAAACAGTTTATTAATCGCAATTTACTTAACTTTTTCGTTATTTAAAAAATATAATAAAAAAAATATTTTTAATTATTTTTTATCAGAAATTAAATATTTGACATAACAACGTAAAAAAAATAAAAAAAGGATAAGAAACGAATCAAAATGATTCGTTAATAAAAAAAGGGAGCTAAAGATGGCTAAAAGAAGAAAAAAAGCTGCTAAAAAGAAAACTAAGAAAAAAGCTAAAAAAAGAAGAAGAAGAAGATAAATTAGTATTCTTTTTAATAAATTACGCTTCTCATGGCATAAGTTGTGGGAAGCGTTTTTTTTACTCGATTGGTTCTGCTAATTCCTCTGTAGTTGTTTCTTGGACTTTTTGGACAATCTGAACATTTTGAGATTGTAAGTTTCTTTTAAGTGCTTTATCTAATTTTTTTTGCGTACCTTCTAAATCTAAATTAAGAATAATTTGGAATTCACTTAATATTCTTTCATATGCTTTTTCAAATAATTGTCTTTCACTATAAGATTGGTCTACCATTAAGTCGTCACCTTTATTTAAATCTCTAACAACTTCTGCAAGATCATAAATTTTTCCAGATGAAATCTTAGCTTCATATTCTTGGGCTCTTCTACTCCACATTGATCTTTTAATTTTCGGTTTACTTTTTAAAATACTGATACATTTATTTAGTTGGTTTATTGAAGCCAGAGGTCTTAAATGAGATTGTTTATTTACTGGAACCATTCCATTAGCTTTATCTTTCTCAAAATTTAAAATATATGTTTCAACATCAATTCCACCAATATTTATTTTTTTTATCTCTTTAACTTTACCAACTCCATGTTTAGGGTACACAACATAATCATTAATTTTATATTCTTTCTTTTCAGTTTGTTGAACTTTTATTTTTTTTATTTCGGGCTTTTGGTCTGAACTTTTTACGACTTTTAAATTATCTTTTTTAATATTTGAAGTATCCTCAGATTTTTTTTGTTTAATTTCCTTTTTCGCTTTTACTTTTTTAACTTTTATTTTTACTTTATGATTTTTTTTTATTAATTTTTTTTGGACTTTTTTTTTAGAAGTTTTTTTTTTAACTTTCTTTTTAGTTTTAAATGTTTTCTTTAAAATATTTTTCAAATTTATTTTCTTCATTTTTAAATTTTTCGTTATCCTTAGGGGGTTCTTTTTTTTCCGATATATTTGGCCAAATTTCTGAATATTTTTTGTTTAAGTCTAACCATTTATCTGCACCTTGGTTTGTATCTGGTTCAATAGCGTCTATTGGACATTCAGGTTCACAAACGCCACAATCTATACACTCATCTGGTTTTATTACAAGCATATTTTTTCCTTCATAAAAGCAATCAACTGGACAAACTTCTACACAGTCCATCAACTTGCATTTGATACATTTATCATTAACAATATAAGTCATTATTTTAAATTATTTATTATTTTATTTTTTATGTTTCCCACTATCTTAGTGTCCAAGTATAGTAATCCTGTTAATCTTCTCATTAGACTATTTTCGTACATATCAGCACTGTTATCCGAATAAATTATATTCCACAAAACTTCAACGATTTTTATTTTTGAGTCTTCATCCATATTTTTAACTTCTTTTGTAAAGTCTAAAATTTGATTAGAGTTTTTTTCAATTTCTTCAGCTTTTATTAATATATCATCAATAACTTCATTATTTGAACAAAGATCATTAATAGCTTTTTTTATAATACCCCTTTCTTTTTCTGTATAGTTCTCATCTATTTTTGCAACGTGGATTAATAAAGCAGCTATTTTAGTTATAGGATCTTCAATATTCTTGTTTTTTACTTTATCAAAAAAATTAAACATTATTTAAAATTTATATTTTTTAATACATTAAAAGGATTTTCTTTTTTTAAAATTTTAGAAGAAAATTGTTTTTTAGTATTTTTTACAGGAGAATATTTAAAATAAGTTTCTTTATTTTTTTCATATGAAAAGTAATTCATTTTTTTTATCAATTTTAAAAAATCTTCTTTACTGCATCCTAATAAATTTAACATTTCAGGGACTAATTTAATTTCTTTTTCATTTTTTAAATCTATAATTTTTATAAATAATCTTTCTAATATATCTATTCTAACAAAAAAATTATCAAATTTTTCAAAACCGCATAATAACATGAAATCTTTAGAATATTCCTTGCTTTCTTTTAAAAAATTTAATCCAAAAGTTGGTGGGCTTAGGTGAAAATACTTTTGATGGAAATTTTTCCACAACGCTATTCTTAGAGACACTGCACTTGGTTTAAATAATTTGAATAAAAAAACATGATATCTACCAAATTTTACACCTAAACTTCTTAAAATTTTTCTTTCTTCTTGGGCTAATGTTTTTAAGAAATCTTTAACATTTTCTCTCTTAATTACTCCATTATTTTCATACAATTGGTATGCCAAAGCTCTAATTGATGCATTCTTAGTATTTATATTTTTTAAGTCAGTTAAACTTTTAAGTTCAAGATTTATTTTTTTGTTTATCCAATCCTGTAAAAATTTAGAAAAACCAGATTTATCATTATTATCGATCATATCATCAATAATTAGATTAATTTCAGGTTTTAAATAATCTTTTCCTGGTGTCAATTTTGCAATAGGAAAATTTTCCCAATAGATTTTAAAATCATCCTTTAATTCAATAAGACCAGTTTCTTTAATTTGTCTGATTCTATCTATTATTTCTGGTTCAACGTTTTGCTTTGCTGCTTTTTTGAGTGATTTTATATCTGTATCTAGAGCTCCAATTTTAAAATCAAGCTCTAATTTTAGACCATTTAGTTGGCCAATAAATTGATTGTTTATTAATACTTTTCTATTTTCCAATATCTCTGTTTTAAAATTTATATCTTGCTTAAGTCCTCTTGCTAGTACACTTGCTCTTTTATCTATAAAACTTTTTGTAAGCTCTTCATGCAACCTATCAGATAATTTATCTTCTAAATTTTTTGTTCTTTCTACCCAGTAATCTTGGTTTTCCACCCAATTTACTTTATTTGAGACATATGACCAAGTTCTAACGTTCGCAATTCTATTAGATATTGAATCAACATTTCCATCAAGTTTATCAAGATTTGATAATTGTTGTTTCATATATTTGTTGGTTATTTTTCCCGGTTTTTCTCTTAAAAAATTAAAAACTTTTCCAACCACCTCTAAATGATTTCCATAAGTTTTTTTTACAAAATCTGGAATCTGACAACACTCCCATAGTAATTTTAGTTCATTCTCGTTATTAAAAACATCTAATTTGTCAGTGTCTTTCAATATATATTTTAAAATTTTTTCATCTTCGCATTCTGGAATTTTTTTTAACCATGATTTATTTGGTTTTTCCTCTAAAGATTGAATAAGATTTTTACCATTTTTAAAGTTTAAGTTTGAATTTCTCCAAAATATTGTATGAATTTCATCAAATTTATGATTTTCTAATAATTCTACTTCTTCTGCACTTATTTCTCCACATTCCCCAGTGATACCAAAATTACCATCATTTAAATATCTTCCTGCTCTTCCAGCTATTTGACCAATTTCAGACAGTTTTAATCTTCTAAGTTTTTTCCCATCAAATTTTTTTAAATTTGAAAAAAAAACATTATCTAAATCCATATTAATTCCCATACCTATAGCATCAGTTGCAACCAGGTAATCAACATCTCCAGATTGATAAAGTTCTACTTGAGAATTTCTCGTTTTAGGACTTAAAGATCCCATAATGATCGCAGCCCCACCTTTTTGTCTTCTTATTAATTCAGCAATTGCATATACTTCCTCAGCTGAAAATGCAATTATTGCAGTCTTTCTTATAATTCTTGAAATCTTTTTGTGACCAGAATAAGTTAGTTTTGATAACCTTTTTCTATTTATATATTCTATATCTCCGTCTAATTTTTCTATAATATTTTTAATTGAATTTGATCCCATAAACATTGTAAGTTTTTCACCTCTAAGGTTAAGCAATCTTTCTGTAAATATGTGACCTCTTTCCTGGTCAGCACACATTTGAATTTCATCTATACCAACAAATTCTAAATTTTTATCTATTGGCATAGACTCCACCGTACATAAAAAATATTTTGCCTCTGATGGAATTATTTTTTCTTCACCTGTTATAAGAGCAACTTTATTTTGACCTAATTTTTTTACTATCTTGTCGTAAACCTCTCTTGCCAATAGTCTAAGTGGAAAACCTATCATTCCCGATTCAAAGGAAAGCATTGTTTCAATTGCTAGAAAAGTTTTACCTGTATTTGTAGGCCCCAAAACAGCTGTAATTTTATTTTTTTTCATTTCTACTTTTAGTATATTTTTTTTTTAAACCACCATATGTTGTAAAAGGTTAAGAACAAAAATAGTATAAAACATGACCGAATCACTGGGGAAAAAGTTCTCATTTTAGTTTTTTTATAAAAAAGACAGTAACATAAATATAAATATTTAAATATATATTTTAATAATGAAATCAAAAATATTATGGCAGGCTAGTAAATTACAAAAAGATAAATCAAATTTATTTAAATACGAAAAATTTTTATTTTCAAAATTTAGATTTAAAATAACCCAAAAATATAGTGCTCTGTTAAGATGGAGTATTAAAAATCCAAAAAGTTTTTGGAACACTATTTGGGATTTTACTAAAGTCAAAGGAATTAAAGTAAAAAAGCATGAAAAATCTAAAATATTTTATAAAAATAAATTTTTTAAAAATTCCAAATTAAATTTCGCAGAAAATTTATTATCAAAAAATGATGATAGCAAGGCCATAACTTTTATAAATGAGAATGGTATTAAAAAAGTAAGAACTTGGAAAGAATTAAATAAAAATGTTGATAAATTAACTACTTTTTTTAATACGATCAAAATAAAAAAAAAAGATAGAGTTGCAGCATATTTGCCTAACTTGATTGAAACTGTAGAGTCTTTCATTGCCACAACAGCAATGGGAGCAATATGGTCTTCATGTTCCCCAGACTTTGGAACAAATGGTGTGATTGAAAGATTTTCTCAAATAAATCCTAAAATATTAATAATATGCGATAGATATTTTTATAACGGAAAAGAGATCAATGTCATTAAAAGATTACCTTTTATATTAAAAAAAATAAAATCTATAAAACATGTAATAGTAATAAATTATCCAAATCGATCATTTTTAAAATTCTATAAAGTAAAAAATATAAAATATATTAGCTGGAATTCTATTATGAAAGTAAATCCAATAAGCTTTAAATTTAAAAAATTCGATTTTGAACATGAGCTAGCCATATTATATTCAAGCGGCACTACTGGAAAACCAAAATGCATTTGTCACAGGGCAGGAGGTGTTTTACTTCAACATCTTAAAGAACATCAGTTACACAATGAAATTAAGGAAAATGATAATGTATTTTATTTTACTACATGTGGCTGGATGATGTGGAACTGGCTGGTAACTGTTTTAGCATCAAAAGCATCAATAGTCCTATTTGAAGGATTTCCAATGTATAAAAGATATGACTTATTAATTAAACTAGCACATGAAGAAAAAATAACCTTGTTTGGAGTTAGTGCAAAATACTTAGATGCACTTAATAAATCAAATATTTTAAACAAAAAAAAATATAATTTAAAAAATTTAAGAACAATTTGTTCGACTGGCTCTCCTTTATCCGAAGATGGTTTTAAGTTTGTATATAAAAAAATTAAATCTGATGTCCATCTTGCTTCTATATCAGGAGGGACTGACATCGTGTCTTGCTTCGTGCTTGGTAATATTTATGAACCAGTCATTTCTGGGCAAATTCAAAACAAAGGTTTAGGAATGGATGTTGATATATTCAATGATTATGGCAAACCAATTAAAAATAAAAAGGGTGAATTAGTTTGTAAAAATCCATTTCCAACAATGCCTTTAAAATTTTGGAATGATAAAAATAATATAAAATTTAAAGAAGCATATTTTAATAGATTTAAAAATACTTGGCATCACGGAGATTATGCAGAGCTTAAAAAATCTGGAGGATTTGTAATATATGGTAGATCAGATACAACATTAAATCCTGGTGGAGTAAGGTTAGGAACTTCAGAAATTTATTCTGAAGTTGAAAAATTTACAGAAATAAAAGAATCTATAGCTGTAGGACAATCGTGGGATAATGATATTAGAATTATTCTTTTTGTAATTATGAACAAAAACTACAAACTTAATAATGAGTTGATTAAAAGGATTAAATTACAAATCAGAATAAATGCTTCTCCTAGACATGTTCCTAGTAAAATTCTTAGTGTTAAAGATATTCCAAGAACAAAAAATGGCAAAATAGTTGAGATAGCTGTAAAAAATATTATTGAAGGTAATGAGATAAAAAATAAAGAGGCATTAGCTAATCCACAAATACTAAATGAATTTAAAAACTTAAAAGAATTAAAATATTAAAGTTAAAAAGAGAATTAACCACCTGGTCCAAAATTAGATATATTTTTATTTAATTTTTTCCACACACCAGATGCAGATGCTACTATTTTTGAATTAGATTCTAAATAACAAATCAAAAAAACCATCGATTTTGTTATTTTTTGAATTTTAGTAAAACCTTTTATTTCGTCTCCAATTTTAGTAGCACCTATAAATTTAACATCTAAAGATATAGTTACACAAGGTGAATTATTACTTGCTCGATGAGCAGCAGTACCTGCTCCGGCATCAATAATTGAACAAATGTATCCACCATGAGTAATGCCAGCAGAATTTAATTTATTTTCATCAATAGTTGTTTTAAATTCAAATTCTGTATCTGAAATTTTTCTAAAAAAAATTCCACCGTTATGTTTCATGAAACCTGGTTTATTACTGATTTGCTCAAATTTATCTGTCATAAATTTAAATTAATATTGTAATTATTGATAAAATAAAAAATATTATAAGAAAAAAAATAATAACAGAGTTTTGAAGTGATATTTTCATAATTTTGGTGGGCCGCGAAGGACTTGAACCCTCAACCTCAGAGTCCGTAGCTCTGCGCTCTATCCAATTGAGCTAGCAGCCCTTATTTACAATATAGATGAATAAGTAAAAATTTAAACAATAAATATTTATTATTTAATTATTTCTGTACCTTTTTTTAAGCAGTATTTTTTGTATCCAAAATCTACTATCTATATTTTTGTTTTTATAAGATAGGCTAAATTTATTAATAATATGTGTTAACTTTGTTAACATAGCTCAATTTACACATTTAAGAATGACTAAAAAAAGATATAAATATGTCTAAAATGAAACTTTTTATGAGTTTTTTTAAATAAATATTTATATGGCTAATAAGGTAATAGTTCCTGATATTGGTGATTTTGAGAATGTTGAAATAATAGAAGTTTTAATAAAATCTGGCGATAAAATAAAAAAAAATGATTCCATTGTAACTCTTGAAAGTGATAAATCTAGCGTTGAAGTACCATCAACAATAGAAGGTATTGTTGAAAATATCAATGTGAAAATCGGAGATAAAGTTTCAAAAGGTGATGTACTTATAGAAGTTTCGGGAGAACAAATTGAAGTTAAAGAAGAAAAAGAAAAATCAAACCAAGATAAATTACCTGTAGATACAGAAAAAATTATCCAACAAGCGGAAAAGACTTTAGAAAAAGAAAAGAAAGTTGATACAAATAAAATTGATAAAAAGAATGAAACAATTACTCAAGTCTCAAAAGATGGAGATATAGATCCAGTTGAAACAAAAGAATGGTTAGAGTCTCTTTCCGCAGTTTTAGAAAAAGATGGAAAAAGTAGAGCTCAATTTTTAATTAAACAACTTATTGAACATTCTTATAAGGAAGGTTCAGATTTAATATTATCTAAAAATACTCCTTATATTAATACTATAAAACCAGAGGAAGAGATAAAATCTCCTGGAGATCAAAATTTAGAAAGAAAAATAAGATCTCTGATTAGATGGAATGCAGCGGCAATGGTTGTTAGAGCAAATAAAAAAAATCCAGAACTTGGAGGTCATATTGGAACATTTGCCTCAGCTGCTACTCTATATGATATTGGCATGAATCATTTTTGGAGAGCAAAAAATAATAAATTTGGTGGAGATTTAATTTACTTTCAAGGCCATAGTGCACCCGGAATGTATGCAAGAGCTTTTCTTGAAGGCAGAATTAATGAAAAAGAATTAGACCGTTTTAGACAAGAAGTTAAACCAGGTGGGCTATCTTCCTATCCTCATCCTTGGTTAATGCCAAAATTTTGGCAATTTCCTACAGTGTCAATGGGTCTTGGTCCAATAATGTCAATCTATCAAGCTAGATTTAATAAATATTTAATCAATAGAGGATTGTTAAAAGATGAAGGAAGAAAAATTTGGTGCTTCTTGGGAGATGGTGAAACTGACGAACCAGAATCTTTAGGAGCCATAGGATTAGCAGCTAGAGAAAAACTGGATAACTTAATTTTTGTAGTAAATTGTAACTTACAAAGACTCGATGGACCAGTAAGAGGTAATGGAAAAATTATTCAAGAACTTGAAGGAATATTTAGAGGAGCTGGTTGGAATGTAATTAAAGTTATTTGGGGTTCTTACTGGGATCAATTGTTAGCCAAAGATAAATCTGGATTGCTAATTAAAAGAATGGGAGAAGCAGTTGATGGAGAATATCAGGCATTCAAAGCAAAAGGAGGGAAATATGTAAGAGAGAAATTTTTTGGGAAGTATAAAGAACTTTTAGATATGGTTTCTCAAATGACAGATAGAGATATTTGGAAACTTAACAGGGGTGGACATGATCCACACAAAGTTTATGCTGCTTATCATGCTGCTATGCAGAATAAAGGTACACCAACTGTAATTCTAGCTAAAACTATCAAAGGATATGGAATGGGTAAGTCAGGCGAAAGTATGAATACAACTCACCAACAAAAAAAATTAGATGAAGAAGATTTGTTATATTATAGAGATAGATTTGATGTGCCTTTAACAGATGAGCAAGTAAGAAATATTCAATATTATAGACCTGATGATAATTCACCAGAAATAAAATACTTAAAAGAATGTAGAATTAAATTAGGTGGAAACTTACCAGAAAGATCATCATTTGCTAAAGCTATAAAAACTCCACCAAAAGATATATTTGCAAAAATGAAAGAATCTACAGGAGAAAAAGAAATGTCAACAACAATGGTATTAGTTAGAATGTTGACAAATCTTATGAGGGATAAAAATGTAGCTCCAAGACTAGTTCCAATTATTCCAGATGAAGCTAGAACTTTTGGCATGGAGGGCTTGTTTCAAAAAATAGGAATATATGCTCACGAAGGTCAAAAATATGAACCAGTTGACTCAGAGCAATTAAGTTCTTATCGTGAGGATATAAAGGGTCAAGTTTTAGAAGAAGGAATAACAGAGGCTGGTGCTATTTCGTCCTGGATTGCAGCTGGCACATCCTATGTAAATCATGATATCTCAATGATACCAATATATATATTTTATTCTATGTTTGGTTTTCAAAGAACCGGCGACTTTGTTTGGGCTGCAGGAGATAATCAAACAAGAGGATTTTTAATTGGAGCAACTGCAGGACGTACAACATTATCAGGAGAAGGTCTTCAACATGGTGATGGACATAGTCATATATTGTCTTCTGTAGTACCAAATTGTATTTCATACGATCCCACTTTTTCTTACGAGCTAGCTGTAATTTTTAGAGAAGGTTTAAGAAGAATGTATGAAAAGAGAGAAAATATTTTTTATTATATTACTACAATGAATGAAAATTATACTCATCCTGAAATACCAAAAGAAAAAAATATAGAGGAAGATATATTAAAAGGTATGTACAAATTTAAAGAATTTAATAAAAATAAAAAAACTAAAATACAATTATTAGGATCCGGGGCCATTCTAAGAGAAATTATTGCTGCTGCAGAAATATTAGAAAAAGATTTTAAAATAGATAGCGATGTATGGAGCGTAACAAGTTATAACGAACTTAGAAAAGAAGCCATAGAAGTTGAAAGATATAATTTACTTAATCCAGATAAAACAAATAAAAAAAGCCATATAGAAAAGTGCCTTTCTTCAACTGAAGGGCCAATAGTTTCAGCTTCAGACTATATAAGGTTAAATTCAGATCAAATTAGGCCTTTCATTAGAAAAAGTTTTTACTCATTTGGCACAGATGGATATGGAAGAAGTGATACTAGAAAAAATTTAAGAAAGTTTTTTGAAGTTGATAAAGAACATATTGTAGCTTATTCGCTAAGTGTCTTAGCCAAAGAACAATTAATACCATCAAAATATGCAAATGAAGCTATAAAAAAATATAATATTGACCCAAATAAAACAATCCCTACAAAACTTTAAATTATGTTAGAAAATAAAAAAATATTTGCCACACCAAAAGTAAGAAAATTTGCTAGAGAACTTGGAGCAAATATAGCTGAGATTGAAGGATCGGAAAGATTAGGAAGAATAACTGAAGAGGATGTAAAAAATTTTGTAAATAAAAATTTAAATAAATCACAAACAAAAGAAGATATTAAATTTAAGTCCGAATTTAATCACTCCGACTTTGGAGATATTGAGATAGCTGAAATGCCTAGAGTGAAAAGATTGGCTGCCCCTCATCTTTCAAATTCTTGGAATACAATCCCACATGTTACTCATCATGATGAAGCAGATATAACTGAACTAGAAGATTTCAGATCAAAATTAACAGACCCAGTTTCTGGAGATAAAATGAAAATTACTCCTCTTGCTTTTATAGCAAAAGCATTAACTAATAATTTAAAGAAATTTCCTACGTTCAATTCTTCTATTGATAATATTAGTGAAGGAAAGATTACTTTAAAAAAATATTTTCATATCGGCATTGCTGTTGATACAGCTCATGGTTTAATGGTTCCAAAAATAAGAAATGTAGATCAAAAGAAAATAAAAGAAATTGCTGAAGAATTAAAAAATGTAAGTGAACTTAGTAGAAATTTAAAGATAAATAAAAAGGAATTTTTTGGAGGATCAATAACTATAACAAGTCTTGGAGGAATCGGTGGTACTTATTTTACACCTATAATAAATTATCCTGAAGTTGCAATTCTTGGCGTTGGTAGATCCTATAAAAAGCAAATTTTTATAAAGGATAAGTTTCTTGTAAGAACAGTGTTGCCAATATCACTTTCATATGACCATAGAATTATAGACGGGGCAGAAGCGGCTAAGTTTTGTAATTCATTGAAAGAAAATTTAGGAAAAAATTTTGCCTATAATTTAGCTTTTTAATCCAATATATGTCTAAATCCTTATCATTAATTAGTGCATTACTTTGCACATTTATTTGGGGAACAACATTTATTGCTCAAGATACTGGAATGGATAAAATAGGACCTCTAACATTTAATGGAGCAAGATTTTTTATAGGTTTTTTATCTATAATTCCAATTGCTTTAATTTTTGAAAATTCAAAAATTATTAAGCAAATAAACAATAATAGAACTGAATTTTTTAAACTACTTTTCTGGATCGGCCTATTCTTATTTTTAGGTACATTTGTCCAGCAAGCTGCACTACTTTATACAGACATTGCTAATGCAGCATTTTTCACTGTTTTCTACGTACCGATGGTTCCAATAATACTTTATATATTCTATAAAAAAAAAATACACTGGAGCATATGGCCCTCGGCAATTTTATGTGTTGGAGGAGTTTATTTATTGAGTGACTTTTCTAATGCAACAGTAAGATTTGGTGATAGCTTGGTTATATTATGCGCATTTTTTTGGGCTCTACATATAATTTTTATTGGTAAATTTATTAAAATTTTTGATATACCGTTATTTTTTGGAGCACTCCAGGCGCTCGTTGTAGCTTCATTTTCATTCTTGTTTGGTTTTTTCTTTGAAAATATATCTTTTGCAAATATTTTAAATGAGTCAGTATCAATAATATATGCAGGTGTATTGTCAGGTGGGATTGCTTTTACATTACAAATATACGCTCAAAAAAATATTGCGCCATCTCCATCAGCAATTATTTTTTCTTTAGAGAGTGTATTTGCAGCTATAGCCGCCTGGATAATTTTAAATCAATATTTAGATATTGATAATATAATTGGTTGTACATTTATTCTTGCTGGTGTAATTTTTTCACAAATATTACCTGAAGTAAAAAAAACTAATAATAGATAATTGAAAAAATTATTATAGATAAAATAATTCTATAAATTACAAAAAATTTTAAAGAAAACTTTTTTGTATAAATTAAAAAAAATTTAATTGTTAGATATGAAAAAATAAAAGACAATATTATTGAAACAATAAGAAATAAATTAAATTCTAAATTTTCATTTACTGCATCTTTTAAAGATAGAACACTTGCTCCCATTAAAGCTGGGATGGATAAATAAAACGATATTTTTGCCGAGTCATGTCTATCAAAATTTAAAAATCTTCCAGCTGTAATTGTTATTCCAGCTCTACTTACGCCAGGTATAATTGCCAGAATTTGTAATATTCCAATAATTAAAATATTTTTAATTGTTAAATCATTTTCTATATTTTTTTTAACTTTAAAAGTATCTGCAAAATACATTAAAATACCAAAAATTAATGTTGTCCATGCAATTACTTTTAAATTTCTAAAAGAATTAATTATATCTGTTGAATAAAAAATATATCCAACTAATATTAATGGAATTGAACCAATTATAAGTAAATTGAATAATTTTTTATCATTCGAAATATTTAATAATTCTTTTTTAAAATAATATATTATTGCAAGCAATGATCCTAAATGTAATCCAATATCAAATATAAGAGACTTATTTGAAAAATTAATAACATTAGAAAATATTATTAAATGAGCAGATGAACTAACTGGTATAAATTCTGAAAATCCTTGAATAATTGATAAAATTAGAATTTCTAAGAAGTTTGAAATCATTTTGATTTGTTTCTAATAAACAATATAACCTTAAATTGAAGCAATTACGTGAAAGCATAACAGGCATGCAGTTTTATCTAAAACCCTATAAAATATAGTAAAAAAGAAGATTTATAGTCAGTACTTATTACCCTTTTCTCTATTTATCCATATAAATTATGCTATATGCTGCCTCTTATATGACGGATAAAATGCTTAAATTTGTAAAATTAGATCAGCAAAACCCTCCTAAAAGAAAAGTTTTAGATCGGAAAGAGGATTTTAATGAGATTTATAGTGAATTTATAAACGAAAAAGCGAAAGAACAGTCTAGCAGGTGTTCACAATGTGGAGTTCCTTTTTGCCAAGTACATTGTCCTTTGAGTAATAACATTCCTGATTGGTTAAAACTTACCGCTGAAGGAAGGCTTAAGGAAGCTTATGAATTAGCACAAAGTACAAATAATATGCCTGAAGTTTGTGGAAGAATTTGTCCACAAGATAGATTATGTGAAGGAAATTGTGTAATTGAACAATCAGGGCATGGAACAGTTACAATAGGATCAGTAGAAAAATTTATTACAGAAAATGCATGGGAGAATAAATGGGTTGAACCTATAAAGGTTAGAATAGAAAAAAAACAATCAGTAGGAATAATAGGTGCAGGACCAGCAGGACTTGCGTGTGCTGAACAATTAAGAAAACAAGGTTATCAAGTAACAATTTATGATAGATATGATCGTGCAGGAGGCCTTCTTATATATGGTATTCCAAATTTTAAATTAGAAAAATTTGTAGTTGAGAGAAGAACAAATCTTTTAAAAAAGGGAGGTATTAAATTTATTCAAAATTTTGAAGTTGGAAAAGATGCAACACTAAGTGAACTAAAAGAAAAACATGATGCAATTCTTATTGCTACAGGAGTTTATAAAGCACGGGAAATAGAGATACCAGGTAGTAATTTAGAAAATATTTTTCCCGCAATGGATTTTTTAACAGCATCAAATAGAAAAGGTTTAGGTGATAAAGTTGAACAATTTGACAATGGCAAACTCAATGTAGAAGGAAGAGATGTAATTGTTATTGGAGGTGGTGATACAGCAATGGATTGTGTTAGAACTTCTGTTAGGCAAAACGCAAAATCAGTAAAATGTTTATATAGAAGAGATAGAGAGAATATGCCAGGTTCTGCAAGAGAGGTTTCCAATGCAGAGGAAGAAGGTGTTGAATTTGTTTGGCTATCAAATCCAAAAAAATTTAATGGAACAATTAAAATTGAAAATGTACTGGTCGATAAAATGAAACTTGGTGATCCTGATGAAAGTGGAAGAAGAAAACCAATTATTGAAACCAATTCAGAATTTAATTTAAAAGCAGACGTTATAATTAAAGCTCTTGGATTTGATCCAGAAAATCTTCCAAATCTATTTCAAGAAAAAGATTTAAAAGTAAGCACATGGGGAACGATTAAAGTGGATTTTGATACTATGGAAACAAATTTATCCGGGGTATTTGCGGCAGGAGACATTATAAGAGGAGCCTCCCTAGTTGTTTGGGCCATTAGAGATGGAAGAGAAGCTGCAACTTCTATTAAAAATTACTTAGAAAAGATAGAAAGTAAAAAAACAAAAGTTGCATGATAAAAAATTATAAAAAAAATCTAAAAATTTTGGAAAATAATCATGTTTATTCAAAAGACATGGAACATGATGCATGTGGGGTTGGTTTAGTTGCTTCTACAGAAGGAAAAAAATTAAGAAAGATTGTAGACTATGGAATTGAAGCTCTTAAAACTGTATGGCATAGAGGTGCTGTTGATGCTGATGGCAAAACAGGGGACGGAGCAGGAATTCATGTTGAAATTCCATACGATTTTTTCTCAGAAAAGATAGAAACTAAAGGACATAAGCACGACAATTCTGAGATATGTGTTGGAATGATCTTTTTGCCTAGAGATAATTTTAGTGTTCAAGAAGACTGTAAGACCATTGTTGAAAAAGAAATTACCATATCAAATTTTAAAATTTATGGGTGGAGACAAGTTCCAATAAATACAAAAGTTTTAGGTGTTAAAGCAAACAGTAACAGACCAGAAATTACTCAAATACTATTTAAGCATAATGATAAAAAATTAGTAGATAAAGATTTAGAAAGAAAACTTTATGAGATTAGAAGAAAAATTGAAAATCAAATTATAAAAAGCAACATAGAAGGTTTTTATATATGTTCTTTAAGTTCAAAATCGATAATTTATAAAGGAATGTTTTTAGCGGAGGCACTATCTGATTTTTATCCTGATTTAAAGGATGAAAGATTTATATCAAGATATGCAATTTTTCATCAAAGATTTTCTACAAATACATTTCCAAGTTGGGATTTAGCGCAACCTTTTAGAGCCATTGCTCATAATGGAGAAATAAATACTTTTAGAGGAAATTGTAACTGGATGAAAGTTCATGAAGATGAAATGGAAAGTCCATTATTTGAAAATATAGAGAATTTAAAACCAGTAATACAACCAGGTGCTTCTGACTCAGCAGCTTTAGATAATGTTTTTGAATTGCTAAATATATCAGGTCAATCTGCGCCTTTAGCAAAACTAATGCTAATTCCAGACGCATGGTCTAAAAAAAGTAAAATTTTACCTAGAGATCATCAAAGATTATTTAATTTTTTAAATAGTACAATGGAACCTTGGGACGGTCCAGCAGCAATAGCTGCTACAGATAATGAATGGGCAATAGCAGCCAATGATAGAAATGGTCTTCGTCCTTTAAGATATACTATAACAAAAGATAAACTTCTTTTTGCAGGATCTGAAACTGGAATGATCGAATTAGATGAAAAAAAAATTGTTTCGAAAGGAAGATTAGGTCCTGGTGAAATTATTGGAATAAGAATAAACAAGGGTAAGGTTTTTAATAATAATGAAATTAAAAATTATTTAGCAAAAGAATTTAAACATTTTAATAGCCAAATAGTAGATTTAGATAAAAAAATTACAATTGATAAGGAAAAATTTATTTTTTCTGGATCAGATTTAAGAAAAAGACAACATGCATTTGGAATAAGTATAGAAGACTTGGAAATGATTCTACATCCAATGGCTGAGGATGCTAAAGAAGCAGTTGGTTCTATGGGCGATGATACTCCACTTGCAGTTCTATCTGATAGATATAGACCATTGTATCATTTTTTTAGACAAAATTTTAGTCAAGTTACAAATCCTCCTATTGACTCATTAAGAGAAAATAAAGTAATGAGTTTAAAAACAAGATTTGGAAATTTAGGTAATATATTAAATTTTGATAAGCTAACTAAAGATAATATTTATGTTTTAGAAAGTCCTATTTTATCAAATTCACAATTTTCAAAATTTATTAAATTTTTTGGAGAAAATTCAAAAACTATTGATTGTACTTTTTTGCACGATAGTTCTTTGGTTGAGTCTTTGGATAAAATTATAAAGGAATCAGAAATTGCAGTAAGACAAGGTTCAACACAACTAGTATTGACTGATATAGCTGTATCAGAAGAAAAAATTGCGATTCCAATGCTTTTGTGTGTAGGCGCTATTAATAAGCATTTAATTAAAAAAAAGTTAAGAGGATATGTTTCTATCAATGTGCAAACTGGAGAAGCTTTAGATACACATTCATTTGCAACGATTTTAGGAGTTGGTGCAACTACTATTAATCCATATTTAGCTTTAGATAGTTTATATCAAAGATACGAAAAAAAACTTTTTGGAAAGTTTAGTTACGAAGAGTGTATTGAAAGATATATTAAATCAGTAAATTCTGGACTTTTGAAGATAATGTCTAAAATGGGAATTTCAGTTTTAAGTTCTTATAGAGGTGGGTGTAATTTTGAAGCTCTTGGATTAAGTCGTACTATCGTCTCAGAATATTTTCATGGAGTAACCTCAAAAATTTCAGGTATTGGATTAGTTGGGATAGAACAGAAAATAAAAAATATTCACAAGGAGGCATTTCAAAACAATGATAATATTTTACCAATTGGAGGAATTTATAAATATAGAAAAAATGGAGAAACACATCAATATCAAGGTAAATTAATTCATTTACTTCAAAGCGCAGTAACTAACAATTCATTTGATACTTATAAAAAATATACAAAAGGAATTTATGATCTTCCACCAATCAATTTAAGAGATTTGATTGATTTTAGAAAAAGATATTTAAAATCTTCAATTAATATTTCTGAAGTTGAGCCAGCAGCTGAAATATTAAAAAGATTTGGAAGTGGTAGCATGTCTCATGGCGCTTTATCAAAAGAAGCACATGAAACTTTAGCTATAGGAATGAATAGAATTAAAGGTGCTTCATGTAGTGGCGAAGGTGGAGAAGATGAAAAAAGGTTCACTCTATTAAAAAATAATGATAATGCAAATTCTAGAGTTAAACAAATTGCGTCAGCAAGATTTGGTGTAACAATTAATTATTTAAATAATTGTAATGAGATAGAAATTAAAATTGCTCAGGGAGCAAAGCCTGGTGAAGGAGGACAACTACCAGGTTTTAAAGTAACAGATGAAATTGCAAAACTAAGACATTCTACACCAGGGGTAACACTTATATCACCACCTCCACACCATGATATCTATTCAATAGAAGATTTAGCACAATTAATTTATGATTTAAAACAAGTAAACCCAAAAGCTAGAGTAGCAGTTAAGTTGGTTGCATCATCGGGAATAGGAACAATTGCAGCAGGAGTTGCAAAAGCTAAAGCAGATATAATTTTAATTTCAGGGCATAACGGAGGAACAGGTGCTACTCCACAAACAAGTGTAAAGTATGTAGGGATACCTTGGGAGATGGGATTAACAGAAGTTAATCAGGTTTTGATTTTAAATAATTTGAGACATAGTGTTACTTTAAAAACTGATGGTGGAATAAAAACAGGTAGAGATGTTGTTATTGCTGCGATGATGGGGGCTGAAGAATATGGTGTAGCAACTACAGCTTTAGTTGCAATGGGATGTATTATGGTTAGACAGTGTCATTCTAACACTTGTCCAGTTGGGGTTTGTACACAAGATGAAAAATTAAGAGAAAAATTTAGTGGTACTCCAGAAAAAGTTGTAAATTTATTTAAATTTATTGCAGAAGAAGTAAGAGAAATATTAGCTGAATTAGGCTTTAAAAAATTAAATGAAATTATTGGAAGAACAGATTTATTAAAACAAGTTAGCACTGGTTCATCAAATTTAGATGATTTAGATTTGCACCCTCTTTTTATTTTGCCTGATCCTGGAAGCTTCAAAAGATATTGTGAAAAAAAAGATATTAATGAAATTCCCAATACGCTGGACCAAGAAATATTACCTGAAATAGAAGATAAAATTGGAAAAATAAATGTAATCGATAAAGAGTTTAAAATAAAAAATACCAATAGGGCAGTTGGTACTAGAATCTCTTACCATTTATTAAAAAAATATGGTCATGAAAAGCTCGAAGAAGATTTTTTAGCTATAAAGTTCAAAGGTTCAGCTGGACAATCATTTGGTGCATTTGGAATTAAAGGTTTAAAACTTTTACTTGAAGGTGATGCAAACGATTACGTGGCCAAAGGTTTGTCTGGAGCCTCAATTTCAATTAAATTGCCAAAAGATAGTAATTTAATTTCTTATGAAAATACAATTATCGGAAATACAGTATTATATGGAGCAACATCAGGAAATTTATTTGCTTCTGGAAAAGCTGGTGAAAGGTTTGCTGTAAGAAATTCAGGCGCTACAACAGTTATTGAAGGTTGCGACTCTAATGGGTGTGAATATATGACAGGTGGAACAGTAGTTATTCTTGGGCAAGTGGGAGATAATTTTGCAGCAGGCATGACAGGAGGAATGGTATTTATTTATGATGAAAAAAATGAATTCGAAAAAAAGGTAAATCCAGAAACAGTTATATGGCAAAGAGTTGAAACTGATTATTGGAAAAATTTATTAAAAAATTTAATTCAGAAACATTTAAAAGAAACAAACTCAAAAATAGCTGCAAAAATTATTTCTGATTTTGAAAATGAGATAAATTACTTTTACCAGGTATGTCCAAAAGAAATGTTAAATAAACTTGATAATCCTATAACAGTAAAAGATAAGATTAATATTGCTATCTAAGTAGTATTTGAAACAATATTATTTAATTCTTTTGTAATTTTATTTAAGTTTTTTTTTGATGAAAGGCTATGATCACCATTTTTGATGATTAATAATTTTTTATTGGCATTTTTAAAAACTTTAAGAACTTTTTTAGAATAATTTACTGGGACTACTTCATCTTTTTTTCCATGAATCATGATTACATAAATTTTACTTTTAATTTTTTTATTTAAAATTTTATTTTTTCTTCCATCCTTAATTAATTGATATGTAATAGGATATTCATAATTTCCATACTTTAAATGATAAATTCCTTTTTTTGTAATTTCATTTTTTATTTTTTTGTTAAATTTTTTCCACATTAAATTCTCTAAAAATTCAGGTGCAGAACCGATTCCTAAAAAACCTAAAATTTGATTGTTAAAAAATTTAAATTGATTTAAAGATATCCAAGAACCCATACTGGATCCAACAATAATAAATTTATTTTTTTTTATAATTCTCTTAATTGATATTTTTACTTCATTTGTCCATTTGCTTATATTTCCATCAGTAAATTTACCTGAAGATTTTCCATGCCCAGAATACTCTAATGCAAGAAAACCTATCTTTTTTTGATTGCAGTATTTTAATATTTTTTTTGGCTTTTCTCCTTCTATATCCGACATAAAACCGTGAAGAAAAACTATATATGGCCCTTTTTTGTATTTATTGATTAAATACCTAATTTTCTTAGATGATGATATTTTTAAAAATTTATATTTATTCATTAAAGTTTATCTGAGTAAATTCTTAATATATAATTCTATCAAATGTCATCTAAATTAAAAGTTTTACAAGTTATTCCAAGATTAGGTTATGGAGGAGCTGAAACTGGATGTTATGATTTAGGTCATTATTTACATGAGAAAAATGCTAAATCATACATAGTAACTAGTGGTGGCCCTTTATTAAAATTTATAGATAGAAAAAAAGTAAAATTAATAAGACTACCCGTTCAATTTAAAAATCCTATTTTTATTTTTTTAAACTCAATAATTTTAATATTTATTATTTTATTTTTTGGAATAAATATTGTTCATGCCAGAAGTCGTGCTCCAGCATGGTCATGTTTAATTGCTTGTAAAATTACGAGAAGAAAATTTGTTACAACATTTCATGGAACTTATAATTTTAATAACTCAATTAAAAAATTTTATAATTCTGTAATGGTAAAATCTAATTTAATTATTGCCGGATCGAATTTTATTTTTTCTCATATAAATGAAAATTATTCTAATTATCTAAATAAAAAACAAAAACTATTAACTATTTTTAGAGGTATAAATCTAGAATATTTTGATTCAACAAAGATAAAAAGTGAAGATGAATCAAAATTAATGAATGAATGGAAAATAGATAAAACTTTAAGTTTTTATCAGAAAAAAATTATTCTTTTTCCAGGAAGACTTACTTCTTGGAAAGGGCATGAAATGTTTATTGAATCATTAAAAATTTTTAAGCAGAAAAATCCTGATAAATTATTTTTTGCAATTATTTTGGGAAGTGATCAAGGTAGAAAAATATATAAAAAAAAAATACAAAGACTCGTTGAGCAGTGCAGATTAATTCAAGATGTGTTATTTATTGAGAATTGTAAAAAAATGCCTTTAGCCTACAAGATAGCAAATATTGTTACAAATTGCTCTATACAACCCGAAGCTTTTGGTAGGGTAGCAGTTGAATCACAAGCAATGGGAAAAGTAATAGTAGCAAGCGATATTGGTGGATCAAAGGAAACAATTATCGATAACAAGACTGGTTTTTTGTTTAAAGCTGGAGATCCAAATGCCTTAAGTGAGAAATTGGCACATATATTTGAATTAGATGAAACAACGTTGAATTCTATGGGTAATGAGGGTAGAAAAAATGTAATTAAAAAATTTAATGTTGAAAAAATGTGTTTTTCTACATATTCAGAATATATAAAATTAATATCATAAATGCCTAATATTAAATTACCAGATGGAAATTCAATTAATTTTGAAAAAAATGTTACTGGATTGCAAGTAGCAGAGAAGATTAGTAAGTCACTTTCAAAACAAGCCTTAGTTATTAGTGTTGATGGAAATTTAAAAGACTTGAACTATGAAATAGATAAAGACTGTTCTATTAAAATTCATACAGCAAAAGATAAAGAAGGACTAGAAACAATAAGACATGATACAGCGCATGTTTTAGCAATGGCTGTTCAGGAAATTTTTCCTGGTACGCAAGTCACAATTGGACCAGTAATTGATGATGG
>CACKXS010000007.1 GCA_902604305.1 uncultured Pelagibacteraceae bacterium
GAACCAAAAGATAACACACAAGAGCTTAATAACTTAAAAGAAAGCATCAACACTTCATTTAATAGTATGTCCTCATCTTTTAATAGTTTATCCAAGGATGTAACAAGAGATATGACACAAACTTTAACATCAGTTAATGAAAAAGTTTCTGCTTTTAATATCCAAGTTGAAAATTTAAACAAAAGCCAGGAAGGTATAAATAAGATTTTAGCAGGGGTTAAAAAATATGGAACTCTTGCTGAGTTTAGCTTGGCATCTTTATTAAAAGATTTATTACCCGCTTCTCAATTTATCTCAAATGTTAAGATGAAAGAAGATACTTCAGAAAATGTAGAATTTGCTATAAAACTTCAAGGAGATGTTTTGGTTCCAGTAGATAGTCATTTTCCAGTAGAAAGATTTAAAGCAATAGATGATGCTCATCAAGAAGATGATAAAAAAGCGATTGCAGATGCAAGAACTAAATTAGCTAAAGCTTTTAAGGATAAAGCTAAAAGTGTGAATGAAAAATATATAGTTCCACCTAAAACTACAGATTTTGGAATTGTATATGCACCAACTGAAAGTTTATATAAAGAATTAACTGACTACCAAGACCCTAGTACTAAAGAATTATTAACACAAGAATTAATGAAAAAATATAAAATTGTAATTATGGGTCCAAACACTCTTTCAGCTTATTTACAATCTTTGCATATGGGTTTTCAGTCATTAAAAGTCCAAAAAGGAGCAACAGAAATTTATAATCACTTAAAAACAATCAGTACAAGATTTGCAAAGCATTTTGACAATGTTATTGTACTTCGAAAAAAATTAGAAGAGGCAATGAAGGTTGTAGATACATTTGGTACAGATGCGAGATCAATCACAAGAACTTTAGAAAATATAAAAGATCCCGAGCAAGTTGAAAAAGCTGTTAAAACTGAAAACGTAGAAAAATTTGTCGACCACTCAAAACAACTTAAAAATTAATTTCATTTTCAAATAAAATACATTTATAAGTGTCACAATGAAGTGGAATAATAAATTTAATTATCCAAAATCATCACGATCAATTGAAAATGGTACGAGAAAGTATTTATTTGGCGATGAAAAATTACCAAGTGTTACTTCTATTTTACAAGCAACCAAATCAGACGAGGACAAAGCAGCATTAGAAAATTGGAAACAAAGAGTAGGTTACAAAGAAGCTAATAAAATTAAAACTGAAGCATCAAGCAGAGGTACATCAATGCATTCTTTTCTTGAAGATTTTTGTAGAGGAAGAGTTAATGATAGTTTTTTTGAAAGCAATGAACAATACAAAAATATGGCTAAGGAAATAATAAACAAAGGTATAAAAGAAAAATTAGAGGAAATATATGGAATGGAAACTATACTTCACTATCCAGAAAAATATGCTGGCACAGCAGATCTTGTAGGTATTTATCAAGGAAAAGAAGCTATTATAGATTTTAAGCAAGCAAATAAACCAAAAAAAGTTGATTACATTCAAGATTATTTTTTACAATTAGGCGCGTATTCTTTAGCTCACAATGTTGTTTACAAAACAAATATTACATCAGGAGTAATATTATTATGTACAGTAGATTACTTATTTCAAGATTTTAAAATTGAAGGAGCAGAATTACTTATGTATCAAAATTTATTTCTAGGAAGAGTAAAAAAATTCAACGAAATGAATAATTTAAGTTGACTTTCATTGATATATTCTTAGAAGGGATATTGCTAACTAAGAGCTACTTGTTTAGATGCAAATGGTTTAGTCCTCAAAAAAATAATCTAAACATCCATCAAAACATAGCTTTTTAAAGGACAATTAATTTATGAATTTAGCTATATGGGATATCGAATCATCAAGCGCCAGTACTGATTTTGGAAGCATAATTGAAATCGGTGGAATATTAGTTGATGAAAATTTTAAAGAAAAAGACAGATTTAATTTTAGATGCAGATTACCAGAAGGTGAAATTCCTCAAGCAATGGCTTTAATTGTTAACAAAACAAGCATTAAACAATTAACCCAAGGAAACTTAAGCCACTATCAAATGCTTAGTGAAGTTGAAAAAACCTTCAAGAAATGGAGTCCAGCAATCTTCCTAGGATGGTCCAATATAGGATTTGATGATGAAATGATTAGGAAGGAGTTTTTTAAAGGTATTAGATATCCTTATATAACAAATGCTTCACCTTCAAAACGCCACGATGGCATAAACATTGCTCGAGCTGCCTATGCAGTAGACACTTCTGTTTTAGAAACAGAAATAAATGAAAAGAATAATCCAGTATTTAAACTTGAATCTCTCTCTCGAATGCAAGGTTTAGATTCAAGTGATGCTCATAGCGCATTAACTGATGCTACTCTAACTGCAAAAATTTTAAGTATTATTAAAAAAAGACAACCGAGCACTTGGAATATGTTTTTAAGAACAGCAAGTAGATCAGATACAGAAACAATTTTTAAAAAAGAAGAAATAATTACTTTAAATGAATATTTCTATGGGAAATCAAGGTTATATCTATGTGCACCTCTACATCCAAAACACTGTATACATCCCATTTATAATTGGGGTCAGGCTGTCGATCTTCGCGTTGATATTGAGCCAATTTTAAATATGTCCATCAATGAATTAAAAGCTGAAATGAAAAAAACTCCTAAATTCTTAAGAACTATTAGATCAAATAAAGCTCCTATTATACTAGATGCAGAATACGCAATGAAGGTAGAGCCTTACAATGCAATGGACTCAAGTTTAATTAAAAAAAGAGCAAAATTAGTAAGAGATAATGAAAAATTTTCACAAAATATTCTTACAGCACTTAAAGAAATAGCAGAAGAAAAAGAGCAATCAAAATCACAGGAAGATATATATGCAGAAGAAAGTATTTATAATAAATTTACTTCAAATAAAGATACTGCACTTTTTCCTGCATGGCATGCTGCATCTTGGCAAGACAAGTTAAAATTATTAGATAAATTTGATGATGAAAGACTTATAGGATTTGGTAAAAAAATAATTTACCAAGAAGCACCAGAAGTATTACCTGCTGAAATGCTTAAATCCATAAAAAGATCTATTTCTAAAAGAATTTTAAGTGAAAAATTTGAAAAATGGTGGACTGTTTCAGCATGCTACAATGAAATTGATACACTTAGAGACAAATATTCAAATGAAAATGATCAAGAAAAATTAAAATTTTTGGATGAACTTAATTCACATGTAATGTCAATACAAAAAAAATACGAAAATTCTTAGTGTGGATAATTTAATTTTTTTTTTTTTAGGTATTGAAATACTTAATTAAAATTATATAAAAGTTTTATGGCAACAGTAAATGTAACAGATGAGAATTTTGAGACGGAAGTTATTAAAGCCGGCAAACCAGTAATAGTTGATTTTTGGGCTGAATGGTGTGGACCTTGCAAACAAATTGCTCCAACTTTAGAAGAAATTTCTAATGAAATGGCAAATGATGTTGTAATTGCAAAGCATAATATTGATAATGAACCTAACACTCCTACAAAGTACGGAATCCGTGGAATCCCAACTATGTTACTTTTTTCAGGTGGTGAATTAAAAGCTACTAAAGTTGGCGCTACCACAAAATCAAATATTGTTGCCTGGATAAAGGAAAATATTTAATTTAAATTTAAAACTTCCCCCGCCAGATATAAGGATCCGGTAATAATAATTATATCTTTATCTTTTAAATCTATTGAACTGATAGCTTCTTTAATTGATTTTTTATAGTTAACATTTTCTAAATTTCTTAATTTTTTCATTAAATCTTCACCATTAATTGCATTAGGTTGATTTGGAATATCTACTGTTGTTAAAGAAGATATTTTATCCTTAAAATAACTTATATATTCAACATGATCTTTATTATTCATCATTCCTAAAATTATATGTTTGTTACATTCTAATGAATTTAAATGTTTAGATAAAACGCTTGCCCCAAGAGGATTATGAGATCCATCAATATAAATTTTATTTTTTTTTACCAAATTTTTTAATTTTCCATTTTTTATCTCAGAAAATCTTGCAATACTCTTAATTTTTTTTATTCCATTTATAATATTTTGATCAGAAATATTTATTTCTTCTATATTTCTGATGGTTGCTATAGCTGACGATATATTAGATAATTGGAATTCACCCTCTAAATTTGGTAGTGGAAGCTTTAGGCATCCATATTTATCTTCAAAATAAAAAAAACCATTTTCATTTAAAGAGTAGTTAAAATCATTACCAAAAACTACTTTTTTTGAAGAATTTTTCTCAATTGAATTTGTTATTTTTTTTAAAGTTTCATTTGGGCTTTGTTTTGAGACAATAATTTTTGAACTTAATAAAGATGAAGTCTTTTCAAATATTATTTGATCTATTGTTTGTTTATCTTTTGGTAGCCAATCCAGATGATCTAAACCGATAGCAGTAATAATACTTGCCAAATTTGATTTAATTATTGAACATGCATCTGCTCTATGAAATAAACCGCTTTCTATTAGGTTAATATTATTTTTGAAGTTTTTAGCATTATAAAAATATGCCGCTGTTAATATTTCAAAATAAGTAATAGGTTCACCTGCATTAATATCTTCTACTTCAGTTAATAATTTTACAAGATTTTCGTCAGAAATTTCTTCATCATTATATATAAATCTTTCATTAATTTTTTGTATATGAGGACTTGTGTAAATATTACAATTTATATTGGCATCTTTTAGAATAGCTCTAATTGCCTGAATTGTAGAATATTTTCCATTTGTTCCAACTACTGATATATATTTTAAATTATCCTGTGGATTTCCAAGTTTTTTGCAGAGTTTCTTAATTCGATCTAAACTTAAGTCTATTTCTTTAGGATGCAGCTTTTGTAGGCTGTTCAATATTTGTTGAATTTTCATTTGATAATTCTGAATTTACCTCAGAATTCTTCTTTAGCAATATTTCAAGCAATTTTCCAATTTCATTAGTTAAATCTTTTCTATTTACAACTTTGTCAACAAAGCCATGTTTCTCAACAAATTCAGCTGTTTGAAAATCTGGACTTAACTCCTCCTTGACTGTAGCTTGAATTACTCGTTTACCAGCAAAAGCTATTAAACAACCTTTTTCTGCGAAATGAACATCTCCCAACATTGCAAAAGATGCAGTTATTCCACCAGCTGTTGGATCCGTAAAACACACTATATAAGGAAGATTATTTTTTTTTATTTCATTTACTGCAAGTGTAGTTCTAGTCATATTTGCTAAAGCAATAGGACTTTCAAACATTCTTTGACCGCCACCACAAGGAAAAAAAACATATGGAGTTTTATTATCTATCGCATGCTGCGCTCCATAGATAAAAGCTTCTCCTTCCGCAGCACCTACAGAACCACCAATAAAATCAAAATTTATTGCACCTGCTGTAATTTGGATTCCATCTATCTGACCTTTAACAATCATAACCGCACAATCCTGTCCAGTCTTTTTTCTAGCACTTATTAATCTTTCTTTATAAGATTTTGTATCTTTCCAATTCAAAGGATCTTCAGCAGGAACTGGTGTTTTAAGAATTTCATATCTATTCTTTCCAAAAAATATATCAAATCTTTGTTTGCAACTAATTCTATGATGTTTTCCACAAGAATTACAAACAAATAAATTTTCTTCTAAATCTTTTTTTAAAACTGGACCTTTACAACAACTTGTCCAATCAGAATTCGCAATTTCTTCTTTTGTTGGAAATTTTTTTTTTAAATTTCTTTTTATTTTATCACCAAAAACTTTTATTTTTGTTAGCCAATTCATAAAACTTTATTTTTCAATCTTGCTACTACTTTACTTACATTTGTGACAGGATTTTGTCTATTGTTCAAACTTCTAGTAATTTCTTGACAAATTTCACTTCCAACAACTACGCCATCGGAATTTCTGAAAGATTTAATTGTTTTATTTGTAATACCAAATCCAATTACACAATTTTTATTTTTATTTATTTTTTTAATTTTTCTATAATTTTCTAAAATTTTTTTAGGTGGGACTTTTAATTTTCCACCAGTAGTGGATAGCATACTTATATAATAAATCATATCATGTGAATCTTTTATGATTTTTCTCATCCTTCTATTAGACGTTGTTGGAGATAATAGCTGAACAAAATTTATTGATTTTTTTTTACATTTCTTTGCAAATTTTCTATTTTCAGGCCAGGGTAAATCGACAACGATCAATCCATCAACTTTTGATGATTTGCAGTTTTTCAAAAAATTATTTTCGCCACTCTGATAAATTAAATTATAATAACCCATTAATATTAAAGGCTTATTAGGATTATTATTTTTAAATTTTTTAGCAATTTGAAAAGTATCCTTTAATGTAGTCCCATTTTTTAAAGATCTATAAGTGCTATTTTGGATTTGACCTCCATCTGCAATAGGACAATTATGCAAAAATGATAGCTCTAGAATGTCAGCATGTTTTGCAATTGAATTTAATATTTTTAATGAATTTTTTTTGGTATTATCACCTGCAACTGTAAATGTTATTAGGGCTGGTCTTTTTTCTTTTTTACAATCTTTAAAAGCTAAATTAATTAGAGACTTGGCCATTAAAATTTTCCCAATCTTTGTCTTAAAATATCTTTATCTTTATGTGCATCACCACATGAGTTTACAATCATAATTGTATCCATGCTTAACTTTGGAGCCAACTTTATTGCCTCAGCAAATGCATGACTTGGTTCCAAGCTAGGATTTAAATTTTCATATTTTGTCACTAGCTTATAAGCATTTAAAGCTTCCTCATCGGTGGCCGCTGTATATCTTGCTCTTTTTGTATCCTTTAAAAAACAATGGATAGGAGAAACTCCCGGATAATCTAAGCCAGCACTAATAGATTCTGTTTCTTCTATCTGACCTTCAAAATCTTGGTTTACATACTGAGACGCCCCATGAAGTATTCCTATTTTTGAACCATAAGTTAAAGGAGCTGCATGTCTTTTACTTTTCTTTGGACCACCGGCTTCAATGCCAATAAACTCAACTTGTTTTTTATTATAATGCATAAATTCATTCCAAAAACCAAAACTCGAAGATCCTCCACCAACACAATTTAATAATTTTACTTTTTTAGGGATTTTTCCAAATTCGTTTTTTATTTGAATAAAAAGTTCTCTAGAAATTTGTGATGTACTCCATCCACAAATTTTAACAAAAATATTAGGACCCACAGTTGAACCCACACACATATGAGTGGTATCACAGTTCGATACCCAATATCTCATGCACTCACTAACAGCATCAACAAGTGTCTGACTTCCTGTATAAACTGGAACTATCTCAGCCCCATTTTTTCTGATAGCATCACAGTTGGGTTTCTGTCTTTTAATATCCTTTGCACCCATAAATATTTTACATTTAAGACCAAATTTTTTTGCTGCCATACTAAGCATTTTTCCTGCATATCCTGCTCCCGTATCACCTACGATATATTTTTTTCCCGCTCTTTTTGCTATAAGGCAATGAACAGTAGCATTGTAAATTTTATGTGCACCTCCATTGGCTTCTGAAACAACTTTTGCCCAAATCTGAGCACCACCAAGATGTTTTGTTAAGTTATCTAATTTTATGAAAGAAGTTGGTGACCCTACCCAATTTTTAAAATAATAATCTCTTTCTTTAATAAACTTTTTGTTTTTTCTTAACTTTTCAAACAATATTGTAAGGTCTTCTACTGGTTTTTTTAAGGTCTCAGGAATGAAATTACCTCCAAATTTTCCTCCCCAAAAACCAAACTTATCATGTTGATCAATTAGTGGAATATTTTTTTTAATTTTCATTTTTAATTTTACTAATATTTTCTAAAAAAATTTTTATCTTTGAAATATCCTTCTCTCCAGAGGTTTCTAAACTTCCTGAGATATCAATAATATCTGTTATTTTAGAATATTTATCAAGCCTATCATCATATTGAATGTTTCCAGCTAGCATTTTATTTACTTTGGTTGATACATTATTTAGAAGTTCATGATTAAATCCAACAGATTTTTCATATCCTTTGCTATCAAATAATATTATTTCAGAAACAGATTCAAATTTTTTATATTCCTCAACATCATTTTTATTTTTTATTGTAAGTGCAGTTATGATTTTGACTTTATACTTTTCTTTTATTGTTTTAGTCCTTTCAGGATCTACATCATATAATTGATAATAATCAAAATTTAAATCCTTAATTTTTTCTAATATTTTATCATTAGGATTTACAAGCACTGAAACAAAATTTATTTTTTTTTTATCTATATTAATTAAATTTTTAAGATTTTCATATCCGACATATCTTTTTGATTTTGGATAATTAGTAATGAAGCCAATAAATTTAGGTGGGTAATTGTGATTTATGATGTAGTTTAAAGTTTTTGAGTCTTTGATACCACAAATTTTTGCATCCATTATTTACCAAGGTGATCAATTAATTTTTTTAAATTTTTTTTAATATTTCCTTTTGTAATTGATCTGCCTATTACAAGCCAATCACTTCCAGCTTTGAATGCATTTAAAGGACTCATTATTCTTTTTTGATCATTAATTTTATTATCAAGTCTTATACCAGGGGTTATTATTTCTTTTTTGAAAATTTTTCTAATTTTTTTAACTTCTTTTGCACTGCAGACTAAAGCATCTAACTTAGCTTTTTTTGCAAGTTTAGCTTGGTGAAGAACTAGATTTTCAATTTTTCTTTTATGACCAATTTCCCTTAGGTTTTTATTATTTAAAGATGTAAGAGTTGTTACACCTACTATTTTAGTTTTACCTGAAATTTTTTTAACTGCTTTTAAAGCTTCAAGACCAGAACTAATATGTATAGTTAAATAATTAATATTTAAATCTTTTAAAGCTCTAACAGTAGATGTACACGTATTTGGAATATCATTAATTTTAAGATCAGCAAATATTATTTTATTTTTTATTTTAGATACAAAAAATCTTCCATTTTTAGAATTTAAAAATTCTAATCCAAATTTATAACCAATTTTTATTTTTTTTGTTTTTGTAAGATTAATTATTTTTTTTGCTGTTTTGACTTTGTTTGTATCACAGGCTACAAAAATTTTATTTTTCATTTATTTTTTTTGACCATTCTTTTGACATTCTAAATAATATAGTTCTTTTTTCAGGAGTATTCACTTTCTCATTAGTTTTTGGATTACGTGAAAATCGAGCTTTTTGCAATCTAGGTCTTAAAGAGAACGCCCCACGAAATTCAACAGATTCATTTCTTTTTAAAGAACCTTCAATTTCAAACAGTAATATATCTACCAGACGTATTAAATCAGAGCGTATAAATCCTGGATACGCATCTGCCAATTGTTTGATTAAGTCTGATTTTGCGACTGACAATATTTTATTTATTCAGATTTTTTCTTTTTATCTATTTTATCAGAAAGCGAAGCAAATGGAAGTGATTTACCAGATCCTGAATCTCCATATTTCTCTAATGCATCAGCATTTAGTTTTTCATCTAGTGCTCTTATTGATAGAGAAATTGATTTTTTATTTTTCTTTTCTAAAAGACAATCCACGCGATCCCCCTGTGTCCATCTTCCTGGTCTTTGGTCTCCAGGTGAAATTGCCAATTGAGATTTTTTTATAAATGTTTCAATTTCACATCCTTCTGGTTTAACAGACAATCCTTTATTTTCTATTGATACAACTTTACAGGTTAATACATCGCCTTCTTTATAATTTTCGTAGAATTTAAATGGATCTTCTGAGATCGCCTCTCTTAAACTGACTCTTATTTTTTGGTTTTCAGGATCGACTTCTAGTACTTTTAATTTTTCAAATTTTTCACCTTTTTTATATTTTTTTATTTCTTCTTCAGGATTAGATAAATATGAAAGATCGTTTGAATGCAAGAAAGCTTCAACCAAATATTTATCTAGTTTTACGAATAGCGCATATTCATTTGTTCCGATTATTTCTCCATTAATTATTGAGCCAACAGATACTTCTTTTTTAAATTTTTCCCATGGGTTCTCAGTTGTTAACTTGTGACTTACCGCTATTCTACGCTTATCCAAATCTATATCTGTGATTCTTACTTTAATTTTATCATTTACCTTAGCAAATGTTTTTGGATTGATATTTTTTTTTAGGTATGAAATTTCAGATTGATGGCATAAAGCAGAAAGCCCACTCTTTAATTCTATAAAAAATCCGTAATCTAATATTTTTTTTACTATTCCAGTATAATCTTTTCCTACAACAAATTCTGCCATATTATCAAAAGGGTCAGGTGATAAAGCTTTAATTGATGTCGATACCTGCATTTTTTCAAAATCTATAGCAATTATTTTTAGTCTATATTTTTTACCCACTTCTAGAATTTCATCAGCTGAATTTATTCTTGAATAACTTAGTTCTTGTAAATGAGTTAAAGTATCAATCTCTCCTCCATTGATTTCAAAAAAGGCACCAAAAGAAGTTATGCTTTTACATGTGCAGTTTTCTAAAATATCACCAACTTTATACTTTTCTATTACTTTCGCTTTATCTTCTTTTTTATTTATTGAAACAATTTGTCTTCTCGAAACACAAGCGTTACCACGAATTTTATCAAGTTTAATAATAGCTAATTTCATTGGTTCATTCATCAAATGCAAAATATCTTTTAATGGTTTTTCAGATATCTGGCTGCCCGGCATAAAAAGTAAAGAACCACTATCAATATGCTCACAAATAACTCCACCTTTACATTTTGAAATAATTTTACCAATTATAGGTTCATTTTTTTCATAAGCTTTTTCTAGTTGGTTCCAACCTTTGATTTTCTGAGCTTTTGTAGCAGAAACAATTACTTCACCATTTTTATCTTCAATTTTCTCAAGAAGAACAGAAATTTTTGAACCTTCCTTTATTTTATCAATGATATTTAAGGTTTTTAATTCATTTATATCAAGAATTGGCTCAGATTTTAGTCCATCAACAAATAGAAATACATATTTGTTTGTTATTTTTGTTACTATTCCTTCAATAACTTTGCCTTCTTCTATTTTTGTTTTTGATAATTGTGAATTTAATAAATTCTCGAACTCTTTTGACTCTTGGGAATTAAGCTCTTTATAAATTTCCATTAAATATTTAATTTCCTATCCATAATTACTTTTATTTTTCTAAAGCACGCTTTCTTACTTAATTTGGTGGTATTAATCAAGATTGAATCTTTTGTTTTTTTTAAAGGACCATGTTTTCTTTCGCGATCAGATTTATCCCTATTTTTAAGGCTTTTAAGGACAATATTTAAAGTAATTTTTTTATTTAATCTTTTAAACTCTTTATATCTCCTTTTTGCTCGTTCTTTAAGACTTGCAGTTATAAAAAACTTAAACATCGCATCTCGACAGATAACACTTGTGATATCCCTTCCATCAAGCACAGAACCAGAATATTTCTTAGGGGGTGCATAAGCACATTTTTGTTGAAATTGATAAACTATATTTCTGATTTTTTTGTCTTTAGCAATAATTGATGCTGAAATCGCTACTTTATCAGATAATAAGTTTTTATTTTGTAAATTTTTTATTTTTAAATTATTTATTTTTTTTCTTATTAAAGAATAGTTAAATTTTTTAGGGTTTTCCAACTTTAATTTTCCAATAAGTCTATATATACGTCCAGTATCAAGTTGTAGTAGGTTGTAGTGTTTAGCAATTAGTTTTGATTGAGTACCTGCACCAGCTGCCGCAGGAGAGTCTATTGCTACAGTAATTATATTTTTTCTCTTTTTCAATTTATTTTTGCTCCAAGTTTATTTAAAATATTTAAAAATTTTGGAAATGAAGTTTTGAATGAACTTTTGTCATATATTTTCCAGTCTCCACCTAAAGTTAAAGCAGCAATTACACTCATCATAAATATTCGATGATCTTTCAAAAAATTTTTTACAACATATTTTCCTTTTAAGTTTAGTTTTGGGTTTCCATAGATTTTTATATTATCTTTTTTTCTTATAGTTTTAATTCCAATCATTTTTAAAAATTTAATTGCTATATCAAGTCTTTTTGACTCTTTTTTGTTTAGTTCACCAAGCTCTTGGAATGTAGAAACTCCCTTCGCCTTAGCTGAAGCTAAACACATAATAAGAATTAGTTCATCTATAGCTGAACTATTTAGGCTAGATGGACAATTAATTGATTTAAAATTATTGTTACTTTTAACGAAAATATCTGCAATTTCTTCACCTTTATAAAATCTCTTATTTTGAAGTTTAATTTTTGCGTTCATCATATTGAGAATTTTTATAATTCCTAATCTACTTTTATTTACATTTACTTTTTTAATTAATAATTCTGATTTTTTTGAAAGAAGAGTTAAAACAATAAAAAATGATGCTGAACTTATATCTCCTGGTACATCATAATTAAATGCCTTGAATTGATTTAAGCCTTTAATTTCAATATTATCATAATTTCCCTTAGATTTAACTTTAATAGGAAGATTTAAGTTTTTAAGTAAGAGCTCAGTGTGGTTTCTACTCTTTTTTGCCTTTATTATTGTAGTACCTGGAGTGTTTAGTCCACAAAAAATTAAGCTTGTTTTTATTTGAGCACTTCCTTTATTTTCTACAAATTTTATTGGCCTTAAAAAATTTGATCCCTGGATTTGCACTGGCAAGAAACCATTTTTAGACTTAATTTTTAAACCAAAATTTTTTAAAGGCTCAGTGACCCTTGAAAAATCTCTTTTTGACAAACTTTTATCCCCAACTATTTTTACTTGATTTTTAATTTTTGCACATATGCCTATTAAGCAACGAGCAAGAGTTCCTGAATTCCCCGCATTAATAATTGTATTTTTTTTTGGGCTGTATCCGTTTAATCCAAGACCTTTAATCTCTAATATATTTTTTCTTTTTTTATAATTTATGCCTAATTTTTTTATAGCCTTTAAAGAATTTAAAACATCTTCAGATTCTAAAAGATTGGATATTTTTGATATTCCAACAGCAATTGATGCTAACAAAACACATCTTATAGATATGCTTTTATCAGAAGTAACTTCAATTTTTTTTATATAAGAATTTATTTTGTTATTAATTAGAATATGGTTTGGCATTAAAAAATTAATTTATTTTAAAAGAATCACCAAAATAAACATTTCTGGCATTTTGATCATTTAATAGTTCAGATGGAGTACCTTCCGCAACAACTTTTTTATTTGCCAAAATAATTGCTCGGTCCGAGATCGCCAAGAGATCACGTGCAGCGTGATCAGAAATTATACAGGATCTTTTAATATCCTCAGTTTGCAAATTTACAATTGTTTCTTGAAGATCCCTTGTTGATAAAATATCTAGACCCTGGAAGGGTTCGTCCATTAGAACGATTTTTGGATCAGACATTAAAGACATCGCAATTGAAATTTTTTTACGTTGACCACCTGAGCAGTGTTTTGCTTTGGTATTTTTTACTGCATCCAATTCAAATTTTGAAATCATTTTTTCAACTTTGAAACTTCTCTCATTTTTATTTTTTATAACTATTTCACTAATAGCTTTTAAATTTTCTAAACAAGTTAAGTTTCCAAACACCCCTCCTGTTTGTGGAACTACACTTAAACCAAAGTCAACTGCTCTTTTATAAATTGGAAGATCAGTTACATCAGTTCCATTAATAAATATATTCCCATAATTTGGTTTCAAACTTCCAAGAATAATATTGAACAAACTTGATTTTCCAACTCCGTTGGGACCTAGTAAACCACAAATTTCACCTTCTCTAATATTTATAGAAATATCATCTAAAATTTGTCTTTTATGAAAAGATAACGAAATTTTTTTTAATTTGATTTTGTGAATTTCTTTTTTAAAAGTCGTGATGCGAAATTTTTTGATGATTCCCATAGTTTATTTTTTTAATATCTTTACCTTTTCTTTTTTGTCAAACATTTTTATATTTATATCCCCTTTGATAAAATCAAATTCAATTTCATCTGCAGTTGATATAATTTTGTTATCAAAATATTTAATGTTATTATATATTATAGCTTTATTATTTTTAAATAATAAATCTAAATTATCTGAATTAAATTTTTTTTCTTCATAAAGACCTATTACATTTTGATAAAATTCAGTATCAAATGAATTAGAGTTATAAGTAGCATAGTCTGATTTTATTATAATTTCAGCTTTATTATTTAATTGTATTTTACCAGTCACATTGTTTAAAATTAATATATTTGCATCTTCTGGACTTTCTTCTCCTGTTTCTGCGTTTAAACTGAATTGATTCCCTTCACTATCAATTGTTGAATAATTTAAATTTTGAATAAAATTTTTTTTTTCCTCATCTAAATTTTCATTAGTTTCCTCAAATATTTCTGGCTCGCTTTCAGAAATTTCTGTGATTTGATTTCTATTTAGATAAAAAGTATTTCTTATAAAAAAAAATAAAAATACTATAATTATAAAAAAAATAAATAATTGAATTACTGTTTTTGTATTCATTCACTGAATATTAGAGTTTAATATACTGTGAATGTTTAAAATTCCAATTGTTTTATTTTTATTTTTTTCATTATGAACGCATAAGCAAGTAATTTTTTTTGAATTCATTATTGATAAAGCTTGTGCAGCTAGAACATCTTTTTTAACACTTATGGGGTTTTTAGTCATAATTTTTTTTGCAGCCAACTTCTTAAAATCAGTATTTTTATCTTTTATTCTTTTAATATCTCCATCGGAAATTATTCCTAATGTTTTATTTTTTTTATCGCGAATGATTAATACTCCAAAATTTGATTTTCTCATTATTTTGAGAGCATTATTCATATCTAAATTTTGATCTATAAATGGGATTTTTTTATTTTTAATCATTAAATCTTCGGCTGTTTTTAATTTAGCTCCTAGACTTCCACTTGGGTGGAACTTTTTAAAATCAAGTTTACCAAATTTCCTATAATTCATAGTTGCGATTGCTAAAGCATCGCCAATACTAAGTTGAATTATTGTAGATGAAGTTGGAACAATATTTCCAGGTCCACTTTCAGTAACGTTTGGAATAAGTAATTTTATATCTGAGGATTTATATAAAAGTGAATTTTTTTTTGAAACTATTCCAACTAAAGTTATTTTTTTATTTCTATTAGCATATTGAATAATATTTTTTAATTCTGAACTTTCACCACTAAAGCTTATTAAAATTAAAACATCATTTGAACTAATTTTACCCAAGTCTCCATGTGAGCAAGATGAGGCATCAACATAAAATGATGGCACACCAACCGAAGCTAGAGTAGAAGAAATTTTATTTCCAATAATCCCAGATTTTCCTATTCCAGAAATTATAATTTTACCAGTTTTACAATTAATTATTGCTTCTACTACTTTATTAAAAGATTGACCGAGACTTTTTTTTAATTTTTGTAAAGATTTGATTTCAGTATCTATTACGTCTTTAGCAACAGGTATAAAGTTTTTTTTTTTCATTCTTGGTCCTTAGTGTTCAAATATTGATGTTTTAAATCCTGAAATTTCCATATCTACAATAGTAGGTACAACCTTCATACATTTTTCAAAAAGATCAAATCTTTTTTCTCTTATTAGCATTTTGGTTAATTTTTCCTTTATATCAAATAAATATTCTGTATCTTGTGCAGCGTAACTAATTTGTTTATTTGTTAGATTTGGATTCCCCCAATCACTTTGTTGTTCTTTCTTAGATATATCTTTTCCACACAATTCTTTAACTAGATCCTTATATCCATGCATTGAAGAAGCAGTTCTTGCTAGCTTCGAAGCAATCTTTGTACAAAAAATATTTTTTGGCTCTGCTTTTAAATGATATTTTAACCATAACAAGTCTTGCCTTGCATAGTGCATTATAAATTGAGTCGAAGGATTTGATAAAGCTTTAGTTAAATTTGGAGCTTCATAAGTTTTTCTATTTAGTTTTATTAAATAAAATTGTTTTGACTCGAGGCCTAATTGAACTAATGTTAAAGGGTCTCTGCCCAAAACTAAACCAAGAGCCTCATTATCAATTCCTATTACTTTTTCATTAGATAAATCAATTTCTGATGGTAAATCATTCTCAAAAATTTTGATGTTATTCATTTTAAATATATATATATGTTATTCGTTTTTAATTTATATATATAAAGACATAACAATAATGTCTATTTTTTGATTATGAAAAAAGTATTGATCTTTGGTGGTTCGGGTCAAATTGGACGCCATTTAATAAGAAGGTTAACAAAAAGAAATCATTTAGTTACCGTAGTTACAAGAAATTTACACAAAAAAGGAATAATACTAAAAACCCAAGGTAATCCTGGATATGTAGAAGTGGTAGAAGCAAATGTTTTCAACGAAAATGAGATAAATTATTTATTTGAAAACAAGGATATATGTATAAATCTTGTTGGAATACTTTATGAAAAAAAAAATAATACTTTCAAAAATATTCATATAAATTTTCCAACCATGCTTTCTCAAAAATGTAAAAAACATAATATTAAAAAATTAATTCATATTTCAGCATTAGGTATAGAAAAGTCTTTAGATAGCAAATATGCAAAAAGTAAATTAGAGGGAGAAAAAAATATTATAAATAACTTTTCAAATCTAAATATTTTAAGACCTTCCGTGGTCTTTTCAGTTGATGATAATTTTACAACTAATTTGATGACACTTTTAAATTTATTGCCTATATTCCCATTATATTATGGTGGCAGAACTAAGTTTTGTCCATTACATGTTTCTGATTTTTGTGAAATAATTTTAAAAGTAATAGAAGAAAATATCCCCGATAAAATTATTGAGTGTGTTGGACCAGAAGAAATTTCATTTAGAGAAATAATTCAAAAATTATTAACATCAATCGACAAAAAAAGGATATTAGTTCCAATTCCTATAAAAATTGCTAATTTAATTGCTTATTTTTTTGAAAAGTTTCCTAGCCCTTTAATCACTAGAGATCAAATTAAGCTTTTAAAATACGACAATATTCTTTCAGGTAATAACAAGTCAAATGTTGATATTGGTGTATCTGCAAAACTTAAGTTTGATGATGAGATATTAAAGTACTCATATATGTGGAAAAAAGGTGGAGAATATTCAAAAAAAAAAATTAATATTATTTAAGCAGATTTTATTTTTTTTTCTATAAACTGTGGAATTTCATCTTCTTTCGTTAAATCTTCTTTTTTATTTCTCGGCTGGAAAACTACGATTAAATGTAGAGGGCAGTATGAAAATTTTTCAACTGTTTTCCTTCCACAGAAAGACGATGAAGTTTCATTAGGATGTCCTTCCATATACTTGCAAGTTTTTTCAGTAAGTTCTTCTAAACTTAAATTTTTTGCAGGCTCAAAGTTTTTATCTAGTAAAAGTGATCTAAATTTTGATTTCCTACTTTTTCTTTGAAGACCTTTATCATCAAAGTTTTTTTGTTTTAGATAATTTGTTTTTGATCTTTTAATTATTTTTGTTGAAAGGTTTAATCTGTGAGCTTTTCCTATAACTGCATTTCTACTAACCCCACCTAATATCATGGCTATCTGACTTGCAGTGCTGCCTTTGCCCCAAAGTTCCTTTAATTTTTCTACCTTTTCTTCAGTCCAGCTCATCTTATACTATATATTGTATGTTTAGTTGTTTTTATAACAATATAAGGTTACACATACAATTGATATAAAAACAAGCATTATTTTGGTTTTTTTAACAAAATTTTAAAAAAAAGTTTATGTATACATTCTTATGGTTGAAAGAGAGAACAAATATCAAATTGGACAAAGAAGATTTGGAATTAATTGGGTAGGTGCCTATACCTTATATTTAAAAGAAACTCTAAGATTTCTTACAGTTTTTGGCCAAACAATTGTAGGGCCAGTAGTAACCTCAATACTTTTTTTATCTGTAATTTCTCTAGCCATAGGAGAAGATAGACCAAATGTTTTAGGAGTATCATTTATTGAATTTCTTGCACCAGGACTTATTGCAATGCAAATTATTCAGCAAGCTTTTTCACATTCTTCCTCTTCGCTTTTAATGGGAAAAATGATGGGAACTATCGTTGATTTAATAGGTGCACCACTATCAGCTGCAGAAGTAACTTTAGCAGTAATATTAGCTTCTGTAACAAGAGCACTAATGATCTCAATTATTTCAATAATTATATTTTCAATAATGATAGAAATAGAGATAAAAAATTATTTAATATTTTTTATATATCTATTTTTAAGTTCGTTTATTATGGGTGCAGCTGGTTTTATAGTAGGAATTTTTTGTGAAAAATTTGATCACATGGCAACTGTAACAAATTTTATAATTATTCCTTTATCTTTTTTATCAGGAACTTTTTATTCAATTGATAGATTGCCTAATATTTTAAATACACTAAGTCAATACAATCCCTTTTTTCATATGATTGACGGTTTTAGATATTCATTTATAAATAACATGGATGGATCAATTAAATTTGGTCTGATTTATTTAGTTATTCTTTCAATAACAACTTGGTTTATTGCGTATAAACTTTATAAAGAAGGTTATAAAATTAAATCATAATAAATTAATGAGTTCATTAGTTAAAAATTATAATAGAAGAAAAATCGCTTTTAAAAAAGGAAGAGGAAGCTTTCTCTATTCTACTAATGGAAAGAAATACTTGGATTTTGTTCAAGGTATTGCTGTTAACTCATTAGGACATTCCAATCCTTATCTGATTAGAGCAATAAATGAACAATCAAAAAAAGTATGGCATGTTTCAAATGCATTTATAATTCCTGAAGGAGAGAGACTTGCTAAAAGACTTACTCAAAAAACTTTTGCTGATTATGTTATTTTTCAAAACTCTGGTACAGAAGCAACCGAAGCAGCAATTAAAGTTGCAAGAAGATATTTTTATTCAAAAAGAAAACCTTACAAAAATAGAATTTTATGTATAAAAAATTCATTTCATGGCAGAACTATTGCAGCAATTTTTGCTAGTGGTTCAAAAAAAATGACAGAAGGGTTTGGGCCTAAAGTTGGATACGGATTTGATCATTTTGATTTTGGAGATCATAAATCTTTAAAAAAAGCCATTACTAATAAAACAGCTGCAATTATGGTTGAACCTGTAATGGGAGAAGGTGGAATTAAAGCAATACCAGATTGGTGTTTAAGAGAATTAAGACATATTTGTAATAAAAAAAAAATTCTTCTAATATTAGATGAAGTTCAATGTGGAATTGGAAGAAGTGGCAACTTTTTTGCTTTTGAAAGTTCGAAAGTTAAACCCGATATAGTACCTATTGCCAAAGGTATAGGTGGTGGATTTCCAATAGGCGCAGTATTAATGACAAAAAAAGTAGCAACCGCAATGGTGCCTGGAACTCATGGTTCTACTTTTGGCGGAAATCCATTAGCAATGAGTGTGGGGAATGCAGTTTTGGATCAAATTTTTAAAAAAGGATTTCTTAAAAGTATAAAAAAAATATCAAAATATTTTTTTAACGAATTAAATAAGGTTAAAAATGATTATCCCAAATTAATTAAAGAAGTAAGAGGAGTAGGTTTATTAATAGGTTTGCAACTTTTTAATGATCAAAAAAAATTTATAAAAAGATTAGAGAATAACAAGTTGCTTACAATCAGAGCTGCTGAAAATGTTGTAAGAATTTTACCTCCCCTAAATGTAAAAAAATCCGAAATAAATCTTGCATTAAAAATAATTAGAAAAGTTTGTAAAGAGTATAAATAATTGTGAAAAACTTTATTAATTTAAAAGATATACCGTCTAAAGATCTAAGAAGAATCTTGAATGATGCAAAAAAAAGAAAAAATAAAAGAAAAAAATTAAGTACGCTTGAAGTAGATAAAGATAAACCTTTAAAGGGAAAATTGATAATTCAAATGTATGAAAAACAAAGCTCCAGAACTCGTCTAAGTTTTCATCTCTCGATAGCTCAATTAGGTGGTAGCTCCATAACTATTAAGGCAAGTGAATTACATTTAGGAAAGCATGGAGAAACTTTAGCTGATACTGCTAAAATTTTGTCAACTTATGGCGATGCGTTTATGCTTAGAACTGATAGTGATAAAAAAATTGAGGATTTTAGTAAAAATTTAAATATTCCTATCATAAATTTATTGAGCCCAAGTTCTCATCCATGCCAAGTACTTTCTGATATATTTACTGTAGAGGAAATAAAGAAGAAACCAATATCAAAATTAAATATATGCTGGATCGGTGATTGCAATAATGTTTTAAATTCATTAATAGCCACATCAGTTAAATTTAAGTTTAATTTGAATGTTGGCTGTCCCAAGAATTATAGACCACCAAAGTTTGTAATGAATTGGGTTAAAAAAAATAAAAGAAAGATAAATATTTTTAATGATCCAAAAAAAGCAGCAAAAAATGCAGATGTAGTATTTTCTGATAAAGTGGTTTCTATTAATGACAAAGGAAACATTGAAAAAAAAATAAAAGATTTTAAGAATTATAGAATTAATTCAAGTTTAATGAAAGTTGCTCATCCCAAGTCAATATTCTTACACTGTTTACCTAGAGGAAATGAAGTTTCAGAAGAAGTTTTTTTAGGGAAACAATCGCGAGTATGGCAACAAGCTCTTAATAGAGTTCATGTTCAAAAATCTATTTTACTTTATAGTTTTGGAAAATTAAGGTAAAGGTTTTGGGCTATCGCTATTTTGATTTAGATATAAAATTACTGAAGCTCTATCTTTTTCATTTTTAAGTCCAGCAAATCCCATTTTGTTACCTTTAATCCATGTGGAAGGCTTAATTAAGAAACCATTCATTTCTTCCCACGTCCATTCTTTACCATAAGATGATAAAGCTTTTGAATATTTATAATCTGTTATTGATCCAACTGGTCTAAAAATTACGTTCCATAATGCGGGTCCTATCTTATTTCCGCCACCCTGTTTAATGCTATGACAAGCCTTACACTTCTTATAAACTTTCTCTCCGTGTGTAATATCACCCATTGCTAATAAAGCTGATATATCTACAGATGACTCAATACTTGCTTGAACTGCTGTACCTTCAGGGGCTTCTACTTTGTAAGCTACAATGTTCTTATCATCTTTATCAAAGATTATATTTGATATTTTCCCAATACCAAAAACAACTAATACTGTTACTAAAATTGCTGTAATAATCTTGTTTATTTCAAAAGAATTCATTTATAATATTTATTGTTATCCATATAACATGTTAGTAGTTAAAATGCTTAAATATTTAATTATACAATTTGCGTCTCTTAGACGCATAAATTACCAATAAATATAATGTCTAAAACAGTAATTTTAATACCATCGCGGCTCTCAGCAACGAGGCTACCTAGAAAACCTCTTTTAAAAATTAATGGAATTTCAATAATTTCTCATGTTGTTAAAAAAGCAAAAGATGCAGATGTTGGAGAAGTTTATGTAGCTACTGAAGATAAAGAAATTATAGATGATGTTCATTTAAATGGAGGAAATGCAATTTTAACAAGTAATACTCATAAAACAGGCTCTGATAGAATTTTTGAATGTTTTGAGAAATTAGATTTAAAAAGTATTGACTATATAATTAACCTTCAAGGAGACGAGCCCAATATTAATATTGATGATTTAAAACATTTAAAAAAATTAATTGAATTTCATAAACCAGAAATAGGAACGCTAGCATCTAAAATTAAAGATAAATCTAATTTAAATGATGAGAATATTGTTAAAGTAATCACTGATGAAAAAATTAATGACAAAAATTTTCCAATTGCGTTAGATTTTAAAAGAATAATAAATAATTTAAATTCAAATATTTATCACCATTTGGGAGTATATGCATATAAACCTAGCATTCTTAAAAAAATAATTAAATTAAAACAAACAAGTAATGAAATTAAAAATCAACTAGAACAGTTAAGAGCAATGGAAAACGGAATAACAATAAATGTAGCATTAGCACAATTCTCTTCAGTAGGCATAGATACAATGGAAGATTATCTGGCATTAAAAAAAAAATTAGAATATAACTCCTAAAATGAAAATTGCTTATCAAGGTATTGCTGGAAGCTATAGTGAAAGTTGCGCTAAGGAAAAGTATCCTAATTGCGAAACTATTCCATGTAAAACATTTGATGACTGCTTCGAAATAGCTAATGAAGATAGCTCAATAAAAGCAATAATACCTGAGTCAAATAAAACAACTGGGAATATTGGAGTTGAATATCTAATTTTCAAATACAGATTAAATATCTTTGCCGAACATTTTTATTCAATCAATCATAACCTTTTAGGTATATCTGGATCAAAATTAAGTGATATAAAAGATGTGTATTCTCACGCTCAAGCATTAAGTCAATCTTCGATATTTATAAAAAAAAATAAATTAAACGGAAATGTTAGAGCGGATACTGCTGGATCAGCAAAATATATTTCTGAGGCAAATGATAAATCAAAGGGAGCAATATCATCAAAACTTAGTGCAAATATATATAATTTAAAAATTTTAGATTCGAATATTCAAGATGAAAAAGAAAATGTAACAAGATTTTTAGTTATGCAAAAAGATATTTTCCAACCTGAATTTAAAAATAATAAATATATTACATCTTTGTTATTTAAACTAAAAAGTAAGGCTGGGGCGCTTTATAGTGCATTAGGAAGCTTTACACTTAATGGTGTAAATTTAAATAAATTACAAAGTTTTCCTGAAAAAAATTCATTTTCATCATATTTCTTTTTGTGCGAACTTGATGGACATATTGAGGAAGAAAAAGTAAAAAATTCGCTAGAAGAATTAGGCCTTCATTGTGAGGATATGCACGTTTTAGGTGTTTTTGAAGCTGACAAATTTAGATATAAATAATTAATTACTTTTCTTGTAGAATAAAAATCTTTACTGTTATAATACATTTTGGAGGCTAGAGGTGGGTGCTGCTTGAACCCGACCAGATCCTAACGGAAGCAATCGTAAAGACAGTTATCCAGGTTCTAGTCTCCTTAAATAATTAGTTTATGAATAAGAATTCAAAAGTCTTGGCACTAAAGTATCGTCCAACTATATACGAGGACTTAATAGGGCAAGAAATAATTGCAGAAACTATTTATAATTCAATTAAACATGACAGGTCACCAAATGCATACTTGTTCACAGGTATAAGAGGTGTAGGAAAAACTACGATCGCAAGGATCGTTGCCAAATCTTTAAATTGTTTAAAAGGAATTGAACAATTATGTAGCAAAAACCTTTGTGAAAATTGTGAAGCAATAAGCAATTCTAATCACATAGATGTTCTTGAAATGGATGCAGCTAGCAAAACAGGTGTCGACGATGTTAGAGATCTTATCGAATTTTCTCGATACGGACCAACAACAGCAAAATATAAAATTTTTATAATTGACGAAGTTCATATGCTAAGCAAACAAGCATTTAACGCTCTTTTAAAAACTTTAGAAGAGCCACCACAATACAAAAATGGAGGAGGATTAAAGTTTATTTTTGCAACAACTGAGATAAAAAAAATTCCTGTTACGGTAGTTTCTAGATGTCAAAGATTTGATTTATCAAGAGTAAATTCTGAAAAATTATTTAAATTTATAAAAGAAGTTAAAAATAAAGAAAATGGAAAAATAAATGATGATGCTTTAAAACTAATTGTAAAAATATCCGAAGGATCTGTAAGAGATGCTCTATCACTTTTAGACAGAGCTTTATTAAATGAAAATGAAAAACTTGAACTTGATTTAAAAGGAGCTCAAAAAATATTTGGGTATTTTGATAAAAGCTATCTTATAAGTCTGTTTAGATTTTTATTTTTAGGAGATGAAAAAGAGGTAATAAAAACTTATAGATTAATTTATAATCAGGGAGTTGAACCAAAAATTTTTTTAAATGATTTTTTAGAAGTATTGTATTACATAAAAAATATTTCATCCATAAAGCAAGATGGAAGTAACTTTTCTCTTAATGATAAAGAATTTAAGGATATAGAATTAATTTCAAATCAAGTCAGCCCAGATTTATTATTATTATTTTGGCAGTTTACAATAAAAACTTTAGATGAGCTAGATATAGTTTTAAATCAAAATTTATCTATGGAAATGTTTTTGATAAGATTGTTATATATCAAAAAAGATAAAAATATTGATGGTAAAAAAAATTTTGATTCTGGTGATGAAGAGTATATTAGCAATACATCTGAAAATGAATTTCTCAATATAAGTAAGGATGAAAATAGTTTAGAAGTTAAAAATAAACCTATAAGTCAAATTAAAAACTTTACACAAGAAGAAACCTCTAATCCAGAAAAAAAAATTGAGGCAGAAAATAAAAAAATAGAAATAAAAACTTTTGAAGAATTAATAAATATATGTAACAAAAAAAAAGAATTGAAATTAAAATATGAATTAGAAACAAATGTTAGATTAGTTAGTTTTACCGATAAAAGAATTAACATTTCGTTTAATGAAAATTTAGATAAAGATTTTGTTAAAGAATTATCACAAAAATTATATGAATGGACAAATCAAAGATGGATAATAGCTTTCTCAAAAGAAAATGGTCAGATATCAAAAAAACAAAAAAAAGATAATGAAAAATTAAAAATTATTGAAGATTTTAAGAGGGGAGATATTTATAAAAAAGTTTTAGAAACTTTTCCAGACGCAGAAATGATAGATTTAAAATTAAAAGAGGACGATTAATGAATGATTTTAGCAAAATTCTAAATAAGGCCAAAGAACTTGAAAGCAAGATGAAAGAAAGTCAAAAAAAGATAAAAAACATTAATGTTACTGGAATTTCAGGAGGAAACGCGATTAAAATAACTCTTAACGGAGAAGGTGATTTAATAAACTTAGATATATCTCCTCAAATTTTAAAAGAAGATAAAGTGATTATTGAAGATTTAATTAAAGCAGCTCATACCAACGCAAAACAGCAATTAAAGTCAAAAACATCTGAAGAAATTTCTAAAGCAACAGGAGAATTTGGCATACCTGGTTTTAAATGGCCATTATAAATTAAATGCAAAATATATCTGAAATTGATGAATTAATTAAGTTAATATCAAGGCTCCCTGGCTTGGGTCCAAAGTCAGCTAAAAGAATAGTTTTGCAGTTAATTAATAACAGAGAAGAATTAATTAAACCTTTAGCAAAAAATTTAGCAGAAGTTTATAGAAATATATCTAGATGTAAAATTTGTGGATCTTTAAAATCAAATTCAACTGGATGTAATAATTGTGAAAATAATAAGGAAAAATATAATAAAATTTGTGTTGTAGAAAATATAGCTGATCAATGGAGTATAGAAGCTTCAAGCGTTTATCAAGGATACTTTCATATTCTTGGAGGAACGATTTCATCTTCTAACAATCAAAATAAAGAAGATTTATTAATTAATTCATTAGTTGAAAGAGTTATTAAAGATAACATAGAAGAGATTATACTAGCTACTTCAGCTACCGTTGAGGGACAAACTACAGCATTTTATATTCAAAACAGTTTAAAGAATACAAATGTAAAAATTTCAAAACTTGCGCAAGGATTGCCAGTTGGTGGTGAAATAGAAAATTTAGATGATGGTACTTTAATATCAGCTTTTAAAAATAGACAAAATTTCTTACAATCAAAAGATTAGTTTTTTTTAAGCAGCCTATTTAGATGAAGAATTGGTTCTGTATATCCGGAAGGCTGAGTTTTTCCATGAAACACTAGTTCACAGGCAGCTTTAAAGGCTGTCGATTTTTCAAAATTATCTGACATCGGTTTGTAAGGCGCATGTCCTTTCATGCTTGGATCTTTTAGATTTTGACTATCAACAACTTTAGCCATTTTTTTCATAATTTCTAAAACATGTTTTTTGCTGCATATGCCATGGTGCAACCAGTTAGCTATATGTTGACTACTTATTCGACAAGTAGCCCTATCTTCCATCAAACCAATTCCATTAATATCAGGCACTTTTGAACAACCTACAGATTGATCTATCCATCTAACTACATAACCCAAAATACCTTGTGCGTTATTTTTTAATTCTTTAGTAATTTCATCCATAGACCAGTTAGTTTTTTTTGCGACTGGAATAGTTAAAATATCAGATAATTTTGCTGGCTTTCTTCTTGATAATTCTTTTTGTTTAGCAAAAACATCTATCTCATGATAGTGAAGAGAATGTAAAGCTGCAGCAGTAGGAGAAGGTACCCATGCACAATTTGCTCCTGCTAGCGGATGGGAAATTTTTTGTTTCATCATTTCTCCCATTAAATCTGGAGCAGGATACATTCCTTTGCCTATCTGACACTTTCCAGAAAAGCCACATGATAAACCAACATCTATATTATTATTTTCGTAAGCATTAATCCATTTTGACAACTTCATCTCACCTTTTTTAATCATTGGACCAACTTCCATTGAAGTATGAATTTCATCTCCTGTTCTATCTAAAAAACCAGTGTTAATAAAAAACACTCTATCTTTTAGTGCTCTTATACATTCTTTTAAGTTAATAGATGTTCTTCTTTCTTCATCCATAATGCCACAAAGAATTTGATTTTTTTTTAAATTTAAAACTTTTTCAACTTTTTCAAAAATTAAATTAGTAAAGCTGCATTCCTCTGGACCATGCATCTTAGGCTTAACTATATATATTGAGTTGACTCTTGAATTTCCTTTTTTTTTAAAATCATGGAGACAAGCTAAAGAAGTAATGAAAGCATCAAGTATTCCTTCAGGACATTCTGATCCATCTTTTAAAAGAATACCTGGATTTGTCATAAGATGACCGACATTTCTATTTAACAATAAAGATCTTCCGTGTAATTTAAATTTTTTGCCTTTTGTAGAAATATAATTTCTATCTTGATTTAATTTTCTAATATTTTTTTTTCCATTTTTAATAAAATTTACTTTTAAATCTCCTTTCATCAAGCCAAGCCAATTTCTATAGCCTAAAACTTTATCTTCAGCATCTACAGCAGCAACACTATCCTCATGGTCACAAATTGTAGAAATTGCCGATTCTAGAAAAATATCGTGTATTTTAATTTTATCTTGATTTCCTTGAGGGTTATTAATTTCCATTTTTCCATCTTGATCAAACAAAATATCAATATGAAGATTGTTGTTAACAAATAATAAAGAATTAATTTTGTTTAACTTTTTGTTATAACCAACAAATTGATTAGAATTTTTAAGTTTTAAATCTAGTTTACTATTTATAACTTCTGGGATTTTCTTTAGATCTTTCCAACTATTTTCTTTTAAAGGTACAAATTTATCTAATAGATTGCGAGCATATTCTATTACTTTTTTTCCTCTTATTGGATTATATGTTTTTCCTTTTACAGCACCATTAGTTTCTGAAATAACATCTGTTCCATATAGACTATCATATAAACTAACCCATCTTGCATTTGCTGCGTTTAATAAAAATCTTGCATTAGAAACTGGACAAACTAATTGTGGTCCACATATATTTGATATTTCTTTATCAACATTTTTAGTTTTGATTTTAAAATTTTTTCCAGCTTTTTTTAAATAGCCAATTTTTATTAAAAATTTAGTATATTTTGTTAAATTCAATTTGTTATTTTTTTTATCTATATGCATTGCATCTATAGCTTTTTGTAATCTTTCTCTTTTTCGAAGTATTTTTATATTTTCAGGAGCAAGTTCGTGAATACATTTATCGAAACCTTTCCAGAAATTTTCTCTACTTATTTTTGTTCCTGGAAGTAATTCTTTATTTATAAAATTTGCCAAATCCTTTGAAACTGATAAATTTTTTATTTTTAAGTATTTTTGTTTCATTATGTTTCTTTATGAAATATCTAAATTAGCATTCAGTATAACTTTTTGGTTATAAAATAGTCAATTTATAATTAATAATTTAAAATTTTTACCATTTTATTGCCTTTTTTTGCTTTATAACACTATAAGAAAAAAATTATGAAAAATTATTTAAATTTTGAAACTGAAATTAAAAATTTAGAAGTAGAGCTTGATAAGCTTAAAGATCCATACAATCAAGAAGGACTATCAGAAGTAGATACTCATAATATTTCTAAATTACAAAATGAAATAGACTCTAGGTTAAAAGAAATTTATTCAAATCTAAATCCTTGGGAAACAACGCTTGTGGCTAGACACGAGGATAGACCTAAGGCAAAGTATTTTATAGATAATATTTTTGAAGATTTTATTTCACTTTCTGGAGATAGATTTTACGGCGAGGATCAATCAGTAATATGTGGATTTGCTAAATTTGAGAGTAAATCAGTTTTAGTTATTGGACAAGAAAAAGGTGAAAATCTTGAAACAAGAATTGAAAGAAATTTTGGAATGATGAGGCCCGAAGGTTATAGAAAAACAATAAGATTGATGAGGCTCGCAAATAAATTTAAAATTCCTATAATAACTTTTGTAGATACTCCAGGGGCATACCCAGGTGTTGGAGCTGAAGAAAGAGGCCAAGCAGAAGCAATAGCAAGATCAATAGAATGTTGTATGGAGTTAACTGTTCCAACAATATCAATAATTATTGGAGAAGGTGGATCTGGTGGAGCAATAGCTCTAGCATCTTCTAATAAAGTTTTAATGTTAGAAAATGCAATTTATTCAGTTATATCTCCAGAAGGTTGTGCAACAATATTATGGAGAGATCCAAAAAAAACACTAGAAGCTTCAAAAGCAATGAAATTATCATCTGGAGATCTTTATGATTTAAAAATAATTGATGAAATTATCTCAGAACCTTTGGGAGGAGCTCATAGAGATAAAGATATGATTTTAGACAATGTTAGAAATTCAATAAGAAAAAATTTGGATTTTTTTATAAATATGAATAAAGAAGAAATTTTATTACAAAGGAAAAATAAATTTTTATCTATTGGTAGAAATCAAGGTTTTACAACTAATTCAAAAATTTCAGATAATTTATCAATGAAAACAAATATTATTGATAAATTTATTAATAAATTTATTTATAATAAAAAATATTTTATCTATTTTATATTTTTATTATTATTCATTATTATTTTATTTACATCATTATAAAGAACCGTGACAATGTTTAAATTTTTTTCCTGAGTTACAAGGACAAGGTTCATTTCTTCCAATTTTTTTAAAAGAAATATCATTGTTTGAATTCTTTTTGATTGGCTCTTGGTTTTCCTCAACAACTTCAAGATTTAATAAGACAGTAATTAAATCAGACTTAAGTTTAAATAATAAATTTTCAAATAATGAATAAGCTTCTTTTTTATATTCTACAAGAGGATCTCTTTGTCCATATGATCTTAAACCAACAACTCCTCTTAATTGTTCTAAATATTGAATATGAGATTTCCAATTTTGATCAATAAGTTGTAATAAAATTCTCTTTTCAAGTTCTAAAGCTTTTTCTTCACCTAAAATTTTTTCTCTTTCTAATCTCTTTTTAGAAAATTTATTTTTAATTTCTTTTTCAAAATTTTCTTCATTTAAATCCAAGATTGAATTAATTTCATTCTCATCAAATGATTTTCCCAAAATTGATTTTATTTGTATTGAATTTTCATTATTTTTATCTTTAGCTAAATTTAATTTTTTTAGTTCTTTTAATCTAATTAATATTTCATTTAAGAATTCATCAGAATAATCAGAAGAATTTTCATTTTTAATTATATTATTTCTTTGACCAAATATTACTTTTCTTTGATCGTTAAGAACATTATCAAATTTTAATAAGGTTTTTCTGATATCAAAATTTCTTGCCTCAACTTTTTGTTGTGCTCTTTCCAATGCTTTATTAATCCATGGGTGGTCAATGCTTTCACCATCTTTTAACCCTAATTTTTCAAGTATATTGTTCATAGACTCAGAGCCAAAAATTCTCATTAAATCATCTTCAAGACTTACATAGAAAATTGAATTTCCCTCATCTCCTTGTCTTCCAGAACGTCCTCTTGCTTGGTTATCAACCCTTCTGCTTTCCATTCTTTCAGTTCCAATTACATATAATCCACCAAGGGATTTAATTTCTTCTTTTTCATTGTCATTTTTAGATGATTTTCCTCCTAGCTTTATATCTACTCCTCTTCCCGAAATACTAGTTGTAATTATTACTGAATTTTTTTTACCAGCGTTTGAAATGATTTCTGCCTCTCTTTCATGATTCTTAGCATTTAAAACTGTATGATTTATTTTTTGTTTATTTAATAAGTCAGCATAATGCTCAGATCTATTTATATTTGCTGTAAAAACCAATAAAGGTTGGCCTGTTTTATTACATTCAATAATTTTTTTTATAATTGCATTATCTTTCTCTTTCATTGATCTAAAGATTTGATCGTTCCAATCTTTTCGTATCATTTTTTTATTTGTTGGAATTATAACTACAGGAAGTTTATAAATTTCAAAAAATTCTTCCGATTCAGTAGCAGCAGTTCCTGTACAACCTGCAATTTTTGAATATAGTTTAAAATAATTTTGATAAGTTATTGATGCAAGTGTTTGATTTTCATTTTGCACTTCGACTCTTTCTTTTGCTTCTATACTTTGATGTAGTCCATCTCCAAACCTTCTTCCTGGAAGTTGTCTTCCAGTTTGTTCATCGATTATGATAATTTGTCCATCTTTAACTATATAGTCTCTTCCATTTTCATATAAATGATTTGCTCTTAAAGCCTGATTTACATGATGTACCAAATGTAAATTGTCTGGATCATAAAAATTATTATTTTTTAAAATTCCTGCATTTGATAAAATTTTTTCTATATTATCTATTCCTTTATTAGTTAACAAAACATTTTTATCTTTTTCATCAATTTCAAAATCCTCTTTTTTTAAAATTTTTGTAAGCTTATCTATTGCGAGGTATTGATTTGTTTTATCTTCCACTCCTCCAGAAATTATCAAAGGAGTTCTAGCTTCATCAATCAAACATGAGTCTATCTCATCTACAATGGCATAATTATGTCCTCTTTGAACCATTGACTCAAAGGAAAACTTCATGTTGTCCCTTAGATAATCGAAACCTAATTCACTATTTGTTGCATAAGTAATATCGCAATTATAGTTTAATTTTCTTTCCTCATCACTTTGATCATTATTAATATATCCAGCCGTAAGACCTAAAAAATTATATATTACTTTCATATTTTCACAGTCTCTTTTTGCAAGGTAGTCATTTACAGTAACTATATGAACACCTTTTTTTGAAAGTGCATTTAAATATGCTGCTAAAACAATAGTTAAAGTTTTTCCCTCTCCAGTTTTCATTTCTGCAATTTTATTTTCGTGAAGAACAATTCCACCAATTATTTGAACATCAAAGTGTCTTTCTTTTGTAGTTCTTTTTGAAGCTTCTCTTGCTAAGGCAAATGCTTCTGGTAGTATTTTTTCCAAAGAAGTTCCATTTTTAACTTGCTCTATAAGCTCTTTAGTTTTTAGTGGGAAAGATTGATCATCTAATTTAGTTATCTGCTCTTCCAAATCATTAATTTTTTTTGCAGTTTTTTTTAGTTTATCTAGTTCTTTTTGGTTACTAGATTTGATAATTTTTGATAAGAAATTTAAAGGATTGAGCATTTAATAAATATGTTGTTTTATAATTTAAATATAGAGTTTAATATAGTTACTAAATTAATTTTTTAAATAGTATGGCAATTAATCTAAATAATTTATTTAATTCAATAAATAAAAACTCAAAAATGGGTGATTTTCAAGACCTCGATCATATTGATGGTTTAGCGATTTCAACTATCAGTGCTAACTTATATTCAAAACAAAGAGATGATTTAGTTTTATTTTACTTTAGAAATGGTGCTAATCATGCTTCAGTTTATACGCAATCAAAATTAATTTCAGAAAATATAAAATGGAATTTAAAAATCAGCAAAAAAAAGATTAAAGCTTTATTAATTAATACTAGAAATGCCAATGCTTTTACTGGAAAGGATGGATTCAAAGGATTAAAAATATTAGCTGATGATTTATCTCAAGAGTTAACCCAAAAACAAAAAAGTGATGAACAAAAACCTGTTAAAGTATTGCCAGATGAAATTTTGTTTGCATGCACAGGCACAATCGGAGAAATTTTTCCTACAGAAAAAATTAAAAAAAATATACCAGATCTAATAAAAAAAATTAAATATACACAAAATAAATATATATGGATGAAAGCATCAATGGGAATTTTAACAACTGATTTACAGCCAAAAATTGCAATGGAGGAATGTTACATTGGAAATAAAATGGTAAAAATATATGGGATTGCAAAAGGTTCAGGAATGATTTTTCCAAATATGGCAACAACTTTAGGATTTGTATTTACTGATGCAACAATTTCATCTTCAATTTTAAAACAATTATTAAAACAAAATATTCATAAAACATTCAATGCTATTTCTTGCGATGGAGATACAAGTACGAATGATATGGTTTCTATTTTTGCAACAAATGAAGTCACAAATTCAAACATAAAAAACTCTAAAGATAAAAAATTATCTCAATTTAATTCATCTTTATTTAATGTTCTTTTAAATCTTGCAAAAAGAGTGGCCGCAGATGGGGAGGGAGCTTCAAAATTTATTTCAATCAAGGTAAAAAATTGCAAAACAGAAGAAGATGCAAAAAAAATATGTTTTTCTATTGCAAATTCTCCTTTGGTAAAAACAGCAATTGCAGGAGAAGATCCTAATTGGGGAAGAATTATTATGGCCATTGGCAAAGCTAATGTAAATTTAAATCCAAATAAAATAACAATTAGATTGGGAAATATAACAATTATCGAAAATGGAAAATTATTAAATTCTTACAATGAGAACGATGCAGCCAACTATATGAAAGAAGAAAAAATAGATTTATTAGTAAATTTAAACCAAGGAAAAAAAGAATTTGTTTGCTATACGATGGATCTAACTAAAAAATATATAGAAATAAATTCAGATTACAGGACATAGGAATATTGAAATTAATAAATAAGTTTCTAAATTATATATATGATTAAATATAACTTGCTATGCATTTCTTGCTCTGAAAATTTTGATAGTTGGTTTCCATCTTCAAAAGAATTTGAAAAACTTAAAAAATTAAAACTTATTAATTGTCCAAATTGCAAGTCTTTTAATGTTAAAAAATCTTTAATGTCTCCATCCGTTATTAATAAAAAGAATGATAATAATAATTTAGACTCCAAAAAATACCAAGAAATCAAAAATAAATTAAAAGATTATAAAAATTTTATAAAAAATAATTTTGAATATGTTGGAAATAATTTTACTTATGAAGCCAGATCAATTCACTACAGTAATAAGAAAAAAGATAAAGGAATTTATGGCAATGCATCTGCAGAGGATATTAAAGAATTATCCGAAGAAGGAATTGAAACAGAAACTATTCCTTGGTTAAGTGACAATGAAAATTAAATTTTTTTAAATTGAGTTATATAATTTATAGATTTATCTTCCGAAATATCCCATTCGTTTTTTAATATATTAAATTTAACACCATCAATTTGAATTAATTTCAAACTATTTTTTTTTCCAAAATCAATTAACTCCTCTGGTTTTACAAATTTATTCCATTCATGAGTTCCAATTGGGAGCCATCGTAAAATATATTCCGCACCGACTATTGCAAATAAATACGATTTAAGAGTTTTATTTAAAGTCGCAACAAACATCAATCCATTTTTTTTTAAAAGTAATGAACTTTTTTCTAAAAAAAAATTTAAGTCATCAACATGTTCTACAATTTCCATATTTAAAATTACATCAAATTTTTTTTTTAAATTTATTTTTTCTGGAGAAGAACATAAATAATTTATTTTTAATTTATTTTTATTTGAATGAAATGATGCAACATTTATATTTTTTTGAGAAGCATCAATTGCAGTAACTTTAGCACCCAATCTACACATTGGTTCTGACAATAGACCTCCTCCACAACCAATATCTAAAAGTTCTATATTTTTTAGCGGTAATAATTTTGAACTAATATTAAAGTGAGATGCAACTTTTTTCTTTATATAACTTATTCTTAGAGGATTAAATTTGTGTAATGGCTTAAACTTACCTTCGGGGTCCCACCATTCATCAGCCATTTTTGAAAATTTTTCAATTTCTTTTTTATTTATAGTACTCATAATTGATTGATTGTTGACATTACAATTAAGATGTATTTTATCAACATAATTTATTTAAATAAAAAAATTAAAGTTAATGAAAATTGTAGTGCTAAAATTTGGAGGAACTTCTGTAGGTTCAGCCGATAGAATAAAAAAAGTTGCAAATATAATATTATCTTTTGTTAAAAAGAAATATAAAGTAATTGTAACGTCTTCTGCAATGAGTGGTGCAACAAATGATTTAGTAAAAAAATCTAAAAAAATTTCCAAAGATTTTAATTCTGAGGAGTATGATGTTTTAGTTTCTGCAGGAGAACAGATTTCGTGCTCATTAATTGCAGGTAGACTTAATCATTTGGGATATAAATCTAGATCTTGGATGGGGTGGCAAATTCCAATTCTCACTGAAGGAAAACATTCATCGTCAAGAATAAAAATAATATATAAAAAAAACATTTTAAATTATTTGAAATCTGGAGGAATACCTATTGTAGCTGGATTCCAAGGAATTAATTCCTTAAATAGAATAACTACCATTGGCAGAGGTGGAACTGATGCAAGCGCAATAATGCTTTCGCGATTCTTTAGAGCAGAAAAATGTATAATATTTACAGATGTAGATGGTGTTTATACCACTGATCCAAATACAATTTCAAAAGCAAAAAAAATAAAAGTTATTTCATATGAAGAAATGTTAGAGATGGCTTCACTTGGAGCAAAAGTTATGCAACCACATTCAATTCAAGACGCAAGATTAAATAGAATTGATATCGATGTAAGATCATCATTTAAAAAATCTTCAGGAACTTTAATTACCAAAAGAAAAAATATTGTTAGTAATAAAATTATTCGTGGAGTATCATTTACAAAAAATGATGCAAAAGTAACTTTAATTGGAGTAAAAGATAAACCAGGTATTGCAGCAGCTATATTTGAGCCACTTTATAAAAATTCTATTAATGTTGATATGGTTGTTCAAAATATATCTTCTAACGGAAAAGAAACTGACTTAACTTTTACAATTAAATCTGAAAACTTATCTAAAACTGAAAGACTATTAAAAAAAAATAAAAAAATTAGTTTTAGAAAAATTATTGTAGATAGCAAAGTATCAAAAGTATCGATTGTTGGAGTTGGAATGGTAACTACTCCAGGAGTGACTTATAGAATGTTTAATGCTTTAGCAAAAAAAAATATTAATATCATTGTAATTTCAACATCAGAAATTAAAATATCTGTATTAGTGAATAGAAAAAATATAAATAAAGCAGTATCAGCACTGCACAAAGAATTTAATTTAGAAAATTAAACCAAAAAAATGAGCATTAGACCTTTCAGGGATATAAAACGTAGAGTCACAAAAGTTATAAATGTAGGAAATGTGAAAGTTGGTGGAAAAAATCCAATTTCTGTTCAGTCAATGACTAATACATTAACAAAAAATGTTAAAGAAACTTTAATTCAAATTAATAAAATTTCTGAAGTTGGAGGTGATATCGTAAGAGTCTCTTGTCCTGATGAAGATTCCACAGATGCTTTAAAAGAAATTACAAAACATTCTCCAATTCCCGTTGTTGCTGATATTCATTTTCATTTTAAAAGAGCTATAGAAGCTGCAGAGAATGGTGCAGACTGCTTAAGAATTAATCCAGGTAATATTGGAGATAAAAATAAAATTGCAGAAGTTATTTCTGCAGCAAAAAATAATAATTGTTCAATAAGAATAGGAGTAAACTCTGGTTCATTAGAAAAGGATATATTAGAAAAATTTAAAGAGCCCTGTCCTGAGGCTCTAGCAGAAAGTGCAATTAGAAATATAAAAATTTTAGAAGATTTAGATTTTTTTAATTTTAAAATTAGTGTCAAATCCTCAGACGTATTTTTATCTATAAAAGCATATAGAGAACTTTCAAAAGTTACTGACTATCCTTTGCATTTAGGTATTACCGAGGCAGGAAGCTTCGTTCCTGGAAGCATAAAGTCCTCTATAGGTTTAGGAAATTTATTATTAGATGGTATTGGTGATACTATTAGGATTTCACTTTCAGACGATCCAGTCGAAGAAATCAAAGTAGGTAATGAAATTTTAAAATCACTAAATTTGAGAAATAGAGGAGTTAAAATAATATCATGCCCATCATGTGCAAGACAAGGTTTTCAAGTTATAGATACTGTTAAAATTTTAGAAGAAAGACTTTCTCACATTAAAACTCCAATAACCCTCTCAATTATTGGATGTGTTGTAAATGGACCTGGTGAGGCAGCACTAACTGATATTGGCATAACTGGAGGTGGTAAAAATAGCAATATGCTTTATTTAAATGGTGTTCAAACTGAAAAATTAGATAATCAAGATATTATTTCAAAAGTTGTTGAGCTAGTGGAAAAAAAGGCTGAAGAAATTAAAAAACAATAAAAATGATTCCATCAAAAAAAGTTGAAGAGTTAATATTAAAGCACAAAAGTCTTGAAGGAGAGCTATCTTCAGGAAGTATAGATAAAAAACTATTTGCTGCAAAATCAAAAGAATATTCTGATCTTAATGAAATAATAGATCAAGCAAAAAAATATCTTAATTTTGAAAAAAATAAAAAAGATTTAGAAAAATTAATTCAGGATAATGATAATGAAAATGAGATTAAGGAAATGGCTCAATTAGAATTAGAACAGTTAATTAAAAGTAACAGTTTAAATGAAAAAAAAATTAAATTGTTTTTACTTCCCAAAGATGATGCGGACTCAAAAAATGCAATAATTGAAATAAGAGCTGGTACTGGTGGTTTAGAAGCAAGTCTTTTTGCATCAGATTTATTCAAAATGTATGAAAAAGTTTCAAACAAAAAAAAATGGAATTTAGAAATAATTAGCATTTCAAAAAGTGAAGCTGGAGGATTAAAAGAAGTAATAGCAAATATAAAAGGAAAGAATATTTATTCTCTTTTAAAGTATGAAAGTGGAGTACATCGAGTTCAAAGAGTACCCGATACAGAGACGCAAGGAAGAGTCCATACATCTGCTGCCACAGTTGCTGTATTACCTGAAGCTGAAGAAGTAGATGTTAAGATTGAGGAAAAAGATTTAAGGATTGATGTTTTTAGAAGTAGTGGGCCAGGAGGACAAAGTGTAAACACAACAGATTCAGCTGTTAGAATAACTCATATTCCAACAGGGATTGTTGTTAGCCAACAAGATGAAAAATCACAAATTAGAAATAGAGAAAAGGGATTAACAATTCTTAGATCAAGAATATATGAATGGGAAAGACAAAAGATAGATGATGCAAGATCTAAAGATAGAAGAAGCAAAATAGGAACAGGTGACAGATCAGAAAGAATAAGAACATACAATTTTCCGCAGGGAAGAGTTACTGACCACAGAATCAATCTTACTTTGCACAAGCTTGAGGAATTTATGCAAGGAGAAATATTTGAAGAAATGGTTGAAAATTTAACATTACAGGCTCAAGAAGAAGAATTAAAAAAATTAAATTAAAATGAAATATCAAGAAATACTTAATTATGGTTCAAGAATATTGAAATTAAATAATATTAAATCTTCTAATTTGGATAGTGAATTATTATTATCATCAACTCTCAAAATTGATAGATCACAAATACTATTAAACCTAGATAAAGAAATAAAAATTAGGGAAAAAAATTTTTTTTTAAATTTAATTAAAAGAAGAAAAAAAAATGAACCGATAGCATATATAGTTGGGTATAAAGAATTTTGGAAAGAGAAGTTCAAAGTTAATAATAATGTTTTAATACCAAGGCCAGAAACAGAAATACTGGTTGAACAAGTTCTTTATGAGCTCAATACTGATTCTAAAAAAAGAATTTTAGACATTGGAACTGGCTCAGGCTGTATTATACTTTCAATATTAAAGGAAAGAAAAAAATGCAAAGGAGTTGGCATTGATATTTCGAAAAATGCCATAAAATTAGCAAAATATAATGCAAAAATACAACACATTAAAAATAGAATTAAATTTTTAAATACAGATATTGACAATTTTTATTCAAATAATTATGATTTAATTATATCTAATCCTCCTTACATAGATCTTAATAAAATTAATGATTTGGATAAAGATATAAAAAATCATGAGCCTAAGATTGCCTTGGATGGTGGAATAGATGGTTACGAAAAAATTAGGCTTGTAATTAAAAAAAGTTCAAATTTAATAAAAAAAAAAGGAAAATTATTTTTGGAAGTAGGTTTTGACCAAGCAAGAGAAACTTTGAGAATACTAAATACATATGGTTTTTATAACAATAAAATCGTTAAAGATTTATCAAAAAAAAATAGATGTATAATCTCTACAAAGATATAGATCACGAAATTAATTAATGAAAAATTTTAGAAATAATTTTAGAAGAAGTAGATATAAAAATTATCAAGATAGAAATAATCATAAAAATGAAAATGGTATTAAGATGATTAGCGATATAACAAATGGTTCAAATATGGCTAGAAAAAATACTGGTAGAAATAATCATAATGCTTCAAAATTAATTGAAAAATATTCAAACTTAGCAAGGGAAGCTCTTTCTAATGGAGATAAAATTCTTTCAGAAAATTACTATCAATATGCAGAACATTTTATTAGAGTCCTTGCAGAAAAAGAAGTTCTATACAATAAAAATCAAAAATCAAAAGAAGTAACTGATGAAAAGACTGAGAGTAGTTCCAAAAATATTAATAGCTTAGATGCAAATTCTCCAGAAACTTCAATAAACTCAAATAAAGAAACAATTTTAAATTCTAAGAACTAATTAATTCGGACTTTAAAACATTTAACTTTATTTTTTCTATTTCAAAAACTTTTCTTTCTTTTCCTTTTAATATTTTACCTGATGGTAATTTTAATGTTTGAGAATTAACTTTTTTTCCATTTATAATAACTTCATAATGTAAATGTGGTCCAGTAGACAAACCAGTAGATCCTACATATCCAATTATTTGTCCCTGTCTAACTTTAACTCCTTCTTTAATTCCTCGTGCAAAATTTTTTAAATGTGCATAAACAGTCGAATACGTTGAGTTATGATTTATTTTTATACAGTTGCCTCCACCACCACACCATCTGGCTCTTACAATTTTTCCATCACCCGATGCCATTATAGGCGTTCCTTCAGGAGCCGCAAAGTCTGTTCCTCTATGCATTTTGTTAAAACCAAGAATAGGGTGTTTTCTCATTCCAAAACTCGAAGAAAGTCTAGCTCCATTAATTGGAGTCTTCATTAAACTTTTTCTAACACTCTTACCTGATTTATCAAAATGTTCAAATCCATCTTTAGTTTTAAAAATATATAAACCATGTTCTTTTCCTTGTAGAATTAAATTAGCGTATAAAATATTTCCAGTTTCTAAAATTTTATTATTAGAGTCTAAAAATGTTTCATAAACTATTTGAAAACTATCATTTTTCCAAATATCCCTTTGAAAATCTATTTGAAATCCATATATTCTTGCAAATTCAACTATTATATTTGGCTGTATTCCAACATCTATTGCACTTGCGTACAAACTTTTTTTAATTATTGATTCTTTATATACATGCTTTTTTTTTAGTAATTTATTTATTTCTTTGAATTCAAACTTATTTAAATCATCTAACCTGTTAAAAACTAAATATTTTGTTTTTGACTGTTCAAACTTTAATTCAATTATTTTTACGGGTTTTAAATTGTCTAGCTTGAAGTGTATTGTTTGACCTTGATATAATTTATTTACAAACTTAAACTTTGAAAGATTTTTAATAATAAATTTTTTTTCATTAACAGGTAAGTTAAGTTTATTTAAAACTTTTTCAAATGTTTCGCCCTTATTAATTTTAAAGCTAAAATGGCTATATCTTGGATTTAGATTGTTAAAAACTAAATTTAAAGATTTTTTTAGATAAATATTTTCTACAATGTCATTTATGCCTTCAATTTGATTTTGCTTATTGTTTAAGTAAATATTTGTTAGTAAAATTGTTAAAAAAATTAATAATGATAAAAAAATAAAGTAAAAATTATTTTTAAATATTTTGTTAAATTTACTTTTAATCATCGGCGAAAGTTATCAAAAAAACATTGATTTTAGTATGTTTTTTGGCATTTTTTTTTAAAATCTAACTACTTGATTTCCTTTAGATTTATACTATAAGCGTCACACTCAACATAGAAAAGTTGTTTAATATTAGGCTTTTTAGCCTAATTAGCTATTTTATTTGTTAAAATTTAAGAAGAGAAGTGTGGACGGTTAAGGTTACCAAAATTTGTCGTACACACTTCAATATTATATAAATTTTATTCTTAGAATTTATATAGAAGCTAGTGTGCGCCGTTTTTAAACTTGAGAGTTTGATCATGGCTCAGAACGTACGCTGGCGGCACGCCTAATACATGCAAGTCGAACGAAGTAGCAATACTTAGTGGCAGACGGGTGAGTAACATGTGGGTATCTTCCCTTTGGTGAGGAATAACACGAGGAAACTTGTGCTAATACCTCATAAGTCTTTACGGAGAAAGCTTTATGCGCCAATGGATGAGCCCGCACTTGATTAGTTTGTTGGTGGGGTAATGGCCTACCAAGACAATGATCAATAGCTGATTTGAGAGGATGATCAGCCACATTGGGACTGAGACACGGCCCAAACTCCTACGGGAGGCAGCAGTAGGGAATCTTGCACAATGGAGGAAACTCTGATGCAGCGATGCCGCGTGAGTGAAGAAGGCCCTTGGGTTGTAAAGCTCTTTCGTCGGGGAAGAAAATGACTGTACCCGAATAAGAAGGTCCGGCTAACTTCGTGCCAGCAGCCGCGGTAATACGAAGGGACCTAGCGTAGTTCGGAATTACTGGGCTTAAAGAGTTCGTAGGTGGTTAAAAAAGTTGGTGGTGAAAGCCCAGAGCTTAACTCTGGAACTGCCATCAAAACTTTTTAGCTAGAGTATGATAGAGGAAAGCAGAATTTCTAGTGTAGAGGTGAAATTCGTAGATATTAGAAAGAATACCAATTGCGAAGGCAGCTTTCTGGATCATTACTGACACTGAGGAACGAAAGCATGGGTAGCGAAGAGGATTAGATACCCTCGTAGTCCATGCTGTAAACGATGTGTGTTAGATGTTGGAAATTTATTTTCAGTATCGCAGCGAAAGCAATAAACACACCGCCTGGGGAGTACGACCGCAAGGTTAAAACTCAAATGAATTGACGGGGACCCGCACAAGTAGTGGAGCATGTGGTTTAATTCGAAGATACGCGCAGAACCTTACCAACACTTGACATGTTCGTCGCGACTCTAAGAGATTAGAGTTTTCGGTTCGGCCGGACGAAACACAGGTGCTGCATGGCTGTCGTCAGCTCGTGTCGTGAGATGTTGGGTTAAGTCCCGCAACGAGCGCAACCCTTACTTTTAGTTGCCACCATTTAGTTGGGCACTCTGAAAGAACTGCCAGTGATAAGCTGGAGGAAGGTGGGGATGACGTCAAGTCCTCATGGCCCTTACGTGTTGGGCTACACACGTGCTACAATGGCATTTACAATAGGAAGCAAGACGGCGACGTTAAGCAAATCCTAAAAAAATGCCTCAGTTCGGATTGTACTCTGCAACTCGAGTACATGAAGCTGGAATTACTAGTAATCGCGGATCAGCGCGCCGCGGTGAATACGTTCCCGGGTCTTGTACACACCGCCCGTCACACCATGGGAGTTGGTTCTACCTTAAGGCAAAGCTTAAAACCTTTGACCACGGTATAGTCAGCGACTGGGGTGAAGTCGTAACAAGGTAGCCGTAGGGGAACCTGCGGCTGGATTACCTCCTTTCTAAGGATGATTAAGGATTATTTCTTAATCTAAATATTTTACAGGATAATGTTGACCGTCCTCATTTCTCTTCTTAATTAGTGTTTCTCTTTTCTGCATAGGGGCCGGTAGCTCAGTTGGTTAGAGCACACCCTTGATAAGGGTGGGGTCGAAAGTTCGAGTCTTTCTCGGCCCACCAAATTAATGGGGGATTAGCTCAGCTGGGAGAGCGCCTGATTTGCATTCAGGAGGTCAGCGGTTCGATCCCGCTATCCTCCACCAAGAAACACCTAGCTATTTTATTTGTAAATAATTTTTTATATTATCAATATCTATATCCGATTGTTCGAATAGATGAACAATCAATGAATGTTCGAATAGATGAACATTCCAACAAAATTTGATTCAACGCAGAATTTTTTTCTGTGCATAAATCAAGCGTTTAAGGGCGTGTGGCGGATGCCTTGGCACTGAAAGCTGACGAAGGACGTGGTATACTGCGATAAGTTACGGGGAGCTGTATGCAAGTTTTGATCCGTAAATTTCCGAATGGGGAAACCCACCACTTTATGTGGTACTTTAAACTGAATTCATAGGTTTAAAGAGACAACCTGGAGAACTGAAACATCTAAGTAACCAGAGGAAAAGAAATCAATTGAGATTCTGTTAGTAGTGGCGAGCGAAAGCGGAATAGGCCTGTAGATTTGTTAAAAAAATTTGAATAGTTTGGAAAAGCTAACCATAGAGGGTGATAGTCCCGTATAAGTAATGTTTGACAAATTTCTTGAGTAAAGCGGGACACGTGAAATCCTGCTCGAATATAGGGGGACCACCCTCTAAGCCTAAATACTCTTCAGTGACCGATAGTGAACTAGTACCGTGAGGGAAAGGTGAAAAGAACCCCTATTAGGGGAGTGAAATAGAACCTGAAACCGCATGCCTACAATCAGTCGAAGCTCTTTTTAGAGTGACGGCGTACCTTTTGTATAATGGGTCAGTGACTTAATTTATTAAGCAAGCTTAAGCCATCTAGGTGTAGGCGCAGCGAAAGCAAGTCTTAATAGGGCGATTAGTTTAATGAATTAGACCCGAAAACGAATGAGCTTACCATGAGCAGGTTGAACGCAAGGTAACACTTGCCGGAGGACCGAACCAGTTGACGTTGAAAAGTCTTTGGATGACTTGTGGTAAGGGGTGAAAGGCCAACCAAATTCGTAGATAGCTGGTTTTCCGCGAAAACTATTTAGGTAGTGCGATGAATAAATATACATTTAGAGGTAGAGCACTAAATGGGCTAGGGGGAAGAGATTCTTACCAAACCTAATAAAACTCCGAATGCTAAATGTAGTTCTTCATCAGACAGACTGTGGGTGCTAAGGTCCATGGTCGAGAGGGAAAGAGCCCAGACCACCAGATAAGGTCCCAAAATTGTGATTAAGTGTGAAAGGATGTGGAAATTCCTTAACAGCCGGGAGGTTGGCTTAGAAGCAGCCATCCTTTAAAGATAGCGTAACAGCTCACCGGTCTAATAGAGTTTCTGCGCCGAAGATGTAACGGGGCTAAAATCACATACCGAATCTGTGGGTTTACAAAGCTTTCGAGCTTTGTAAGCGGTAGCGGAACGTTCTGTAAGCCTGCGAAGGGATACCTGCGAAGGATCCTGGAGGTATCAGAAGTGCGAATGCTGACATGAGTAACGATAAACGAAGTGAAAAACTTCGTCGCCGAAAATCCAAGGGTTTCTGCGCAAGGTTAATCCGCGCAGAGTTAGTCGGCACCTAAGGCGAGGGCGAAAGCCGTAGTCGATGGAAATAAGGTTAATATTCCTTAACCAGATGGAAGTGACGGATTTTGTAAGTTGTGAGTTCTTAATGGATTGAACTTGCTGCGAAAAAGTCCCAGGAAATAGCTCCATCATTAGACCGTACCCTAAACCGACACAGGTGGATTAATAGAGTATATTTAGGCGCTTGAGAGAATGATGTTGAAGGAACTCGGCAAAATGCTTCTGTAACTTCGGAATAAAGAAGACCTTTTATTGGGCAACCATTAAGAGGTGGCACAAGCCAGGGAGAAGCGACTGTTTATCAAAAACACAGGGCTCTGCTAACACGTAAGTGGATGTATAGGGTCTGACGCCTGCCCGGTGCTGGAAGGTTAATGCGATGGGTGCAAGCTCATTTCTGAAGCCCCAGTAAACGGCGGCCGTAACTATAACGGTCCTAAGGTAGCGAAATTCCTTGTCGGGTAAGTTCCGACCTGCATGAATGGCGTAACGATTTCTCCGCTGTCTCCAACATCAACTCAGTGAAATTGAATTCTCCGTGAAGATGCGGAGTTCGCGTAGTTAGACGGAAAGACCCCGTGCACCTTTACTGCAACTTTACATTGGTGTTAGGAAAAACATATTTAGCATAGGAGGGAGACATTGAAGCAAGGGCGTCAGCTTTTGTGGAGTCAACAGTGAAATACCTCTTTTGTTTTTCTTGGCATCTAACTGATTACCGTTATCCGGTATCAAGACATTGTATGGTGGGTAGTTTGACTGGGGCGGTCGCCTCCCAAATAGTAACGGAGGCGTGCGAAGGTAAGCTCAGAACGGTCAGAAATCGTTCGTAGAGTGCAATGGCATAAGCTTGCCTGACTGTGAGACTGACAAGTCAAGCAGAGTCGAAAGACGGTCATAGTGATCCGGTGGTTCTGAGTGGAAGGGCCATCGCTCAACGGATAAAAGGTACGCCGGGGATAACAGGCTGATACTGCCCAAGAGCTCATATCGACGGCAGTGTTTGGCACCTCGATGTCGGCTCATCACATCCTGGGGCTGGAGCAGGTCCCAAGGGTTTGGCTGTTCGCCAATTAAAGTGGTACGTGAGCTGGGTTCAGAACGTCGTGAGACAGTTCGGTCCCTATCTGCTATGCGTGTAGAAGAATTGAGAGGAGCTGTCCCTAGTACGAGAGGACCGGGATGGACGTACCACTGGTGGACCGGTTGTAGCGCCAGCTGCAGTGCCGGGTAGCTAAGTACGGACGAGATAACTGCTGAAAGCATCTAAGCGGGAAACTCACCTCAAAACTAGTTCTTCCTATAGAGCCGTGGTAGACCACCACGTTGATAGGCTGGGTGTGGAAGTGCGGTAACGCATGTAGCTAACCAGTACTAATAGCTCAATTGGCTTGATTTATGCACTGAAAAAAATTTTTTTTATAGATAATTTAAATAATATTTAGATAAATTTTTCGTCAACAAACTTAATCATTTTGATTTTTTTAATTTTTGGTATTAATTTTGGTTTTTCTCCATATGCCACATAGTTGATCCACCAAACTAAATCTTTAAATCCCATTTTATTTCGCATCATAACTGTCGAAGAAAGTCTTGGGTTTATTTCAAATATTACATATCTATGCTTATTCATTTTAAGCTGAACATTAATTGATCCGTTTAAATTTATTATTCTTGCTAAATTTATTAAAATTTTTTTTAAATACTTATTTTCTATTACTTCAGCAAAATAAGTGTAACCTTTATCAAGTTTTCTCCTTAATATAATTACATTTTCATAATTTTTAAACTTTACAACAGCAGATGTGTATTCACTATAATTTTTACCTAAATATTCTTGAGCTATCCATTTTTTTTTATCATAAGTATTTAGTTCTTTGAATTTTTTATATGTGTTAATTATTTTATAACTCTTATTTCCATGGCCAAAATTTTTTTTTAAAAAAAAAGTTCGATTGAATTTTTTTATATCACTAAGTTTATAGCAGAAAGATGGTACACCAAATTTATTTTTTTTTAGAAATTCATAAGTTGTAAATTTTGATGAAAATGTATTAATTATATTTCTAGAATTTATAATAGTAAATTTACCTTTGAAACTTTGAAGATTTTTTGAAAAAAAAATAATTTCCTCTTCAGTAGTGGGAATTATTACTTTATGTTTTGTGGATAATTTAAGAAGTTGATTTAAATAATTTTTTTTATGAGGTGGTGGCACTTTATATATTTTTTTAAAATAAAATTCTCCAGGGCCCTCTATAACAATATCAGTTCCTTCAATAACAGAGTTCTTAAATTCTTTTTTTATAATTCTACATATTGATATTGCTATATCTCCATTTGCACCAGTTATTAAAAATTTCATTTTTGAAAATATTTTATTAAATTTTTTTTTGTTTTATCGTAAAAATATACTTGTTTAATAATTTTTTTATAATCAAAGCTAGTTTTTTTAAAATCATATTTTTTTTTATCAAAGTCTAATACTAACCATTTTGCAGAAAGACCACCATCTCTTGGCTGTCCGACAGACCCAGGATTTAAAATAATCTTATTATTAATTTTCTTTTTCATTTGTATATGAGTATGACCAAGAAAAATATAGTCATACTTATATGTATTTAGTTTATTTTTAAATAATTTAAACTTGTTTGGATATATATATTCATTAGTGTTCCAGGGAGAGCCATGACAAAGCAAAAATTTCTTTCCTTTTAAAATTATTTTTTTTGTTTTTGGCAATTTTCTTATAAAATTAATATGTCTCTGTTTAAGTTTTTTGTATGCTATTTTTATACCATTTCCATATTTTAATTTGTAGTAATTGATCTTTTGATTATCTTTTAAAATATTTAAAAGCATATCTTCATGATTACCTTTAATGCAAACTGCATTTATTTTTTTAAGTAAATCTATACATTTGTCAGGTTCATAATAATATCCCACATAATCCCCTAAACAAAAAAACCTATTTATATTTAATTTTTTTGCTTCATTTACACATTTTTTAAGTGCTTCGTAATTTCCATGGATGTCTGAGAGTATACATATTTTCATTTTTGTTGATTTTTAATTAATCCTATACTTTTTCCAAAAGTTGTATACTGAAATTTGAAATTACTAATTACTATTTGATCATTATATTTTTTCTTTCCAAATTTTATATTCTTAATTAATTTATTTTTTTTTATTAAAATTAACATTTTTTTTATTGATAACTTCTTTCCACCAGCATAAATGATCTTTTTACTTTTTTTTTTTAAACAATTTAAAATAATATTTGCAGCATCTTTGACAAAAACATAATTTCTTAAATGATTACCATCATTATTTGTTCTAAGATTTAAGGAATTATTTTTATCCATCAAAGTATTTATAAACATGTGATTTGGGCCATTGCTACCATATATTCCCGGAAATCTAATAATAGTATATTTACATTTTGATTTAATTATAGCTCTATCACCTTTTAACTTGGAAATACCATAGGCTGTATCTGGTGAAATTTTGGAGTTTATTGAATATTTTTCTTTTAATCCATGAATTGCAATAGTTGATGAATGTATTAAATACTTATTAAACTTTTTACAATAATCAGAGAGTAACTTAGGCAATATATAATTAATTTTTAAATAATGAATTTTTTTTTTAAAATCAACATTTGCAGCAAGATTTATTATAACATCTGGATTAATTTGAATTAATAAATTTTTTACTTTATTTTCATTTTCTAAATCACAAACATAATAATTTTTTAACTTTTTTCTTGAAATTTTAAATATTTTAAATTTTTTTTTATCAATTAATTTATTTACTTCTTTTCCGAGGAAACCATTAGAACCAGTGATTAGTACTTTCATTAATTAAAAATTTTATCTTATAAGAGTTAATTTTAGTGGTGTATTTTTTTTTAAATTTTTTTTAAATTTTTTATTAATGACCTTTGAGTAAAGTTTCGGACTTAATCCTTTTGATGGTCTAACAATTTTTATATTATTCTCTGATAATTTTTCATTTTTTTTAACATCTTTAGAAATATATATAGACCTCCTAAAGTGTAATGATTTTTTTTCTCCTCTTGTAGGTCCAAAAAAAATTCTCCCTAGACTCTTAAACGCCGCTCTACATTCTACTACAAGGTTCTTAAATTCACTTGGTTCTAAAGAAAAAAAACTGTCAACTGATCCATCATTTTTGTTTGTTGTAAAGTGTTTTTCTATAACCGTTGCGCCTTGTGCTACTGCAGCTACTGAAGCTCCAATCCCTGGGGTATGATCTGAAAGTCCCACGTTACATTTAAATTTTTTTTTCATTTCCGGAATTGTAAGTATATTGCTTTCATTGATATTAGCGGGGTACGTACTAGTGCACTTTAGTAAAGTTAAGTTTTTACAACCATTTTTATATACTGTTTTAACAATTTCTGAGATTTCCGGTAAAGTTGCCATACCTGTGGATATGATCATTGGTTTTTTTTTCGAAGCTGCATAACTAATTAAAGGTATATGATTATTCTCAAATGAAGCAATTTTGTACATTGGAGTTCTTAATTTCTCTAAAAAATCAACTGCAGAAAAATCAAATGGGGCACTGAAAGCACATAGTCCTAATTTATTGGCTTTTTTAAATATTTTTTGATGCCATTCCCAAGGAGTTTGAGATTTTTTATATAAATCAAAAAGCCTAATTTTATTCCACTTACTTTTTTTATCCGAAATTAAAAATTCTTTAGAGTAAGAGTCTAAAGTGATTGTGTCAGGTTTAAATGTTTGAAGTTTTATTGCATCTGCACCAGTTTTAGAAATTTCATCGACAATTTTGAGCATCTTTTTAAGAGATCCCCCATGATTGCCAGAAACTTCTGCAATTATAAAAGGTTTTTTGAAAGATAAATTAAATTTATTTTTATTTTTCATTTTTAAAGTCTCACTGGTATATTTTTTTTATTTAAATACTTTTTAACATCCAAAGGTGTATTTTTTGTAAAATGATATATGCTCGCTGCTGCTATAGCAGAGACATTTGCTTCTTCAATTGTCTTTAACATATTTTCAAAACTTCCCGCTCCACCAGAGGCAATTATTGGAATTTTAAGCAATGATGTAGCTAATTTAAGTGTATTTATATCATAGCCATCCATTGTACCATCTTTATCTATAGATGTTAAAATTATTTCTCCCACCCCTATTTTTTGTAATTCTAAAAGATGAGAATTAAATTTTAAATTTGTTTTATTTGTTCCAGATTTTGAAAAAATTATATTTTCATTTTTACCACTTTTATAATCAACCGATGCTACAATAGCTTGATTTCCAAAAGTTTTACATGCTTCAAAAATAAAGTTATAATTTTCACAAGCAGCTGTATTTATACAAACTTTATCGGCACCTGCTTTTAGTAAATCAGATATATCTTTAATTGAATTTATTCCTCCACCAAAAGTTAATGGCATAAAACATTCATTTGCGATTTCATTAACCAATTCTAAATCAACTTTTTTTTTTGAGTTCGTTGCTGCAATATCAAGCAAAATTAATTCATCTACTTCTCTAATATTATAAATTCTTACTGCTTGCATTATACTGCCAGCAGTACGCCAACTTTTAAAATTAATTCCTTTGACTAATTTTAAATTATTAAACAGAAGAGTAGGTATAATTCTTTTTTTTAGCACAAAACTAAATTTTTAAAAAATTTTCTATTAATTTAATACCAAATTTAAGACTTTTTTCTGGATGAAACTGAACACCAAATATATTATCTTTATTTATAATTGATGTAAAGTTCATACCATAATTTGTAAATCCTAACTCGCATTTTTTAAATTTGGGTTTGAAAAAATAACTGTGAACAAAATAGAAATCTTTATCATTTGGTATATCTATAAGTAATTTATTTGTATTATTAAATTTTACCTGATTCCAGCCTATATGAGGAAGTCTTAATTCTGAATTAACATTAAGTTTTTCAATTGTTCCTGGTATCATATCTAAACCTTGTGTTTTTTTATTTTCAAAGCCAGTTGTTGCAAGTAACTGCATTCCTAAACAGATTCCTAATAAAAGAATTCCTTTCTCATTTACAGCTCTTATCAAATTGTACTTTAAATCATATTTTTCTAATTTAGAAATTCCTTTATCAAAAGATCCAACACCAGGAAGAATTATATGACTTGAAGATAATATATCTTCTTTTTTATTTGAAATTATTGGATTATAACCTAAATTTTTTATAGCTCTTGATACCGATCCTGTGTTCCCTATTTCCGACTCTATAATAAGTACGTTTTTAATTTTCGACATTGTCGTAATTATTTTTTATCAAATTTCCTTTATTATCATATAGTAAACTTCCATCACTATTTTTTTTAAATATTTTTTTGTTTGTAAATTTTTCACAAATTTTTTTAAATTCAATCTCATTCATTCCAATATAATTAAGAACTTCTTTTAAAGGTAATCCAAGATACTCAGAAGGATATTTTCCTCCATATTCTCTAGAAAGCTCTATCGCTTTTAATCTTGACATTCTTTTTCTTCTAATCGCTAATGAAGCCCAGTCAGAAACTCTGTCATATCCATATTTTAAAAATTTGAAGTAATCATGGATTCTCATTTGGTAGTTATCAAGATTTTCATAATCTACAATACTTCCCTCAACCCACTTACCATAAGTAGTCAAACCATTTTTTTTTGAAAATTCTGCATTAAGATGACCATCCCAAGGTATATAGTGACCTAAAAATATTCCTAATATTTCTTTTTTTTTAAATTCTTCTCTTGAGGGGAATGTATAAGGTAATAGATCAAGTTCAGTTATTCCTTCATTAGACCAAAGAGATAATAAGTCTGAACTTCTTAAACCATTGGTGCCACCAAATTCTTCAAACCAATCACCATCATGTCTTTGAATTATTTCATTAAAAAAATCAGAGTTTTTCTCAGGACCACCGTTTTCATTTTCTGAATTTTCTCCCCATATAATTAGTTTTATGTCCATTTTCATAGCCAATCTTACGACAGAACATGAAACAGCTACTTCTTCCGACCAGGTTAAATCACCTACAGTTTCCAAAGTAAATTTATTTATTTTTCTTCTTACTATAGGGTTTATAGTATACTCAATATAATCAACTCCTTTATTTTTTAAATTTTCTATATTTTTTCTTCCAATAGGCGTTAACATATCTGTGGTAATCGTCAAAACTAAAGGATTTAATCCCAATTCTTTAATCTTTAATACCTGGTAGGTGCTATCTTTTCCGCCACTCGAAGGCACTATACAATCATAATAATTATTACTTTTGTTTTTATATTTGTCTACTATCTTTAGTAATTCCTTCTTTCTTAACTTCCAATCAGTATTTTCTCTATTCCAAAAATATTTACATGCACTACAAAATCCATCAGATCCAATTTCTGTATTAGGTCTAGTTTCTGGTATTACACAATTTTTACAGTATTTAATGAAATTCATATCTGTGCTAAGCTAGTAAACAATTATTTTAAAAATTATAATTTAATCAAGTAAAAACTGAATTATTTATACTTTAAAAAGATTAAAAAATAAACTAGATATTTAAGCTTAGTATTTATTCTTAAACTATGAAACGTAAAACGCAATTTAATAAAATTAAAATCATTAACGATATTGAGAAAGTAAGAAAAAAAAATAATAAAAACTGGATGGATATTTTAAGAATTGCCTTTAAATTTGCTCCAGATCAAGCATCAAAAGTTTTAAGTCAAATTTATCAAGAAGACAAAAGACTTAACAAATTAGCTAAAAAATTGATAAAAAAATAATTTATTATGATTATAGCAGTTATTCCAGCAAGAGGAGGGAGTAAAAGAATAAAAAAAAAAAATATAAAATTATTTTTAGGAAGGCCAATAATATCATATTCTATAAAAGCAGCAATTAACTCAAAGATATTTGATCGAGTTATTGTTTCCACAGATTGCAATAAAACAATGATTGTTTCCAAAAAATATGGTGCAGAAATATTATTCCAAAGACCAAAATCATTATCAGGGGACTATGTTGGAACAAGAGAAGTTGTTTCTCATGCTGCAAGCTGGTTAAATAAGAATATTTCAAAACCTAAATTTATTTGCTGTTTATATCCAACTGCTCCATTATTAAATGTTTCAGATTTAAAAAAATCGTACAAAATAATTAAATCTAATAAATGGAAATATGTTTTTTCAGCATCAAAATTTAGCTACCCTATACAAAGAGCTTTTTATTTAGATAAATTAAAAAAAGTAAGAATGTTTAACTCAAAAAATTTCAATAGAAGATCACAAGATTTAAAATCTGCATATCATGATGCAGGCCAATTTTATTGGGGAAGTTATGAGTCCTGGCAATCAAAGACGCCAATATTTGGAAAGGAATCAACTTTTCATCTTGTTCCTAAACTTAGAGTTCAAGATATAGATGATCTTGAAGATTGGAAGATAGCAGAAAAACTATATAAAATTAATAAAAAATAAAATGTTCAGAAAATATAATTCAATAGGAAAAGAGGAAATTAGAGCGGGGCTTAAAGTATTAAAATCAGGCATATTATCAGAATTTTTTGCTTCTTATCCAAAAGGTTTCAGTGGCGGTAAATATAATCAGTTATTTGAGAAAAAATTACAAAAATTTTATAAAGTTAAGCACGCAATTGTTCTTAACTCTTGGACGTCTGGTTTAATTGCTGCTGTTGGAGCACTAGACATAGATCCTGGAGATGAAATAATTGTAAGTCCTTGGACAATGTCTGCTACAGCAACTGCAATTTTGCATTGGAATGCGATACCAATATTTGCCGATATAGAAACAGAGACATTTTGTATAGATCCAAAAAAAATAAAAAAATTGATCAATAAAAAAACAAAAGCCATAATTACTGTAGATATATTTGGCCATACATCAAATATAAAAGAAATAAAAAAAATTGTTAAAGGGAAAAATATTAAAATTATTAGTGACTCTGCACAAGCACCCTATGCATTAAATAATAAAAAAATAGTAGGGACAGAGTCAGATATAGGTGGGTACAGTTTAAATTGTCATAAGCATATCCAAACAGGTGAAGGAGGTATTATTGTAACCAATAACTCTGTATTAGCTAACAGAGTTAAGCTTTTAAGAAATCATGCAGAATCAATTGTTAAGAAACAAAATTTAAAAAAAATAAATAACATGGTAGGATTTAATTTTAGAATGGGAGAGATTGAAGCGGCTATAGGAATCGAACAATATAAAAAATTAAAAAAGATTGTTAAAGATAAACAAAATATTGCTAAATATATTTCAACAAAACTATCTAATCTAGATGGATTGCAAATACCGAAAATAAAAGAAAATTGTACTCACAGCTTTTACACTTATCCTATGGTATTAGATTTAAACAAAATAAAGTTTAATAGGAAACAACTAATAAATGAACTTAAAAAAAATAAAATTGATGGTTTTGTAGAAGGTTACACAAATTTACATTTACTTCCCATGTATCAAAAAAAAATAGCATATGGAAAAAAAGGACATCCTTGGACAACCTATTCATCAAATGCAAAATATAAAAAAGGAATATGTCCAGTTGCTGAGCTTTTACAAGATAGAACTTTTTTAAATTTTGAATTATGCAAATTTGATTTGAAAAAAAAAGATTTAAAATT
>CACKXS010000008.1 GCA_902604305.1 uncultured Pelagibacteraceae bacterium
AGATTTAAATAATCAAATTAAAAATTTTAAAGATCTTCTTGATGATCAATACAAAAATGCAAAAAATTATAATCCCAAAATTGAATGGTTTGAAGGAACATGGTCAAGATATAAGCCAAGAAGAGGACAAGATAAAAGAGGAGATACAGGATATTCAAGCACAAAACTTTTGGAAATTTCAGATAAAATACACTCACTTTCATCTGAACTTAATATCCACAAGACTATAGTAAAAATTTTTGAAGCTAGAAAAAATTCTATGCATAAAGGCAATGGAATTGATTGGTCTACTGCTGAAGCTCTTGCATTTGGTTCATTATTAGAGGAAGGATATCCAGTAAGACTCGTAGGACAAGATTCTGGGAGAGGAACTTTTAGTCAGAGACATTCAGTATTAAGAAATCAAATTGATAATTCAAGATATATTCCATTAAATAATATTTCAAAAAGACAAAAAAATTTTGAAATAGTTGATAGCTTTTTATCTGAATTAGCAGTTTTAGGTTTTGAGTATGGTTATAGCTTAGTTGAACCAAATACGTTAACTATTTGGGAAGCTCAATTTGGTGATTTTGCAAATGGAGCACAAGTGATAATTGACCAATTTATTTCTTCAGGAGAAAGAAAATGGTTGAGAGCGTCTGGTTTAGTACTATTGTTACCACATGGTTTTGAAGGTCAAGGACCGGAACACTCATCTGCAAGATTAGAAAGATTTTTACAGCTCTGCTCAAATGACAATATGCAAGTGATGAATTGTACTACTCCTGCAAATTATTTTCATGCTTTAAGAAGACAAATGCACAGAGATTTTAGAAAACCTTTAGTTATTATGACGCCAAAATCTTTACTAAGAAATAAATATTGTGTTTCGCAAATTGATGATTTTAGTAAAAAAAATTCTTTTCATAGAGTTTTATGGGATCATTCGATGGATCCAAAAACCAAGGGATTTATTAAGTTAAAAAAAAATAATGAAATAAAAAAAGTAATATTATGCTCAGGAAAAATATATTTTGACCTTTTATTAGCTAGAGAAAAATTAAAAAAAGATGATGTTATTTTATTTAGAATTGAGCAACTTTATCCTTTTCCAGCAAAAAGCTTAGTAAAAGAAATTAAACCTTTTGCACAAAATGCTAAATTTTATTGGTGCCAGGAAGAGCCAAAAAATATGGGAGCATGGCTATTGGTGAGAGATTATATACAATGGACATTAGATTATATAAAAGCTAAAAATAGAAAAATTTCTTATATTGGGAGAAATCCTGATGCAACACCAGCTACAGGTTATGCAAAAAGACATTTAGCTCAACAAAAAGAAATAATTGATGTAGTTTTTAAATAAAAAATGACAGAAAAAATTTTAGTACCCGTTCTAGGAGAGAGTATTACTGAAGCAACTGTTTCTAAATGGCTCAAAAATAAAGGTGACAATATAAATGCTGACGAACCGATTGTAGAATTAGAGACAGATAAGGTTAATTTGGAAGTTCCATCTCCTATTAATGGAACATTAACAACAATTAACTTTAAAGATGGAGAGAGTGTAGAAGTTGGTGCTGTTCTAGGAGAAATATCTGAAGGACCTGTAGATCAAAAACAAGAAGAAAATAAAAATATTAAAAAGCCTGAAAAGAAAAAATCTGACAATGTAATTAATTTTCAAAAAGAAAAAAAACAAGATCCAAAAATTTTTGAAAATGTAAAAAAGGAAGAACCATTAGTTTTAACTGAAGAAGAACCATTAGTTTTAAAAAAAGAGCTTGCTGGTAAAGAAAAAACAAGTAGTGAAAAAGTATTATCTCCAGCTGTAAGAAAAATTGTAGAAGAAAACAAAATTGATATTCAATCAATCAAAGGATCAGGTAGATCAGGTCAAATTTTAAAAGGTGATTTAATCAGTTTAATGGGATCAGCTCCACAACCATCAGAAAGAAAATTAAAATATGGTGAAGAAGAGAGAATTAAAATGAGCAGATTAAGACAAACTATAGCAAAAAGATTAAAAGAAGCTCAAGAAAACGCCGCCATGTTAACCACATTTAATGAAGTTGATATGACAAATATAATTGAGATGAGAAAAAATAACCAAGAAGATTTTAAAAAAAGATTCGGAATAAAACTTGGTTTTATGTCTTTTTTTGTTAAAGCTTGTGTACTTGGATTAAAATCATTTCCAGCAATAAATGCCGAAATAGAAAGTGAAGAAATTATATATAAAAATTATTACAATATAAGTTTTGCTGTTGGAACTGAAAAAGGTTTGGTAGTTCCCGTAATTAGAAATGCAGATGAGCTATCATTTGCAGAAATAGAGAAAAATATAAAAATAATTTCTGAAAAAGCTAGAGATGGAAAATTAACTATTGATGACTTACAAGGTGGAACATTTACGATAAGTAATGGTGGTGTATATGGCTCTATGCTTTCAACTCCAATTCTTAATCCACCACAATCAGGAGTTCTTGGAATGCATAATATTGTTGAAAGACCAATTGCCATAGATGGAGAAATTGAAATTAGACCAGTTATGTATTTGGCCTTATCGTATGATCATAGAATAATTGATGGAAAAGACTCAGTTTCTTTTTTAAAGTTAATAAAAGAAAATCTTGAGGATCCAAGAAAGTTATTTTTAGACCTTTAAAATGGCAGATAAATTTCAAGCAACAATAATTGGAGGTGGTCCAGGAGGTTATGTTTGTGCAATAAGGTTGGCTCAATTAGGTATTAAAACTGCATGTATTGAATCCAGAGGAACTCTAGGGGGGACTTGTTTAAATATTGGATGTATACCTTCAAAAAATTTGCTAAATCTTTCAGAAAATTTTCATAAAGCAAAAAATTTTTCAAAAATTGGAATCGAAGTAGGTGAAGTTAAGCTAAATCTTCAAAAAATCATGGAAAATAAGGATAAAGCGGTAATGACTTTGACAAAAGGCGTAGAATTTTTATTCAAAAAAAACAAAGTAACTTATTTTAAAGGGATTGGTAAATTAAAATCACCAACCGAAATAACAATTATAGATAAAGAAAATAAAGAAAAAAATATTCAATCGGATAATATAATTATAAGCACTGGCTCAGAACCTATGCCTCTCCCAGGAGTAGAATTTGATGAAGAAAAAATAATATCTTCTACTGGGGCATTGTCATTAAAATCTGTACCAAAAAAAATGTTAATTGTAGGCGGTGGTTATATTGGTTTAGAAATGGGTTCTGTTTGGTCACGATTAGGCTCAGAAGTGCATGTTGTTGAATTTTTAGATCATATTACGCCAGGTATGGATAAAGAAATTTCAAATGAATTTATGAAAATTTTGAAGAAGCAAGGTTTAAATTTTCATCTAGAAACCAAAGTTGAAAAAATATCAAAATCAAAAAATGGGGTTATAATTGAAACTTCAGATAAAAAAGGAAAAAAAATAAAATTTGAAAGTGATGTGGTTTTGATTTCTGTGGGTAGAAAGCCTTTTACAAAAAATCTGAATTTAGAAAAAATAGGAATAGAATTAGATGAAAAAAAAAGAATTAAAGTCAGCAAAAATTATCAAACAAATATAAAAAATATTTATGCTATTGGTGATGTTATTGAAGGTCCAATGTTGGCCCACAAAGCTGAAGAAGAAGGAATAGCTGTTGCAGAATTAATCTCAGGTCAATCTGGTCATGTTAATTATGAGGTTATACCTGGTGTTATTTATACAACACCAGAAGTAGCTTCAGTTGGCAAAACTGAAGAACAGCTTAAAGAAAAAAATCAAAAATATAAAATTGGAAAATTTCCTTTTATGGCTAATTCAAGAGCAAAAGCAATTGATGAACCAGATGGTTTTGTAAAAATTTTAGCTGATGCAACCACAGATAAAGTTTTAGGTGTTCATTTGATAGGACCTCATGCAGGAGAATTGATTGCAGAAATGGCTATAGCAATGGAATTTGGCGCTAGCTCCGAAGATATTGCTAGAACTTGTCATGCTCATCCTACTTTTTCTGAAGCTGTGAAAGAAGCAGCTTTATCAGTAGAAAAAAGACAAATTCATTCGTAGTATATTTTCATATGAAAATATGAAAATTCCAATTTTATTACCAAATATATTTGACCATCCATTTACTTACAATTCTTCTAAAGAAAATCTAAAATTAGGAGATTATGTTGAAGTACCATTTGGAAAAAGTAAAAAAATTGGAATTGTTTGGGATCAATTTGAAAAGGATAAAACCAAAAAATATTTAATAAAAAATATAATTAGAAAATTAGAAATTCCACCTCTTAATTTAGAAACAATTAATTTTCTAAAATGGTTTTCGGAATACAATATAGTTCCAATAGGAATGTCGTTAAAATTACACTTATTGAGCAATGAGGCTATTGAAACACAAAATTACGAAGAAATACAAAAATATAATACATATAAAAAACCTATTGAAATAAAGCTTTCAAAAGAACAATTAACATCAGTAAATGATATAACAAAGAATGATAATAAATTTAGAGTACATGTAATTCAAGGAACAACCGGATCAGGAAAAACAATTGTATATTTTAATAGTTTAAAAAAAAAAATAAACGAAGGTTTTCAGGGGTTAATTTTATTACCTGAAATAGGATTAACTGGAGAATTTCAAAAAAAATTTAAAGAATTTTTTGGTTTTGATGCAGCCATTTGGCATTCATCAGTAACAAAAAAAAATAAAAAGATCATTTGGAATGGTACTGCTACAGGAAAAATTAAAGTATTAATTGGGGCAAGATCTTCATTATTCCTACCTTTTTCTAATCTTGGAATTATTATTGTAGATGAGGAACATGACCAATCTTATAAACAAGATGAGGGTATAATTTACAATGCTAGAGATATGGCTATTTCTAGAGCATCTTTTAAAAATATACCAATTAATTTAGTTACAGCTGTACCTTCTATAGAAACTTTCGATAATATAAAAAAAGGAAAATATCTACACTCAAGATTATATAAAAGATTTTTGGATGCTAATCTACCAAATCATGAAATCATTAATTTAAATGAAAATAATTTGAAAAATAATTCATGGATATCTGATAAAACAATTGAAAAAGTAAAAGATCATTTAAATAAAAACGATCAAGTACTTTTTTTTGTTAATAGAAGAGGGTTTGCTCCTTATGTTCTTTGTAAAAAATGTTTAAAGGTACATTCATGTCCTAACTGTTCTATAAATCTGGTCTACCACAAAAAAAAAGAAAATTTAATTTGTCATTATTGCGGGTACAAGACAAAATTAACCAGAAAATGTAATGATAATAAAAATTGTGAATATGTATTCAGTGGACCTGGCGTTGAAAGAGTCTACGACGAAGTAAAAAAAATTTTTCCAGATAAAAAAATTACTATTTTTTCAAGTGACACAATGAATAAAAAATCTTCCTCAGAAGTATTAGAAAAAATAAAAAATAATAAAATTCAAATTTTAATTGGTACACAGCTTATTTCTAAAGGATTTCATTTTCCAAACTTAAATTGTATAGTTGTTGTAGATATAGATTTAACTTTGCAAGGACATGATCTAAGAGCTGCAGAAAAAAATTTACAATTATATCACCAGCTTTCAGGAAGAGCTGGAAGAACAGGAAAACCAGCGACAGTATACTTTCAAACTTATAATTCAAAATCAGATACAATTTCACAAATTACAAATATAAATCCTGATGTATTTTTAGAAAAAGAATTAGTTATTAGAAAAAGAAATGATCTACCCCCATTTGAAAGATTTATATCTATTATATTAAGTGGAAAAAGTGAAAAAAAAATTGAATTATTTGGTTATAAACTGAAAGAAAAATTAAATAAGAATTTAAATGCAAAAGTTTTAGGACCAGTAGTTGCTCCAATAAATAAAATAAATAAAAATTTTAGATATAGGATTTTGATAAGATCAAAAAAAACTCAAAAAATACAAAAAACTCTCTCTGAACTTTTAAACAATTTTAAAAATCAAAAAGAAATAAAACTAGCAGTTGATGTTGACCCAATAAGCTTTAATTAGGGCCCTTAAATTAAGCTTTTTGGTGAATGTGTCGCTTGAAGAGATTAATTTCATATGCTAATTAAATTCAACTTTTATAAAACTTCATAACTAATAAGGATATACATTGAGCGATAAAAATAGATTTTCAGACTCCTCTGCAAAAAGCTATTCCCAAGCTCTTTATGAACTTGCGTCAGAAGAAAAAAAATTAAGTGATGTTGAAGAACATGTAGTTTCAATTATCAATCTTATTTCTCAAAGTGAAGATTTTAATTCACTAATAAAAGATCCAACAAATAAACAAGAGGATCAGTTAAATGTTATAAATATAATTTTTGAAAAATTTTATTTAAATAATTTATTAAAAAAATTTTTAAATTTTTTAGTTATGAAAAGGAGATTTTTTTATGTCGAAAAAATTCTAAAAGATTTTGTAATAATTTGTTCAAAAAAACGTGGAGAAATTTCTGCGAAATTAACTGTTGCTAAAGAATTAAACGAAAATGAAATAAATAAAATAAAAAATGAGTTATCACAAAATTTTGGATCAGATGTAAAATTAAATTATAATTATGATCCAGATTTAATAGGTGGATTAATAATGCAAGTAGAAAGTGTTATGATTGACACATCTATTAAAAATAAATTACAACAAATTGAAAATAAAATGATAGAGGCATAAATGGAAATAAATCCTTCAGAAGTAACAAAAATATTAAAAGAACAGATTAAAAAATTTGGAGATAAAGCAGAAGTAACTGAAGTTGGACAAGTTTTATCTGTTGGTGATGGTATAGCAAGAATATATGGTTTAGACAACGTTCAGGCAGGTGAGATGGTTGAATTTTCTGATGGTTCAAAAGGTATGGCTTTAAACTTAGAAAGCGATAATGTTGGTGTTGTAATTTTTGGAGATGATAGAGCTGTAAAAGAAGGTGATACAGTAAAAAGAACAGGAGCAATTGTTGATACTCCTGTAGGAAAAGAATTATTAGGAAGAGTAGTTGATGGATTAGGAAATCCAATAGATGGAAAAGGCGCACTAGACAAAGGTATAAAAAGAAGCAGAGTTGAAGTTAAAGCCCCAGGTATAATTCCAAGAAAATCAGTAAATGAACCAATGCAATCAGGACTTAAATCAGTTGATAGTTTAGTTCCAATTGGAAGAGGCCAAAGAGAATTAATTATTGGTGACAGACAAACAGGAAAAACTGCAGTCGCAATTGACACTATAATTAATCAAAAAAAAATAAATGAATCTAATGATGAAAAACAAAAATTATATTGTATTTATGTAGCGATTGGTCAAAAAAGATCAACCGTAAGACAGATAGAAAAATCTTTGGAAGAGGCTGGAGCAATGGAATATACAACTATAGTTGCTGCAACGGCATCAGATGCAGCGCCGCTTCAATTTTTAGCTCCTTATACAGGATGTGCTATGGGAGAATATTTTAGAGACAATGGAATGCATGCTTTAATTATTTATGATGATTTATCTAAGCAAGCAGTTGCATATAGACAAATGTCATTATTGCTAAGAAGACCTCCAGGAAGGGAAGCTTATCCGGGAGATGTTTTTTATTTACATAGTAGACTTTTAGAAAGAGCTGCTAAACTAAGTGATGAACATGGAGGAGGTTCTTTAACAGCACTGCCAATTATTGAGACACAGGGTGGTGACGTATCTGCTTTTATTCCAACTAATGTTATTTCAATTACAGATGGACAAATATTTCTTGAAACAAATTTATTTAATCAAGGTATTAGACCAGCAATTAATGTTGGTTTATCGGTATCTAGAGTTGGATCTTCAGCTCAAACAAAAGCTATGAAAAAAGTTTCTGGTTCAATGAAATTAGAACTAGCACAATATAGAGAAATGGCTGCATTTGCTCAGTTTGGATCAGATTTAGATGCTTCAACTCAAAAATTGTTAAACAGAGGTTCAAAGTTAACCGAGCTTTTAAAACAAAAACAATATTCACCAATGACAGTTGCAGAACAAGTAATTTCAGTTTTTTGTGGTGTTAAAGGATATTTGGACGATTTAGAGCTTAAAGATATATCTTCATTCGAAAGAAAAATTATTGAAAAATGTAAATCAGAAAAACCAGAAATTTTGGAAGCAATTTCTAAGTCTGGAAAATTAGAAGAAGATACTGAAAATTTATTAGTGGAAACTATTAAAGAATTAAAACAAAACTTTAACTCTTAAAATATGGCTAGTTTAGATGATTTAAAAAAAAGAATTTCTAGTGTTAAATCTACACAGAAAATTACTAAGGCTATGAAAATGGTTGCTGCAGCAAAATTAAGAAGAGCTCAAGAGAATGCTGAAAAAGGAAGGCCTTATTCTGAAAAAATGAATAATATTATCCTTAATCTTTCAAGCGGTATATCTGATAAAGAAAACGCACCAAAACTTCTTGCTGGAACTGGAGAAGAAAAAACCCACCTTTGTGTAGTTATGACATCAGATAGAGGTTTATGTGGAGGTTTTAACACAAATATTATTAAAAAAGCTAAGCAGTATTTTCAAAAAATATTAAAAGAAAATAAAATTTTAAAGATTATAACTGTTGGATCAAAAGGTTATGATCAATTAAAAAGACAATATAAAGATAATATAATTGAAAAAATTTCATTTAAAGATTCTAAAAATATTAATTATTTTGACGCAGATAAAGTTGGAAAAATTATAATTGATAGATTTGAAAAAAAAGAATTTGATGTATGTGCAATTTTTTATAATCAATTTAAAAATGTCATTACTCAAATACCACAAGAACAACAAATTATACCTTTAAAATCAAATGAAGAAAAAGAGACTGACTCAAACACCAGTTATGAGTTTGAACCAGAAGAAGATGAAATTTTAAGTAATTTATTACCTAAAAATATTTCTACACAGATTTTTAAAGCAATGTTAGAAAATTCAGCGAGCGAACAAGGTTCAAGAATGAGTGCCATGGATAATGCAACAAGAAACGCAGGAGAAATGGTTGATAAACTTACAATTCAGTATAATAGAAGTCGTCAAGCTGCAATTACTAAAGAACTAATCGAAATAATATCAGGAGCAGAAAGTTTATAATTATGAGAAAAGGAAAAATTACACAAGTTATTGGAGCAGTAGTAGATGTTAAATTTGATGGAGAACTACCTGAAATTTTAACTGCATTAGAATGTAATAATTCAGGAAACAGACTTGTATTAGAAGTTGCGCAACACTTAGGAGAGTCAAGTGTGCGAACGATTGCTATGGATGCAACCGAAGGATTAAAAAGAGGAGATGAAGTTACAGATACTGGTTCTCCAATTAAAGTTCCAGTAGGGCCCGAGACATTAGGGAGAATTGTAAATGTTATAGGCGAACCTATTGATGAAAAAGGTGAAGTTAAAACTAAAGAAAGTTGGCCTATCCACAGAGCAGCACCAGAGTTTAATGACCAATCAACTGAAACTGAAATTTTAGTAACTGGAATTAAAGTAGTAGACCTATTAGCACCTTATGCAAAAGGGGGTAAAATTGGATTGTTTGGTGGTGCAGGAGTTGGAAAAACAGTAATTATAATGGAATTAATTAATAATATTGCAAAAGCGCATGGAGGCTTTTCTGTTTTTGCTGGAGTTGGAGAAAGAACTAGAGAAGGAAATGATCTTTATCATGAAATGATAGAATCTGGAGTAATTAAACCTGAAGGACCTGGATCAAAAGCTGCACTAGTTTATGGACAAATGAATGAACCTCCTGGAGCAAGATCAAGAGTTGCTCTTACAGGATTAACAGTTGCAGAATATTTTAGGGACCAAGAAGGCCAGGACGTACTTTTTTTCGTAGATAATATTTTTAGATTTACACAAGCAGGCTCTGAAGTATCAGCCTTATTAGGAAGAATTCCATCAGCCGTTGGTTATCAGCCTACTCTAGCTACTGATATGGGAAATTTACAAGAAAGAATTACCACAACTAATAAAGGATCTATTACATCAGTTCAGGCAATTTATGTTCCTGCTGATGACTTGACTGATCCAGCGCCAGCAACATCTTTTGCTCACTTGGATGCAACAACTGTGTTATCAAGACAAATTGCTGAACTTGGAATTTATCCAGCAGTTGATCCTTTAGATTCAACTTCTAGAATTTTAGATCCTAGAATTGTAGGTGATGAGCATTATAGAGTTGCCAGAGAAGTTCAAAAAATTCTTCAAACATATAAATCTTTGCAAGATATCATTGCAATTTTGGGTATGGATGAATTATCCGAAGAAGACAAACTAATCGTTGCAAGAGCAAGAAAAATTCAAAGATTCTTATCTCAACCATTTTTTGTAGCTGAAGTTTTTACAGGTTCCTCTGGAAAATTAGTTGATTTAGAATCTACAATTAAAGGATTTGATGCTATTTGTAAGGGTGAGTATGACCATTTACCAGAAGCTGCCTTCTATATGGTTGGTACAATTGAAGAGGCAGTAGAAAAAGCAGAAAAAATGGCAAAAGATGTCGCTTAATGAGTGAAGAATTTAAAGTTGAAATAGTTAATCCAGAAAAATCTTTTCTGTCGAAAGAAAATGTAACAGAAGTAGTTGTACCTGCTTTTGAGGGAGAAATGGGAATTCTTAAGGACCATATTTCAATTATCTCCTTTTTAAAACCAGGTATAATTAAAGTTTATTCTAAATCTGAAGAAAATAAATATTTCGTTGAAGATGGAATATTAGAGTTTAAAGATAACAATTTATCAATTTTAACTAGCTCAATCTATAGTATGACAGATTTAAATAGAAATAAAATAGATCAAATACTTAAAGAAGCAGAAAAAGAGTCAAGTGTAGATAATATTGATGACCAAAAAAAATATTTAACTGATCAAAAAATTGAAGTTCTAAAAAATTTAAATTTAAATTAACTTAGTATTTTTGATACTTCTTGTTTAAGGCTTTTGTAAACATCGAGTTTGAATTTTACAGCTATCTTTGGCAAATCATCTAAGTCGACCCACTTCCAGTCTAAGAATTCAGGTTTTTTTGTGTTTATATTTATCTCAGTTTCTTTTCCAACAAATCTCATAACAAACCATTTTTGTATTTGACCTTTATATCTACCTTTCCAAATAATTCCTATTAAATGATCAGGGAGTATGTAAGTTAATTTTTTATCAATTTCTTGGATAAATTTTACACTAACTACACTAGTTTCTTCTTTTAACTCTCTAATAGCAGCTTCATAATAATTTTCTCCTTCATCAATTCCTCCTTGTGGCATCTGCCAAAAATTTTTTGGATTATCAATTCTTTTAGCTACAAAAACTTTATTTTCATCATTAAGCAAAATTATTCCAACACCTCTTCTTAAGGGTAATTCAGAAAAAATTTTTTTCATTTATTTTTTAACCGTTTAGTAAAGTGATAGCAAAATCTAGCTGGTTATCAGTTTCTGTACCAATTCTAAATTCATCTGAACTTTCAACAATTTCTATATCTGGTATTATTCCAGTACCTGAAATTGATTTTCCTGATGGCAAATAATACTTGGAAATTGTCAATCTTATAGCACCTTTATTTTTTAAAGTTATAATTGATTGAACAGATCCTTTACCATAAGAATTATTTCCAATTACTATTGCTCTTTTATGATCTTTAAGAGCGCCAGCTACAATTTCTGAAGCAGAAGCTGATCCATAATTAATTAAAACTACTAATGTTTCTCCATCAATTATATCTCCCTTTTTTGCAAAATATTTTCTATTTTCAGAAGATTTTCTGCTTTTAGTGGATACAATTTCACCATTATTTAAAAAAAAATCTGATATTTTAACAGCTTGAGATAGTAATCCTCCAGGGTTATTTCTTAAATCTAGTATGTATTTATTAATTTTATTTTTTTTAAATTTTTTTATTTTATTTTTTATTTGATTTGAACTATTTTCGTTAAAAGCTGTAAGCCTTATATAACCAACGCTATCATCAATTATTTTAGATTTTACAGATTTTACTTCAATAATTTCTCGTGTAATTTCAAAAACTAATGCTTTTTTTACTCCTTTTCTTCTTATTGTTATCTCCAGAGTTGATCCTACAGGACCCCTCATAAGTTCAACTGCTTCGGACAGAGTTTTACCTTGAACCTGTATTCCATTTATTTTTACAATATAGTCACCTGCTTTTACTCCTTCCTTTTCAGCAGGAGAACCATCCATTGGTGTTATTACTTTCACTACACCAAATTCCATTCCAACTTCTATTCCTAAACCACCAAACTTTCCGCTAGTTTCAGTCTCCATTTCTTTAAGAGTTTCAGGAGACATATAAGCTGAATAAGGATCTAAAGATTGAAGAACACCATTTATAGCAGCGTCCATTGCATCGCTCTGGTTTATTTCTTCTACATATTCTTTGTTTATTTTATCTAAAACTTCACCAAACAAATCAATTTTATCATAAATATTTTCATCGTTTGCAGCAAAACTTATTTTTGAAAAATTTAATGAAATTATAATTAATAAAATAAATATAAATTTTTTTTTCATATCATAACCTTTTCCTTTGGAATTAATTCTGACCATATTTTTTCAAGTTCGTAAAATTTTCTTTTTTCTGGATTAAATATATGGACTATAAGATCTATTCCATCAATTAATTTCCAATCATTACTATCCTTGCCTTCAATTTTACAGTTAGCAATTCCATTAATTTTGAAATTTTCTAAAACTTGTTCTGATAAGGCCTGAATGTGTCTAGATGAGGTTCCACTGGCAATAATCATATAATCTGCCATCGAGGATTTATTTTTAAGGTCTATGGTTACTATATCAAGAGCTTTATTTGAATCTAATGTGCTAATAATTTTTTTTTTTAGACTCGTTATTTTATCCATTAATTAAATAAATTTTATCAAATTTTTCTCAATTTAGAAGATGAAATATTTACTTTTTTGTATTTTATAAATTTTAATCCTTTTCCATTAAGCTTCCTAAAAGCTGTGGATTTTAGTGATTTTGATTTATAATTTGTTCTATCAAAAACTAAAATATTACATTTTGATGAAATTATTTTCCATTTATACCATTTATGAAAAGAAATTAAATTATCTGCACCCATTAAAAAAAATATTTCAGATTTATTATTATTTTTCTTTATGTGATTTATTAAATTAATTGTTTTATTTGATTTTATTTTATCCTCATAATATTCAACTGAAATAAAACTATATTTTTTTGCAATTTTTTTTGCAAAAGTAATTCTTTTTTTTAGTTCAAAAAAACTTTTTGACTTAAATGGATTTTTTCTTGTTACAGCCCAAATTATTTTATTAATTTTAAATTTTTTTTTTGCTTCAATTGAAATTTTAATATGTCCTTTATGAGCCGGATCAAAAGAACCTCCAAGAATTCCAATTTTTTTACTTTTATTATTTTTCAATTTAATTTCTTATTTGTCCTTTTCCTAGAACTTCATATTTATATGAAATTAATTGATTTAAACCCACAGGTCCTCTTGGCGGCAGAGTATTAGTTGAAATACCAACTTCACCACCAAATCCAAACTCACCTCCATCAGCAAATTGAGTTGAAGTATTATGCATTGCTATTGAACTTTTTATATTTTTTAAAAAAAGATGAGCACTTTTTTTGTTTTTGGTAATTATACTATCTGTATGCATTGTTCCATATTTATTAATATGATTAATTGCATCTAAAATATTATTAACTGATTTTACAGATGCTGTGGCAGATAAATATTCTGTTGACCAGTTCTTTTCTTTTGCCAGTTTAGATTTTCCATGAAAATTCTTTTTAATAATATTATCTGCGAATATTTTACAATTATTATTTGTTAATTTTTCTAATATTGGGTTACAAAATTTTTTTATTATTTTTTTATGCATCAAAATTGTTTCTGTAGCTCCACATATACTGGTATTTCTTAGTTTTGCGTTGTGAACGATTTTTATTGCCATATTTAAATCTGCATCTTTATCAATATAAGTATGACAAATTCCTTCCAAATGTCCAATTATTGGAACTAAGGACAAGTCTTGTACTTTTTTAACTAAACTTTTTCCACCCCTTGGAATTATAACATCAATAAAATTTTTCATTTTTGACAACATGAAGTCAACAGATCTTCTATTTTTATCTTTTATTATTTGAACATAATTTTGATCAATATTGTTTGTTCTAAGGGCATCCCTAAATAAATTTGCAAGGATTCTGTTTGAATTATATGCTTCTGATCCACCTCTAAGAATGACTACATTACCTGATTTAAAACACAAGCTTGCAACATCTGATGTAACATTTGGTCTGCTCTCATAAATAATACCAATTACACCAATTGGAGTTGAAACTTTTTTAATCATTAACCCATTTGGTCTTTTCCATCTATCAATGACTTTATTTGTTGGATCATTTAATTTTATAATTTTACTAATTGAAGTCTTTATTTCTTTTATTTTTTTATCATTTAAAGTCAGTCTACTTATTAAGTTTTCAGGAAGATTATTTTTAATTGCAAATTCTATATCTTTATTGTTTTCTCTAAGAATATTTTTCTTATTTTTATTTATCAATTGCAAATATTTTTTTAAAACCTTATTTTTGTTTTTTTTATCAATTTTAATTTTTGAAGCTTTTTTTGCTTTTATTCCAATATTTATTAATTTTTTCGACATTTATATTTCAACCATATCATCTTTATGAACTACTTCCGATTTAGAAATATATCCTAAAAGTTCATAAATTTTATTTGAATGTTGACCTTGGATTTTATTAATTTCCTCAGAAGAGAAAGAGCTTAAACCTCTGGCATATTCTTTAAAATTCTTATCTAATATTTTTATATGATCTCCTTTATTAAATTTTCCTTCAACTTTTTTAATTCCCGCAGCTAATAGACTTTTGCCTTTTTTAAGTGCATTAATAGCCCCATCATCAATTATCAATTCTCCTTTTGGTGACACTGAACTAATAATCCATTTTTTTCTAGCATCTAGTTTCGAGACCTTAGGTAAAAACCAAGTACAATTATTTTTATCTATAATTTTTTTAATAGGTCTTTCTAGAAGACCATTGGCTATAACCATCATACACCCAGATAGCTGACAAATTTTTGCAGCTTCAATCTTAGTTTTCATTCCCCCTGTTCCATGTTCGCTTATACTTTTTGTAGCAATCTTTTCAATATCAGTATCTATATTTTTAATTTCTTTTATTAGTTTTGAGTTTTTAAATAATTTTGGGTTTTGAGTATACAACCCATCAACATCTGAAAGCAGAACTAAACAATCAGCACCAGAAATTTGTGCTACTCGAGAAGCTAACCTATCATTATCTCCATATTTTATTTCAGTCGTAGCAATACTATCATTTTCATTCACAACTGGAATAAAACCTAATTCAAATAAATTTTCAAAAGTTCTTTTTGCATTTATTGCTCTTCTTCTTTGTTCGGTATCTTCTAGTGTAAGTAAAATTTGTGAAAGATTAATTTTTTTTGGACTAAATATTCTATTAAAAAGATTCATTAGCTCAATTTGACCCACAGAAGCTATGGCCTGACTTTTATCAATTTTTAAATTTTTTTTGTTTAAATTTAGTTTTTTACAGCCCAAAGCTATTGCACCAGAACTTACCAGAATTATATTTTTTTTTTGATCTAATAAGTCTTTTATATCTTTTGCAAATTCTGCTAACCATTTTTTTCTAATTATTCTTTTTTCATCAATTAAAATTGTAGATCCAATTTTTATTACAATTGTTTTAGATTTTTTAAGATACATATTTAATTAATTTAGATTTAATTTTTGATACCGATTTTTTATCTAACGTCGAGAGAGTTATTAGATTTACCTTATGTTTTTTTAAAAAACCATTTTTAATTTTTTTTACTTCTTTATCTTCCAAAAGATCTGTTTTATTTAAAACAACTAATTCATCTTTTTTTAACATATCTTTACTATAATTTTTTAGCTCTTTTCTAACTTGAGTGTAAGATTTTTTTAAGTCTTCTTCTGTTATATCGATTAAATGAAGTAAAGACTTACATCTTTCAATATGTTTGAGAAATTTTATACCCAATCCTATACCCTCATGAGCACCTTCGATGATGCCCGGAATATCAGCTAGAGTTATTTCTTTATCATCATAAACTGCAACGCCAAGATTAGGATTTAATGTGGTAAATTTATAATTAGCAATTTTTGGTGTTGCACTTGTTATTGCAGCTAACAAACTAGATTTGCCTGCGTTTGGTAATCCAATGATACCAATGTCTGCTATTGTTTTTAGTTGAAGCCAAATCCAAAATTCTTCTCCTTTGGTACCTTTGGTAAATTTTTTTGGAGCTCTATTTGTTGAAGATTTAAATCTGGTATTACCGAATCCTCCTCTTCCACCAACTGCTACAACAAATTCTTCACTTTCTTTTTTAAAATCAAAAATTAAAGTTTTATTATCTTCTTCGAATACTTGCGTACCAACTGGAACCTTAAGATATAAATTCTTTCCACCCCTACCAGTTTGATTTTTACCTTTTCCATCACTACCTCTTTCTGATTTAAAATGTTGCTGATATCTAAAATCAATAAGAGTATTCAAATTTCTTTCTGATTTTAAAATTATTGAGCCACCTTTTCCTCCATCTCCTCCATCGGGCCCTCCAAACTCAATAAACTTTTCTCTTCTAAAACTTGGTGATCCTGAACCACCATCACCTGCTTTGATAAATATTTTGACTTGATCTAAAAATTTCATAATACAACTCCTTTTAATTTTTTTAAGTTGTATTGATTAATTGGGTTTTACAGAAACAAATGTTCTATCAGATTTAGTTTTTTTAAATTCTACTTTGCCCTTAACTTTTGCAAATATAGAATGATCTTTACCCATACCAACGTGTTCTCCAGGAAAAATTTTTGTTCCTCTTTGTCTAACAATTATGTTACCTGGAATGACATATTGACCGCCATATTTTTTTACACCAAGTCTGCGACCAGCACTATCACGTCCGTTTCGAGATGATCCACCTGCTTTTTTTGTTGCCATAATTAAATCTTACTTTTTTCTTCTTTTATTTTTTTTGTCTCTTTTTTTTCAACTTTTTTTGCTTCAGAAAGTATAGCCCCATCTTTTGCAAAAATTTTTTTTATCTTTATTAGAGAATATTGTTGTCTATGTCCATTTTTTCTTCTTGAATTTTGTCTTCTTCTTTTTTTAAATATTAAAATAGTTCTATTTTTGCTATTTTTTATCAGTTCAGCTTCTACTTTTGCACCTTTAACGAGTGGCGAACCAACTTCTAAATTTTTCCCATCTCCATATGCAAGAATTTCATTAAATTCTATTGTACTTTCAGGTTTGCTATCTTTAATTTTTTCGATTTTTAATATATCGCTAGCTTTAACTTTGTATTGTTTTCCACCTGTTTGTATTACTGCAAAAGACATTGTAAATCCTAAATTTTTATAAGAGGCAATATAGTTCTAGACTTCTTTTAGTCAAGTTGAATAAATTAAAAATTATCCTTTAAATCTCTTAATTTTGAAAAGTCTTGTAGATTTTTTGCTCTTAAAAAAATATTGCATGCTAATTCTTCCTCAATTGTTGAAGGAATTGTTGGTAAATTATTTTTTAATTTATGTTTAATTTCAAAAATTTTTTTTTTTAAATTTTTATTATTTTCTTCATACTTTTCACAGAACATTGAATTTTTAAGTGTATATTCATGTCCACAAAAAATTTTAGTCTCTTTAGGCAATTCTTTTAACTTATTTAAAGATTCAAACATTTGTTTATATGTACCTTCAAATATTCTACCGCAACCAAGTGAAAATAAAGTATCTCCGGTAAATGCAATTTTTTCTTTTTCAAAATAAAAACATATATGTCCCGATGTATGTCCTGGAATATGAATAATTTTTGATTCAAAGCCCCCATCATTCCAAGTTTGATTATCTTCAACAAGTATATCTATTTCTGGAATTCTATCTTTATCATATTTAAACCCAACAATATTTAATCCATATTTTTTTTTTAAATCATTATTTCCTCCAACATGGTCATAATGATGATGTGTATTTAAAATAAACTTTAAATTAATATTTTTTTTTTCAACAAAATCTATGATAGGTCTTGACTCACTTGGATCTATAACACAAGCATTGTTATTTTTTTCATTAATTAAAAGATATGCATAATTATCTTTAAGACACTTTATTATTTCTACTTTCATTCTACTTTTCTATAACAAAAATACCTAATTGAGAAAATAAATTTTTATAACTTAAATTTTTACTATTAATTTTTATATTTTTTTTATTACAATAATTTACAAAATCTTTAATAGTGCACATATGAAGATTTGGTGTATTGTACCACTCATTTGGTAAATCTTTTGTTATTGGCATTGTTCCTCTAAAAAGCAGATGTATTCTTACTTTCCAATAACCAAAATTTGGTATTGTAACAATTGCCTTTTTGCCAACTCTTAATAATTCGCTAATTACATTTTCTGGATCTAGGAAAGCCTGAAGAGTTTGACTTAAAATAACATAATCAAATGATGATTTAGGAAACTGTTTTAAATCTTTTTCAGCATCTCCCTCAATAACTGTTAATCCTTTTGCAACGCACTTTTGAACATTGCTTTTTGATATTTCTAAACCTCTTATATCATTTGTAATATTTTCGTTAATATATTTCATTAATTCACCATCTCCACAGCCAACATCCAAAACTTTTGATTTTTTTTCAACTAAGCTCGCAATTGTATTAAATTCTTTTTTCATTCTGTTTATTATATGATGTATTTAAAAAATTTTTTATTGTATTAAGAAAATCAGGAACATCTAATAGAAATGAGTCGTGACCTTTATCAGATGTTATTTCAGCAAAACCAACATCTTTTCCGATAGAATTTAGCGCAATAACTATTTCTCTATTCTCAGATGTTGGATATAGCCAATCCGAAGTAAATGATATGATAAAAAATTTAGTATTAGTTTTTGTAAAAGCTTTTGAGAGATTTCCATCAAATTGTTTCGAAAGATCAAAATAATCCATAGCTCTTGTTATATAAAGATAACTATTGGCATCAAATCTATCTACAAAAACTGAACCTTGATGTCTTAGATAGCTTTCAATTTGAAAATCTGCGTCAAAACCAAATTTTAAATCATCTCTTTCTTGTAGCTTTCTTCCAAATTTTTCTTGTAAACCTTTTTTAGACAAATATGTAATATGTGCCGCCATTCTAGCAACAGCCAGTCCTTTTGCAGGCGGCTTATTACTTTCCTCATAAAATCCATTTGACCAATTATGATCTGCCATAATTGATTGTCTTCCAAGTTCATTCAGAGCAATGTTTTGTGCTGAATGGCTATGTGTACAAGCTATAGGTATAGCAGTTTCAGATTTATCTGGAAAATTGGATACAAATTGTAATACTTGCATTCCACCCATTGAACCACCTAAAACTGAAAATAATTTTTCAATCTTAAAAAATTCTAATAAGTGATACTGAGCGTTAACCATGTCATTTATAGTTATAACTGGAAATTCTGTTCCAAAATTTTTATTAGTTTTTGGATTTATGTTACTTGGACCATAAGAACCCATGCATCCCCCAATTACATTTGCACAAATTACAAAATATTTTTGTGTATCTATTGCCTTGCCGGGTCCTATAAGATAATTCCACCAACCCTCCTTATTGGTTATTGGATTTACACCTGAAGCAAATTGGTCTCCAGTTAGTGCATGAAACGCTAAAATTGCATTATTTCTTTTATCATTAAGTTTTCCATAAGTTTCGTATGCTAATGGAAAATTAGATATAGTTTGTCCACAATCAAGCTTCAATGGTTTATCAATAATTAATTTTTTTACTTTCTTTATATCGTTCATATTTTTCTGGTGAATTGAGAGGTAAAAAAACTTATTTAGCGGTTTTTTTATAGCGCTCGCAATTCAGTTAAATCAGCGCATAAATTATTTACAGGATACATTTGTATATGTCAATTTTATAAAAATATTAAATATTTTATGTAAATAAGTAATTTTTTATCTATAAAGATACAAAATATTGAAAATTATGACTTCGCTTAAATTTAGAAAAATAAATATAGAAGCTTACAAGCCAGGAAGATCTATATTAAAAAAAAAGAAAAATGTGATCAAATTATCAGCCAATGAATCAGCATTAGGAATGAGTTCCAAAGTGTTGAAGATATTACAAAGTAAAAATTATAAAATTTCTAAGTATCCAGATAGCAAAGCGGTAGATTTAAGAAAAATAATTTCTTCAAAATTTAAATGTGATTTTAATAAAATTATCTGTGGCTCTGGTTCTGACGAAGTAATCCAAATGATATGCCAGCTTTTTCTTAAATCTGGAGATGAAGTAATAGTACCACAATATAGTTTTTTGATGTACAGAATATATGCATCAATTGTTGGAGCAAAAGTAGTTTTTTCTAAGGAAAAAAATTTTAGAGTTTCAGTTAAAAATATAATTAAAAAAGTTAACAAAAAAACTAAAATTGTTTTTATAGCAAACCCTAATAATCCAACTGGTACATATTTAGAAAAAAAAGAATTAATTAATTTAAGAAAACAATTAAATAATAAAATTTTATTAGTTGTAGATGATGCATATGATGAATATATGAAAGATAAAAATTATTCTTCAGGATTAAATATTTTTAAAAATAAAAAAAATGTATTTATTTTAAGAACCTTTTCTAAAGTATATGGACTTGCCTCTTTAAGAGTTGGCTGGGGATATGGTGATAGAAAAATAGTTGATGCACTAAATATGATTAAACCACCTTTTAATGTAAATAAAATTGCTCAATTATGTGCAATTGAATCTTTAAAGGATAGTAAATTTATCTCTAAATCAGTCAAACATAATTTATTTTGGAGTAAAAAAATTAAAAAAAGCTTAGAAAAATTTAATATTTTTTCTAATAAAGTAAGTGCAAATTTTCTTTTGCTTAATTTTGATAAATGTAAATTAAATGCAAATAATGTTGAAAAAAAATTATTAAAGAAAGGTTTAATATTAAGGGATACTAAAACTTATGGAATAAAAAATTGTTTAAGATTAACAATTGGAAATAAATTAGAAAACAAGTTATTTTTAAAAAGTATAAATAGAATATTTAAAAATGTTTAAAAAAGTATTAATAATAGGGTGTGGTTTAATAGGTTCGTCAATACTAAGAGCCATACATGGTAAAAAATTATCAAAAAAAATTTTCGTACTAGAAAAATCAAAAAAAAACATTTCTAAAATAAAAAGAATTAAATCAAATTGTAAATTTATTAAAAGTATAAATAGTGAAGTTTCTGATTCTGACTTAGTTATTTTATGCACACCTATGAGCCAATACAAAAATATAATCGAAAAATTAAATAAAATTTTAAAAGAAAATTGTTTAATTACAGATGTTGGTTCTACAAAACAAAATATAATTAAATTAAAAAATAAAATCCTTAATAAAAAATTAAATTGGATATCTAGCCATCCTATAGCCGGATCTGAGGTCAGTGGGCCAGAATACGGAAATAAAAATTTATTTTTAAATAAATGGTGTGTAATTATTAAGGAAAAAAAGCAAAATTCGAAAAAAATTTACTTATTAAATAAATTTTGGAGAAAAATTGGTTCTAAAGTAGTTTTAATGAATACCGTTAACCATGACAAAATTTTTTCCATTACAAGTCATTTGCCCCATCTAATCGCATACAATTTAATTAAAACAGCACAAGACTCACAGAAAATTCAAAGAAAAAATTTAATTCAATACAGCGCTGGAGGACTAAGAGATTTTTCAAGAATAGCTGCGTCTAATGAGATTATGTGGAGGGATATATTTTTTAATAATGATAATATAATTAAAGCAATAAATTTATTTACTAAAAACTTAAACTCTTTCAAAAAAATTATTCAAAACAAAAATAATAAAAAACTTTTATCTAGATTATCTAATTCAAAAAAAGTAAGAACACAAATTGTTCAATTAAAACAAGATGTGTCAAAACCAGATTTTGGTAGAGAGTAAATTATATTTTACAAATTTTTTTGATTTTTAAATTTGCAGTTCTTTCTATTCTTTTTATTGTTTCGTTAATTGGCATTATAATAACTTTCTTTTCTGGACCATAAGCATGAATTAATTTTTTTGAACTAATACAAGCTGCCACATGTCCCTTCCAATAAATAATATCACCAAGTTTAAATCTTTTTTTTGATTTATTTCCTTTTTTGTATCTTATTTGATCGATTGTATCTCTTGGAAAAAACCTTTTATTAAATTTATAAAAAAGTTGAATTAAGGCTGAACAATCAATTCCTTGATGAGTTTTACCTCCCCATTTATACTTACAATTTATATATAACTTAAAAATTTTAATAAAATTTTTTTCCTTTTTATTTATATGAGTTATATCTTTTTGTTTTATCCATTTATTTTTTTCAAACATAATGTAATTTTTTTTTTTCTTTATAATCTCAATTTCACTTGAAAATGGTAAAAAATTATTTGATTTATGAATTCTAGTCTTTAAAGTTTTTACTTTGTGAGTAGGCTTAAATTTTTTTATAAAATTTTTATTTTTTATATAACCAATATATCTATCGTAAGATGTTCTTATTTTAAGAAAACTTTTTATTTTTCTTAAAACTTTAAATTTTTCACCGTAAATAATTTGAGAGCTAATTTTAGAATTAATTGAAGGTTGTTCGTATATATTTATACAGGAGTATGTTGAATAATAATTACTTTTCACCAATTTTTATTTTATTTCTTATGAACCATAAGCAAATTAAAGAAGGAATTACCATTATTGTAGTTAAAATAAAAAAAGTTCCCCAATCTCCATTTAACCAATCAACGAGAGCTCCTGATGATGAAGCAAGGGTTGTTCTACCAGCAGTTCCTATTGATGCAAGCAATGCATATTGAGTTGCCGTATAAGTTCTATCTACCAATAAAGAAATAAAAGCTACAAATGCTACAGTTGCAAATGCAGCTGTAATATCGTCCGCTATTACTGCAATTGCAAATAATAATTCAGATTTTCCTGTCCAAGCCAAAACTGCAAATAGAAGATTTGTTAAAGCCATTAATCCTCCAGCAAAGAACATAGTTTTTATTGTTCCCGCTCTCATTGCCATCACCCCACCTAGTAATGTGAAAACAACAGTTGTAATCCAACCAAGTCCCTTTGAGTATATAGCAATCTGTCCTTTAGAAAATCCAATTTCTTTATAAAAAACAATAGACATACGACCAAGAAATGCTTCACCAATTTTAAATAAAAATACAAATCCTAATATTCCTGCAGCAATAGCAAATCCATTTTTTTTAAAGAAACTTATGATAGGTCCACCGATAGTTCCTGTAATGTAAGCAATAAAATTAGTTATAATATTACTTGATCCAAGTTTTTCTTCAATTAGCTTATCAGTTTCTCTTTGTTTTGCCTGTCTATTTGTTTCAATTGGTTCATGAACAAACATCAAAGCAATATTCATTAAAATTACTACAATTCCTAAAACTAAAAAAGTTGCTTGCCAGTAATCAACTACACCCATGTTTTCAAAAAATTCTGCAGTAAATAAAGCAATTACACCTCCTAACTTGTAACCAGTCCACCATCCAACCACTGCCATGGCTGCTCCTGCTGCCATTGCTTTTCCTTCATTTGCATTTATTTGTTCAATTCTCAAAGCATCAACGGTAATATCTTGAGTAGCAGATGCTATTGCAATAATTAATCCAACAGTAATTAACAGAGCTAAGTTCTGTGTTGGATTTATAAAACTCCAAACTAACAAACTTAATAAAATTGCAATTTGCATTAAAACTATCCATCCTCTTCTATGGCCTAGTTTTTTTGTTAAAAATGGTATTTGAATTCTATCAATAATTGGTGCCCACAAATAATTAAATGCATAAACACCAAAAATTAAACCTGCCCATCCTATTGTTGATCTACTTAACCCTTCTTCTTTTAACCAAAGACTTAAACTACTTGCAATCAATACCCATGGAAATCCACTTATAGATCCAAGAAGTAAAATTCTTAACATTCTTATATCTTTGTAAACTAAAAGTGAGTCAGTCCAGCTTTGTTTTTTTTCAATCATTAAAACTTTCTCCAAAAAGATGGAATAAATAACACTAATATAGCAAACAACTCAAGTCTACCTAAAATCATACCCATACTTAAAGCCCATTTAGACGAATTTTCAAGAGATGAAAAATTTCCATTAGGTCCTATTATTTCCCCAAGTCCTGGCCCCACATTTGAAATAGAAGTTGCGGCACCAGAAATTGAAGTAATAAAATCTAATCCAGTTAAAGATAGTATTGCCGTTAATAAGAAAAAAATAACAATATATAAAAAAATAAATGAAATAACTGAAGACATAAATTTATCATCAATATTATTTTTATCATATTTAATTACAAAAATACCTCTTGGATAAATTATTTTTTTTAATTGATTCGATAAGAAATGATAGAGCAATTGAATCCTAAAAATTTTTATACCACATGCAGTTGAACCAGCACATCCACCAATAAACATTAATATTAAAAAAAATATCAAAGGAAAATTTCCCCATTGGTCAAAATCTTTAGTTACATATCCAGTTCCTGTTAAAATAGAAATTACGTTGAATGCTACGGATCTTACACTGATTTCAAGAAAACTTTTATTTAATAATGTTAAATAGATAAATAGTATTATTATAGAAAACAAAACAATTTTAAAAAAAGTTTTGATTTGAGTGTCTGAAAAAAATATATTTCTATCTCCATTAAGAAATTTAATATAGGCAATAAAAGGTATACTTCCCAAAAGTATAAATATCATTGAAGTAGTTTCGATTAAAACACTATCAAAATGACCAATAGATTCATTATAATTTGAAAAACCTCCTGTTGCTATTGTTGTCATAGAATGAGTCAAACTATCAAAAATATTCATTCCAAAAATTTTATAAAATAATGCACATGAAAATGTTAAAATTGAATAAATAACTATTAGTCTTATACTTATCTCTTTAGATTTTGGTAAAATTTTTTCAGCAGTATCATTACTTGATATTTTAAATAGTTGCATTCCACCAACATTCATTATTGGCATAAGAGTAATAGCCATTACAATTATTCCAATTCCACCAAGCCACTGAAGTATAGCTCGCCAGAACAATATACTTTTTGGTGCGATATCTAAATTAATTATTACTGTTGAACCAGTTGTTGTAATTCCTGACATGCTTTCAAAAAAAGCATCAGTTAAATTTAGATCTAAATCAGAAAACATAAATGGCAAAGAACCAAACACAGCTATACTTAACCAAGAAAGTGCAGTTAATAAAAATGCTTGAGGCAAGTTTAATTTTTTATCATGATCCAAATTTGATAAAAAAAATAATATACCAAATATAATTGTGATAATTCCTGAACTTATAAATGATGAGTCTAATTCATTATATATAAATTGAATAATTACAGGGATAATCATAGCTAATCCCAAAACTACTTGTAATACTCCAAGTGTGAAAAACACAGTTTTATAATTCGACATTTTGAATGGACATTATTTTATGGTAAATAAATTTCAACTCTATAAGAATTATAAAAACATGAATTTTATGAGTAATTTTTATACTTTTAACAGTGATTGATAAAGCTAACATTGACAAAACTAATGCCTGGCCCTTTGTTGAGGCAAAAAAAATTCTTCGTGAAAGAAAAAAATATATAGACCAAAAGGGCAAAATTATTCTTCAAACTGGATATGGTCCAAGTGGACTTCCACATATAGGTACATTTGGAGAAGTTGCTAGAACTTCAATGGTTGTTAATGCACTGAATCAAATAACTGATGTGCCAAAAGAAATAATCACATTTTCAGATGACATGGATGGTTTAAGAAAAGTACCAGAAAATATTCCAGCCAAAGATATTCTTGAAAAAAATTTACACAAACCCTTAACAGTTGTACCTGATCCTTTTAAAAAATTTAACAGTTTTGGAGAACATAACAATGCAATGCTAAAAAATTTTTTAAATAGTTTTAATTTTGAATACACATTTAGAAGTTCAACAGATCTTTATAAATCAGGATTTTTTAACGATACACTCAAACTTATATTAAAAAAATATAAGGATATTATGGAAATAATTATTCCAACACTAGGTAAAGAAAGGCAAAAAACTTATTCTCCATTTTTACCAATTTGTCCAGATACTGGTGTAGTTTTAGAAATTCCAGTTTTAGAAATAGATGAAAAAAAATCTAAAATTATTTTTGATAATTTTGGAAAAAAATTAGAAAAAAGTATTCTAGATGGTAATTGTAAACTTCAATGGAAAGTAGATTGGGCCATGAGATGGTATGCTCTAGATATTGATTTTGAAATGTATGGTAAAGATTTAATTGAAAGTGCAATTCTATCTACAAAAATTATAAAAATATTAGGAAAAAATAACCCTTCTGGTTTTGCTTACGAGCTATTCTTAGATGAAAAAGGAGAGAAAATATCAAAATCAAAAGGTAACGGAATAACAATTGATGAATGGTTAAAATATGCTTCTCCTGAAAGCTTGTCTTTATTTATGTACCAAAATCCAAAAAGAGCGAAAAAATTATATAAAGAAATTGTTCCTAAAGCTGTGGATGAATATTTAGATTTTATTGAAAAAGGAAAAAATCAAAATGAATTACAAATGCTACTAAATCCTGTTTGGCATGTTCATAATGGTACTATTCCAAAAGAAAAAATGATTATGACTTTTTCTATGCTTCTTAATTTAGTCGAAGCCAGCAATGCTGATTCAAAAGAACTTTTATGGAAGTTTGTAAAAAAATACAAAAAAAATATATCAGAAAGTGAATATCCAATATTTGATAAGTTGATTGAATATGCAATAAAATATTTTAATGATTTAATTAAAAAAAATAAAAAATATAAAAAACCTAACTCTGAAGAGAAAAAAGCACTTAATGCATTAATTATATCGTTAGAAAAATTTACTGATGAGATGCAACCAGAAGAAATGCAAACTCAAATTTATACCGTTGGAAAAGAAAATGGTTATAAAGAGAATCTAAGAGATTGGTTTAAATTAATTTATGAAGTGGTTTTTGGTGATGAAAATGGTCCAAGAATGGGTTTTTTTATAAGTTTTTTTGGTGTTAAAGAGACGCAAAAGTTAATTAAAGATAGAATTAAATAATGTTTTCAAAGATTAGATCATTAATATTTAAATTGGATCCCGAAACAGCACACGATTTAGCAATTAAAAGTTTAAAATTTAATTTTATTTATCAAAATAAAATTAAAAAAAATAAATCAATTGAAACTGAAATTTTTGGAAAAAAAATTCCAAATCCAATAGGGATTGCAGCAGGTTTTGATAAAGATGCTGAAGTATACAATTCTTTATTTAAATTAGGATTTGGGTTTGTTGAAGTTGGAACCGTAACTCCTCTTAATCAATATGGAAATCCTAAGCCAAGGATATTTCGTCTTGAAGAGGATGAAGCTTTAATTAATAGACTTGGATTTAATAGTTCAGGCTCTGAAAAAGTTAGATCAAGAATTATTTCAAATTCTCCAAAAGGACTATTTGGAATAAACATAGGACCAAATAAAGATACAAATAACAAGGAAGAAGATTATTTAATTGGTCTACGTAAATTTTATAATCTTGCTGACTATTTGACAATAAATATCTCATCTCCTAATACAGAAAATTTAAGAAGCTTTCATAACGAAGACGAACTCAGTAAACTTTTAGATTTGGTAGAAAAAGAAAAAAAAATATTAAAAACTAATATACCAATTGTTGTAAAAATTTCACCTGACATCAAAGATGAAAATATTAATATAATTGCAGAATTACTTTTAAAACATAATGTCGAAGCTGTAATAATTTCAAATTCTACTGATAGGAATAGAGAAAATTTATCTAATATTAATAAATTAGAAAAAGGTGGTTTATCTGGAAAACCACTTGAAAAAAAATCAAATGAATTAATCAACAAATTTTATAAAATTTTAAAAAATAAAATTAAAATAATAGGAGTAGGCGGTGTTGATTCTGGCCAGAGTGTATATCAAAAAATAATTAATGGAGCCAGTCTGGTGCAACTCTATACTGGTATGATTTATAAAGGGCCAAGTATTGTTTCAAAAATAAATGAGGAATTAATAAATATTTTAGAAAATGAAAGAGTAAAAAATATATCGGATATAGTAGGAAGTAAAAATTGATCTTGACTGGCAACTTTATAACACTTATATAGTCATAAATTTTATGTCAAAAAAATGTGAACTTACTGGTAAAATTCCTCTTAAAGGTCATAAAGTTAGTCATGCTAACAATAAGACTAAAAGAAGATTTTTACCAAACCTTAAAAAAGTAAGATTTAAAAGTCTAATTTTAAATAAAAGTATAAGACTGACTGTATCCAACGCTGGAGTTAGATCTGTAGATAAAAAAGGTAGTTTTGACCAATTTATTAAAAGTACAAAAGCAAAAAATTTATCTTTTAGATTAAAAAAATTAAAAAAATCATTACTTAGTAAATCAGCTTAAATGAATAGAGTTTTTATAACGCTTTCATTTTTGATGGGAGTTGTTGTTTTAATTTCTAACTATTTAGTCCAATTTCCCATAAGTTATTTTAATTTAAAAGAAATTTTAACTTATGGAGCATTTAGCTATCCTATAGCTTTTTTAATAACAGATATTGCAAATAGATTTTATGGAAAAATTGCAGCAAGAAAAATTGTATATGTAGGATTTGCAATTGGTATTTCTTTTACACTATTATTTTCAACTAATTTTACAGATTTAATTTCAATTAGAATTGCAATAGGTTCTGGCACAGCTTTTATAGCTGCTCAGTTATTAGATGTTCAAATCTTTGACAAATTGAGAAGAAAAAAATGGTTTATAGCGCCTTTAACATCTTCTTTAATTGGCTCTACTGTTGATACTTTTTTATTCTTTTCAATATCTTTTTATGCAACAGGTTTACCCTGGTTTACTCTATCGTTGGGAGATTTAGCAGTTAAAATTTTTGTTGCACTACTCATGTTAATTCCTTTCAGAATTTTATTAGGAACAGTTAAAGCTGTTTAATAATTATTTATATAAAAATTTGTAGGATAAAATCTTATAAGCTAATTTAGCCACTAAAAAGTTGTATGAGTTAAACCCCTTTATTGGAGCAAGTTCATTTATATCTGCACCAACAATATTTGAATTTTTTATTGCTATCTTTATTATTTCTAAAGTTTCATCCCAAAAAATACCTCCAGGCTCAGGTGTGCCAGTTGCGGGCATAATGCTAGAGTCAAATCCATCTACATCAAAAGTTAAATAAACAGTTTTATTTCTAATCATTTTTTTAAATTTATTTAAATTCCATTTTTTTTTATCTTTTGCCCAGAAAATATTAATCCTTGAAGAATTTTTTTTTAAATAAGGTATTTCGCTTTTAGATATGTTTCTTATACCAAAAGAAATTACAGAAACATTTTTATAATCCAAACATCTTTTTATTGCTGATGCATGTGAAAATTTTTCTCCATTATAGCTTTCTCTTAAATCAGCATGTGCATCAAAGTGTAATAAATATAATTTTTTATATTTTTTTGTAAATGGAGCTATGCAACCGGGCGTTATCGAGTGTTCACCTCCTAGAGTTAGTGGAAAAATTTTCTTATTTAAAATATCTTCATTTATTTTTGACATTTTATTTAATGCCTTATTGATATTTTTATCTATTTTGAATGGTTTTAACGTTTTGATACCAATTTTTTTATAAGGTTCACAGTTTAATTCTTCATCGTATAATTCAACTTGATGTGAAGCTTTAATGATTTCTCTAGGACCATTTTTTGTTCCACTACCATAACTAACAGTTTTTTCTAAACCAAATGGAACAACTATAGCTTTTTCTTTGACTTTAAATTTATTGTCAATTCCAAGAAACCCCTGTTTATTTGATAAGAAATTCAATTTTTATCCAAATATTTTTGAAAAATTTTTTCTCGTTCTATTCTTCCAATTACCATTGTGATAAGCGTCACTTGCAATTAAAGGAAGAACACTGGTTGCTTCTGCAAATACCATTTGTTCTTTTGTAATATCAACTTTTCCCCAAGAACTTGCTTCTTTTAACGTAGAACTACTGCATGCACCATCTCTTGAATCAGCAACAGTTATTTGAACAGCATACTTGTGCATATCTACTTCTTTTCCTAAAAGTTCAGCACAAATAACTGTATCTTGAATGAAATTTTTTGGAACACCTCCACCAATCATAAATAAACCAGATCCTTTTGATCTAATTTTGATTTCAGTTAATTCACGAAATTCTCTAATTGAATCTATTGTGATATGTTTTTTTGGATTTTTTTCTTGGTGCATTACTAATCCAAATCCAGCACTTGAATCTGTAAAAGCAGGGCAAAAAATTGGAACATTATTTTCATGAGCGGTTTCTATTAATGAACTTTTCTTTTTTGCATTATTTTTTAAGTATTTTCCAATTTCATTAATAAACTCTCTAGATGTGTAGCTTCTTGGTTCTAGTTTATCTGCTATTTCACATATTTTTTTATCACACATTTGAAGCTCATCTTCATCGATATAAGTATCATATATTCTATCAATATAATTTTTACGTAATTCAGTATCATCTTGAAATTGAGAGCCTTGATAATGTTTAAATCCAAGAGCCTCAAAAAAATCCATATCAATAATTGACGCTCCAGTCGCAATAATTGCATCAATCATATTATATTTTATCATATCTCTATAAATATGCATACATCCTGCAGCAGAAGTAGACCCAGCCAATGTTAAAAAAATTGTGCAATCTTTATCCTTAATCATTTCATTAAATATATTAGCTGCATTTGCAGTTTCTCTAGAAACAAAAGACATTTTTTTCATTGATGCAATAATCTTTCTTGCATCAAACGAGGTTATATCTATGTGTTCAACTGGTGAGTTTAGAAAATCTTTTTTACTATTATGTCCAAAATTCTTTTTATCTGACATTTAGGCAACAAGAAATTGTTTTTCAATTTCTTTGTTATACATTGTCATTATTGGATTATCTTCTACTTCGAATATTTTATTTGAATAAAGCCCATTAAAATCTGTTCTAAATGTTAAACCATAAGCACCAAGTTGGCCTAACTCAATATAATCATTTTCTTTAATATTATTTGGTAGAATGAAAGGTCCTTTCATATAATCCATGCTATCACAGGTTGGACCATAAAAATCAAAACTGGTTAATTTTTTTGAAACAATTCTTCCATCAGTAATTAATTTTGACGGATAAACGATATTTGGAAATCCTGCATCAAATAGAGATCCATACGTACCATCGTTTATATAGAGTTTTTGTTTTTTTCTCAAATTCACTCTAACTATTGTTGATCCACTTTCCGCAACAATTGCCCTACCTGGTTCACAAATTATTTCAGGTAGTTTATTTAGTTTTAAATTAGCTAAAGCATTTTTAATTTCATCAAAATAATTTTGGATAGATTGTGGAACTAAATCAGGATAAATTGTAGGAAAGCCACCACCAACATTAATATAGTCAGGAGTTATTTTTGTACGTTTAATTATATTACCAATTTCCTCAATTCCTTTCGAGTAAGATATTGGATGCATACATTGTGAGCCCACATGAAAACTTAATCCTATTTTTCTAGCGTATTGTTTTGTTAATCTTAACAATCCCGTTGCCTCTGATGTCAAAGCTCCAAATTTTTTTGATAAATCAATTTCGGCATGTTCATTTGAAACTGCAACTCTAACAAATAATTCAAGATCTTTCGATTCATTAGTACTTTCAATAATTTTGATTAATTCATCTTTTGAATCTAGGGAAAATGTTTTAACTCCATATTTAAAATATGCATCTCTAATACTTTCTCTACTTTTTACTGTATGCATAAAAGAGCATTTAACTGATTTATTAATATTTCTGATAGTTTTAATTTCATTAATTGATGCAACATCAAAATTTTCAATTCCACTATCTATTATTGTTTTTAAAACTATAGGATTAGGATTTGTTTTTACTGCATATAAAACTTTACCTGGAAATCTTTTCTTAAAGAATCTCGATGCTAATTGTATAGATTTTTTTCTAATACAATATACCGGCTCATTTGGTTTCAGTTGATTTATTAATTCTTCAACTGTTTTAAATTTTTGCATATAATCTCCACAAAAAAAATTTAACAAAAAAAATATGCATAACTGCTATGCATTCTTTATAAATTCAGCATTTAGGGGATATGATCAGTAATGTAAAGTAAATAATGCTATTGAAATTCGACTTCTTAGTCACCATATACATCTTATGATAACAAACGAAAATATTAATAATATAAGCAAATTTGAGGATAAATCACTACTCATAGTTGATGATGATAGTCCGTTCAGGGAAAGATTGGCAAGAGCAATGGAAAAAAAAGGATTTAAAGTTTCTCAAGCTGAAGGTGTAAAAAAAGGTATAGATTGTGTTAAAAAAGAAAAACCAGCATTTGCAGTTGTTGACCTTAGATTAGGTGATGGAAATGGACTAGAGGTTGTAAAAGAGATTCAAAACACTAATTCAAAAAGCCGTGTGGTAATGTTAACTGGTTATGGTAATATTCCAACAGCAGTTGCTGCAATTAAACAGGGTGCAATAGACTATCTAGCAAAACCAGCAGACGCAGATGATGTAGAAAGAGCATTACTTGCTGAACCAAATAAAAAAGCTGATCCTCCAGAAAACCCAATGTCAGCTGACCGAGTGAAATGGGAACATATTCACCGCGTGTTTGAGCTTTGTAATAGAAATGTTTCAGAAACAGCAAGAAGACTTAAAATGCATAGAAGAACGCTTCAAAGGATTCTTTCTAAAAGATCTCCTAGATAAATTTTCTTAATTTAAAAATATTTTTTGCCAGTAAAGCTAGAATAGATATTTTAAATAACTCTGCGAGTAAAAAAGGAGTTACACCCAATTGAATTATTGGTTTATCCCAACCTATTAAATTTCCTAACCAAAAAATTCCAAATATATAAATTACTGAAACAGAAACTAATAATTTAACAAAATTAATTAAAATATTTTTTTTAAAATTAAAATATCCAGCTAAAAAGGTTGCAAATAAAAAACCAATTAGATATCCCATAGTAGGACCAGTAAAATAAACTAAACCAACACCCTTTTCAGGAGAATTAGAAAAAACTGGTAATCCAATAATTCCCTCAAATAAATATAAACTAACAGTTGCTAAACCAACTTTATATCCAAAAGACATCCCTAAAAAAAGCACTACAAAAGTTTGCATTGTCATTGGAACTGGGTAGAAAGGAATTTTAATTTTTGATGAGATGGCCAATAAAATTGAACCGAAAAATATTACCAATATATATTTTAATACTTTTAAATTTTGAGATTTGACTACTTCCATAAATCGATATTACCAGTGTTAATTTAAATTATCTAGTTTTTTGTTAATCTTATAAAAACATCTTCTAAATCACCATCATCTGTAGAAATATCTAATAATTTAATATTTTGGTCGTTTATAAACTTTATTATTTCACCAACATTTATTGCATTTTTTTCATATGAAATTACAAGCTCATTAATCTCATTAGATTTTATATTTATTGATTTTAAAGAGTTATTATTAATATTAACTTTCTTATTTACTGAAAATCTGACAGTTTTTGTTTGTATTCTCTTTAATAAATTTTTTGTAGTGTCTAAAGCAACAAGATCACCTTTATTTAATATTCCAATTCGATCACACATTTGTTCAGCTTCATTCAAATAATGTGTTGTTAAAATGATTGTAACACCTTCTTTATTAAGAAGTTTTACGCTTTCCCAAAGTTTGGTTCTCAATTCTACATCAACCCCTGCTGTTGGTTCATCCAAAATAATTATTGGTGGCTTGTGAACCAATGCTTTTGCAACTAATAGACGTCTTTTCATTCCACCAGACAATGCTCTAGTATAACTTTTTGCTTGTTTCTCTAAAGAAACTAACTTTAAAATGGAGTCTGTAATACGATCTTTTTTCTTTATTCCATACATTCCAGCCTGAAGTTCTAAAATATTTCTGGGTGTAAAAAAGGGGTCTATGTTTACTTCCTGAGGAACTATTCCAATTGAAGCTCTAACTTGTCTAGGATTTTTATCTAAATTAAAACCCCAAACATTTACTTCTCCCGAGGTTTTAATTGTTGTTCCTGATAGAATATTTATTAACGTACTTTTGCCCGCTCCATTTGGACCTAACAAGCCAAATATCTCTCCCTCATTCACTTCTAAGTTTAAATTATTTATGGCATGTACTGATTTTGAACTATTCTTTGAATAAATTTTATTTAAATCTTTTATATATAAAACATTTTTTTTGTTCATTGATCATTATACATTTATAACATTAGCATAAATTAAGATAACATTATTTTATGAATAAAATAAAAAACACAGATCATTTTTATCTTATTGACGGATCAGGATATATATTTAGAGCATACTATGCTCTTCCACCTCTATCCAGAAAAAGTGATGGGATGCCAACAGGTGCAGTAAGTGGATTTTGCAGTATGCTATTTAAATTATTGGAAGATTCTAAATCAAATGAAAATACAAATAAACCAACTCATTTTGCAGTAATATTTGACTCTGCTAGAAAGAATTTTAGAAACGAAATTTATTCAGATTATAAAGGTAATAGATCGGATGCTCCTGATGATTTAATACCTCAGTTTGAATTTATTAGAAAATCAGTAAAAGCATTTAATCTTCCATCAGTCGAATTAATAAATTATGAGGCAGATGACCTTATTGCAACCTATTCAGAACAAATTTTAAAGGAAGGAGCCAAAGTAACTATTGTCTCATCTGACAAAGATTTAATGCAATTATATAAAAAAAATATTCGAATTTATGATCCAATGAAAAATAAATTTATTTCAAATGAAGATATAAATAATAAATTTGGTGTTAATCCAGAAAAAGTAATTGATGTGCAATCTCTGGCAGGTGATAGTAGTGATAATGTTCCAGGAGTTCCAGGAATAGGAGTAAAAACTGCTGCAGATTTAATTAATGAATATGGAAACTTAGAAAATTTATTAAAAAATGCTGATAAGATAAAACAAAATAAAAGAAGAGAAAGTTTAATTCAAAATAAAGATAAGGCAATTATAAGCAAAAAATTAGTCACACTAAAAAAAGATGTTCCAATAAAAGAAAAAATTTCAGAATTTAAATTAAAAGAAATAGATAAAAATAAATTATATAATTTTTTAAGAGATATGGAGTTTAACAGATTGTTAAGCTCTGTAATTTCAACCTATGGAGATATAGATTTTGTTAATGAAAAAAAAACTTTGGATAAAGAAGAGAAAAATCACAAAATTTCTAATAAAAATTATGAATTAATTCAAAAAGAGGAAGAATTAGATAAATGGTTGAGTGAAGCTGAGGAAAATGGAGAGATTGCAGTTGATACTGAAACTAGCTCTTTAGATCCACACCAAGCAAAACTAGTTGGTATTTCTTTTTCTACAAAAATTGGCAGAGCTTGCTATATACCGATAGGACATAAAGAAGGTAAAAATCTTGAGGAAGAAATAGTTATTAAAAAAATTAAGCCAATTTTAGAAGATAAAAGTATAAAAAAAATTGGTCAAAATATTAAATTTGATTACATCATTCTATATCATAAAGGAATAAACATGAACGCATTAGAAGATACCATGCTTATGTCTTATGTTTTGGATGCAGGAAAAAATAGACACAATATGGATACTCTTTCAGAAATTCATTTAGATCACAAAACTATAGCCTTTAAGGATATTGTTGGAACTGGAAAAAAACAAATTAATTTTAGTGAAGTGAAAGTTAATATAGCAAAAGATTACGCTGCTGAAGATGCTGACATAACCTTTCGGCTATATAAAATTTTTAGCAAAAATCTTAAATTAGAAAAACTGTTAAATATTTATGAAGTTTTTGAGAAACCTTTAATTAAAATTTTAGCGTTAATGGAAATTTATGGTATTAAAGTAAACCAAAAACTACTTCAGCTTCTTTCAAATAAATTTGAAAAAAAAACTAATCTATTAGAAAAAGAAATTTATAAAATAACAAAAAAAAAATTTAAAATTGGATCTACAAAGCAACTTGGTGAAGTTATGTACAATGAAATGAAAATTTCATCCCTAAAAAGAACAAAAAAAGGGAGCTTTGCAACAAATGCACAGGTATTAGAAGACTTAGCTTTTAAGGGACATGAATTACCAAAACTTGTCTTAGATTGGAGACAAGTAACTAAGCTTAAAAATACTTATTCGGATTCTTTGCAAGAACATATAAACCCTAATACAAAAAGAGTTCATACATCTTTTTTATTAGCAGCAACTTCAACAGGAAGATTAGCTTCAAGTGACCCAAACTTACAAAATATTCCAATAAAGTCTGATGACGGTAAAGATATTAGAAGAACCTTTGTGGCTGAAAAAAATAATAAATTGATTTCAGCAGATTATAATCAGATAGAAATGAGAATCTTGGCAGATTTGGCTGATGTAAAAGAATTAAAGAAAGCATTTAAAAACAAAGAAGATATTCATTCACTTACTGCAAGCCAAGTATTTAATATTAATATAAATAAAGTTGACTCAGACATGAGGAGAAAAGCAAAAGCTATAAATTTTGGAATAATTTATGGTATTTCCCAGTATGGATTAGCAAAACAAATTGGTGTTTCAAATATTGAAGCTGAAGATTTTTTAAATGCATATTTTTTAAAATTCCCAGAAATAAAATCTTATATGGACAGAACAATTAAATTTTGTAGAAAAAGTGGTTATGTAAATAATATTTTTGGAAGAAGAACTCATATTACTGGTATTAATGATAAAAATTTTAATATAAGAAATTTTCAGGAAAGAGCTGCAATTAATGCTCCAATACAGGGATCAGCCTCAGAAATTATGAGAATGGCAATGATAAGAGTAAACAAAAAATTAAAAGAATTTAAAGAATCAAGCTGCACAATGTTATTACAAATTCATGATGAATTAATATTTGAAGTTCAAAAAAATGATGTAAAAAAATATTCCAAAATTATTCAAGATGAAATGTCTAGTGTAAAAGATAGCAATCTACACTCTTTTTCAATACCATTGCTAGTAGATATTAATGTAGGTGATAATTGGGGAGATCTACATTAATCTTAATCTATTGCCCAAATTAGAACAATTTAGTATTTTTTAATTAATTTATGAAAGAAACAATTGCATTAATTGATGATGATAGAAACATTCTAACTAGTCTGAGTATTGCTTTAGAAAAAGAAGGATTTAAAATACAAACTTATTTAGATGGCGAAAGTGCTCTAATAGGTCTTGCAAGAACACCACCTGATTTAGCAGTTATAGATATAAAAATGCCAAAGATGGATGGCGAAGAGTTGCTTAAAAAGTTAAGAAAAAAAACTTCTTTACCTGTAATTTTTTTAACATCAAAAGATGATGAAATAGACGAACTACTAGGTTTAAAATTAGGTGCAGATGATTTTATAAAAAAATCTGGAGGATTTTCAATAAAAGTTCTTATTGAAAGAATAAGAGTACAGTTAAGAAAAAAGAACCCAAATAATATTGAAGAGTCCAAAAATATTATTAATCATGGCAAATTAAGATTAGATCCTTCCCAACTTGAATGTGAGTGGGATGGAAAACATTTGCCTGATAAGCTTACAACAACAGAATTTTTAATTGTTCAAGAACTTGCAAAAAGACCAGGTATAATTAAAGAAAGATCTCAATTAATGGATATTGCTTATAGAGAAGATACTGATATTGAAGATAGAACAATAGATAGTCACGTAA
>CACKXS010000009.1 GCA_902604305.1 uncultured Pelagibacteraceae bacterium
TCCAGTTAGGAAATGGTAGGCCTTTTTCTTCTAAAAATTTTTTATTAAACATCTTAGAGTTGTATTTATCTGATTTATCACAAAGAATAGTTACAATAGTTTTTCCTGGTCCGAGTTCTTTTCCTAATCTTATTGCTCCCGCGATATTAACTCCACAACTTGTACCAAGACTTAAACCTTCATTTTGAATTAATTCATATAGAATAGGTAAAGACTCATGGTCGCTTATTGAAAATGCTCCATCTATTTTAGCTTCAGCAAAATTAGCCGTTACTCTACTTGATCCAATACCTTCAGTGATTGATCCTCCTTCACTTTTTAACTCTCCATTCTTTATATAATTATAAAGAGCCGAACCTGTTGGATCGGATAAATAAATTTTTATATCTTTATTTTTTTCTTTTAAATAACTGCTCACGCCTCCGATAGTTCCACCAGTTCCAGATGAACATACAAACCCATCTACTTTTCCATCTGTTTGTTCCCAAATTTCTGGTCCAGTTGTTTCATAGTGCCCTTTAGCATTAGCAGTATTATCAAATTGATTAGCCCAAACTACACCATGATTATTTGTACTTTTTAATTCTTCAGCTACTCTTTTTGCAACTTTTACATAGTTCCCGTCGTCCTTGTAAGGTTTTGGCGGTACAAGTTTTAAATCAGCACCTATGTTTCTTAACATATCTTTTTTTTCTTGTGTTTGATTATCGTTCATTACAATTATTGTTTTATAACCAATTGAATTTCCAATAAGACAAAGTCCAATTCCAGTATTTCCTGCAGTACCTTCTACTATTATTCCACCTTTTGAGATTAATTTTTTCTCCTGTGCATCCCTTATTAATGCTAAAGCTGCTCTATCTTTAACTGATCCTCCAGGATTTAAATATTCTGCTTTACCATAAATATTACAGCCTGTTACTTCTGATGCAGCTTTGAGTTTAATTAATGGAGTATTTCCTATTCCTTCAACAAAACTAGTTTGAGAATTCTTCATTTATTATCTCCATTAGCAATACCGTAAGGTTTAAATTCTTCGGTAGCTGTTCCAACATTTTTTGCAGGGATGCCAACCATAACTGCATTTTCGGGAACATCTTTTGTTACAACAGCATTTGCGCCAATTTTTGCATTTTTACCAACTACAACAGGTCCTAAAACTTGAGCTCCAGAACCCACAACCACATTATCCATTAATGTTGGATGTCTTTTAGAGTTTCTTTGGTCATCTGAATTTATACTTGGAGAAATTCCACCTAAAGTGACCATATGATATATAGTTACGTTGTTTCCAATCTCAGATGTTTCACCAATAACAACTCCCATTCCATGATCGATAAATAAATTTTCACCTATAATTGCTTTAGGGTGAATTTCTATTCCAGTTAAAAATCTTGAAAATTGTGAAATTATTCTTGCGATTAAATCTAACTTAGCAATTGAAAAAAAATTAGCTATTCGATGAAAAAAAACAGCTTTAACACCCGGGTAAGTTAATATTACACTTAACTTGGACTTAGCAGCTGGATCCCTGTTGATTATAGATTCTAAAAAACTATTCATGATATTTAAATTATTTTGATTATTTAAATGATCAGTTAGTTGTCACAACAACAACTACCTGAATCAGGTTTGCATGAGCACTCTTTGATTCCATCACAAGTGCATCTATCGCTAATACAATTTGTACATTTACATTTTGAGTTATTGCATGCCATACTTGAATATAATATGTGTTGATATTTAAAATACAAGGTCAAATTTGTCTCTTATTACAATCTATCTAAAGTAAGCCCTTTAACATTTGCAGGTACAGCAATATCCATCATTTTTGGATTTGCTAAGTTTAGATTATTCATTATTTCTGCATACTGTTCTTTTGAACTTACTTGAAGTCTAGGATTATTATTTTTTTCATTTTCAATAGTAGAAAATTTTTTTCCATTATAATCATGTGCTGGATACACCAAAGTGTCTTTTGGTAATTTTAATAACTTATTGAACAAAGAGTCATAAGCATCTTCTGCACTTCCATTTTGAAAATCTGTTCTTCCAGTTCCATTTATTAAAAGAGTATCACCAGTAAAAACTCTATCATTCATTAAATAACTATAAGAACAGTCTGTATGGCCTGGAGTATAAATTGCCTTAAGTTCTATATTTTCTACATTTATTTTTTCGCTATCTTTTATTCTTAAATCAATTACTTCAGATTTAGATTTTTCTCCCATAATTCTTGTACAGTTAGTTCTTTTGTTTAGTTCGTTTAAACCAGTAACATGATCAGCATGTATATGTGTATCAATTACTTTAACTAATTTTAATTCTAAATTTTTTAATACTTCTATGTATTTATCTGTATGTTCAATTACAGGATCAATTATTAAGGCCTCTCTACCTTTTCCACTTGATATAATGTAAGTATAAGTTGAAGATTTAGTGTCAAAGAGCTGTTCAAAAATCATAAGCAATAAGGACACTATAAAAAATTGCATAGCAAATCAATCTTGATTATAATTGTTCTAAAAAATATTAAAGAGAGGAAAAAAATGACATTAAAAATTAATAGTTTGGCTCCAGATTTCACAGCTGAAACTTCAGAGGGAAAATTATCTTTGCACGAGTGGCTAGGTGATAGCTGGGGAGTTTTGTTTTCACATCCAAAAGATTTTACACCAGTTTGTACGACTGAACTTGGCGCATTAGCTAAAATGAAGCCAGAGTTTGAAAAAAGAAATGTAAAAGTTATGGGTTTAAGTGTGGATCCAGTATCAGATCACGTTAAATGGTTGGAAGATATTAAAGATGTTTGTGGACTAAAGCCTAATTATCCTATTGTTGCAGACGAAGACCTAGCAGTTGCTAAACTTTATAATATGTTAGAAGGCGATGCAGGAACAACATCTATGGGTCGTACTGCTGTAGACAATGAAACAGTTAGAACGGTTTATGTTATTAGACCAGACAAAAGAATTGGTTTATTTTTAACTTATCCAATGACCACTGGAAGAAACTTTGATGAAATATTAAGAACAATTGATTCAATGCAACGTACAGCAAAACATAAAATAGCTACACCTGCTAATTGGAAACCAGGCGAAGATGTAATTATCGTACCTAAAGTTACAAACGATGAGGCAAAAAAAATCTATCCTGACGGTTGGGAAACTATAAAACCTTATCTTCGTAAAGTACCAGATCCAAATAAATAAATTTGAATAAAAAAATTAGACCAACAATCTTAGAAATAAGGTTGTTGGTTTTTTTATTTACGTTTATATTTTTTCATACAAACTTCAGCTAATAATAAGTTAGGATCAATAAAAAGTTTTGACTCTTTAGCTTTTCTAAATGATTTATAAGCAAAAATAGCTATTGGTAATTCAGTACATCCTAAAATAATTTTTTTACACTTTTTTCTTATTAAATATTTTACAGCAGCTCTTAATGCTATTTCAGCTTCTTTAACCTTTCCCATTTTAACTAATTTAATTGCTTTATTTACAGAATTTTTTTGTAATTTTTTTTCAGGACTAATCAGTTCAAAATTTTTATCAAAATAGTCATTATAAATATTTGTTTTTAATGTAGCTTCTGTGCATAAAATACCGATAGTAGAGTTTTTCTTACATGTTTTTTTCGTATGCAAATAAACTTCTTTTGGCATACTTAACAAAGGAATTTTTATTTTTTTTTGAATATCTTTATGCCAATAGTGTGCAGTGTTGCATGGCATAACAATAAATTTACACTTATTCTTTTGTAACATTTTACAACCATCAATAAGCGCCCTTAAGACATTATAGTATTTTTTTAAGTTCTCAGGTCTTTTTGGAGTATTAGATTTGTTATAAAGCACAAACATAGGATATTGTTGGTCTAATTTACCTCTATTAAGTTTTGCTAATTTATTGCAAAAGTCTAAACCAGCTTGCGTTCCCATTCCTCCTAATATTCCGATCATAAAGATTATTTAAATATTGATTTTTGTTTTTAACATTTATGTATACAAGTATATTCTAAATTTAATTATGCAAGACATATATATCGATGATATTGGATCAGGTTTTCCTTTAGTTTTAGTTCATGGATATTTAGGTTCATCAGAAATGTGGAATTTACAAAAAGAATTTTTAAGTAAGCATTTTAGAGTAATTACACCTGCATTACCTGGTTTTGGAGAAAGTTATAAAGCTAAACCTTTAGACAATATTAATTCAATTGCAAAATTTGTTTTAAAATGTCTAGATAAAAAAAAAATAAACGAATTTCATTTAATGGGACATTCAATGGGAGGAATGATAGTTCAAGAAATGGTAAAAATTTCCGAAAATAGAATTAAAAAGCTAATTTGTTTTGCAACTGGCTCAATAGGAGATATCCCAGGAAGATTTGAAACAATAGATATGACTAGAGAAAAATTAAAAAAAGATGGATTAAAAGAAACAGTAAATAGAGTTCCACAAAAGTGGTTTGTAGAAGGTTATAAAGCTAAATATTATTATTTATGCAAAAATGCAGTTAAAAATATTTCTTTAGAAACGGCAGATAATGCCCTTGTAGCTATGAAAAATTGGAGAGGATACGAAAATTTAAAAAATATCAAACAAGATACTTTGATCATCTGGGGCGATAAAGATGTTTCGTATAATTTCGATCAAGTTGACGCCTTAAAAAAAAATATATCTAGTAGTCAATTAGAGATCTTTAAAGGTTGTGGTCATAATATTCATCTTGAAGTACCTCAAAAGTTCAACGAAACAGTAAAAAATTTCTTATCATGAACAGAAATCTTTTTTTACTTATATCAAGCCAAGTATTTGCGTTTACTGCTGCTACAGTAACGGTTTTTATAAGTGGAATTATTGGATCGCAACTAAGTCCCATAAAAACATTATCTACACTTCCTCCATCAATTTACGTAGTTGGAACTGCTGCAGCTACAATATTTGCTGCTAAAATAATGAGCATAATCGGAAGAAGACTTGGATTTGTGTTTTCTTCTGTTGCTGGTTCAATTTCTTGTTTGGTAGGTGCCTATGCAATAATGATAGAAAGTTTTTTTATATTTTGTATAGCTAAATTTATTTTAGGAGCCACTATGGCTTTTACACATCAATATCGTTTTGCTGCAGCTGAAAGTGTAGAAAAAGAAAAAGCACCCAAAGCTATTTCATCACTATTATTAGCCGGTATCGTTGCTGCTTTTCTTGGTATAAGTTTATCAAATTATACAAAAAATTTTGTAAGCGATTATTTATATGTAGGTTCTTATTTAACATTAGCAATTTTAACATTAATACCTTCATTTTTATTATTTTTTTTTAGAGATACTAAAGAAATTTCTTTTGCGTCTAATGAAGAAAGTAAATCTAGAAATTATTTAGAATTCCTTTCTGATCCAAAATTTTTACAAGCAATTACCTCAGCAGCTTTTGCTTATGCGGTAATGTCTTTTTTAATGACAGCAACACCAATAAGTATGCATATTGTGCATCATTTAAGTTTAGAAAAGACAGGTATAGTTCTTCAATTTCATGTTTTAGCAATGTTTTTACCATCACTATTTACAGGAAATTTAATCAAAAAGTTTGGTTATAGTTATATGATGTATGCAGGTGTTTTATTTTATATTTTAACAATCTTAATGAGTTTTTTTGAACCATCTTTTTTAAATTATTTTATCAGCTTAATTTTTTTAGGTATTGGATGGAATTTTTTATTTATATCTGGAACTAGTTTGTTGGTTACAACTTATAAACCTGAAGAAAAGTTTAAAGCTCAAGGATTTAATGATTTATTAGTTTTTTCTTCTATGGCAATTGCAAGTTTATCCGCTGGTGTTTTAATTTCTCTTGCTAGCTGGAAAACTGTTAACTTATTTTGTATACCTTTTTTGGTCTTAATTGTTCTATCAATAATAAATGCAGATCGTAAAACTAGATGAGTTTTTTAATACTTGGTTTAATTACGGGTTTGAGTTTAATTTTTGCAATCGGGGCTCAAAATATTTTTGTAATTGAACAAGGTTTAAAGAAACAATATGTTTTTTTAGTTTGTTTAATTTGTTCAATATCAGACTTAATTTTAATTTTTTTAGGAATATTTTTATTTGAATATTTTAAAATTTACTTCACAAAAAATGTTGAATTAATTTTTAATATATTGCTTTTTATCTTCTTAATTTACTTTATTTATAGCAAAGTAAGGTCTTTATATAAAAGATCAGAGATAAACTTTGAAGGCAGTAATTTATCCCTTAAAAATATAATAATTAAAACTCTAGGATTTACATATTTAAATCCACATGTTTATTCAGATACAGTTTTTTTTTTAGGAAATTTTTCAAAAAATTTTTTAATTTCTCATAAATATTTTTTCGGAATAGGTGCTGCTATTGCATCATTTTTATTTTTTTTTTCATTAGGTTATTTAGCTAAATTTTTTTCAGACTATTTGATAAATTCAAAAGTTTGGAAAATTATAAATTTTTTTATAATTATATTTATGACTGTTTTATCTAGTTATGTATTTATAGAAATTATAGATTTAGTTTGACATCTATATATTAAAATTAATATTATAAATTAATTATGTCTAATATTAAATTTTCAAATGTTCATAAGTCATTTGGTCAAAATAAAATTATTAATAATTTTAATCTTGAAGGTAAAGAAGATGAATTTTTAGTTCTAGTTGGTCCATCAGGATGCGGCAAGTCTACTTTATTGAGAATGATTGCAGGGTTAGAAAAAGTTGATGAAGGAAAAATTCAAATCAATGATAAAATTATCAACGAATTACATCCCTCGAAAAGAGAAACAGCGATGGTTTTCCAATCTTACGCTTTGTATCCTCATATGAATGTCTATGAGAATATGTCTTTTGGACTGAAAATTGAAAAACAAAGTAAAGAGGAAATTCAAACAAAAGTTTTAAGAGCAGCAAAAATACTTAAGATTGAAGAACTTTTAGAAAGAAGACCCAAACAGTTATCTGGAGGTCAAAGACAAAGAGTAGCTATTGGAAGAGCAATTACTAGAAATCCCAAAATATTTTTATTTGATGAGCCATTGTCAAATTTAGATGCAGCGTTGAGGGCGGAAATGAGAGTTGAGATTTCAAAGCTACACCAACAAATCAAGACAAATATGATTTATGTTACCCATGATCAAGTTGAGGCAATGACTTTAGCAGATAGAATAGTTATTTTAAATCAAGGTAATATAGAACAAGTAGGTACACCAGAAGAAATTTATAGTGACCCAGCTAACATTTTTGTTGCACAATTTATAGGAACGCCAAAAATGAATATTTTAGAAATTGATGAAAAGGATATTAAATCAGAAAAAATAATAAAAGTATTAGGCAACGAAATTACTATAAAAAATGCGAAATTAGAAAAAAGAAAACATTTTATTGGAATTAGACCAGAACATTTAAAAATAAAAAGTGAAACAAAATTTAAATTTTCACCTGAAATAGATATTATTGAGAATTTAGGTAACGAAAAAATTGTTTATATGAAAAAAGATAACCATCAATTAAGTGCCAAAATATCTAGTGGAACTGAAATTGGAAATTCATTTGGTTTTGATCTTCAAAACATTTTTATTTTTAATGAAAATGGAAAAAGGATCAAAAGTTAACTCAACTTAAAATTGATATTTTTTTTTTAAATTTTGTTATTTTATAACAAAAAATCATATGCATTATTCGCATAGCTGACTAGTAGAACTACCGATTGAGACATTTTGTCATTAACTTAATATCCAAATAATTAAAACAAGGAGATGTTATGAAAAACATATGTAAACTTATCTGCATCTTAACTATGTTTTACTCAAACATAGCCTATGCAGATATTAAATTTTGGACCACGGAAGTCCAACCAGCGAGAATGGCTAAGCAGGAAGAGATGGCGAAATCTTTTGAAGCTAAAACTGGGATTAAAGTTGAAGTAATTCCAATTGAGGAAAAAGATTTAGGAACTCGTGCAACAGCTGCAGCCGCATCTGGAAACCTTCCGGACGTAATCTATCATACTTTGCAATATGTTCTGCCATGGGCTGAAGCAGGTATATTAGATGTTGATGCTAATAATGATGTAGTTAAGGCACTTGGTAAAAAAACTTTTGCACCAGGAGCACTTAATATGGCTAAATCAGGTTCTAAAATAGCAGCAGTACCAGTGGATGGATGGACTCAAATGGTAGTCTATAGAAAAGATCTATTTGAAAAAGCTGGACTAGATGCACCAACAAATTATGCAAATATTACTAAAGCAATAAAAGCTTTATCAGGTGATAATATGTATGGTTTCGTTGCAGCAACAAAAACTGACGAAAACTTTATGAGTCAAGTTTTAGAGCATGTTCTTTTAGCAAACGGTGTAAATTTAGTTAAAAAAGGTGGAACAAAAAAACAAGGTAAAGCTTTAAAAAATTCTTTAGAATTTTACAAAGTTTTAGCTAAAGCTAGTCCTCCAGGAGAGCTTTATTGGAAACAATCTAGAGCATTGTATTTTGCTGGTAGAACACCAATGATAATTTGGTCTCCATTTATAATGGATGAATTAGCAGGACTAAGAGACTCTGCACCGCCAACATTTAACGTTGATCCAACTTCTAATGAGTTAGCACAAAAAACTGGTTTTATAACTAATTTTAGTGGGCCAAATAATAAAAAAGGAGCCGCTTGGGCAGATATTAGATATTTTGGAATAACTGCAGATGCAGATACAGATGAAGCTAAAAAATTTATCATGTATTCTATGGATGAAGGTTACGCAAGTACATTATCTATAGCTCCAGAAGGTAAATTCCCAGTAAGAAGAGGTAACTCTAGCGATCCAAATGCATTTACAAAAGCTTGGAGTAAATTACCTGTAGGAGTAGACAGAAAAGCTCCGTTAACAGATCTTTACTCTGCCGATGTAATTAATAACATTGTTGCAGGATTAGATACTGCAAGCAGATGGGGAGTTAAAGAAGGGGAATTATCTAGAGCATCAAAAATTATTAATGCTCAGTTTCTAAATAGAATCACTAGAGAATATATAGACGATGAAATCTCTGTTGATGAAGCTGTTAATAAAATTAATGCTGAGTTAGCTAAATTCTAATAATTTTAATTTTTAAAAAAAGCGGGTAATATTATTTATCCGCTTTTTTTTATGAACGATACACTAGCAAAAACAGAAAAGAGAACAGCATATATACTAACTTTACCTGCGGTATTTTTAGTTTTTGCAATAGTTTTATTTCCAATTTTTGCAAATGTTTGGATTAGTTTTAAAGAAGTCGAATTAAAAGATATAAGAATACCCGAACCACGGGCAAAAAAAATTGTTAAATCTATTTCAGGAGAAACTACAAAAATTAAAATTCTTTATAAACTGAGAAATAGCTCTTTATTACAAGAAATTAGAGATGTTACTTTTCAAGACAAATATCCTAAAAATTTTCAACCAAAAGATTTAGACAAAAGATGTGAATTCAAAAAAAATAAATTAAATTGTAAATTTGGAAATTGGCCAGCAAAATACAGAGAAAACTTTGAAGTAATATTTGAGACTAAAGATGGATCTAATGTAAGTAAAAAGGAAATAAAATCAATAAAACCAAAGCTAAAAGGAAAGTCTGATAATATTTTACTTAATACAAAGTTTACTCTAAAAAATTTTAAAAAAGTTCTATTCGAGAATGAGTTTATAGATCTATTATTAACTACATTTTATTATACTTTTTTTGGCACCGTTGGTTCAATTGTATTTGGGATATTGACTGCTCAAATGGTCAACCAGAAATTCTTTGGTAGAACATTTATGAGGAGTGTTTTGCTTTTTCCATATGTAGCACCAGTTGTAGCATTAGCTTATACTTGGGAGCTTTTACTTGATCCGAACAGCGGTACTTTAAATAGTTTGTTAATTAATTATCAAATAATAGAAACACCGATTAATCTATTAGGTCAAAAATATATTGCAGTAAATATTTTAGGATTCGATTTTAAATTAAGACTTGCTCTTACAACGGTTATTATTTTTGAAATATGGAGATATTTTCCGTTGGCCTTTTTATTTATTCTTGCCAGACTACAGGCTATTCCAAAGGAATTATATGAAGCTGCTGATGTAGATGGAGCAAGTCCTTTCCAAAAATTTTTTAAAATAACATTGCCTCAGATTACAGCTGTAATTTCTATTTTGTTCATGATTAGATTTATTTGGAATTTTAATAAATTTGAGGATGTTTTTTTGCTAACAGGTGGAGCATCTGGAACTAGGACTTTGCCAATAAATGTTTATCAGCAAGGTTTTGCAATATCAGATATTGGTACTGGCTCAGCTGTATCTATAGTAATAGTAATTCTTTTACTTCTTTTCATGTTTTTCTATTTTAAACTTTTAGGAAAGAGAGTTGATGAAAACTAAAAATATTATAATTTTTTCAATTATTTCATCTTTCTTTTTAGTAAGTTTGATTTCTATATGGAAAATACTAGTTACATTACAAGGTATAAAATTAGAAAACTTTAATTTTCAAATTATTTTTTTACTTGGTTTTTTAGTTTCATTGGCCCATGTTATAATAGGAAATAAACTTAATTATATTTTAAAATTAATAATTTTTTCATTAATATTTATATTTATCGATGGCTATTTAATTCAGTCTATGCCTATTTGGTATAATATTGGAGTATTTTTAATTCTTTATTTTTTCATTAATAAAATTAAAAAGTTTAACAACAAAATTTTGGAAGAAGAACATTCTACTCAAATAATAATTTTCGATTTTTTAACACTTTTTGGAATAGTACTATTTTCATTTGTAATTCTATTTCCATTTTACATGATGGTAGTTACTAGCTTTAAAACACAAATTGCATTATTAGTTAATCCTTTAGACTTTAGTATAAATTTTGCTCAAGGATTTAAAGATTTATTCAAATCATATTTTGTAATATTTAAATCTTACAAATTTGGAAAGTATATATTAACTAGTACTATTGTATCTCTAGGAACTGTATTCATCACTCTAGTTTTTGCAATTCCAGCTGCTTATGCTATTGCCAGATTAAATTTTTTTGGAAAAACATTTCTATCAACATCAATATTGATAATTTATATGTTCCCAGCAATTGTTTTAGTGATACCACTTTATACTGTTTTTAGTCAGTTGGGTTTGAGAAATTCCATTGAGGGATTATTAATTGTTTATACTGCTACCACTCTTCCTGTGGCTATATATATGTTACAAGGTTATTTCAAAAGTATCCCTAAAGAATTAGAAGAAGCAGCGATATTAGATAAATTAAGCTGGTTTGGAATTATAACTAAAATAATAATTCCACTTAGTATTCCGGCTATTTCATCAGTTGCTTTATACGTATTTATGATAGCCTGGAATGAATTCTTATTTTCTTTAATGTTTTTAGATAATCCAAATTCTTTTACACTTTCAAGGGCAATACAGTATCTAAGTGGTGATGCTGAAACTCCTAGACAATATCTTATGGCAGGATCAGTAATAGTGACCTTACCCGTTTTATTTATTTTTGTTTACTTTGAAAAATATTTAGTAAGCGGATTAACAGCAGGAAGCGTGAAGGGCTAATGAGTGATTTAGTTGAGGTTGCTAAAAAAATTCTTCTAGATAATAGAAGGGCTGGCTACACACTACCTACAAATAATAAGCTATACCCAGCTCAGTGGAATTGGGACTCAGCTTTTATATCGTTAGGTTATTCATATTTTAATTTAGATTATGCAATTCAGGAATTGGAAACTCTTTTAAAGGGCCAATGGGACGATGGTATGGTACCACATATTTTGTTTCATGAAGTTGATGACAGCTATTTTCCAAACCACACGACATGGTCTTGTGGAAAAGAAATACCATCTTCTGGAATTACTCAACCACCAATAGCAGCATCAATCTTAAGAATAATTGTTAAAAATAATTCATTAGATGAAACGCAAAATAAAAAAGTTTTTAATCTAGTTTGTAAATTAAAAAAATATCATGAATGGTTTTTTAAAAATAGAGACCAAAATCAATCTGGCTTAATATCTATAATACACCCGTGGGAAAGTGGTTATGATAATTCTCCATTATGGGACTTTGCATTATCTAAAATAAATGTAGATAAAAATTTATCATACGAAAGAAGAGATCTTAAAGTTTCAAAAAATGATGAAAGACCACTAAAAAAAGATTATGATTGCTATATAACTCTCTTAAATCAATTTAAGTCAGACAATTATAATCCTAATAAACTTTTAAATAATTCTATGTTTAATATTATTGATATTGGTTTTAATTCAATTTTTCTTAAAGCGAATAAAGATTTAATAGAACTATTAAAATTATTTAAATTAGATTATTTAGATTTAGAAGAAAAAATCAAAAAAACAGAAAATAAAATATTTGATTTATATAATGAAAAAGAAAAAATGTTTTTTTCATTTGATTTAAAAAATAATGAGGAAATTAAAATACCCTCATTAACTAATTTCTTTATTTTATTTGCAGATTTGAACCATGATGATGTGAATAAAAAAATAATTAAAAATCTTGAAGATTTTAATGTAAATGAGAAGTATTTTTTTACTACAATAAAAGCCGACCATCATTCATTCGAAGAGAAAAGATACTGGAGAGGCCCTGTATGGATTAATACTAATTGGATAATTTATAAATCTTTAATTAATAAAAATAGAAATTTCGCCGAAAAAGTAAAAAAACAAACAATTAAATTAATTAATCAAAATAACTTTCATGAATATTACAGTTCTAAAACTGGTCTCCCTTTTGGTGCAAATAACTTTTCATGGTCTGCAGCTCTTTATTTAGATTTAATGTTGAGTAAAAATTAGATTAAGTTTGATAGGGGTAGTAATGGGGGGTCTATTGGTTAATTTAAAACCCCTATCAAATTTTGTTATTTAGCTTTTAAAAAGATTGAGAGCTTTAATAAGCAGCTCCTCAGATTTTGCATGGTCACCTTCTTCATGTGCTTTTTTACCAGCATCTCTTAATTCCATAACTTGTTGCATTTTTTCATCTACTTTTCCAACTAGCTTAAGGCAAGATCCAGCAAAAGCAGAACTTGAGAAAAGTACCAATGTGATTGTAATTAATAATTTTTTCATATTTTTCCTCTCATATTAATTAAATAATATTAATAAAATAATTTTAAGATAATTTTTTGTCACAGCACAAATGTGTCAACTTGTTACACTTGTTTTAGTTGATAAAAATATTTTTATAACCATATGAGTTACATGGATTACACAACTGAACATTTAATATGAAAACTCTAAAAAATCTTACTGTTTTAATTACTTTATTATTTTTTGCATCTAGTTCTTTTGCAGCAGATGAAACTATTGAAATGCTGAATAAATTAGGAAAAGAATCTATGGTTTATTCCAAAAAAGTTGTGAGAATAGATGTTGGAGATACTGTTTTTTGGAAATCAACAAATCCAGGACATAACGTTGAGTTTATAAAAGGTGGAGTACCTGCTGGTGTTGAAAAATTTAAAACTAAGTTTAGCAAAGATGCTGAATATACTTTTACAGTTCCAGGTATTTATGCTTACTGGTGTACACCGCATAAGAGTATGGGTATGATAGGGTTTGTAGTTGTTGGAAATGATAAATCTAATTTAGAAGATATTAAAAAAATTAAATATTATTCTAGATCAAAAAAAATAGCACCAGAATTAATTAATTCTCTGTAAATAATCTAATTTGAAAAACCGTATTTTCTAAGTCTTACATCTCCAGTTCGTGCGTGGGCTTCCATTCCTTCATATCTAGAAATTCTTGCAGCCGCAGCACCCACTTCTTTTGTAGACTCTTTCGTCATTCTTTGAAAACTTAGTGTTTTAATAAATTTACCAACAAATAATCCACCAGTATATCTTCCAGCACCTTTAGTTGGAAGAATATGGTTTGTTCCTGAACATTTGTCACCGTAAGCTACCGTTGTTTCTTCACCTATAAATAATGATCCATAGTTTTTTAATCTTTCATGAAACCATTTCAAATTTTTTGTCTGAACTTCTAAATGCTCTGGTGCATATTCATCACTAATTTTTGCCATTTCTTCATCAGTGTCGCAAAGAATAACTTCACCAAAATCTCTCCATGCATCCCCTGCGCTTTGTTTAGGTAGTTCTGGTAAATCTGCAATTAACTCAGGTACTCTTTTCATAACTTCTTCTGCTAATTTTTTACTAGTAGTAAACAACCAAGCAGGTGAATTATAGCCATGTTCAGCTTGACCAACTAAATCAAATGCTACTATTTCAGCATCAGCCGTTTCATCAGCAATTACAGCAATTTCTGTAGGACCAGCAAATAAATCAATTCCAACTTTTCCAAACAATATTCTTTTTGCTTCAGCAACAAATTGATTTCCTGGCCCAACCAAAATATCAGCTGGTGCATTTCCAAATAATCCATTTGTCATTGCAGCGATTGCTTGAACTCCACCTAAATTCATAATTACATCTGCTCCACACAAATCAGCTGTATATATAATTGATGGGTGCACTCCAATATCTGGTTTCGGTGAACTACAAACTAAAATATTTTTAACTCCAGCTACTTTAGCTGTTGTAACACTCATTACAGCTGAAGCTATATGAGCATATCTTCCGGCAGGTACGTAGCATCCCGCTGTATTAACAGGTATTAATTTTTGACCAGCATATAAGCCTTCCGAAAGTTCAACTTCAAAATCTTGACCGTAGTTTTTTAATTGCGCTTCTGCAAATTTTCTAACTCTTTCGTGTGAAAACTGAATATCATCCTTTGTTTTTTGATCTAAATTTTTTTTTATTTCTTCTATTTTTTCTTTAGAAACTATAATTTCACCATTGTACTTATCAAATTTTTTTCCAAGTTCTTTGCAACCTTCTTCTTTTTTTACTTCTATATCTTTTAAAATATTTTCTACAATTTCTCTTGTCTTTGTGTCATCAGTAGAAGATGTTTTTGGTGATTTTTTAAGATATTTGATTGTCATAATTTTTAAGCTTTTAAATCATTAATTAATCTAATGCAACTACCGCTGCTGCCATAGAAGCTAATCTTGCAGGAGCTTCATCTGATCTGCTTGTTATAACAACTGGAACTTTTCCTCCAATAACAACACCTGCGGCGCAAGCACCCATAAAATATATCATCATTTTAACCAACCCATTTCCAGCTTCTACACTTGGAACTAATAAAACATCAGCTTGACCTGCGACTGCATTTTTAATTCCTTTAATCGCAGCTGATTTTTTTGAAATACTATTATCAAATGCAAGAGGTCCAAAAACATCTGCATTTAAATTTTCTTTTTTTGCTAATTCAGTAATTTCTTTTGCATCTAGAGAACTTTGAACACTATCCAAAACCTCTTCTGTTGCTGATAATATAGCAACCTTTGGTCTTTCATTTCCAATTCTGTTTGAAAAATTAATTACATTTTTAAGTATATGCATTTTTGTTTTAACATTGGGCAATACATTTAAAGCTCCATCAGTAATTATTAATGGTTTATCTTCTTTATTTAAAGTCATATGCCAAATGTGACTTAATCTAGTTTTACCTAATAAATTATATTCTCTTTTTAAAACTTCTTTCATGAGAATATCTGTATGAATATGACCTTTAACAATTATTCTTATTTTATTTTCTGAGGCTAATTTTGCTGCAACTTTTGCAGTATTATTTTCTACAGATTCATGAATAATTTCAAATTTTGATATATCAAATTTCAAATTATCAGCACATTTTTGAATTTCATCTTTATCACCTATAAAAATTGGAAAGATTAAATCTTCTTTAACAGCATCCATAACAGACAGCATTGGAAGAGGTTTTCCCGCATTAACTATTCCTGCTACTACACCCTTTTTTTTATGTGCAACGTTTAGAAGGTTATTTGGACAGACTATTTCTTTATCTGAAAGCATTTTTTAGTTTTTTGTATATATAAATTTATTATAATTTATAGTAAAATAGATAAATTAGAAAACTATGTCGGAACTATGGAAATAGTAACAAAAATAGCACCTATTGCACTAGCATTGATAATGCTTGGTCTTGGTTTGGGTTTGACAACTCAAGATTTTGTGAGAGTCTTAAAACAGCCAAAGGATTTTTTAGTCGGTTTTACATCTCAGCTCATTATTTTACCTATAGTTGCTTTCATATTAATAAAAATTCTAGGAACATCACCGGAAATTGCTTTAGGAGTAATGATAATAGCAGCTGCACCCGGTGGAATCACATCAAATGTTTTAACAAAATTTGCAAAAGGAGACGTAGCATTATCAGTTTCGTTAACAGCAGTTATAAGCATTATTAGTATTATAACAGTTCCACTGATTGTTTTTACTTCAGCAGACCTTTTGGGGGTTAGCTTTGCAAATGAAAATATTAACATAACTGGAACAGCTTTAAAAATGGCTTTGGTAGTAGCAGTACCAGTAATTTTAGGAATGATTATTAGAAAATTTGCAGATAATTTTATAGGTTCGAAAACTTCTATTATTGATAAAATTACAGGTATATTATTTTTAATTGTTTTTATTGCAATTTGGGTTGAGGAAAAAGATAATATTTTTAATTATTTAGCTCAAGCAGGATTAGTAGTTTTAACTTTAAATGTCGTAATGATGATTATTGCTTATTTTCTAGCAAAAACTTTTGCATCAGGAATAGAGCAAATAAAATGTATTTCACTTGAGTGTGGACTTCAAAATGGAACTTTAGCAGTTTTTGTTGCTACAGAAATTTCAAGTGAAATTGTTTATATGATACCCACAGCTGCATATGCTTTAATAATGTATATAACTGGATTTATATTTATTTATTTTTTAAGAAACAAAGTTTAATTATTCCAAAAAAGATATTAGAAAATTTGTAAAAACTTTATGATATTGGAAGAATTTATAAAAAAATCACCAAAAGCAGAATTGCATTTACATATTGAAGGAACATTAGAGCCAGAGCTTATGTTTTCACTAGCAAAAAGAAACAATATTGAAATACCTTTTAAAAGTATAGATGATGTAAAAAAAGCATATAATTTTAGTAATTTAGATTCTTTTTTAAAAATATATTATGAAGGCGCACAAGTATTAATAAAAGAACAAGATTTTTTTGATCTCACATGGGCCTACATATTAAAATGTAAAGAAGATAATATAGTGCATACTGAAATTTTTTTTGATCCACAAACTCATACAGATAGAGGAATTGAATTCGATACTGTTATAAATGGGATTTTTAATGCTTTAAAAAAAGGCGAAAAAGAATTTGGCTTAACTTTTAAAATAATAATGTGTTTTTTAAGGCATTTAAACGAAGATGAATGTTTTAAAATTTTAGATAAAGCACTGGCTCATAAAGATAAGATTTTTGGTGTTGGACTAGATTCATCAGAGACAGGCAATCCCCCAAAAAAATTTAAAAATTTATTTAAAAAAGCTTTAGAAAATGAATTTATAACAGTCGCTCATGCAGGCGAGGAAGGGCCACCAGAATATATTTGGGAAGCCTTAAATTTTTTAAATGTTCATCGAATTGACCATGGAGTTCAATGTCTTAAGGATGATAAATTAGTTGGAATATTGTCAGAAAGTCAAATTCCCTTAACAGTATGTCCGCTTTCAAATGTAAAATTAAAAGTATTCAATAAACTAGAAGAACATAACTTAAAAAAAATGTTAGAAAAAAAACTAATGGTTATGGTGAATTCAGATGATCCTGCTTATTTTGGTGGTTATTTAAATAAAAACTTGACTGAAACACAAGCAGCTTTGAATCTTTCTTATGAGCAGGTAAAAACACTACTCGTTAATTCGTTCAAATCCTCCTTTTTAAAAGATGCAGAAAAGAAAAAATGGATTTCTAAAATCTAAAATGCTATTAAAAAAATTAAAAATATTTAAATGCAAAAAATAATTTTTATTACAATATCTTTACTAATTATTGGTTATGTAGTTTATATGGGAGTTACAGCAGTGATTAGAGGAAAAAAATATAAAGAAGAAAATCAAAAAGAAGAAAATAAGGAAGAAAATAAATGAATTTAAGTACAATAGTAATAATAATTTATGCGATTGGCATTGTTATAGGTGCTTTATTTCTTGATTTATGGGGTGCCGAAACATCTTTATCAAAGGCAATGGCAGGAGTTGTGTGGACTGTATTATTTTTGATTTGTTTATTTTATTTTGAAAAAAAAGATGAACAAAACAGAGAGTAGTGAAAAAATTATTAAAAATTAATTTTATAGTTTGCCTAATTTTTTTTATCTCGTACTCTACAACGATGGCAAATGAAGAAGCAAGTTACAACGTAGTACAAAAAAACGATATTTATGAAATTCGTTATTATTCAGACCGGTTGATTGTTCAAGTAGCAAACAAGGGTGACAATAATAGTTTTAGAAAACTTTTTAAATATATTTCTGGAGAAAATAAAAATTCTGAAAAAATAGCAATGACTGTTCCAGTTACTCAAACAAAAAAAGATGATCAAATGTTTATGCAGTTCTACCTTCCTTCAAAATTTAATAGAAATACTACTCCTATACCAAACAACCCTGATCTAGAAATTACAACAATTCCAGAAGGATATTTTGCAGTAATAAATTTTTCAGGAAGATCTTCCGATAAAAATTTTGACAAGCATAATAAAATTCTTAAACAAAAACTCTTGGAAGACAACATTTCTATAAAAGGATTTGCTATAAGAGCAACTTATAATAGCCCATTTACACTTCCTCCTCTTAGAAGAAATGAATCAATGTTTAGTATTGATTGGAAAGAATAAAATTTAATTTAAGTTTTTTAACTCTTCAAAAACTTCTTTTGCGTGATCTTTAACCCTGACATTATTCCAAATTTTATGAATTTTTCCCTTAGAATTAATCAAAAAAGTAGTTCTTATTACTCCCATAAATTCTTTACCTAAAAAGGATTTTTTTCCCCAAACACCATATTTTTTTATTACTTCTTTTTTTTCATCAGACAACAAGTCAAATTTCAATTTATATTTTTTTTTAAATTTTAAGTGACTTTCGATACTATCTTTTGAAATACCAAGAACGACAGTTTTATTCTTATTAATTAAACTATTTAATTTACTGAAATCTTTAGACTCTATTGTGCACCCAGGAGTATCATCTTTTGGATAAAAGTATAAAATTATATTCTTTTTCTTAAGTTTGTTTAATTCAAAGGTATTTCCATCTGTACTGGCAAGTTTAAAATTAGGTGCTTTATTATTTGCTTTTAATTTCATATTCACACATTAAATATATTAAAATTGTATTGTGTCAATGAGGCCCATTGTAATCTATTTTTAAAATTCTTAATACAATTGTATGAGAAGAAACTTTTTAAAATTATTCAGTGCTTCAATAATTTCATTAATATTATTGCCATATAAATTTTTATACTCAGCTACAAAAAAAATAATAAATCAAAATCTAACAGATCAACAAAAACATATACTTTTTAATGAAGGAACTGAACGTCCTTTTACTAGTTCTTTATTGAACGAAAAAAGAGATGGTTTTTACCACTGTGCCAATTGTGATGCTAAATTATTTAGCTCTAATACAAAATATGATAGCGGAACTGGTTGGCCATCTTTTACAGAGTCTCTCCCAGGCGCATTTAATACTAAAATTGATTACTCATTTGGTATGAAAAGAGTCGAATATCACTGTGCAAAGTGTGGGGCACACCATGGACATGTTTTTGAGGATGGCCCTGGTGAAAATGGTATGAGATTTTGTAATAACGGTCTTTGTTTAATTTTTAAACCAACAAATTAATATGAAAAAATTTATCCTAATATTTTTTATAATTCCAAACATTTTATTTGCATCATCAATGAAGATGATAGGTGAGAAAGGAAAATTATCAGAAGTGAACAGAACTGTTGAAATAAAAATGTATGATAATTATTTTGAACCCAATGAAATAAAAATAAAAAAAGGAGAAACAATTAAATTTATTGTCAGTAACTATGGAGAACTAGTTCATGAGTTTAATATTGCTACTAAAGAAATGCATATAAAGCATCAGCCAGAAATGATGAAGATGGTAGAACTCGAAATAATATTAGCAGACAGAGTTGATAAAGAAAAAATAAAACAAATGGCAAAAAAAGATCATTCAATTGCTCACTCGCATTCTAATAGTGTTTTATTAGAACCTAATGAAATTAGTGAAATAATTTGGAAATTTAGCACTGACACAAATCTTGAAGCAGCATGCAATGTTCCAGGGCATTATGAGGTAGGTATGGTTGCTGCTATAAAAATAAACTAATGAGTCAAGAAATACTAAAATTTAATTGGTCATGTAATCATACTTGGAAAAGAAGTGCAAAAAACACAGCTTGGTGTTTGCTTGGATGTGCCATTGGTGATTTTGGTACAATATTATTTTTTCAATTAACAAAAATTCCATTTCCAATTTTAAATATTATGATTTTAGCAATTATAAATGGTTTAATAACTAGTATTATTTTGGAAACTATAATTTTAATTAAACAAAATATTCCATTTATAAAATCACTTAAGACTGCAATGGGCATGAGTATTATTGCTATGATAAGTATGGAGATAGCAATGAATGCAACAGATTATGTTTTAACTGGTGGTGCTATATTAAATTGGTGGATTGTTCCTATAATGCTAACAGTTGGTTTTTTAACACCATGGCCATATAATTACTGGAGATTAAAAAAATATAATCAAACTTGTCATTAGATAAAAAAATTAAATTAATTTTTTTAAATCTTCAGCAACATTGGATGGAATATTAATTTTTTTATTAAGATTTTTTTTATATCTTAGTTGTTTACTTTGGCCAGGATATAAAATTTCTTTTACACCTTTTATTTTAGGTAATCTTTTTATTCTTTTAATGTTTTCTTTTATTCTTTCACTATAATTTCCAACAAAAAGATTGGGTTTCATAACAAAAAATAAGTGACCAATATTTTGTGGACCTGAAAAATCATCAAAAGGATCTTTTACTTTTCCTCCATGATTTCCTCCGGTAAAGACACCACTTAATATATCAACCATCCATGCAAGTCCTGAACCTCTAAAACCTGCTATTGGTAACTGAACACCTGCCAATGCTTTTTTTGCATCTGTAGTTGGTTTACCAAATTTATCTAAAGCAACTCCTTTTGGTATTTTTTTTCCATTTCTTGCAGCAACTCTTATTTTACCTCTATTAATTACTGAAACAGATGTATCTAGAATAAAAGGAACTTTAGATGATGTTGGTGTTCCAAAGCATATTGGATTTGTTCCAAATAGACTTTTCCTAGCTCCATGAGGAGCTATTGCAGGTGGAGCATTTGTGAAACAAAAAACAATTAAATTTTTCTTAACAGCTTGTTCTGCGTAATAACCTGATAAACCGTAGTGGCCACTATTCTTAATTCCAACCAATCCTATTCCAGTTTTTTTTGCATTTTTAATTGCTTGCTTTATTCCAATATCAGCAGCTACAAAACCAATACTATTATTAGCATCTATTTGACTTATTGATTGAGAAATTTTTTTAATTTTAATTTTTGGTTTTGGATTAATGACTTTTTTTTGAATCCTGTCACAATACATTTTTAATCTCGATAACCCATGAGAATGAGCACCAACTAGTTCAGCATTTATTAATGCTTTTGAACAAATCGTTGCATGGTTTGCATTTAAACCATTTTTTTTTAAAATTTTTATTATTATCTGATTTAGTTTTTTTCCATTAACCATAGTGCATTATGACTTAAAAAATATATCTTACCAGTACTCGGATGTATTTGTATATCTCTTATTCTTCCAATTTTATTCTTGAAAACAATATCTTCTTTAACATTTTGTCTGTCAGAAAAATCAAGTTTTCTAAGCGACTTATCTTTCAAGGAAGTGATAAGGGCATAACCATTCCATTCTTTGAATTCTTCACCTTTGTAAATAGTAATTGCACTAGTTGCAATAGAGGGTACCCAATATTGAATTGCTTTTGTAAAACCTGGTTTCCATTTAGGACCAATTTTTGTACCACTATAATTTGTGCCACCCCATCCTAATATTTTCCAACCATAATTTTCTCCTTCTTTAACTTCACCAAACCAATCACCACCTTTAGCACCATGATTACTAATGTAAATTTTTCCATCAAAGGGTGACAATGTTAATCCTTGAGGATTTCTTACACCTATTTGATAAATCTCGGGAAGCCATTTTTTTTTATCTTTAAATTTTGGGTTATCATTTGGAATACTTCCATCCAAATGAATTCTAATTATACTTCCCGGATGTTTTGTTACATCTTGAGCAATCATACCTTGTCCTCTTTCTCCGAGTGAAGCAAATAAATAATTATCTTTAATAGCCAGTCTAGACCCAAAGTGATATTGAGAGTCTATTGGAGGAGAAGCTTGAAAAATATTTTCAAAATTTATTTTATTTCTATCAAATAATCCTTTAGCTATAGATGTGCTTGTTTCCCAGTTTTCTCTTTGTTCGGTATAGGATACCCATAAAGAATTATTGTGAAATATTATATCTAAGAGTCCACCTTGACCATAATTTAATACTTTTAAGTCGTGATCTATCTCACTAATATTATTATTAGTTATATTTAATAATTTTATTTTACCTGGTTTTTCAGTAATTAATAATTCAGTATCACTTATAAAAGTGGAGCCCCAAGGTTCTTCTAATGAAATAATTTTTTTTAGGTTAAATTCTTTAGCTTCAACAATTGAAGTTAGATAAAAAAATAAAAATATTAACCTTTTCCACGCCATGGAATTGTTTTATCTATTATTTTTCTAATTGTAACGTCGAATAATAGTCCCAGCATTCCCATTACGAATATAGTTATCCAAATAACTTCATATTGCATATATTTTCTTGCGACATTTTCCACAAATCCAATTCCTGAAGTACCAGCCAAAAATTCAGCAGCAACTAATGTTCCCCAACACATTCCAACTGCAACTCTTACGCCAGTTAATATTTCAGGCAATGAATTAGGAAATATAACTTCTCTTAATATTTGCCATCTAGAAGCACCTAATGAATGGGCAGCGTGAATTTTTGAAAGTTGAGTTCCTGACGCACCAGCTCTTGCTGAAATAATCATAATGGAAAATGAAACCATGAATAATAAAAATACTTTTCCCAAGTTATCAATTCCAAAAACAGTAATAACTAAAGGAGCCCAAGCAAGAGGGGGAACTGGTCTGTATAATTCAACCAATGGATCAAAAAATCCTTTAGCAAATCTATTTAGACCCATAAACAGACCTAATGGAACACCGAAAATAATACCAAGTGTTAGTCCTAAAAATACTCTTAAAAATGAATCCCATATATGTCCTGTTGGAACTGGAATTTTAAATGCTTCAAACTCACCTGTTACAACATCTAAAACTTTACTTTTAAAGTTAGGTTTTACCGTTCCGTCAGCACTATGAACTGGATACTTTCCTGGCATAAGATCCGCTATCCAATCAGGTAACATAAAGCCAACTATTCGATTAACACCCATCATTTCATACCAAATCATTGGAATCATTTTAAATCCAACACTTGGTTTTAAAAGGTCACCAAAAATTCTAAATGTGTCCGAAGGTTTTGGTAGCCATCTTCCTGGGCCGTCTTCAGCACATGTTGGTCCACTCGCAACAATAGTTCCAGCAGGAAACAAAAACATATCTATATAAATTAAATTTCCTTGCTCATTTTTTTGAACAACATCAAATTCTCTAATTGCTTTTTCCATTTCATCTAAGGCTTTAGGAGGAAAAACACTTTCATATTCAATTCTTTGTCCTAATTTTTTAATTTCCTTGATGAAAGTCATTTCTAATTCCTGATTCTCTTCTAACCCATCTTTGTAACTTTTAATCTCTGTTCTAATTTCTTCTAACAATCTTAGATATTCTGGATTATGATTTCTTAGTGCAAAAAATTCATCACTAATTTTATTTAATTCTTCAGCTGCAGTATGAAATTTTAATCCTCTTTTGCTTTCTGGAAGAGGAGGGACCTCCATTCCTGTTGCACCCCAACCCAGCTGTTTTTTTAAAGCTTCTATTCTTTTATTTTCTTCTTCTATACTTTTAATCGGAGGATAACTTACTTTCTGGAAGTCTTCAGTTAGCCAAGAAATTCTAGTTGTTAAATCTTTAATTTTAATTTTTGTTTCTGTTTCTAAAAGTTTTTCATCAGTTAATAAAGGTATAGTTTTTTTGGTTTTGTTAAGTAATTTAACAAATAATTCCTTATCTTTATCTTTTAAATCAGATGAATTTTGAATAATTATTATTTTATTTTTTATATTAATATTCTCACGTTTAATTAGAGCAGTGCTTTTGTGACTTCTTTCTTCAATTGGAAAAAGATATTTTAAAGAAAGTAATGATTCATTAACTTTTGCAACTTGGCAAAGTTCATTAGCAGATTTTGGATAAAATGACTTAGCAATATCCCAAGAATAGTAAAGCCATGACAATAAAAGAAAACTAGATCCAACTATAACCCAGTGTACACCACCTTTGGCTCTTTCAGGATTTCCAAAAACAGCATCACTTTTTTCAGTTTTTACTAATCTTTGTCCATAAAGAATTGAACCAATAACAGCAAAAATAACTAAAAAAGTAATAATTCCAGTAATCATTTTAATTCTCTTTACCCATTATTTCTTCTTCCATATCCCAAATCATGGATAAAATTTCTTCTCTTTTGGATACAAAATCTTTGTTGTTTTTTATCTCTCTTAAATCTTCATTTAAACCCATATTTGCAAATGGTAGTTTATATTCTTTGTGTATTCTTCCAGGTCTAGGAGCCATAACGTAAACACGTTCTCCTAACAGTAATGCTTCTTCAACTGAGTGAGTAATTAAAATAATTGTTTTTCCTGTTTCTTTCCAAATTTTTAAAACAAGAGACTGCATTTTTTCTCTTGTTAAAGCATCTAGAGCACCCAAAGGTTCGTCCATTAATATTAGATCAGGATCATTAATTAAACATCTTGCAAGAGCAACTCTTTGCTGCATACCGCCTGATAATTGATAAGTAGGTGTATTACCAAAACCTTTTAACCCAACTATATCAAGCCATTCTTCAACTTTTTTTGCAGTTTTAACCGGATCTTCTTTTTTCATTCGTAAACCAAAGTTCACGTTTTCCGAAACAGTTAACCATTCAAATAAAGCACCTTGTTGAAATACCATTCCTCTTTCTACTCCTGGTCCATCTATTTCTTTATCACCAAGAGTAATAATTCCAGAAGTTGGACGAAGAAAACCAGCAGCAATATTTAATAAAGTTGTTTTTCCACAACCTGAAGGACCAAGTACGGTTAATAGCTCACCTTTTTTTAAAGTAAAACTTATATCTTTTAGTGCATGAACAGTTTCTCCTTTTGGAGATTTGAAAATCATATTTAAATTTTGAGAAACTAAATTGCTCATAATAATAGAACTTTATATTAGAATTTTTACAAAAAAATAGGCACCAATTTATTCAATTGGCGCCTATTTAATATTCTATTCTTAACTCTTAATTACGGAAGAAAACTAGTGTCTACTACCGCTGCGTAATCTTTAAGAGCTGGATTTTCTGAAGTTGCAAACATGTTACCCATAACTTCTAGGTAAGTCATAAGTATACCACCTTTATTCATATACTTAGATTTCATAGTACCTGCATTAGGGAATTCAAAACCACCCATTTGCTTTTTAGTACCTGCAAGATCCATAGCCGCATCTTTAGCGATTATGTTCATATCAGCTTTTCCATCATTGTATCTAGCGTTTGCTTCGTGAGTTACTTCAACGAAAGTTCTAACCATTCCTGGGTTTTCTTTTAGGAACTTGTTAGTTACCGAAGTAATATCAATACCAGCAATACCAGCATCTTGAGCTTCTTTAACAGTTAGTAATGAAGCACCTTTTTCTTTAGCTGCTTTGATAGATTTACCACCAAATAAACATGCCATTGCAACGTCACCGTTAACAAATGCTGCAGATCCATCTTCTGGGTTCATATCAACAACTTTCATTTTAGAAATATCAGCTCCTACAACTCTCATAGTTTCTTTGAAAACATAGTCAGCCATAGTTCCTAAAGGAACAGCAACTTTTTGACCGTCTAATTTAGAAGAAGCATTTCCTTTATCGATACCTTTAGCAGCAACACATGTAGTTCCACCCATTC
>CACKXS010000010.1 GCA_902604305.1 uncultured Pelagibacteraceae bacterium
TTTTCATTACGATCTAATGAACAATTTTCGGTTTAAGTCCTATTGAACCTAGAGCTGAAGTTTCTTTGTCTTCTTCTACCTTTAAATCTTCTTTATTTGCTGGATATATATTTTTATTAATTAAATTCTCTATTTCAGGTCCAGTTAAGGTTTCATAAGTTAATAAAGCTTTTGCTAATTTGTGAAGATCTTCTATTTTTTCTGTTAAAATTTTTCTAGCTTTTTCATATCCTTTATCAACAAATTTTCTTATTTCCTTATCTACTTTTCTAGCTGTTTCCTCAGACATATTTTGCTGTCTTGCAACTGATCGTCCTAGAAATACTTCTTCTTCATTTTCTCCATAAGAAACTGGCCCAAGTTCCTTGCTTAATCCAGCTCTCATCACCATTGCTCTTGCTCTTTTTGTTGCCTGCTCTATATCGCTTGCAGCGCCAGTGGTTACTTTATCGTCACCAAATATTATTTCTTCGGCAACTCTTCCGCCCATTGCTATTGCCATTTGAGCATGTAATTGTTCTCTTGTTTGAGATACTTCATCTCTTTCTGGTAATTGCATTACCATTCCTAAAGCTCTACCTCTTGGAATAATTGTAGCTTTGTGAATTGGATATGCAGCTTTCTCGTTAATAGTTACTATGGCATGACCTGCTTCATGGTAAGCTGTTAATCTTTTTTCTTCTTCAGACATAACCATAGATCTTCTTTCCGAACCCATCATAACTTTATCTTTTGCTGCCTCAAATTCTTCATTAGTAACAACTCTTTTATTTTTTCTTGCTGCTAATAACGCTGATTCATTAACTAAATTTGCAAGATCTGCACCAGAGAAACCTGGGGTTCCTCGAGCTACAGTTCTTAAGTTTACGTCAGGAGCCATAGAAATTTTTTTAGCATGCACTTTAAGAATTTTTTCTCTTCCAATAATATCTGGATTTGAAACTACAACCTGTCTATCAAATCTACCTGGTCTTAAAAGAGCTGGATCTAATACATCGGGTCTATTAGTTGCAGCAATTATTATTACGCCTTCATTTGTGTCAAAACCATCCATTTCAACAAGTAACTGATTAAGAGTTTGTTCTCTTTCATCATTTCCGCCGCCAAGTCCTGCCCCTCTACTTCTTCCAACTGCATCAATTTCATCAATAAATATTATACATGGGGAATTTTTTTTTCCTTGTTCAAACATATCTCTAACTCTTGAAGCACCAACTCCTACAAACATTTCAACAAAATCTGAGCCTGATATTGTAAAAAATGGTACAGCTGCTTCTCCCGCAATAGCTCTTGCTAACAAAGTTTTTCCTGTTCCAGGCGGGCCTACTAATAAACAACCTCTAGGTATTTTTCCTCCAAGTCTACTAAATTTTTTTGGATCTTTTAAAAATTCTACAACTTCTTCCACTTCTTCTTTTGCTTCTTCAACTCCAGCAACATCGTTGAAAGTCACTTTACCTTTTAATTCGTTCATCATTTTTGCTTTAGATTTTCCAAATCCCATGGCTCCACCTTTCCCACCTTGCATTTGTCTCATAAAAAATATCCAAACCGCTATTAACAATAACATTGGAAACCAAGATAGAAGAACACCAAGTAATGAAGGCATTTTTTCTTCTATGGGAGATGCTGAAATGCTAACTCCTTTATTTGAAAGTTTTTCAATTAAGTTGGGATCGTTTGGTGAATAAGTTGAAAACTTTTCACCATTAGACATTATTCCTCTAATTTTATTTCCCTGGATTTCAACTTGAACAACTCTTCCATTGTCTACTTCTGATAAAAATTCTGAAAATATTATATTATTACTTTGTCCCACTGCGTTCTGTGGATTTTTAAACATATTATATAGACCTAATGTTAAAAAAACTATTATAGCCCACATAGCTAAATTTTTAAGATTCATAACTATAAAGTAAGAATTATTGTTAATTTAACAAGTGCTAAATTGTAACAAAATACTCTTTTTTTCAACTTTCTTTGTGAATTATAAAAGAATTATTGATTTTTTCCAATATACATCCTGATATATTAATCTTTTTGATCTCTCCAGACTTAAATTTTGCTATCAACTGGCTAACACTCTTGCCTCTTGGAGAATAATATCTGTTCCCCATTTTTTTTAATATATTTGTCAAGGATCTAAATACTATTTCATAAGGTTGATTAAAAAAGTCATTATTTAAAATATAATTTTTTTTTGATTTATTATATTTTGAGTTTTTTCTAACGTTTTCATTGACATAGTGATTAATAGTTAGATTAGAATAGCTTAAATTATTAATAGTTAATTTTAATTTTTTCTAAACTTAAACCTTCAGATTTTAGATCGTTAATTAAATTTCTAATTCTAATTCTTTTAAAATTAATATTTTTATTTGAAGGATCATCAAACTTAAAATTAAAAATCTTTTTAGTAACATAATTTAAGTCAGTTTTTTTATAACCAATTAAAGGTCTTACAACTTTCAATTTATCATTGTAGCTTGTTTTTATTTGATTAAATGATACTAGGCCTTTTAAACCTGATCCTCTTAATAATCTAATTATAAAATTTTCATATAGATCATCTATATGATGTCCAATAAAAACAAAATTGATTTTTTCTTTTAAACATTCATTGTAAATTAAATTGTATCTTTTAATTCTAGCTACTGATTGAATATTTGATTTTGGTTTTAAACCAATCCAATTTAAAATCCTGCAGTTTATGTCAAACTTTTTTAGTAAAAATTTTAATTTTTTTGCTTCTAAAGAAGACTCCTTTCTAAGCTTATGATTTACGTGATAATATTTAACTTTTATATTATTTAAAATTGAATAACATTTTGAAAAATATGCTAAGGCTAAACTGTCAGCTCCTCCTGAAATAGCTACTGAAAAATTTGAGTTTTTCAAATTAATTTTAATAAAATTATTTAAATCTTTATAAATTTTATCAATTAAAGGATCCTTTAAATTAATTAATAATTTTTTATGAATTTTCTTTTTTGCACTCAAACTTTTTTTCTTCATATTTTGCTTTTTGAAGAACAGATTGATTTGCTTTTGGATATTGTTTTTCTACACCAGTAATCATCAAGCAACCCTGATCTTTTTCCCCTATTTGAACTAATGATACTCCAAGTTTTAATAAATTTATAGGAGCCTTTTCACTTTTAGGATATTTTTGATATCCTTCAAGATATGCTGATGCAGCATCTGTGTACAATTGTCTAATTCTAAATGTTTCTGCATACCAATATTGAGCACTTCCTGCTAATTCGTGATCTGAATTAGTATTAACAAATTCTCTGAATGCTCTCTCTGCAGTATTATAATCGCCTACTTTAAGTAAGTTTGTAGCAAACTCATATTGTTTATCAGCAGAAGTATCTGGTAGTATTTTTTCTTCAGCTTGGAATGTTTCTGTAACTACTGTTCCTGTTGACTCAACTGATTGCGTTATTTGATTTTCTAAGTTTGTTTCAGAATCTTTGTATGAAATTGAACCTAAATCTTGTGGTTCAGAAGATCCTGGAAGTATTTTTTCTTCTTTTTGTTCAGAAGCTGAGGACAATTGTTTATCAACCCCTGAACTGTTAGATATTTGTCCTTCTTCTAATTGTTGAAATCTTAATTGATTATCTGCCTGTACCTTAGAAACCCTTGATGATAATTTATCTAATTTAAAATTTATTTCTTCAAATTTATTTGTTAATTCTTGAAACTGTTTTTCTATTTCTGATAACTTAAGTAAATGTCTAGTAAGTACTTCTTCTGAATTTTGATCCATACTATTGGTGTTTTCACTTTTTTCTTGGCCTGATGTAAAATCTTCAGAATAAACTGCTCTTTCTAAAGTTCTCAAGTCTTTCTGAATTAATTCTAGAATTTCATTTAAATTATGATTCTCAGAAAAAGCTTTTGTAGGGAAAAGAAGTAATATTGAAACTAGAAAAAAAATAAAAATAATAATTTAATTTGTTCATTAATTTTATTTGTAGTTATAATGATGGCAAAAAAAAGACCCTATAAATCTTGAATTATTTATAGGGTCTTTATTAATTCTAATTAATTAGCTTTAACCGTAACTGATCTTCTATTTTTTGACCATGCTAAAGGATTTGATCCAGAATCAACTGGTCTTTCTTTACCATAACTTATCACAGAAATTCTGCTTGAAGATATTCCGTAGGTCATTAGATAGTCTTTTGCTGCATTAGCTCTTCTCTCTCCTAACGCTAAATTGTATTCTCTTGTGCCTCTCTCATCGGCATGACCTTCTAATACTACAGTTACTTCAGGATTCTTTCTTAACCAAGTTGCTTGTTTTCTTAAAGTTTCTCTAGAAGCAGTTGTTAGAACTGATTCATTTGTTGCAAAGAAAACTCTATCTGGAACACCATCAGCTAAGTACTCGACTGTGTCGGTTCCTGTATAAACATCACCCTGGATTTGAGAATCTATTTTCTTAGCTGTTTGTGTAGCACACGCTGACAACAAAAAGCTTAAAAACATTGCTAGAAAAATGTTTTTGTAATTTTTGCTAATGTTCATTCCTGCTCCTTAAATCTGTTTTTTTTTACTTTTTCACACCTGAATAGATCTTACAAGCTTAAAAATCAATATATTTTATTAAAAAAAACTACTAATTACCTAATAATGACGACCAAGATGGGTCCGAAGCGTCAGTTTCTGTATCTACCAAGCGCTCATTATATCCAGTTAAATCAATTGACCAAAGTTTGGCAGAAAAACCTTCTCCTTTACTATCAGTTTTTGTCTCTCTATAAAAAATTAAAACTCTACCATTTGGAGACCATGATGGGGCTTCTTGATAAAAGTTTTCTGTCAAAAGTCTTTCGCCTTTTCCATCAGTTCTCATTACTCCTATGTAAAATTTACCTTTATGAAGTTTTGTAAAAGCGATTAAATCTCCCCTTGGAGACCATACAGGAGTTCCGTACAAACCTTTTCCAAAAGAAATCCTTCTTACTTTTGTTCCATCACTTTTCATAACATAAATTTGCTGATATCCACTTCTATCTGAATTAAATGCAATATATTTTCCATCTGGAGAATACGATGGTGAAGTATCTATTGATGGATGATTTGTAATTCTTTCTACAATTCTATTCTCTAAATCCATGGTATAAATGTCAGAATTTCCATCCATTGCAAAACTCATAATAATTTTTTTTCCATTTGGAGAAAATCTTGGAGCAAATGTCATCCCAGCAAAATCACCAACTACTTCCTGAATTCCTGTTTCTATATCTAGCAAATAAACTCTGGGTAAGTTTTTGAAGTAAGATAAATATGTTACCATTTGATTAGTTGGACTAAATCGTGGGGTTAAGACTAATTCATTTCCTAAAGTTAAATATTTTGTATTGAATCCATCTTGATCCATTATCGCTAATCTTTTTACCCTTTGAGTTTTTGGACCTTTTTCTGAAACATAAATAATTCTTGTATCAAAATATCCTTTTTCTCCAGTTAATCTTTCATAAACTTTATCAGTAATAATGTGCCCAACTCTCCTCCAATTTTTTGGCACGGTCGTAAATGCTAGTGCTAACATTTCTTTACCAGCCAAAACATCCCATAGTCTAAATTCTACTCTGAGTTTTTCATCTTGAAAATTTACTTTACCTGTAATTAATGCTTGCGCTTTAATTAATGCCCAATCTTCAAATCTTGGTTTCAAATGTGCAATATCTGGTTTTTGTAAAAATGCCTCTTTATTTAGTGGGTTAAATAATCCTGATTTTTTTTAAATTATTTTCAACAATTTTTGATATTTCTAAACCAAGATCATTTATATCTAATACTTTTTTTTAAAGCTTTTTTGTCATCTTCTGTAGATGATAATGATGATACTGCAACTGGTAAAGGATTTAGATTTCCTCTTGTAATATCTACCTCAATTAATGCTAATAGTTTAAATGGATAAAATATTAAAAAAATTAGAAATAAAAAAAGATTAATTTTATTTTTCATCCCTCTAACATCTCCCTTGCGTCAAAGTTTAATTGCAAGTCCTTCCATCTTTCATAACCAGTAGTTGGTACTCTTAAAGGTTGACATAGTTGAATTGCTCTTAATGCACTTTCTGCTAAAACTTTATAAAAAGCTTGTCCAGGCTTATTCATTCTTGCATGATCTAATATTTCTGTTTTAATCACTTGCCCATCCGGTTTTAACTTTAATTTAATTCTAACAAGTAAATTTTCATTATAAGGTAACCCTAAAGGTATACTCCAACAACCGAAAATTTGCGCTTTTAAAGCATCTTCCTCGCTCAAAGTTAGTCCTGATAGATTCATGCTTGAGTCTTGAGATTGAGTTATTTTATCAAGTTTTCTTGTTGTTTCTGCTTGCTCTTCCTTAGATTTATCAATTAATGCAGCGATTGAATTAGGATCAAACATTTCATCTTTTTCAAATTCTGAAACTTGTTTAACTTCGTCTTCTATTTTCTCTGGATTTTGTTTTTTTTCTTCAACTTTTTTTTACTACTTCTTTTTTTTGATCTGGCAAAGGGATAGCATCGGGCTTTTCTTTTTTAACCTTTTTAGGTGGTGCTTGCTCAGATACTAATTTTTCTTGTTCTTTTTTTACTTTTTCAATGATTTTTTTTGCTTTTGGTGCAAAAGGAATGTTTGTCTGATCTGTAATTTGTATTAGTTCCACAGAAATAATTGGAGGCAGATCAATTGGTTTCTTTACTAAAAGTGGTAAACTTAATGTTGCTACAATAATCAACATCATGTGTAAGCCTGATGAAATTATAATATTTTTGTACACTCACTATCTTTCTTTATATGGTTCCGAAATTAAAGCTACCTTTGTAAATCCTGATCCTGACAACATACCCATTATTTCGAGAACTCTTCCATAATTAATTGTTTTGTCTCCTCTAACATAAATTCTTGTATCAGTTCTATTCTTTGAAACAGCTAAGATTTTGGCAGTAATTTTATCATATTCTACTTTTGACTCTTGAATAAATATTTCTCCTTTTGAATTAATGGTTAGCGTAAGAGGTTCTTGCTCTTCAGGTAATGAGTCTGCAGAACTTTCTGGGAGATCAACTTGAACACCTACTGTTAGCAAAGGAGCTGTAACCATAAAAATTATTAACAAAACTAACATTACATCTACAAAAGGTGTAACGTTAATCTCGCTCATTGGTTCTCTTGACGAACTTTTAAATTTAAATGCCATTAATTAAATTATTGATATAAATCTTTTAGAAAAATTTTCTAATTTTTGTGAATATTTTTTTGAATCACTATTGAATTTATTATAAGCAACTACAGCAGGAATTGCAGCAAGCAATCCTAATGCTGTTGCAAATAAAGCTTCTGCTATACCCGGAGCAACTATTGCTAAGCTTGTATTTCTTGAAATAGCTATCGACTGGAAAGAATTCATAATTCCCCATACAGTTCCAAACAAACCAATAAATGGAGCTGTTGATCCAACTGTTGCGAGAAAAGTATAATGTTTTTCTAAAACATTCATTTGCTTTTCAATATTTACTTCTAACATGCTTTCAATTCTATTTGATAAATTGGATTTTGATTTAGATTTTATTATTACTTGCATAGTATCTTTAAATACATTTGCCATTGGATCATCAATTTTATCAGGTAAGTTATTGTAAAATGACTCTGCTGATCTTGATTTCCAAAACTTTGCTTCAAATTCTTCTGAGGTTTTATTAATTTTTTTAAATAATCTATATTTTTCTATTATAATAGCCCAAGAATATATAGATGACGCTATAAGTATAATGATTACAGATTTAACTATTATGTCAGCTCTTATAAATAAATTTAAAATTGAAAAATCTGCACTAGTTGCAAGTCCAACTGCTTGAGATGAGATGTCAGCTTCCATTTAAGTGTGTTTCACACTAAAATGTGTCATCAATTTGTCCTAAAATATACCTATTAATCTGCTTTTTTGTATGTATTGTAAAAAAAACTAGCAATTAATACTGCATCAGCTTTGTTTGAGTCTTTTTTTCTAGAAAGCTCAGATGAAATATAAGGAAAAATTTCAATAACTTTGGTTCTGCTTGCATCTTTTTCAGTGTTGATTAAACCAAAGTATTTTTTCCACTTTGCTGGTCTGATGAAAAACATAGATAATTGCATTGCAGAACATATTCCTTTTAAAACACCAAAAGATTGTCCAAAGTTAAACATGCTCGTAACTCCTTGGCCCGGCATTGCTGAAACTTGTTCGATTACCACAATTATATCTTTTTTTTGAAATTTATTAATTCTTTTTAAAATCTCGTTATAAATTTGAGGTCCATTAATTTGTCTTTTGTTTTTTTTACCTTCAGCCATAACTGGCATATCAATTATTTCTTTAACTTGTCCATCTTCAAAAAAACAAATTGCTCCTGAAATTCCTGGATCTATTCCTATAATTAACATTAATTTAATTTATAATTTTGCATTTGTATAAACACTTTGTACATCATCGTCATCGTCTAGGGTTCCTAAAAAATTTATTATTTCTTCTTTTTCTACAGAAGATATAGCTATTTTATTTAAAGGAGCCCACTCAATTTCTGTTGATAAAAAATTACTAATACTTTTTTCAAGATTTTTTTTTACAACATATATTTCATTTTTATCACAATGGATTTCATGAAAATGTTCATTGGAAAAACATTCATTTGCTCCTGAATCAACTGTTAATTCAAATATTCTTTCGTCAGAAACTTCGGATTTTTCAATTTTAATTACTCCTATCTGTTGAAAATTATGCGCAGCTGAACCTTGCGTGCCTAAATTACCTCCATTTTTTTGAAAAATAGTTCTCAAATTTGAAGCTGTTCTATTTTTATTATTGGTTAAAGTTTCAACTATCACAGCAATTGTTTTTGGTCCAAAACCCTCGTATCTAATATTTTCATAGTTAGAATCTGTATTCATTTCAGATTTTGCAATCGCTCTTTGAATGTTGTCTTTAGGCATATTTGATGATCTTGCAGATTGTATTGCAGATCTTAATCTTGCATTCATGTCTGGATTTTTGTCACCTAATTTTGCTGCTACTGTAATTTCTCTAGAAAGCTTAGAGAACAGATTTGATCGTGCTTTGTCTGCTTTACCTTTTTTATGTTTTATTCCAGCCCAATGAGAGTGTCCCGCCATAATTAATAGTTATTTGTTAATCCTGTACCAAATATAAATGGCTCTACTTTATTTGCCAGACCATTTGATGTATCACATTCTACGATAAGTCCAGATAATGTCGCGTCATTTTCAGCGGGATAATGTTTTGTTGAATTTTTTTTTAAAAAACGATTTAAAGAATTTTCCTTGTTCATTCCTATTACTGAGTCATAATCACCACACATTCCTGCGTCTGTTTGATAAGCTGTACCATTAATTAAAATTCTAACATCATTTGTTGGAACATGCGTATGTGTTCCAACAACTAATGTTGCCTTCCCATCAAAAAAATGTCCCATGGCCATTTTTTCACTTGTTATCTCTCCATGAAAATCCACAACTAAAAAATCATAATCTTCTTTAAGTTTATATTTATTTTTAAATATTTCTGCTGTCTTAAAAACATCATCACATTTTTTCATAAAAACATTTCCCATTAAATTTAATACACCAACTTTAAAACCATTTCTTGACTCATAAATCCCAAATCCTTTTCCTGGAGAATTACTTGTTAAGTTTTCAGGTCTTAAAAGTCTCATTTCTCTTTCTATATGATTTGCAGTTTCTTTTTGATCCCATACATGGTTTCCAGTTGTAATTACATCTACTCCCAAATTAAATAAATCGTTTGAAATTTCCTCAGTAATACCAACTCCTTGATCTGCAGCATTTTCACCATTAACTATAACAAAATCAATTTTTTTTTTTTCTATAATGTCTTTTAGATTCTTAATAACAGCCAACCTTCCAGATCTACCAACGATATCACCTAAAAAAAAAATTCTCATCTTAAAATATATTTTTCTGTAATAATTATATCTAATTTTTTATCATATTTGTTAATAGGAACTTTGTTTATTTTTTGGCATGAGTGAGCAATTCCTATCTTAAATAATTTTTTTTTATTTGAGAGTTTCTGAATATATCTGTCATAGTATCCACCTCCATATCCAATACGATATAATCTATTATCGAATGCCACTATTGGAACAAATATTACATCAGGAAAAACCTTTTTAATTTCTTTAGGCTCGGGTATTCCAAATTTATTTAATTTTAATAAACTTTTTGTAGACCATTTGTAAAAATCCATCTCATTATTTTTTTTTATAACAGGCAAACTTATTTTCACGCCTACTTTTTTTTTCTAAAATTTCTAGAATTTCCAATATATCAATTTCATAATTAACTGGATAATAACCTCCAATTATTTTGTTTTTCAAATTTTTTTTTTTTATTTCTTTAAAAACTTTTAAGAATGAAAATTTTATATTTTTATTATTTTGTTTTTTTCTAATATATAATATTTTTTTTCTTATTTGAGATTTTATCACAGGTATTACTGTAATGGATTTTCAGAATCAACTTTTATTAGAAAATTCTCTATTTGATTAGCTGCCTTTTCAATTGCTTTTTCATAATCTAATTTATTATCTTCTAGCTGGTTTTTAAGTTTTTTTTGCTCATCATTTAAATTGTTTATCTCATCTTCTTTTTTTTCTTTGTACTCATATACAAGAGATTTTAATTCTTTAAATTTTTCTGTTAAATTTCTTAATTCTATTATTTTTTGATCTATTTTTTTTTTAGTCTCAAAATACTCATCCATAGTAGAGATAGATGCGATTAATAAAAGTTTATTTTCTCCAATATTTCCCAAATTTGATTTTAAATCATTAAATTTTTCATTTAAATGATATGCAAGTTCCTCTAGATGCTCTTCTTGACCATCCTCACAGGATAGTAAGAATTCTTTATTGTTAAATTTTATATTTACATTTGCCATTTATCTATCTCTTCCAATAAACTATCTGTTTCTTGATTTAATTCATCAATTTTATCAGAAAATTCTATTTCTTTTTTTACTTCCGATTCCTTTTGATTATTTAAATCATCAATCTTTGACTTAAGTTTTTGATAATTTTGCTGAAGTTCTAAATAATTTGCTTCTAATTCTTTTTTTTCAATTTCTAATTGATTTTTTTGGTGATCTAAATTTGAGATAGTTTCCTTTAAATTTAAATTTTGAGGATTTATTGAATTTAATTTTTCTAAGGCTTCATTAAGTTTTTTTTCTTTTTCGTGTATAGAATTCATATATATATAAATATAATAATAAATTGATTCACCCAAGTCTATAAAGGATATTTTTGAACGCAAATAATAAAGATTTATCCAACGCTATCAGGTTTTTATCCATAGATGCTGTGCAAAAAGCTAACTCTGGGCACCCAGGTATGCCAATGGGTATGGCGGATGTAGCAACGATATTGTTCAAAAACTTTCTAAAATTTAATCCAAAAAATCCAAATTGGCTTAATAGAGATAGGTTTGTTTTGTCAGCTGGTCACGGTTCTATGTTGCTTTACTCTTTATTATACTTAACTGGATACAAAAGTATTTCCTTAAAAGATATAAAAAACTTTAGACAATTAAATTCAATTTGTGCAGGACACCCAGAATACATTCCTAATTCAGGAATAGAGACCACTACTGGACCTTTGGGGCAAGGAATAGCAAACTCAGTGGGGATGGCAATTGCAGAAGAAATTTTGAAAAAAAAAATTGGTAAAAATATTGTAAATCACAAAACTTATGTTCTAGCTGGAGATGGCTGTCTAATGGAAGGTATAAGTCATGAAGCTTTAAGTCTAGCTGGTCATCTAAAATTAAAAAATTTAATCATGTTGTTTGACAATAACTCTATATCAATCGATGGGCCCACTAGTCTTGCTGTATCTGATAATTTTAAAAAAAGATTTGAAAGTTATGGTTGGGATTATATTCTAATTGATGGTCATAACGAAAAACAAATATTAAAAGCACTTAAAAAAGCACAAAAAGCAAAAAAACCTACTGTGATATCTTGCAAAACTGTTATTGGTTTTGGTTCACCTAATAAATCAGGAAAAGAAACTTCTCATGGAAGTCCTCTTGGTGAAGATGAAATAAAATTAGTAAGAAAAAAATTAAAATGGAGTCATCCCTCTTTCGAAGTTCCAAAAAAAATACTAGATGAGTGGAGAAAAATTGGAAGTAGAGGAATTAAAGAAGCAGAAAAGTGGGTAAAAAAAAATAAATATAAAAAAATTAGTCACACTTCTTTCTTAAAAGATTTTCTAAAAGAAAAACAAAATGTAATTAATAATCCTGAGGCTATTGCTACTAGAAAATCTTCCGAAAAAATAATCAGTTTTTTAACAAAAAAAAATCCTACTATAATAGGAGGTTCTGCAGATCTATCAGGTTCAAATAATACCAAAACAAAAAATCACCAAATAATTAAGCCTGGAAATTTTAAAGGAAATTATATTCATTATGGAGTTAGAGAGCATGCGATGTGTGGAATAATGAATGGTTTAGCACTACATAGTGAATTAATTCCATATGGTGGAACTTTTTTAATCTTTAGTGATTATTGTAAACCGTCGATAAGATTGGCTGCAATAATGAATCAAAGAGTAATTTATGTAATGAGTCATGACTCAATTGGACTTGGAGAAGATGGTCCAACTCATCAACCAATCGAACAATTAACTGGGCTAAGATCTATTCCAAATCTAAATGTTTTTAGACCTGCGGATACTGCTGAAACTTTTGAATGTTGGGAGCTTGCTGCAATATCCGGTAAAGATCAACCTAGTATAATTGCAGTGAGCAGACAAAAAATTAATCAAATTAGAAAAGAATTTACTAACGAAAATAAATGTTCGGCTGGTGCCTATGAAGTATCAAGAACAAAAAGTGAAATTGATGTGACTATACTGGCTACTGGCTCTGAAGTTGAACTGGCAACTGAAGTTAGTCAAAAATTGGCCATAGAAAAGATTTATTCAAAAGTTATATCCATGCCATGCCACGAATTATTTGATATACAAAAAAAAGATTATAAATCTAAAATTTTAAATGAAACAAAACATAAAATTTCAATAGAAGCTTCTACAACTGATTATTGGAAAAAATATATAGGTGAAAATGGAGTAGCTTTTGGAATAGATAGCTTTGGAAAAAGTGCTCCCTATAAAGAAATTTATGAACACTTTGGTTTAACAAGTAAAAATATAGTAAAAAAAGTTAAAGAAATGATAAATAATAAAACATGACCGTAAAAATTGGTATTAATGGCTTGGGCAGAATAGGAAGAATGATCATCAGATCATTGATTGAAAATAATAACAAAAAAGTAGAAATTAAACACATCAACAGTAGATCAAATTCTGCGGTTGTCTCCTCATTATTAAAGTATGACTCTATTCACGGAAAATTTAATTGTGAAATAAAATATGGAGATAACTACTTAAAATTAAACGGTAAAAAAATTACGTTCTCACAACATACAAATTTAAATGAAATTAATTGGAAGAAATACGATGTAGATTGTGTTTTAGAATGTACAGGAAAATTTAATTCAAAAGAGAAGCTTTATACTCATATAAAAAAAGGTGCAAAAAAAGTTATTGTTTCTGCACCTTGTAAAAATGCTGACAAAACTATCGTTTATGGAGTAAATCACAAATCGATTAGCAAAAAAGATTTAGTAATTTCAGCAGCTTCTTGCACAACTAATTGCCTTGCACCAATCGTATACGTATTAAATAAGGAATTTAAAATAGAAAAAGGTTTTATGACAACTATTCATTCATACACAACTGACCAAAGACTATTGGACAACTCTCACAAAGATCCAAGACGAGCAAGATCTGCTGCTCAGTCTATGGTGCCAACTTCTACAGGTGCTTCAAAAGCTATTGGAGAAATAATTCCTGAATTAAAAGGAAAGCTTGAAGGTTTAGCTATAAGGGTGCCAACCCCAAATGTTTCATTGGTAGATCTTGTATTTAATTCAAAAAACAAACTAACCATAAAAAGAATTAATGACTCTTTTAAAAAAGCCTCAAAAAAAGAATTGAAAAATGTACTATTTGCAACTGATGAAAAACTTGTATCAATCGATTTTAATCACAACCCTAATTCCTCTATCGTAGACCTGTCTTTAACTAATGTTGTTGGAGATGACATGGGCAAAGTTTCGGCATGGTATGATAATGAATGGGGATTTGCTTCAAGGATGTGCGATTTGGCAGAATATATTCATAAAATCTAATTTTTCCATGAACAGCATTACAAATAATAATTTAGATCTAAGAGGAAAAAAAGTTTTATTAAGAGTAGATTTAAATGTTCCAATGAAAAACGGAGCAATTACAGAAATATCAAGAATTAAAAAAATAATACCAACCATAAAACTTTTGTTAAAAAAAGAGGCAAAAATTATAATTATGTCTCATATAGGAAGGCCTAAAGGTAAGGTTATTATTGGAATGTCTTTAAGACCTATATCAGAAAAGTTATCTCTTCTATTAAATAAAGATGTCTTTTTTAACGAGGACCTAATCAGTGAGAATACACTTTTGGAAATAAATAAAATTCCAAATGGGTCAATTTTGATGTTGGAAAATATTCGATTTAATGAAGGAGAAGAAACAAATGATACTGAATTTTCAAAAAAAATATCTAAATTGGGAGATATATATGTAAATGATGCTTTCTCTTGTTCACACAGATCTCACGCTTCTGTTGAAGGAATTACTAGATATATTCCTTCATATTTTGGACTACAAATTACAGAAGAGATTAATGCATTAAAAAAAATAACTTCAGAAATTGAAAAGCCTATTTCTCTAATAATTGGAGGTTCAAAAATTTCTACAAAAATTAAAATTATAAACAATTTAATAAAAAAATTTAATAATATTATAATTGTAGGTGGAATGGGTAATACAATGCTAAAACATACTGGTTCAAATATTGGAAAATCAATATGTGAAAATGATTGTGGCTCCTTAATTAAAGAAATATTGGAAAACTCAAAAAAATATAATTGTGAAATTACTATTCCTAAAGATGCAATTGTATCTACTGATCTAAATGGAGAAGGAAAAGAAAAAAATATAGATGAAATAAAAGATAATGAAATGATATTAGATATTGGATCAAAAACAATATCATCTATTGAAACAATTATAAGTAACTCTAGAACAATACTTTGGAATGGCCCTGCAGGTTATTTTGAAAATCCAAGTTTCCAAAACGGAACAAAAAAAATATTAGAGTTAATTTCAAAAAAAACTAGGAATGATAAAATTTTTTCTGTAGCGGGAGGTGGTGAAACAGTTGCTGCAATAAACAAGTTTAAAAAATTTGATTCATTTACATTTGTTTCAACTGCTGGTGGAGCTTTTTTAGAATATCTTGAAGGAAAAACTCTACCTGCTATAAAAGCGTTAAATCAAAATGTCTGAATTAAATAACATCGCATTAAAAATTTTATCTCAAGGAAAAGGTATTCTGGCTGCTGATGAAAGTACTGGAACAATGACTAAGAGACTTAGCGCTGTAAATGTTGAGTCAACTCCAGAAAATAGGTTAAAATTCAGAGAAACACTTTTCTCATCTGAAAGTATGAAAACATGTATAGGTGGTGTTATTTTGTATGATGAAACTATAAAACAAAACTCAGGCTCAAAAAAAACTATTCCAGAATTAATTTTGTCATCAGGAGCTGTGCCTGGAATAAAAGTAGACACAGGAGCAAAACCTATGGTGGGTTCGCCTGATGAAAAAATTACAGAAGGATTGGATGGCTTAAGTGAAAGATTGAAGGATTACTATAAGCTTGGTGCAAGATTTACTAAATGGAGAGGCATTTATGTTATTTCAAAAAAATATCCTAGTAAATTATCAATTAATTCTAACGCTAATGCTTTAGCCAAGTACTCTTATGTAGTTCAAGAAAATGGAATGGTTCCAATTGTAGAACCTGAAGTATTGATGGATGGAGATCATACAGCTGAAGATTGTTTAAATAAAACTTCTGAAGTAATCAAAAAATGTTTTGAAGAACTAATTAAGCATAAGGTGAGTTTGGAAGGAATAATTTTAAAACCAAACATGATACTTCCAGGAAATAAATCCAATAATAAAATTAGCAATAAAGAGATAGCAAAATTAACTTTAAAATGTTTAAAAGATAGTGTTCCAAAAGAAGTGCCAGGAATAGCTTTTTTATCAGGAGGTCAAACTGAAACTGAGGCAGCTGAAAATTTAAATTTAATTAATAAATTTAATGATACGAATTTTATAATGACCTTCTCATATGGCAGAGCCTTACAACAAAGTGCAATTAAGTATTGGTCAAAAGATATTAAAAATATTAAAGGCACTCAAGAAATTTTTAATCATAGAGCAAAAATGTGTTCGCTAGCTGCTCAAGGAAAATGGTCAAAAGAACTTGAGGGTAAATAAAAAAAATAAAAATTTTGTATATTTAATTTCTCCAAATAAGATTAAAAATGAGAAATTTTATATTAAATTAAATCAAGTATTAAGCTCAAAAAAAGTAAGTTTTTTTCAATTAAGACTAAAAAAAACAAACTTTAAAAGCAAAATTTTTATTGGAAAAAAAATAAAAAAAATTTGTAAAAAACACCATGTAAAATTCATAGTTAATGATGACCCAATAATTGCTAAAAAAGTTAATGCTGATGGCTGTCATTTAGGACAAAAAGATATGAATATTTATAATGCTAGAAAATTATTAAAAAATAAAATTATAGGTGTTACCTGTCATAATTCATTAAACCTAGCAAAGAAAGCTGTCAAAGAAGGTGCAAACTATTTAGCTTTCGGAGCATTTTATTCATCTAAAACAAAAAAAACTAAATATAAAGCAAGTTTAAAAATACTAAGTTTAGCTAAAAAATTAACAAATATTCCTATTGTAGCAATAGGAGGAATAAAAGATACTAATTATAAAAAACTTTTATTGAATAAAGCTAACTTTTTGGCTATTTCAGGCTACATTTGGAATAATAAAAAACTAAATCCAAAAGAAGCAATGGATAAACTAACATGAAGATATCTGGAAATGAAATTAAACCTGGAATGCTTTTAGAACATAAAGATGATTTATGGGAAGTTCTTAAAACACAACATGTAAAACCTGGTAAAGGTGGAGCATTTAATCAGGTTGAAATGAAAAGTGTAAACAGAGGTACTAAGTTAAATGAAAGGTTTAGATCTAGTGACACAGTTGAAAAAGCTTCGTTAGAGGAAATTAGTTTTAATTATTTATACGAGGATGAATCAGACTATTATTTCATAAATCAAAAATCATTTGATCAAATTAATATAAAAAAAGATATTGTTGGAGAAAAAGGAAAATTTTTAAAGGAAGAATTGGAAGTAAAAATAAATTTTTATGAAGAAAAACCTATATCTATTGAATTACCAAATCAAATTACTTGTAAAATAGAAAGTACTGACGTGGCTTTAAAAGGTCAGACTGTTTCATCATCATATAAACCAGCAATACTTGACAATGGAGCAAAAATTCAAGTGCCTCCATTCATTGAAAGTGGGGATGAAATTATTATTGACACTAGATCTATTGAATACATAAAAAAAGTATAAGCTTAATGAATTCTATATCTCCAAACTTGAATATTATGATTAAAGCTGCAGAAAAAGCATCAAAAGTAATAATAAGAGATTTTGGAGAGCTCGAGAAGTTACAAGTATCCTCAAAGGGTCCAATGGATTTTGTAACAAATTCTGATAAAAAAGTTGAAAAAATTATTATTGAAGAACTAACAAAATCAAGAAAAAAATTCTCAATTATTAGTGAAGAAATTGGAGAAATAAAAAACTCAGATAAAGATAATTGTTGGATCATAGATCCAATAGATGGAACTACAAATTTTTTACATGGTATACCCCATTTTGCAATTTCAATTGCTTTAAGAATCAAGCAAGAAATTGTTAGTGGTTTAATATTTGATCCCATAAAAAATGAAATGTTCTACGCTGAAAAAAATGCTGGAGCTTATTTTAATAATCAAAGAATTAGAGTTTCAAAAAAAAGAAATCTAAATGAATGTTTGTTTGCAACAGGTGGAAAAGATCAATTCTATAAAAATCTTAATGTTAGAAAGTCTGGAAGTGCAGCACTAGATATGGCTTACGTTGGTACAGGTCGTTATGATGGATATTTTCAAAAAAATTTAAATATTTGGGATATTGCTGCAGGGATAATTATTGTTAACGAAGCAGGTGGAAAAGTAAATGATATAGACTATTTCTCCAATAAACTAATTAATATATTTGCTGGTAGCAACTCTATATATGAAAAAATGTTAAAAAACCTAAATAACTTTTAATTGTTTTTAAATTTTCTTTTGCTATAAAGCCTGCAATGAAAAAAAATATACATCCAAAATACCATAAAATAAAAGTTGAGATGACTGATGGGACTAATTTTGAAACCAGATCTACTTGGGGTTCTGAAGGTGAAACTTTAAAGTTAGAAATTGACCCTATATCACATTCGGCTTGGACTGGTGGCAAACAAAAAATCCTTGATAAAGGTAGAGTAAGTAAATTTAACAAAAAATTTCAAAACTTCAGATCGGAAAAAAAATCTTAATGACAAATACACCCTTGATGCCTATGGCTACGGCTGTATGGCTTGTAGAAAATACAACATTAACATTTAAACAGATAGCTGACTTCTGTAATTTACATGAAGTAGAAATTCAAGGAATTGCTGACGGAGAAGTGGCTAAAGGTATTGTAGGATATAATCCAATAATTTCTGGACAGTTAACTAAAGATGAAATTGAATTATCTTCAAAAGACCAACTAAGACCTCTAAAAATAAATAATTATAATTTAGATATTTCAAATTCAGAAAATAAAATTAAAAAATATATTCCATTATCAAAAAGACAAGATAAGCCAGATTCTGCGCTTTGGTTAATCAAGCAACATACCGTTTTAAAAGACTCTCAAATAGCTAAGCTTGTAGGTGTAACTAAAAATTCTGTTGTCGCTATAAGAAATAAAAGTTATTGGAACTTTAACAATCTTAACCCTAAAGATCCTGTAGCAATTGGTCTTTTTTCTCAAAGAGATCTGCATGAAGCTTTAGAAAAAGCAGAGAGAAGAATAAAAAGAGAAAAAAAACAAAAAGAAAAAGATAAATTAGTTAAACAATAAGAAGATTTTAAATAATCAATATAGACAATTATTTTATAAAATGTTAATCAGACAGCACTTTTTAAGGAGGTTTTTATTAAAATAGAAGTTAAAGATAACAATGTAGAACAAGCTCTGAGAGTGCTGAAAAGAAAACTCCAGAGAGATGGATTTTTTAAGATAATAAAATTAAAAAATAATTACGAAAAACCTTCTGAAAAGAAAAAAAGAATTCTACAGGAAAATATAAAAAGAGTTAAAAAATTAAATAAACTCAAAAATAGAATTTAATATTAACGCGGGGTGGAGCAGCCTGGTAGCTCGCAAGGCTCATAACCTTGAGGTCGGCGGTTCAAATCCGTCCCCCGCAACCAAAACTATAATTTAAATTTTGATTTTCTACTATCAATTAAGAAACCTTTGACAGTGTCTATTGTTAATTTTTTTGAAGATTTTCCAAATTTTTCAATTTTTTCAATTATTGAAGGAGGAACAGTTATTATATGACATTTCAAACTCTTTGCCTGTAAAAAATTATATGGCTCTCTGGTACTTGCCCATAATATTTTTACGTTCTTATAACTTTTTGAAAATTTAATACTATCTTTTATTTCAGGTAATGGGTCTTTACCTGTATCAGCCATCCTACCTGCAAAAATAGAAATTATAACCTTGGTTTTTTTATCTATTTTTTTTAAAATTTGTTTTGTCTGATATGCTGTATATACAGCAGTTATATTTAATTTTATTTTCTTTTTATTTAATTTGTTAATAACTTTTCCCGAAAATTTTCCTTTTGAATTGGTAACTGGAACTTTTACATAAACGTTTTTTCCCCACTTATTAATTTTAATTCCTTGACTAATCATATTTTTTTCATCATCAGCGAATACTTCAAATGATATTGGTTTTTTTGTAAACTTTAATATCTCTCTGCTATAATTTTTATAATTCTTAGCTCCAGCTTTCCTCATTAAACTTGGATTTGTTGTAAAACCTTCTATTAAAGATTTTTTGTCGAACTTTTTTATAAGATCAATATCAGCAATGTCACAAAATATTTTTGTCAATTTTATAAACTTTTAATTATATCCTCTGTCATTTTTTTTGCATCTGCAAATAACATAAGTGTATTATCTCTATAAAATAAATCATTATCAATACCCGCATATCCTGGTGATAAGCTCCTTTTTACAAATAATACCGATTTACTTTTTTCTACATCTAGAATAGGCATACCATAAATTGGACTTTGAGGGTCTGATTTTGCGACTGGATTTGTTACGTCATTTGCTCCAATAACATAGGCAACGTCACAATTTGCAAAGTCATTATTAATTTCTTCTAATTCAAAAACTTCATCATATGGAACATTTGCCTCTGCCAGCAATACATTCATATGTCCAGGCATTCTTCCTGCAACAGGATGAATCGCATAAGTAACTTTAACTCCATTTTTTTTTAAAGCATCTACCATTTCTCTTAAAGCATGTTGTGCCTGTGCGACAGCCATTCCGTAGCCTGGAACAATTATTACACTTGATGCATTTTTCATTAAGAAAGCAGCGTCATCAGCATTTCCGTTTTTTACAGGTTTTTGTTCTTTCCCTTTTTCAGAAAAAGATTGATCTGTTCCACCAAAACCTCCAAGTATTACATTGAAAAAAGAACGATTCATTCCCTTGCACATAATGTAAGATAATATTGCTCCCGACGAACCTACTAAAGCGCCAGTAATTATCAATGCAGAATTTTCTAATGTAAAACCGATTCCTGCTGCTGCCCAACCAGAATATGAGTTTAACATAGATATAACAACAGGCATATCTGCTCCACCTATTGGAATGATTAATAAAACTCCAACTAAAAATGAGATTAATATAATTATCCAAAACCACGTATCTACTTGAGTTTTACATAAATAAAATATTAATCCTATTAAAGTTAAACCTAATGCTAAATTTAAATAGTGTTGACCTACAAAAGTAATTGGAGAACCAGACATTATTCCTCTTAATTTTAAAAAAGCTATAATAGATCCAGTAAAAGTTAACGCTCCTATTGCAGCTCCCAGAGACATTTCAATTAAACTTGCTATTTTAATATTTCCTGGCGATCCTAGATTAAAAACTTCAGGATTTAAAAAAGCAGATATAGCTACAAATACCGCAGCAAGACCAACCAAACTATGAAATCCAGCTACGAGCTCAGGCATAGCTGTCATTGGAATTTTATATGCAATAAAAGCACCTATGGAACCACCAATTAACAGAAAAATCAAAACATATAAAAATCCTGTAGAAAAATTTCCTACAGATAGAAAGGTAACACCAATAGCAATTACCATTCCAATAATTCCAAATAAATTTCCTTTTCTTGAAGTTTCTGGAGACGAAAGTCCTCTAAGAGCTAAAATAAATAAAATACCAGAAATTAAATAAAAAATTGCTAATAAGTTTGATGACATAATTATTTATCTTTTTTTTTCTTTTTATACATTGCAAGCATTCTTTGGGTTACTAAAAATCCTCCAAAAATATTTACTGCTGCTAAAATAATAGCTAAAAATCCAAAGATATTTGCAGTATCAAAAATACTTCCAGGATTTCCTGCCAAAGCCGCAATTATTGCTCCAACAATAATTACAGAAGAAATTGCATTTGTTACCGACATTAAAGGTGTATGAAGAGATGGAGTAACGCTCCAAACTACATAATATCCAATAAATATCGAAAGAATGAATATACTTAATCTAAATACAAAAGGGTCTATTTCCATATTATTTAACCATAGTTTTATTAATTATTTCATCTTCAGTATTAATATTTAATTTATTATTTTTCTTATCATAAAGATTTAAAACAAAATTAAACAAATTTTTTGCATATAAATTTGACGCAGATAAAGCTAATTTATTCAATATATTTTTTTCGCCAAGAATTGTTACACCATTTTTTTCAACAACTTCATCTACTTTTGTATATGCTGCATTTCCTCCTTGAGAAGCTGCTAGGTCATAAATAACTGACCCTGGCTTCATATTATCAATCATATTTTCTTTTAATATTAAAGGGGCTTTTTTTCCTGGAATAAGCGCTGTACAAATTACGATATCAATTTTTTTTAAAGTTTCAGCTAAAAGATCTTCTTGTTTTTTTTTAAATTCTTCTGATGTCTCTTTTGCATATCCACCTTCAGTTTCTAAATTTTCTGAACCTTCAACAACTAAAAACTTTCCACCTAGACTCTCAACTTGCTCTTTGGATGCCATCCTTACATCAGTAGCAAATACTATTGCCCCCATTCTTTTAGCTGTTGCTATTGCTTGTAGACCAGCAACTCCTGCACCAATTACTAGGACTTTTGCAGCAGATATAGTTCCCGCTGCAGTCATCATCATTGGAATCGCTTTTTTAAATTCAGCAAAAGAGTCTATTACTGCCTTATATCCAGCTAAGTTTGCTTGTGAAGAAAGAATATCCATTGATTGAGCACGTGTAATTCTTGGAAGAAGTTCAAGTGAAAAAATAGAAGTTTTTAATGAATTAAATTTTGATATTTTTTCTAAATTTTGATTTGAATTAAAGTTTCCAATAAGAATTTTATTTTCTTTAAAAAACTCTATATTATTTTCTTCGGGTAGATTTAATTGTAAAATTATTTCAGATTCTTTTAAAATATTTTCTTTTTTTTCTATTTTACAACCTTCATTCAAAAATTCTTCATCTGATATACCCAAATGAGATCCATAACCAGTTTCTAATAGTATTTGAAAACCACTAGCTATATATTTTTTTGCAATATCTGGTGTTATTGAAATTCTTTTTTCTAAATCTTTATTTTCTGATATTGATCCTATTATCATAAAAAACTAAGATATTACTTTTGTCTTGCTTTAAACTTTGGATTTTTTTTATTGATAATATAAACCCTTCCTCTTCTTCTAACTAGTTTAGAATTAAGGTCTCTTTTTTTTAGAGATTTCAAAGAACTTGCAATTTTCATAATTTATTAGCCTGGCAACGTCCTACTCTTCCGTGTCTTAAGACAAAGTACCATCGGCGCAGAAAGGCTTGACTTCCGAGTTCGGAATGGGATCGGGTATTACCCTTTCGCAATAATCACCAGGCGTAAGACTTATATATTAAAATGTATTTTTGTAAATTATTTTTTTATTTATTTTATAATAATTTTATTGGTTATTTTTGATAAAATACTCAATATATTTTTTAATACTAATTTTTCCAAATCTTTTATGTACCTTATTTGAAAGACTTAAATTGGTTAAAGCTGAAGCATATCTTTCGCCTGACCTTGGTTTAAGAAAGACGATATTTCTTCTAAACATTTTTGCCACTTCTAAAATAGTATAACTTTTTTTATTAGATATACTGTAGTGTTTACATTTATTTGATCTCCATGCTTCATAGCAAACTCTTATAGTGTCGTTAATATGAGTAAATCTTCTACTTTGAGATCCAGGTCTAACAACGCTAAGAGATTTATTATTCAAGTATTGTTCCTCAAATATACCAATAACAGTAGCCATTTTTCCTTTGGAAATTTGTTTTGGACCATAAACGTTGTAAAAATAAATTATTTCAAATTTAAATTTAAACCACTTTTTTAAATTTTCTAGCATTTCTAAATTTTTTGATTTTGTAAATGCATAAGGTGAAAGATTTTTATCTTCTCCTCTGTTTCCAAGAGAAGCTGAGGTAGC
>CACKXS010000011.1 GCA_902604305.1 uncultured Pelagibacteraceae bacterium
AAGATTTGGAAAACAAAAATATGAAGTGTATGATCCAATAGAAAATGTCCATGAAGATCAAATATTAAAGTATTCAAAAATACCAGCTGAGATTAACAAAGAATTATTTGATAAATCTAAAGATTGTGCAAAGTACATTGCAGAAGAACTCAATTATATTGGAACTATGTGTGTTGAATATTTTATTGATAAAAATGATAATTTATATGTAAACGAAATTGCTCCAAGAGTTCATAATTCAGGACATCTAACAATAAATGCTTATAACATTAGTCAGTTTGAAAATCATATAAGAGCAGTATGTGGCTTAGATAAAATTGAAATTAAAAAATTATATGACGCTAAAATGATAAATTTAATTGGTGAGGATATATTAGTTTATAGAAACAAAATTTTTAAAGATAATGAGTTTTTCTTTGATTATCAGAAAGATAGTGTAGAAAAAAAAAGAAAAATGGGTCATTTAACAACAATCAAAAAGTAAAATAATCCAAGTGTATAAAATTTTAAGTTTTCTATTGATATTTTTTGTTTATAACAATGTTTTGTTAGCTATGGATAATAAACCTTATCATCATCTATCAGATGGAACCTTTAGAAATCCTGAAGGTTCTCCAGAAAGAAATGTTTCATTTAACTGGAGTTTTAAAGTTTTTAATAAAGAAAAAAAGAAACTTAAAATGGATATTCCTGCTGACCATATTGTAAATAAAAAAGAAGTTTTAGAAAACTTAAAAAAAAATAAGAATAATGACTATATTGCCTGGATAGGTCATGCAACTTTTTTGATAAAACTTGGGAATACAACAATTATTACTGATCCAGTTTTTGAAAAAAATATGGGACCTTTGATATTTGGACCAAAAAGATTTGTAGATCCTGCAATTGATCTCAAGGAATTACCTGAGGTAAATTTATTTTTATTAACACACAATCATTATGATCACCTTAGCACTAGAACTATACAAAGATTTCCTTATAAAAAATCTAAAGTTTTGGCTCCACTTAAACTTGGAAAATATTTTTCTAAAAATGGATTTAGAGATGTTAACGAAATGGATTGGTATGATGAAATAAAAGTTAATGATTTAAAAATCACATTTTTGCCTGCAGTTCATTGGTCAAAAAGAAGTTTATGGGACACAAATAAAACATTATGGGGAAATTTTTTAATTGAATATAAGGATAAAAAAATATTTTTTGCATGTGACACTGGTTATGGAAATATCTACAAAGAACTTGGAAATAGATATGGTCCTATTGATTTAACCTTCATTAATATAGGAGCATATAATTTCTATCCTATGTCTCCGCTAAAAGATAAATCAGTTTATCATACAAATCCAGAAGAAGCATTAAATATTGGTCAAGATTTAAAAAGTAAAAAAGTTTTAGGTATGCATTGGGGAACTGTAGTTTTATCTTTAGAACCAATATTTGAACCACCAGTGCGCTTTAAAAATTCTTCAAACCAATATGGTTATGACACTGACGATGCTATTATTTTTAAAATTGGGCAGGTAGAAAGATTAGAGAATATATTAAAATGAAATCTATTGAAGGTAATTTTGAAAATTCAGAAGTAAATGAATTATTAAATAAACATTTCATTGAACTTAGATCAGTTTCACCCAAGGGTAGCGCACATGTTCTTGATATAGAAGGGTTAAAAGATAAAAGCATTAAATTCTGGAGTTTGTGGGATAATAATGAATTAATCGGTTGTGGTGCATTAAAATTTTTAGAAAAAAATCATGGAGAATTTAAATCTATAAGAGTTGCTGATAAATTTAGAAGATCAGGAATCGGCGAAAAAATAATTGAACATTTAATTGAAGAGTCTAAGAAATTAGAAATTTCAAAACTAAGTATTGAAACAGGAGCAGGGGATTTTTTTATTCCAGCAAGAAAATTATTTTCAAAATTTGGTTTTAAAAAATGTATACCTTTTGCACATTATAAAGAAGATCCAAATTCTTGTTACTATACTTTGGATTTATAAATAAATGGTAAAAAAAGATAAAGTAAAACCTTATATTCTCAATGTTGCAGAAATTATTTACTTAGCAATATTTGATATAAAGAAAAACAACCCCGAATTAACAAATGTTGAAGCAATAGAATTATTTATTGGTTCTGAAAAATATAATAAAATTAGTAGTGGAAAATTTCACGATGATTGGTTTAATGATTTAAAACAAAATAATTTTATTGATAAAAAAACTAAAAAAAAAATACCTTTAGAAACTTTTAAACTTTTAAATATACAAAGAGATGCAATGATAAAACAGTTAACTAGATATCCAAATTTATATTATGCCAAAAGTCATTTTCCTTTAGAAATTTCTCAACGCGCATTCGATCATTTGTGGAGAATTTGTGAAAGTTATGAATTATGGTGTAAAGAAACGGCTCAAAATGAATTAATTTATTTAAATGTGTTAGATTGATCTTGTAAGATTAGTATTTCTCTAGTTTTTTCAAAATTATTTTGAACTAATTTTTTAAAATCACGTTTTAGTCTTGTTTTAGAATGTTGTTTCTCGATTTTATTTGAAACAAATGAAACTGTATCCATTCCAGTTTCTTTTTCTACAGCTTTATTGGTAATAAAAGTTAGTCCTGCCTGGGAGACATTTCCTGATGAAGCTAATGTAATAGCCGGCCCCAACATTGCGGTTGACTGAGCACAACCAGACAAAATTAAACCACTCACTATAAAAACAAGTATTTTTTTCATCCCTACAATTTTATTTATCTCTGTAGTTGAACTTTAATAGTATTTTTTATTCAACTCAAGAGAGTAAATAAAAGCACTATCCAAATTGGGTAATTTTCAGTGTTTTTATAGTAAAATTAAATTGATTTATATCCAAATTCCAAAGAAGAATCTGTTATGGAATGATATAATGACTCTCCAAAGCTTCTCAAAGCAAACAATCTTATCTTATCGGGGTTGTTATCAATCATGTCAACTGTAAATGCTATACCATTATAAGATGAGTTTATTGAATTATTTTTTTCTAAAATATTAAAATTAAAAGGACATCCTTTTTTTAAAACTTCTTTAACTTTTTCTCCTTCTAATTCAATTATAGCTCTTGAATGAGATAAATCTGTTACAGCAAAATCGGTTTCTTTAAAAACTTCAAGGATATTTTTTAGTAAATCTTTTTTTGTTGATATTAAAAGCCAGTTTTTTGGACCATTCCATAAAACTCTTGTTTCATTGTTGGTAACTACACTTAGTGGTTCATTTTTCAATTTTAAACTATCAATGTTAATATTTTCAAAAGAAATTTTAGAATTTTTATACTGAACTATTTGAACAATAAGTAGATTTTTAATTTCTGAAACTTTTAGTAGATTTTCTTCATTTTTATTTTTATAATTTCCAAAAATACCTATTTTATGAATATTATTTAAAGCAGAGATTGATGTCATGATCTAACTCTTTCTCCTTTTGGATCAACATAATGTGATGATACGATTTCAACAGGTATTGTTTTGTTTTTTAATGGAGATAAAGCAAAAAGTTTTTGTCCAATCATATTTTTTCCGTCTTTTATTATTGCAAGTGAAAAAGGATTGTCGTACTCAACACTCCAGCATGATGCAGATACATGACCTAATTTAGGATTTGGAAGTTTTGCTTTTGCATCTTTAACTATATATGAACCTTCAGGTATGCTAGTTTTTTTATCTAATGGAATTACACCTACGACTTTTTGTCTGTCTGGAGCAACATATGCTGTTTTGCTTAAAGATCTTTTTCCAATGAAATCTTTCTTTTTACTTACTAATCCCTCTAATGAATTATCATAAGGAATTGTGCGTCCATCTAGTTCTGACCCTGCAACATGACCCATTTCAATTCTTAATGTTGATAATGCTTCTGTTCCATATGGTTGGATATTAAATTCTTTTCCAATCTCAATTATTTTTTCCCACATATAATTTCCATTGTCAGACTCAACATTTACCTCGTAAGCAAGTTCCCCTGAGAATGAAATTCTATAAATTTTTGCCTTAACTCCAAATAAATTACCTTCCATATATCCCATAAATGGTAAACCTTCTTTTGAAACATCTAAATCTGGAAATAATTTTTGTAGTACGTCTCTAGATTTTGGCCCAGCTATTGCAGCTCCTGCCCATTGTTCAGTTGATGAAACCACATTTACATTTAACTCTGGCCACACTAATTGTAAATAATACTCTAGATGAGATAAAACATTCGCTGCTTGTGCCGTCGTTGTTGTCATATGATAATGATTTTCTGAAATTCTAGTTGTTGTTCCATCATCCATTACAATTCCATCTTCTCTTAACATTACGCCATACCTTGCTTTACCAACAGGCAATTTAAGCCATGCGTTTGTATAAACCCTATTTAGAAATTCTGCTGAATCTGGTCCTTTTATATCAATTTTTCCTAAAGTAGTTACATCGCAAACTCCAACATTTTGTCTAACATTTTTTGCCTCTCTCTTTGATGCTTCAAATAAATCTTCATTTCCTTGCTTGTAATATCTTGGTCGTAACCAAACACCAGCATCAACAAAGACAGCGTTATTTTTTTCATGCCAATAATGCATTGGTGATTTTCTTGTTGGTTTTGAATGTTTTCCAATTTCTCTTCCAACGATTGCTCCTATGGAAACTGGTGTATAAGGTGGCCTAAAAGTTGTATGTCCAACTTGAGGTACAACTTTATTTTCAACTTCTGAAACTAATTGTAGTCCATTAAGATTACTTGTCTTACCTTGATCTGTAGCCATTCCTAATGTTGTATATCTTTTAACATGTTCAATCGATCTATAGCCTTCTCTTAATGCTAGATATATATCGGATACTGCAACATCATTTTGAAAATCTAAAAATCTTTTATAATTTTTACCTTCAGGTAATGGTACACACCAAAATTTATCATGATTAGAAGATTTTTTTTCCACAACAGTAGGAATTGAAACTTTACTTTCTTTGTTTGTTATTTGCTTAGATAATTCACTTCCTTTTTTAAAAGAAGTTTTTATTGTTTCTTCTAATGTAAAAACTCCATTAGCTGCTCCAAGAGTTGTTTCTTTTTGTTTAGATTGACTTGGAATAAATGCATCTATTTCTTCATTGAATTTAGTTTTATTACCTGATTGTGAAGCTAAATGAATTGTTGGCGTCCAAAATCCTGAAACACAAATACAATCACATTTTATATTTTCAATATTGCTTATATTTTTTTTATCATCTGATATTTTAGCAATATCTGCAGAATTAACTTTTTTATAACCTTTTGCGGCAACAACAACATAAGAAAATTTTATATTTATATTTAATTCTTTGGCCTCTTTTATAATTTCTGAATTGGCATCTTTTCTTGTATCTAAAATAATTGGGTCTATTCCATTTTTTTTAAATTCTATAGCAGTTTCATATCCACTATCATTATTTGTAAATACAATTGGTTTTTTTCCAACTAAAACTCCATAAACTTTTAAATATTCTTTAGCTGCGGAAGAAAGCATAACTCCTGGTGAATCATTATTTCCAAAAACTAAAGGTCTCTCAATTGATCCCGATGAAATGACAACTTCTTTTGCACGTATGTACCATAGTCTTTGTTTTGGAATATATTTGTCTGTTTTAGGTAAATGATCACTTACTCTTTCAGACATAACAAGCATATTGTGATCATAATAACCAAAAACTTGAGATCTATTTTTTACAATTACGTTTGGCATTGATTTAAGTTCAGAAATTATTTTTTCTGCCCACTCTTGGCCACTTTGGTTTCCAATTGTAACGTCGCTAGTCAAAAGACTTCCACCAAATCTTGATTTATCTTCGGCTAAAATTACCCTTGCACCATTTTTTGCTGCAGCATAGGCAGTTGCTAAACCTGAAGGACCTGATCCTGTAATTAAAAGATCGCAATACTCATATTTGTGCTCATATCTTTCTTTATCATGTTTAATTGATGCAGCCCCAAAACCTGCAGCTTTTCTAATGATTGGCTCATAAATTTTATACCAAAAACTTTTCGGCCACATAAACGTTTTGTAGTAAAAACCAGCAGGAAAAAATTTGTTTAAAAAATTGTTTATTGCACCAATATCAAAATCTACATTTGGCCAACAATTAACACTTTTTGCTTCTAAACCTTCAAATAACTCTTGTTCTGTCGCTCTTACATTAGGATCAACTTCATTATTTCTATTCATTTGAACTATCGCATATGGTTCATCAACACCTGCTCCGAAAAATCCTCTAGGTCTATGATATTTAAAACTTCTACCAACTAAATGAACCCCATTAGCAAGTAAAGCTGAAGCTAAAGTATCACCTTCATAACCAAAATACTTCTTACCATTGAACTTAAATGAAAGTTTTTTATTTCTATTTATTAATCCACCTTTTTCTAATCTAAAAATCTCTGACATATTTATGCTTCTTCGTTTGCCTTTAATGTTTTAAATATTTCGTGAGTTAATGTATCTCTTTCAACTTTAATCCATTGTCTACATCCAGAAATATGTTGCCACAATTCTAGATGCTTTCCTCTTGGACTTTTACGTAAATAAACAAAATTGTCCCAACCTTTATCCGAAACTTCTTTATTTAATTCTGGTCTTTTAACTGTTGCATCACCACCATATGAAAATTCATTTTGAGATCGTAATCCGCAGTGAGGACATTTAATATGTAACATTTAAGAAATCCAAGTTTTAGTTCCGAGACCTTTTTCGTCAATTAAATGTCCAGTACTAAATCTATTTAAACTATAACCTGAATTTAGTTCGTGAGGTCTGTCTTGAGCAATTGTATGGGCAAAAGTCCAGCCTGATGCAGGAGTTGCTTTAAATCCTCCATAACACCATCCGCAATTTAAATACAATCCATCAATATGTGTCTTATCAATAATAGGTGATCCATCCATAGACATATCCATAATTCCTCCCCATGTTCTAAGCATTTTTAATTTACTTAGAAATGGAAACATTGCTATTCCTTCAGTTAATACATGTTGTAATGTTGGAAGATTTCCTCTTTGAGCATAACTGTTGTACCCATCAAGATCTCCACCCATAACCATTTCGCCTTTATCAGATTGACTGCAATAAAAGTGTCCAGCTCCAAATGTGACAACATTGTCTAAGATTGGTTTAATTGGTTCAGAAACACATGCCTGTAAAAGATGTGTTTCTATAGGTAATGTCATATTTAATTTCTCTGCTAAAATATTTGTACTTCCGGCAACGCAAAGACCAATTTTTTTTGCTTTAATATCTCCTTTTGAAGTTCTTATTCCTAAAATTTTTCCATTAGAAACGTCAAACCCTGTAACTTCACAATTTTGAATAATATCTACTCCCATCGAATCTGCTTGACGTGCGTACCCCCAAGCAACTGCATCATGTCTTGCTGTTCCTGCGCTTGGTTGCATCAGTCCACCAAAAATCGGAAATCTTACATTTTCAGAAAAATCTGCCATAGGAATAATTTTTCTGACTTCTTCTCTATTTAACAGAACTGCATCAATTCCATTTAAACGCATTGAATTTCCTCTCCTTGAATAAACATTCATTTGCGCATCAGAATGCGCGAGGTTAATTATTCCTCTTGGAGAAAACATTACGTTAAAATTTAAATCCTGACTCATATTTCTCCACAAGTCCATACCGAATTCACTAAACAATCCATTTTCATCATGCATATAATTTGATCTGATTATAGTAGTGTTTCTTCCAACGTTTCCTCCCCCAATCCAGCCTTTTTCAATAATAGCAACTTTTGTTATATTGTGTTCTTTAGCTAGGTAGTATGCGGTAGCTAAACCATGACCGCCACCTCCTATAATTACAACATCATATTCAGATTTAGGTGTTGGGTCTTTCCAAGCCACTTCCCAATCTTTATGACCTTTAAAAGCATTTTTGATAAGGCTGAAGACTGAATATTTTTGCATGATCAAATTTTATCGTAATTAGTATAAATAGTTCTTTATTTTTTTTATATATATTTTTTAGAACTTTAAAAAATCCATAAAAGAAGATATTAATCCAGCTTCAAATGAGTTTGAATATATAAAATAAAGAAAGCTAAAATGGGCAAAGTAAAATCTGATATTGAAATAGCTAGACAAGCAAAAATGAAGCCCATTCAAGAAGTGCTTAATGGACTAAACGTACCTGATAAAGCTGAAGTCTATAGTCCAATTGGAAGGTATATCGCAAAAATTAAAACTGAATATTTAGATACTTTAAAAAATAAAAAAGATGGAAAATTAATTTTAGTTACTGCAATTACTCCAACTCCTGCTGGTGAAGGAAAAACAACAACATCAGTTGGTCTAAACGATGGTCTAAATAAAATTGGAAAAAAATCAATTGTTTGCCTTCGAGAACCTAGTCTAGGACCTTCTTTTGGAATGAAAGGTGGTGCTGCTGGAGGCGGTTATGCGCAAGTAGTTCCTATGGAACAAATAAATTTGCATTTTACTGGGGACTTTCACGCAATAACATCTGCTCATAATCTTCTTTCTGCTTTAATAGATAATCATATTTACTGGGGCAATAAATTAAATATTGATGTCAGAAGAATTGTTTGGAAAAGAGTTATGGATATGAATGATCGTTCTTTAAGATCAATTGTTGTAGATCTAGGAGGTGTAGCGAATGGATATCCTAGGCAAGATGGTTTTGATATTACGGTTGCTTCAGAAATAATGGCTATCTTTTGCTTAGCAAATGATTTAACAGATTTAGAAAATAGAATTGGAAATATTACTGTGGCCTATACTAGAGATAAAAAACCAATTTATGCAAAAGACTTAAACGCTCATGGCCCAATGACTGTTTTATTGAAAGATGCAATTAGACCTAATGTGACACAAACATTAGAAAACAACCCAGCAATAATACATGGAGGACCTTTTGCAAATATTGCACATGGTTGTAATTCTGTAATTGCTACAAAAACAGGATTAAAATTAGCTGATTATGTTGTAACTGAAGCTGGTTTTGGTGCTGACTTAGGTGCTGAGAAATTTATAGATATAAAATGTAGAAAATCAAATTTGAAACCTGATTGTGTGGTTATTGTTGCAACAATAAGAGCTTTAAAAATGCATGGCGGTGTAGCTAAAGATGATCTTAAAAATGAAAATGTTAAAGCTTTAAATAAAGGATTAGTAAATCTTGAAAGACATATTAATAATGTTAGAAAATTTGGTTTACCAGTTGCGGTGGCTGTTAACCACTTTATTACAGATACTGATAAAGAAGTTAGTGCTCTTATGGACTTTTGTAAAACACAAGGTGTAAAATCATCTATTTGTAAACACTGGTCAGATGGAGGAGAAGGTGCAAAAGATCTAGCAAACATTGTTGTAGATATATGTAATAACAAAAATACTTTTAAATTTTTGTATGAAGATAAAATGCCTCTATTTAAAAAAATTGAAACAATCGCACAGGAAATTTATCATGCAAGTGAAGTAGTGGCCGATACAAAAATAAGAGATCAACTTAAAGATTTTGAATCAAAAGGTTATGGAAATCTTCCAATATGCATTGCTAAAACTCAATACAGTTTTTCAACTGACCCAAGTTTAAAAGGTGCTCCTTCGGGGCATGTGGTTCCAATAAGAGAAGTAAGGTTATCTTCAGGAGCAGAATTTATCGTGGTTGTTTGCGGAGCAATAATGACAATGCCAGGTCTTCCAAGAATTCCTGCTGCAGACTCAATTAAGTTAAATGATAAAGGTGAAATAGAAGGTTTATTTTAATTAAGCCACTTTTAAATTATTAAGCCAATTTCTTATTTCATATGTTCTATTCTCAAAATCTAATTTCTTATCCTCTTCTTTAATATAATTTAAGTGATTTTGAAAATCATTTTCGTTATCAAAATGATTGTTTTGTAATATACGATCTTTTCTTCCATTAGATAAATTTATCATCTGCCAATATTCATAATCTGGATGGTATTGTAATCCCCAAATTTCGGATTTTCCTGACTTAAAATGTAATCCCATTACTTTATTAACTTTGTCGCTAGATAATAAAGTAGCTCCATCAGGTATTTCACACACTTCATCATAATTAAATGCTGGTGAAGTAAATTTTTGTTTCTTATCTTTATATATAGGGTTTTTTTTTCCCTCATCATTAATTTCTATATCTGTGGCTATACCTATATGTGCTCCATTTTTTCCAGGAGCTACCTTTCCTCCTGCAGCAGCACAACAAACTTGTAAACCCCAGCAAATAGCTAAAATTTTACACTCATGTTTAAAGCAATTAGACGCAAAATTTAAGTGTTTTTTAATTTCATCTGACATATCATTTAATCTCATAGCTCCCCCCGTAAAAATTAATCCATGGTAATTTTTAATATTTTCTAAAGCAGTTTTTGTATCATCGTCTTTTGTGGGATTAATAATTTTAACTTTTGAACTTGGTTCTAATTTTAAAACTAAATTTTTTAAGTTTTCTGAACAAGATGCTTTTGCAGCTTTGACAAAGAATTCGTTATTCTTTGGATCATTTCCTTCTACTATGAGGATATTTAAGTTAGTCATTAAAAAGAGTGCCCGACATACTGTGTTGATACATAAGTTTCATATCAGCTTCCGTTAATTTTTTAGGGTTACCTCCGGTAGAAGGATCTTCTAAAGCCATTTTTGATAACCGATCTAATTGTAAATCTTTTTCTTTAATCACTTCTGAAAGTTTGTGAGGTATTCCTAATTTTTTTCTTAGATCTAGAATCCAACTAATAAATCCATCAAATGTTTTATTCTTTAATTCTAAATAATCACAAATTTTAATTATTTTATTCTCGATCACATCTTTATTAAAAGTTAAAACATAAGGCATAAAAATTGCATTTGATAACCCATGGTGAACATTGTTTAATGCATTCACAGGATGACTTAATGAGTGAATTGCTCCTAAGCCTTTTTGAAATGCAGTAGAGCCCATGCTTGCTGCTGCCAACATGTTCATTCTTGCTTCAATATCAGACCCATTTTTTACAGCTTTTAATAACCATTGATTAATCATTCTCATTCCTTCTAAGGCGATACCATCAGCCATTGGATGAAATCCAGGTGCACAGAATGCTTCAAGATTGTGAGCTAAAGCATCCATTCCTGTTGCAGCTGTAATTTTTGCTGGTAGACCAATAGTTAAGGTTGGATCTAATATTACAATTGATGGTAAAAATTTTGGATGAAAAATAATATTTTTTACACCTGTTTCTTCATTTAAAATTACAGAAGCTCTACCTGTTTCAGATCCTGTGCCAGCAGTAGTTGGAACGGCTATGATTGGAGAAATTTTGTCATGATTTGCTTTGGTCCAGTTATCTCCTACATCCTCAAAGTCCCAGATTGGAAGAGTTTGTCCTGACATAAATGCTACGGCTTTTCCAACATCTAGTCCACTACCGCCACCAAATGCTATAACACCATCACAATTATCTTTATTATAAATATCAACTCCTTCTATAACATTTGTGCCAGTAGGGTTGCCTACAACATTCGAAAAAATACTAACTTTAAACCCATCTCCTTTTAATTTTTCTAATATATTTAAAACCATCTGAGTTTTAGCTAAACCACCATCTGTAACTAGCAAAGGACTTTTAATATTTAGTTGTTTGCAGGCATTTCCCAGGTCGATAATTCTATTTTCGCCAACCCACATTGTGGTTGGATAGTTCCAGTTATAATTTTTCATATTTAAATTTATTTATACGGGATTTTTAATATGGTAAATCAAATTAATCTAGTTTAATCTTACATTTTCTATGATCAAAACAATTACACCAATAGATAATACAATATATGTCGAAAGAGAGTATAATTCGAAAATAATTGAAAAAACTATATCTAATTCAGTAATTGCTCAAAATGAATGGGGATCACTCAAAGTAGAGGAAAGAGTTGATTTGTTAAAAAAATTTGTTGCTGACTTTTTATCTAAAGAAAAACAAATTATTGAAGAAATTACTAGACAAATGGGAAGGCCGATCTCACAAGCATTAAATGAGTTAAAAGGTTTTAAAGAAAGAGCTGATTATATGCTTTCAATTGCGGATGAAAAATTAAAAAATATCTATTTACCAGAAAAAGAAAATTTTAAAAATTATATTAAAAGAATTCCAATGGGTGTTTCTTTTATTATAGCTCCATGGAACTATCCTTATTTAACATCTGTTAATTCAATTATACCATCGCTTGCAGCAGGAAATTCTGTAATATTAAAGCACTCAGCCCAAACACCTCTTTGTGCTGAGCAATTGTATGAATCAGCAAAAAAAACTCTTCCTAATAATACATTTAATTATTTACATCTTAACCATAATGATAGTTTGAAAATAGTTTCTGATAAAAGAATTGGGTTTGTTTCATTTACAGGATCAGTAAGTGCGGGTTATGAAGTTCAAAAATCAACAATGAATAAATTTATAAGTATTGCACTTGAATTGGGTGGTAAGGATCCGGCATATGTAAGATACGATGCTGATCTTGAAAATACTGTAGAAAATCTTGTGGATGGTTCTTTTTTTAATTCTGGTCAATCTTGCTGTGGTATAGAAAGAATTTATGTAGATAAAAAAATATATAATAATTTTTTAGAATTATTTATTGATAAAACATACAGCTACAAATTAGGAAATCCATTAAAAGAAGATATCAACCTTGGTCCTGTTGTTAAATTATCTGCTGCAGATTTTATTAAAGATCAGATGAATTTAGCTGTAAAACAAGGTGCAAAAATGATGATTGATGAATCAAAATTTGATTACCCAAAAGAACATAAAAATTACATGGTCCCTCAAGTTCTAACTAATGTAAATCATGAAATGAAATTTATGATGGAAGAAACTTTTGGTCCTTGTGTAGGAATAATGCCAGTAAATAGTGACAATGAAGGTATAAATTTAATGAATGATAGTCCCTATGGTTTAACCGCATCTATTTGGACTAAAGATATTGATGTTGCAGAAAAGCTTGGAAATAAAGTTAATACTGGAACTTTATTTATGAATAGATGTGATTACTTAGATCCAGGATTATCTTGGACGGGTGTAAAGGAAACAGGAAAAGGCTGTTCTTTATCAGAGATAGCATATGAACATCTTACAAAACCAAAAAGTTTTCACCTAAAGAAAGAATTATAAAAAATGAAGCTTACTTACAAAGGTAAATCAGCAATTGTTACAGGTGCGTGTGGTGGTATGGGTTTAGAAGTTTCTAAAAATTTATCAAAAAATAATATTGAAGTACTTATGATTGATTTGAAAAAACCTCCTAAAAATTTTTTAAAAGATAATCAAAATTGTACATATAAAAATATTGATGTTACTAATTTTAATAAATTAAAAAAATCTATAGAAACATTTTACAAAAAAAATAAACAGATTGATTATTTAATTAATACAACAGGTGTCTTGTGGTTTGATAAAGATATATCATCAACTAATATTGAGCCTAAAATATGGGACAAAGTCTATGAAATAAACTTAAAATCAATGGTTTATCTATCTAAAATTATTATACCTAAAATGAAAAAAAATAAATTTGGGTCAATGGTGCATATTTCGTCTGTTGATGCATTGTCAGGTGATGATAAACCGCAGGATGCTTATGGATCCTCTAAAGCTGCTATGATTAGACTTTCAAAATCTCTAGCAATTCAATTTGCTTCAAACAATATTAGATCAAATAGTATATTACCTGGTGCAGTCGATACTAATATGCAAAAAAGATGGAAAAAAAATCCATCCACAAAAAAAAAATTAGCAAAAATAATACCTCTTAATAGAATTGGTGAACCACAAGATATATCAAATACTGTTATGTTTCTATTAAGTGACCAATCTAATTATATTACTGGAACTGAAATTATTATTGATGGTGGTATTACCGCTAAACCTTAAATCTTAGAATTAGGCGCTTCTAAAAAAGAAGCGCCTAAAAATATTATTATCTGTAAGGGTAACCAGCTTTTTCCATTGTTTGAGCATATAATTTAAATGCATCAACAACTTTTTTAGCACGTGGGCTAATTTTAGATGTGTCATCCCAGAACTCTTTAGAGTCTTCTACTACTTTGCCCCACTCATTTGCTGGAAGACTTGTAAGTTCCATTTTTTTACCATTAACACGTAGGTCTGCTTCTCCACCCCAATACCATACTTGTCTATAATAATGAGAATCATTAATAGACATTCGGTATAAAGCTTGAAGTTTTGGACTTAATTTTTCCCAACTTTTTGAATTGGCAAAGTAAGAACCAAACCATGCACCTGTTACTGCGTTTGTTAAAGCATATTTACAAATATCTGCCCAACCTACTTCGTAAGCTTCTGTAAATCCACACCAACAGACACCATCAAGTTCACCTGTTTGCATTGCAGTTTCAACATCATCCCATGGTACAATTACCGGAATTAAACCATATCTAGACAAGAATTTCCCCGCAGTAGGAACGCCAAAAACTCTTAAACCTTTCATGTCTGCTAATGAAGTAACTTTTTTCTTAACGGTAAATAAGTGACAAGGGTCCCAAGCACTAGTGCTTAACCATTTCACTCCCTTAACTTCTTTATAAGCTTCATCCCAAATCTCATTTAAACCATAATATTTAAATAATGATGGAACGTCTAAGCTGTATCTTGTTGCAAATGGGAAATATCCACCAAACACTTGTATATCTACTGGTGAACCCATAGTTGCGTCATCACTTTGCACAGCATCAATTGTACCTGCTTGCATTGCTCTAAACAATTCATCAGTTGGCACTAATTGGTCTGCATAGTAAAGCTCAATTTCCATTTCGCCGTGCGCAGCTTTATTAAAAGCTTCAATTTGTGGCTTAATAACATGAGCTCCTAAAGGTGCTCCAGAATATGTTTGCAGTCTCCATTTTATTGGATTTGACGCCGCATAAACATAAGGAGCTTTTACAACAGTAGCTCCGGCCGCACCCAAAGTTAACAAACCGGCTTTCTTAATAAACGAACGCCTTTTATTTGTTATGATTTTTTTTTCTTTTTTCATATCTTCCTCTCACTTAATTTATACGCAAAAGGTTATTATTAATTTTAGAATGATTCTAGTAATTATTTAAAATAATTTAAACTACAAGTTGAATTTATTTATTTGATAAATATTTTTCTGGCAAGTATGTAGCAATTTCAGGGAATGCCATAACTATCGCTAGACCAATAACCATAACTATAACAAACGGAATTATTGATCTATAAATATCATATAAAGTTATTTCTTTTGGTGCCATAGCTCTCATTAAGAATAAATTATATCCAAACGGTGGAGTCATGTATGCTATTTGGCAAGTAATTGTATAAAGCACTCCATACCATATTGGGTCAAATCCTAAAGATATAATTAGTGGAACATAAAGTGGTGCAACAATTACCAGCATTGCAGTATCATCTAAAAACATTCCCATAATTATATAAGAAAGTTGCATCATAATTAAAACTCCCCAAGGTGTTAGATTCCATCTTTCAATAAATAATTTTTCTATTGCTTTTCCTGCTCCCAAACCATCGAAGACAGCCCCGAAACATAATGCCGCTAAAATTATCCACATAAACATACATGATACACCTAGTGTTTTTTTAAGTGTAGTTTCGAGAACTTGTTTGTTAAATCTTTTTTTATAAATAGCAGCGATAGTAGCAAGTAGTGCTCCAACGGCAGAACATTCAACCAGACTAGCTATTCCCATTAAAAACAAACCAGTCATAAGGAAGAAAATTACAAAGGGAATTATTCCGGCTTTTAATAATTTTAATTTTTCTGATAATGGAATGTCTCTTTCTTTTTTATCTAATGCTGGACCTAGCTCTGGTTGCAGTCGGCATCTAACATAAATATAAATAATAAACAAAGAAGCCATTAATATTCCTGGTAAAAGGCCAGCCAACCAAAGTTTACTAACAGGTTGTCTTGCAATCATGCCATATAAAACCATAACTACACTTGGGGGTATAAGTATACCTAGAGAGCTGCCTGCTTGAACTACCCCGGTTATCATTCGTTTATCATAATTTCTCTTTAACATTTCTGGAAGTGCAATTGTTGCTCCTATAGCCATTCCCGCTACACTTAATCCATTCATTGCAGAAATTGCTACCATCATAAGCATAGTTCCAATAGCAAGACCACCTTTTAGTCCACCAAAATATACATGAAACATTTTATATAAATCGTTTGCTATTCCGGACTCAGAGATCATAAACCCCATATAAATAAAAAGTGGAAGAGTAAGCATTGGATACCATTTAAATAATTTCCAAGTAGCTGTGTAGGGCATCTCCATAGATCCTTCGCCCCAAATCAATAATGCTGAAGCAGCTGCAACAAAACCTATTGCACCAAATACTCTTTGACCAGTGAACATCATAGTTAACATTGTTATAAACATAAACAATGCAATGAATTCATAACTTAAGTATTGTGCTAACATAATTATATTTTTTTACCTTTTATTTTTGCTATATCTTTAAAAAGCATTGAAAAAGCTTGCAGTAACATTAATAAAATACCAATTAACATTAAACTTTTTATTGGCCAAACATAAGGTGCCCACGCTGTAAAAAGTTTTTGTTTAGTTTGAATGGTGTATTGTAAGCTTGTTATAGATCCATAAAATAAAATTATTAAATAGAAAATTAGAAACATACTTGTAAAAGCATCCATTTTTGCTTTTCCTCTTTCGGAAAGCCTTCCATAAAATAAATCCATTCTAACATGATCATCAGTAATCATGGAATAACCGCCGCCCAATAAATAATATGCAGTAATTGTAAATTGAGCCATCTCAATTATCCACATCAAAGGATAATTAATTATATTTCTAGTTATAAAAGAAAGAATTAGCACAAACATCATAAAAAAAACTCCATACATAACTATTCTCCCAACTTTAATACAAATTGAATCAATAAATTTTACATAACTAGAGATTAATTTTGGCATAGAGTTATTTTTTATGACAATTAAAATTAAAATTAGAATTATTGCAAGAATTAAAATCATTGAATTAATATTTAGATAAGATAGATTTAATAAATTATTTGAGGGATTTAAAAATAATATGACAAAAGTAGCTATTATAGGAACAGGTCCTTGTGGGCTTTCTATGTTAAGATCTTTTGAACAAGCTGAAAAAAATGGTGAAAAAATACCTGAAATAGTTTGTTTTGAAAAACAAGAAGATTGGGGTGGATTGTGGAACTATAGCTGGAGAACTGGATCTGATCAATACGGTGACCCTGTTCCCAACAGTATGTACAGGTATCTATGGTCAAATGGTCCAAAAGAATGTTTAGAATTTGCAGACTATTCATTTGATGAACACTTTGGAAAACCTATCCCATCATTTCCTCCTAGAGAAGTTTTATACGATTATATAACTGGCAGAGTAAAGAAAGGTAATCTAAAAAATAAAGTAAGATTTAGTACAAGTGTTTCTAAAGTTATTTTCAATGGAGATAAATTTGAAATTACTTCCCATGATAAAAAAAATGATAAATTTTCAAAAGATACTTTTGATTATGTAGTTGTATCAACTGGTCATTTTTCAGTTCCCTTTATTCCAGAATATCCAGGAATGAAATCTTTTCCAGGTAGAATAATGCATTCACATGATTTTAGAGATGCTGAAGAATTTAGAGGAAAAAATGTTATTGTTTTAGGAAGCAGTTATTCGGCAGAAGATGTAGCTCTTCAATGCCACAAGTATGGAGCTAAAAGTGTAACTATAGGTTACAGAAATAACCCAATGGGTTTTAAATGGCCTAAAGGAGTAAAAGAAGTGCATTATTTAGATAAACTGGATGGAAATAAAGCAATATTTAAAGATGGACATGAACAAGAGGCTGATGCAATAATTTTATGTTCTGGTTATCTTCATCATTTCCCATTTTTAACTGAGGACCTTAAGCTAAAAACTAGAAATAGATTATATCCACCAAAATTATATAAAGGTGTCGTATGGCAAGATAATCACAAATTACTTTATTTAGGTATGCAAGATCAATTTCATACTTTTAATATGTTTGATTGTCAGGCGTGGTATGCAAGGGATGTGATAATGGGTAAAAGTAAAATTCCAAATAGCTCAGAAATAGAAAAAGATATAAATAAATGGGTTGCTCTAGAGGAAAAATTAGAAAACCCAGATCAAATGATAGACTTTCAAACTGAGTATACTAAAGAACTTCACGGGCTATCTGATTATCCAAAAATTGATTTTGAGTTAATTAGAAAACATTTTAAAGAATGGGAACACCATAAAGTAGAAGATATTATGACATATAGAAATAAATCTTTTTCTTCACCTGTTACAGGATCTATTGCCCCAGTACATCATACACCTTGGGCGACAGCAATGGACGATTCTTCAAAAGTTTTTTTAAATCAACCAAAAAAATAGAATAATTACCATTCGATCTGTAATTTTTTGTTTTCGCAAATACATTCCAAAATGCTAAATAAAAGTGGAAATTTACTTTTATCAAATTTTGCCATAAGTTTTGGTCCAATATCAAAAGCCAATTGGGCACCTTCAACTGTTGTATTTTTCATAAATTTTTCTTTTGCCTCTTTGTATAAATAACCTTGTCCTAAATATTTTCCCATTTGGCTATTTCTTCCACCAGACACACTTACATATATATCTCCTAAACCAGCTAAACCATAAACAGTTTCGGTTTTGCCTGAATAACTATTAACAATTTCTACCATTTCTGAAATTGATCTATGAATTAAACTAGCAGCGGTATTTAAAAAATATTTTTCTTGGATTTCTTTTGAAGCAGCTGGGTTACTTAAGCCTTGTGAACCACCAATTAACATTGAATAAAGATTTTTTATCGCTGAAGAAATTTCTATACCTTCTATATCATCTGATATTTCACATTTATAATATTCTGTTTGAATAAAATTCTGAATTTTTTGAGCCTCCTTAATATTTTTATTTGCTATTATAGTTCCTGTTCTTATTTTATTTGCAAGGCCTGATGCCAAACATGGTCCTTTAACTGAAGAAATATTAACATTTTTATGACCATTTTTTTTCAAAATCATTTCTAGTTTTTCAGTTAAAGTTGTTAGTTGATCATCAATTATTGAAAGACCCTTTGTTAATAAAATTATAGGTGTGTTAGATTTATAAAATTTTGAAATCTCATCACCTGCCCAATCAATTCCAGCTGAGCTAACAGCAACTACGATTAAATCTAAATCGGTATCAGCAATTGCACTAAATTTTTCAATTTTAATTTTTTTTGGCAAAATTACATTTAAACTTGGGTGCAAATTTTTATTGGATTTTATTAAAGAAATAAAATCATCTTCTAATACTGAGCCCATTATAGTGACATCATTATTATTTTCTGCACACGGAATCGAAAAAGCAGATCCCATTGCTCCAGCACCAATTATTAATATTTTTTTCATAGCTAAAATTATGCTAAAGTTTTTCTAATTGCTTGTTTCCATCCTTGCAATAAATTATTTCTCAATGATTTATTAAGTTTTGGAGAAAAAACTCTATCTTTTTTCCACTTAACTTGAATTTCATTCAAAGATTTAAATTCTCCAATCTGATATCCAGCTAAAAGTGCAGCCCCTAAGGCTGTTGTTTCTAGAGTTTTTGGTCTAATTACATTTAAATTTATTATATCTGATAAAAATTGAGCAAACCAATTGTTCTCTACCATTCCTCCATCAACTTTAATCAATTTAGGTTTAAGTCCATCTTTTTTCATTGCGTCAAACAAATCATAACTTTGATAAGCAACAGATTCTACAACAGCTCTAACTAAACTTTTCCAATCACTGTTTC
>CACKXS010000012.1 GCA_902604305.1 uncultured Pelagibacteraceae bacterium
GTTAAAAGACCTTATATTAAAACAAATGCAGTTTAAAAAAGAGTCGCATTATTTAGAACTTGGGGATACAGGCTCTACTAAAAATTTATCTAAAACAGGAGGATAATTGACGAAATTAAAAATAGTAAATCAAGATGAATTAAAAGATTGGGCAAAAGAAATTTTTAAAAAAAATTCATTCAATATGGTTGATGTTTCATCAAAAAAAGAAACATTTAGAAGAGCTCTTGCTTCTGGGAAAATTTATGTTGGGAAAAAAGTTTTTAATATGATTAAAAATAAAGAGATGCCTAAGGGAGATCCTATAACTCTAGCAGAAGTTTCGGCTGTGTTGGGTGTAAAAAAAACAAGTGAATTAATTCCTTTGTGTCATCCTTTGCCAATAGATCATGCCGCAACAAAAATTATCATGAATGAAGAAGACTCTTCTTTAGAAGTATTTTGCGTTGTTTCAGCAGTTGCAAAAACAGGTGTAGAGATGGAAGCAATTATGGGAGTTAATGCTGCACTAATTACTATTTATGACTTAAGTAAAATTGTAAATCCACATTTAAAAATTGATAATGTTAAATTGTTAATTAAAGAAGGTGGCAAGAGCGGATTATGGAAAAATCCAGATGGACTTCCTAAATTTTTAGAAAATATCTTTTAATATGAAAATTAAACTCGAGCTTTTTGGGGCAAGTAGAGATTTAAGTGATAAAGATTTTTTAGAATTTAATGTTGAAAAAAAAATTTCAATGAAAGATTTAAAGAAAAAAATAATTAATTATGTAGATGAAAAGTTTAAAGGTAATGAAAATTTTAAAAAAATAATTGAAACTTCAGCTTTCTGTTCAGAAGATAATACTATTATTTCTGAAAATTATAAAATTACAAAAGATCAAAAAATTGGAATTATTCCCCCTATTGGAGGTGGTTAATGCTTCATGCAAAAATAATAGATATTAAAAAAGAAAAAATAGAAGTTTATAAAGCTGAAGATTTTATATCTTCATCTAAATTTGGAGCTTCGTTAATTTTTAAAGGAACTGTTAGAGAAAATAATGATAATAAAAAGGTAACAGGAATTACTTACGATAGCCATGATGCAATGGTGATTAAAAGTTTTGAAGAAATTTATAATGATGTTGACCAAAAATTAAAAATTAAAGACAAAGTGGTTTATATAGAGCATGTAAAGGGATATTTGGGATTAGGAGAAACAAGTATTATTATTGCAGTTGCTTGCCCTCATAGAGCAGAGACATATATTCTTTCTAGATACATAATTGAAGAAATTAAGAAAAGATCTCCAATTTGGAAAAAAGAACATTATGAAAATGAAGAAAGTGAATGGCTAAAAGGAAATCCTATACAAACTAATTAAAATCTTTTTTTAAATCTAAATCTTTAAAAACTCTTTTATTTAAAACTTTTATAAAATTAGTATTATTTTTTAATCTTTTGACCATAAACTTGGCTCCTACATCACCTTTCATTCTCTTAAATTTAGTTAACACTGACCTATCAAAGCCTATTGGATTACCAATTTTATTTTTAAATTTTAATGCGTGAACTAAATATCTTTTTTTAGATATTGAATTATAGATTTTATTGATATCTGAAGTCCTAATAAATGGCATATCTGATTGAATAATTAAAAATCCTTTATCTTTTTTCGATATTTTTTTTAATCCAGTATTAATTGAAGATGACATTCCTAATTTAAATTTTTTATTTAATACATAAATATTATTTTTATTTCTCTTAATTACTTTTTTTACTTCTTTATGTTGGTAACCAAGAACAATAATAATTTTATCTACTTTGCTCTTAAATAATGCTTGTAATGAATGATTAATTAAAGCTTTATTTTTAAACTTTTTAATTAATTTATTTTCACCTTTAAGCCTTTTAGATTGTCCTGCAGCTAATAGAATAGCTTTAATCATTTTTTAATCTCCAATTAAATGATGGGATAAAATTCTTGTTTGGTTTTCAAGTCTATGTTCAAACAAATAAAGACCTTGCCAAGTTCCAAGAATTAATTTTTTATTTTTTAAACTTAAAGTTAATTGATTATTAGTAAGTGTAGATTTTATATGGGCTGGCATATCATCTTTTCCTTCAGTGGTATGTTTGTATAATTTTTGATCCATTGGTACTAGTTTATGAAAAAAATTTTTAAGGTCATATAATACATCTGAATCTGCATTTTCCTGAATTACTAGTGAAGCGCTAGTGTGTAATATATTAATATTTAAAATACCGTTTCGAATTTTTTGTTTATCAATCCAATTTAAAGTATTTTCTGTAAAATTATAAAAGCCTTGTCCCCCAGTATTAATTTTTATTTCTTCAAATATTTGTTGCATTTATTTTTTATAAGTTTCTGATACTAATTGTGCAATAATAGATAGCGCTATCTCTGGAGCTGATCTTCCACCTAGTTTAATACCAATTGGACCATGTATTGAATTAATTTGGTCACTATTAAATCCCGCTTCTTTTAACCTTTGACATCTGTTTTCATGAGTTTTTTTACTACCTAACGCACCTATGTAATAAAATTTTTTATTAAGAGCATGTTGTAATGCTGGATCGTCTATTTTGGGATCATGAGTTAATGCAATTAGTGCAGAGTTTTCATTTGTTTCTATTTCTTTAAAAGCTTCATCTGGCCATTTATTGATAATTTTCATATCAGGAAATCTTTGTTCAGAAGCAAAATAGCCGCGAGGATCTATAATGGAAATTTCAAAGTTCAAGCTTTTTGCAAAATCTACCAGATATTGAGCTATATGAACTGCACCTACAATAATAACTTTTATAGGTCTAATATATGTTTCAATAAAAATTTCAGTATTTTCTATTACGCCATTTTTTTTTAATTTAAAAAAATTGTCAATTTGCTCTTTATGAATTTCAAATTCTTTGCTTAATGATTTTCCAGGTTCATATATTTCGCTCAAACCATTTTCAAGATTAGTTACAATTGCAAATTCTATCTTTGAAGCCTTTTTTTTGATTATTTCCTTAAGTTGAGAATGTTTCATTTAAACAATAAAAAAATGATAGATTAAAAGTCCAATGATTAAGCCTTTAATAAACGTTATCCAAAGCACTGCATAATCTGAAAGATTAAGATTTTTTTTCCACCATTCTATATACTTTTTATGTATCTCAATCATAAATTTAATTTATCTGCTCTAAATAAACTGCTATTTCGCCACCACATGCAAGCCCAACTTCCCAGGCACTTTCATTAGAAACTTTAAATTCAATTTTTTTACATGGTTTATTGTCTTTAATTAAACCAATGCATTCTCTTACTACTGCAGACTCTACGCATCCACCAGAAACAGAGCCTGAAAAATCTCCTGTTTCATTAACAATCATTCTGCTTCCGACTTGTCTAGGTGATGAACCCCAAGTTTGAATTACTGTAGCAAGAACAACTTTTTGGTTAGCATTTAACCAATCATTTGCTTCTTCTAAGATTTTTTCATCAAATGAATTTTTCATTAGATGTAAAGGTATTACTGAAAGAAATATTTAGCAAGCATCAACAGCTTTTTTAGTAAAAGCTTTCACCATATTTGCTCTATAATCCGAAGAAGCATGAATATCTGAGTTCATTCCTGATGAAGAAATTTTAACACTATCTATGGCTGATGAAGAAAAATTCTTAGTTAATGCCCCTGCTAAATCTTTATCATTATATACACATGACTTAGCTCCAGTTACTCCTACGTTTATTCCTGTTTTATGTTTTGCAACATAAACACCTATTATGGCATATCGCGAAGCTGGATTTGGTAATTTTTGATAACTTGATTTTTCAGGTATTGAAAATTCAATTGTCTCTATAACTTCAGTGCTCTTAAGACAAGTTTCAAACATCCCTCTAAAGAATTTTTCTGCATCAATTGAACGGTTATTTGTATGTATAGTTGCATTTAAAGCAATACATGCTGAAGGATAATCTGCAGCAGGATCATTATTTGCTATTGAACCACCAATCGTACCTCTATTTCTTACTTGTGGATCACCAATACCTTCTGCAAGGGCTGCTAATGAAGGAATTGCTTTTTTAACATCTTTTGAACTTGCTACTTCAGAATGTTTTGTTGTTGCTCCTATTGTAACCGTTTTTCCAGATACTTTAATTCCTGTTAGTTTTTTTATTCTTTTAATATCTATAATATCTTTATAAGAAGCTAAACCTAATTTCATTGAAGGTATTGTTGTCATTCCTCCAGCTAAAAAAGCCGAATTAGAGGACGCTAGCTTTGATGCTTCTTTTACATCTTTTGCAGAATGATAATTAAATGTTTTCATAATTTCCTTTAAGCCGCCTTAGCATTAGATTTTTTCATTTCTTTACATGCTTTCCAAACTTTTTCTGCTGTTGCAGGTAAAGAAATTTCTTTTCCACCCAAAGCATTAATAACTGCGTTCATTACTGTTGGTGTTGCAGCTATAGTTCCAGCTTCTCCACACCCTTTAACTCCTAATGGATTAGTAGTAGCCTTTGTACAAGTAAATCCTAAATTAAAGTCTGGAAGATCATCAGCTCTTGGCATTGTATAATCCATATAAGAAGCTGTAATCAGCTGACCAGAATCGTCATATTGAGCATTCTCATATAAAGCTTGGCCAATTCCTTGAGCCAATCCACCATGAACTTGGCCTTCAACAATTAGTGGGTTCACTATAGTTCCAAAATCATCAACTGCTGTGTATTTATCAAGTTTTACATGACCTGTTTCAGGATCTATTTCAACTTCACAAATATGAGATCCTGCTGGAAAAGAGAAATTAGCTGGATCAAAAAAAGAAGATTCTATCAGTCCTGGTTCATCTCCTTCTGGTAAAGGTGATTTAACTTCGTCTCTTACTCCAGGAAGATAACTTGCAAAAGCAACTTCTCCAATTGTTTTCTTTTTATTTGATTTTGCAACAACAAATTCTCCATTTTTAAAATCAATTTCATCAGGACTTGCTTCTAACATTTTGGCGGCAATTCTTTTTCCTTTATTAACTATTTTTTTGCACGCATTAACTATTGCTATTCCACCAACAGTTAAAGATCTTGAACCATATGTTCCCATACCAAATGTACCTTTATCAGTATCACCGTGAACAACATCAATATTTTCAATTGGAACACCTAATTCATCAGCAGCAATTTGTGCAAATGTAGTTTGGTGACTTTGTCCATGACTATGAGATCCAGTATAAACTGTAACTTGTCCTGTTGGATTGAATCTTACCTCTGCAGACTCCCATAAACCTACTCCACAACCTAACATCATCACTACTGGTGATGGTGCAATTCCGCATGCTTCAAAATAAGAAGTAACTCCTATACCTCTAAGTTTACCTTTTGATTCCGATTCTTTTTTTCTAACAGCAAAACCGTCATAATCTGCCATTTCTTTCGCTTTATTTAATCCTGCTACATAATCTCCTGAATCTATTTGGTGTACTAAAGTTTGTTTAAATGGAAATTCTGTAGGAAAATTTTTCATTCTTATTTCAATTGGATCCATACCTAATTCCATTGCAGCCTTATCTACAATTCTTTCAATAGTATAAGTAGCTTCTGGTCTCCCTGCTCCTCTATAAGCATCTACTGGTGCAGTATTTGTATAAACTGCTTTAACATTAGAATATGCAGCTGGCATTATATAAACACCTGTTGCACATGGTCCAAATAAATATGTTGGAGTTACAGTTCCGAATACTCTTGCATATGCTCCAAGGTTTGCAATTGTTTCATTTTTAAACCCTAAAAACTTACCATCGTTAGTAACCGCTAATTCTGCATGAGTAATATGATCTCTTCCGTGAGTATCTGTTAAAAAAGACTCTGTTCTTTCAGCTACCCATTTAATAGGTCTCTCTATTTTTTTTGAAGCCCAGCTACAAACTATTTCTTCGTTATAAAGATTAATTTTTGATCCAAATCCCCCACCTACATCTGGTGCAACAACTCTTAATTTGTTTTCAGGAGCAACTCCTCCAAAAGCAGACATAATCAATCTTGATAAATGTGGATTTTGGCTTGTAGTGTAACAAGTTATTTCTTCTGAAGCTGTGTTATAATCTATTACACAAGCTCTTGGCTCCATTGCATTCGGAATAAGTCTATTATTTACAATATCTAATTTTATTATCTTATCTGCTTTATCAAATGCTTCATTAGTTTTTTGTCTGTCACCAAGAAGCCAGTCATAACAAAGATTTTTATCTATACCATCGTGTATTGCCTCACTGTTCATTGCTTCACCTAAATTAGAAACTGCCTTTAAAACTTTGTAATCAACTTTTACTAATTCAGCTGCTGCTCTAGCCTCATCCAAAGTTTCAGCAAAAACTACTGCTATAGGGTCTCCAACAAAATTTACACTATCTTTTGCTAATGGTGGGTTTGCAGGACATTTCATCTCTGAACCATCTTCGCTTCTAATAGCCCATCCAGCGATCAAACCTCCAATTTTATCTTGCGCTATATGCTCTCCTGTTAATATATCTACCACTCCTGAAGATTTAAGTGCTTTAGAGGTATCAATTTTTTTTATTTTTGCTCTTGCATGTGGCGATCTAATAAATATGGCATATGTTTGGTTAGCAATATTAATATCAGAAGTATATCTACCTTTACCTGTTAAAAATCTTTTGTCTTCTTTTCTTTCAACTCTCGATCCTACTAAACTTGCCATTTTAACTCCTACATTTTTGAAGCAGCTTCTTTAACGGCTGCAACAATATTATGGTATCCTGTACATCTACAGATATTACCTTCCAACCAATCTCTTATTTCTTGATCGCTTGGATTTTTTTTATTTTTTAAAAGATCAACCGCACTCATAACCATGCCAGGTGTGCAAAATCCACACTGCAATCCGTGCATTTTTTTAAATGCTTCTTGCATTGGATGTAATTTTCCATTTGAAGCTAAACCTTCAATTGTTGTAACTTTTGAACCATCAAGGTCTGCTGCTAATGCTGTACAACTTTTTATTGATTTTCCATCAACATGAACAACGCACGCACCACATTGGCTTGTGTCACAACCAATATGAGTTCCTGTTAAATTCAAAATATCTCTTAGTAAACCTGATAATGTTGTGTGATCTTGTATTTCTTTTGAAACTTTCTTACCATTAACTTCTATTGCAATTTTTTTCATAAGGCTCCGCTCCTTATTAATTGTCTTAAGTTAAACATACAATAATGTCACACTCAACTTTAAAAAATATAAAGATTCTAGTATTACGCGATTCAATTAATTAAATAAATCACGACAGCTGCGAATAATACAATAGATATATAAATTAGTGTTTTGTTTTGAGATTTTTTTTCAGTAGGTGCTTCAATTTTTTCAACATTTTCCTTTATAGTTTTTTTATCACCCTGGTCATTTGAAACTAATTCAGAAAATTTTCCAAAAAAAATATCAGCCATTTTTTTTGCAGTCATATCAATTAAACGAGAGCCAACCTGAGCAATTTTTCCACCGACATTTGCTTCAACTGTATAAGTAAGTTTAGTGCCATTATCTTTATCCTCTAAGCTAACTGTGGCTTCTCCATTTGCAAAACCTACTGGTGAGTTTCCTGAACCAGTAATTTTATAACTATGGGGAGGATTTAAATCTGTAAGCTCAATATCTCCAGTAAAACTAGCATTAAACGGCCCGATTTTGTTAGTTGCCGTTGCAGTAAACTCTGTTTCGGATTTTTTTATAAATTCTTCACATCCTGGTATTGTTTTTTGTAAAATTTCAGGATCGTTTAATGCTTCCCAAACTTTTTGTTTTTCTAAGTTTATTTGATATGATCCAGAAAGTTTCATTAATACAATAAAACTTTAACACAAATAATTATGGATGATAACACAAAAAAGGAATTACAATCAGCTGCATTCGAAAGATTAATTAAACATCTCAGGGAAAGAAAAGATGTACAAAATTTAGATTTAATGAATTTAGCTGGATTTTGCAGAAATTGCTTATCAAAATGGTACAGGGAAGAAGCAGAAAAAAAAGGTATTTCAATATCAGATCCTGATGCAAGAGAACATGTATATGGAATGCCTTATTCTGAGTGGAAAGAAAAATATCAAAAGTAATTTTATTAACTAGTGATAAAATTTCTTCCTTTAATATTTATTTTACTTTGGTCTTCAGCTTTTATAACAACAAAACCAATAGTTGATTACAGTGATCCTTTTGCAGCTTTAAGTTTTAGATTTTTGATAGTTGCAATAGGGTTTTATTTTTTTTCATTATATTCGAAACATAAAATTTTAGTTAATTCAAAAAATATTTTACCATCAATTTCTACAGGAATACTTTTTCATGGATTTTATCTTGGAGGTGTTTTTTACTCAATTTCTATTGGTCTTCCAACAGGGATTGCTGCTTTAATAGTTACTCTTCAACCTGTATTAACAAATGCTTTGGCTGGTCCTATTTTAAATGAAAAAATTACATGGAATAAATGGCTAGGAGTTTTTTTAGGATTTGTTGGTGCAGCTTTAGTTATTGGTTTTGACATAGGTAAATCATTGCCAGCTATAGGAGTTGTTGCGGTAATTATTTCTTTGATTGCGGTTACTTCTGCAACGCTTTGGCAAAAAAAAATAAGTAATAATTTACCTTTATCAGTTAGCAATATGTACCAAGCCTTAGGAGGTTTTTTATTTCATTTAATTATAATTATTTTTTTCATTGAAAAACCATTTATAAATTTTTCAAAAACTTTTGTAATCGCAATAAGTCATCAAATATTTTTGGTTTCATTTGGAGCATTTACTATTTTGATGTATTTAATAAAAAAAAATTCAGCAAGCAAAACTGTTTCTGTATTTTTTCTAATACCTCCTACATCAGCTATTATGGCTTTTATTTTTTTAGGAGAAAATTTAGATTTCGTTGATATATTGGGATTTTTAATTGCAACTTTAGGAGTTTATATTGCAACAAGAGAAAAAAATTAAAATTTTATTTTTCTTTAAGTCTTGGGAATAATTCTACAAAATTACAAGGTTTATGATTAATGTCTAACTGATGTACTAAAATTTCATCCCATGCATCAGTTACTCCCCCAGAAGATCCAGGTAATGCAAATATATATTTGCCATTAGCTAATATTGCACAAGCTCTTGATTGAATAGAAGAAGTTCCAACAGTTTTTAAACTTATTGTTCTAAATATCTCACCAAATCCTGGTATGTGTTTATCTGCTATTTCATCTAATGCCTCAGGTGTAATGTCTCTTCCGGTTAATCCAGTACCACCTGTTGTTATTATTACATCAATCTTTTTTTTCTTGGTCCAGTCTTTTAATATTTTTTTAATTGCTTTTTTGCTATCTTTACAAATTTTCCTATCTACTAAGTTATGATTAGCCTTACTTATTTTATCTACTAAAATATTTCCTGACTTATCGGTTTTTAAAGTTCTTGTATCGGTAACTGTTAATAATGCTATATTTATAATCATAAAAATTTAAATGATTATATTATCAATTTTATTTTTTGTAACTGCAATATTATATGCCAGTGTTGGTTTTGGGGGTGGGTCAACTTATCTGGCACTAATGTTAATATGGGATATTCCTTATTATATTTTTCCAGTAATAGCTTTAATATGTAATATATTTGTAGTTTCGGGAAATAGCTTTAATTATATAAAAGCAGGAAATCTTAATTTAAAATTATTGTTACCATATCTAGTAGGATCGGTACCTTTAGCATTTTTCGGCGGCTCTCTACAAATAGATAAAAGCCTGTTTGAAATTTTTTTATTTATAGTTTTGACGCTTGCTGGAACAATGCTTTTAATAAATTTTAAATCTTATGATGATAATGAGTCAAATTATAGAAATGTTCCAATTTTTATCTCAATCATAATTGGAGCAATATTAGGTTTTGTCTCTGGAGTGGTCGGAGTTGGTGGAGGAATATTTTTAAGCCCTATTCTTTTTTTGATTAAAGCAGCTAAACCTAAGCACATTGTTACTGCAGCATCTTTATTTATTTTTATCAACTCTATATCTGGTGTTATTGGTCAATTAACTAAAAATATAGTTTTAAGCGATATATCAAATTATTGGCATTTATTTTTGGTTGTGATTATCGGTGGTCATATTGGAAACTATTTAAATTTAAAAATATTTCCGACAAGATTTCTTGCGTTAATAACATCTGTCCTGGTATTATTTGTTGCTATTAGGATAGGTGCTAAATTATTTTTATAATATGGATTTAAACTATTTTAAAAAAACAAGAATTTTAGATGCTGGTATGGGTCAAGAATTACTTGCGAGAGGACTTGTAACCAAAGGGACTCTTTGGTCAGCGACTTCATTAATCGATGAAAAATTTAATAGTTTAGTAGTTGATACTCATTTATCTGCTATTAAAGCTGGAGCAGAAGTAATATTAACCAATACTTTTACTACAAGAAGAGTAAGAATGGAGCAAAATCAAGTTGGAGATCTTTTTCAATTTGCAAACCAAAAAGCTTGTGAGCTTGCGATAAAAGCAAAAGAATTATCAAAAAAAAATATTTTAATTGCAGGTAGTCTTCCTGCTCAAAACGATACATATGAAGTTGATAAAAGAGATAAAAAAATAATTGAAAAAGATTTTTTTGATCAGGCGAGTATTATCAATGCTTATATTGATTTTTTTTATTTAGATGTTCTTTCTAGCGGAAGAGAAGTAGAGATAGCATTAAATGTTATTCAAAAATTAAATAAACCAGTGCTGGTTGGTTTGCATTTAAAGAAAAATGGTATGCTTCCGTCTGGTGAGACAATATCAGAAATAGTAAAAAAATATAACAATACTAGCTGGTTAGGAGTAGTTGCTGCATGCGTATCACTAGAAATAATCGAGCAAGTAACAGATGAATTGAAAAGTTTAGATATACCATTCGGTTTTAAAGCAAATTTATGGGCAGTAGAAGAGCCTTTGCCTGTACATAGATTTAATAAAGCTGGCCACAATGAAGTAGGAAAAAATCCAAATATTACTTTGGGAAAAAGAGAGGAAATTACTGGTAAAGTTTTTTGTGAATTTGCAAAAAAAATTAGTAAAAAAGGTGCAACAATTTTAGGTGGTTGTTGTGAAACAGATTCATCCCACATTAAAGAATTATCTAAACTGAAGTAACTTTAATTTTATTTGATGTTTTAACTAAATAAATTCCTAAAATAACTAGCAGTAATGAAACAATAACTTTAGAAGTTATAAGTTCATTTAAAAATATATATCCAAGGATAACTCCAAATATTGGAATTAAAAACGCAACCTGAGATTGGAAAACTACACCATTATTTTTTAAAATATGAAATCTTAATAACCACGCAACACCAGTTGGAAAAACTCCAAGATATAATAATGCAATCATAGAATCTAAACTTGGGGATAGATTCCAAGGTTGCTCAAAGAGCATTGAGATTGGAAATACAATTATTGATCCCCAAATTAATATTGAAGCTGTGACATTTTCATTTTTCTTTTTACTTATTTTTAAAGTTAAGATCCCTCCAATAACATAACATGTGGAACCTAATAAAATTGCGAGAGCATAAATTATATTTTCAGTATTAATTAATACTTTGTCTGAAAATAAAAAGACTATTCCTGAAAATCCAATTAATATCCCAACACTCTTAAACCAACTAAATTTTTCATTTTCAGTAAAAAAATGAGCAAGAATAGTTGCGCTTAGAGGTGTGGTTGCCATTAGAATTGCAGCAAGATTACTTTGTACTTTTTGAACACCGTAAGCAATTAAAAAAAAAGGTATTACTAGATTTATAAATCCAATTGATGCAAACCATAACCAGTCTTTAGAAAATGCTTCAATCTTTATTCTTTTTGCTAAACATAAAAGTACAACTGGTATAGCTCCAAGAAAAATTCTAAAAAATGCAATTGTTATAGGTCCAAAAGAATAAGTTGCAATTTTAATATTAAAAAATGCAGATGCCCAAATTAAAGATAATGTTCCTAACAATAAATAATCTAGAGGTTTTGGATTGTTCATTCTGATATATCTTTGACTGATCCATTCGTAATCTTACAAAGATTATCAAAATTAATTTTGAAAATACTATAAGGGTGGCCAGCTGCTGCAAATAAATTTGTAAATCTTGCTAATGACTCGTCTATAAAAATATCAACTTTATTTAAATGACCTACTGGGGAAACTCCTCCTATTGTAAACCCTGTTATTTCTTTTACTTGATCGGCATTTGCCATACTTACATCTTTTTCATTTAACAATTTTTTTACTTTATTTAAGGAACACCTCTTATCACCAGCAACTAAACATAACAAGAATGAGCTTTGTCTTCTAAGTAATAAGCTTTTTACGATAGAGCCAATTTCAGTTTTTAAACTTTCTGCGGCATCTTTTGCTGTTCTAGCTGTTGTATCTAAGTTTTGGACTTTTATTGATTGATCAAAATCATTTAAAACCTTTGATACCCTCTTTACCGATTCTTTATTTAATAAATCTTCCATTCAACTAATAATTGTAACAATTTGTGAATTGATAATTTCATATTAATAACCATTTATCCATGTAAGAAATGCATAGGTGATATCTTATTATATTATCTTCTTATTACCGCATTTTTTGATATTAAGATCATACTAAATTTAAAATTATGAGTTCAAATAAAGTATTAAAATTGATGAAAGATAAAGAGATCGAATTTGTCGACTTAAGATTCACTGATCCGAGAGGTAAATTACAACATCTAACAATGGATTCAACAATTGTAGATGATGACATGCTTAATGATGGAGTATTTTTTGATGGGTCTTCGATAGCGGGTTGGAAAGCAATTAACGAGTCAGATATGATTTTAAAACCTGATTTAAGCAGACAAGTAATTGATCCTTATACTTCACATAATACTTTAATTATATTTTGCGATATCTTAGATGCAGTGAAAAAAACTCCATATGAAAGAGATCCAAGAGGTATTGCTAAAAAAGCTGAAGCATATTTAAAAAAATCTGGTGTTGGTGACAAAGCATATTTTGGCCCTGAACCAGAGTTTTTTGTTTTTGATGATGTAAAAATTAAAAATGAAATGAATGAAATAGGATTTAAGATTGATAGTTCTGAAGGTCCTTACAATTCAGGTAAAAATTATGAAAATGGAAACATGGGTCATAGACCAGGAATAAAAGGTGGATATTTTCCAGTACCTCCAGTTGATAGTGCTCAAGACATGAGAGGTGAATATTTAAAAGGTCTAAGAGAAGTTGGTATTACAGTTGAAAAACACCACCACGAAGTTGCTCCAAGTCAGCATGAACTTGGAATGTTATATAATACTTTAGTAACGCAAGCGGATAACGTTCAGTTATATAAATATGTAGTACAAATGGTTTCTCATTCTTTTGGAAAAACTGCAACCTTTATGCCTAAACCTGTAAAAGGTGATAATGGTTCAGGAATGCATACACACCAATCAATTTGGAAAGGTAAAAATCCAATATTTTCAGGAAATAAATATGCAGGTTTATCAGAAACCGCACTTCATTATATTGGTGGAATTTTAAAACACGCTAAAGCAATTAATGCTTTTTCAAATGCAACAACAAATAGTTATAAAAGATTAATTCCAGGTTTTGAAGCTCCAGTTTTGTTAGCTTACTCAGCAAGAAACAGATCTGCTTCATGTAGAATACCAATAACATTAAGTAAAAAAGGTGCGAGATGTGAAATAAGATTCCCTGATGCTGCAGGAAACCCATATTTAACTTTTTCTGCTATGTTAATGGCTGGACTGGATGGTATTAAAAATAAAATTAATCCAGGTAAACCCCTTGATGAAGATTTGTATGCTCTGCCAGAAGATAAAGTAAAAAATATTCCAACTGTTTGTGGGTCTTTAAGAGAGGCTATGGAAAGTTTAGACAGAGATAGAGGTTTTTTAAAACAAGGTGGTGTATTTTCTGATGACCAAATTGATGCATTTATTGCATTAAAATTTGAAGAAATTTATAATCTCGAACATACTCCACACCCAATGGAGTTTGAAATGTATTACAGCTCTTAAATTATTTTTTACTTTTTAATATTTTATCGTCAGCAATTTTATTCTTATTAACACCTTCTTTTATAGTGTATTCTAAAGTTCCGTGAGCCCCAGCTTCAACCGCCTTACGTTGAGTTCTGAATAGTTCCTTTTCCTTTTTGCTTTCTGCTAATTTATTAGCATGTTTTTCTAAATGTTTAGTGTCTCTCATTAACCACTATTATATCTTAAATGATTCTCCACATCCACATCTTTCAGTTTCGTTTGGATTTTTAAAGACAAAAGATGAGGAAAATTCTTCTTTTTTATAGTCCATTTCGGTTCCTAAAAGGTACATTATAGCGCCTGGATCTACAAAAAGTTTTACCCCTTTTTCCTCAATTATTTCATCATTTGGATTAATTTCCTTTGTATATTCCATTATATAAGACATGCCTGCACAACCACCAGACTTAACGCCTACTCTTACACCAACAGCTTTACTTTCTGCTTTTGACATAATTTCTTTTATTCTTTGAGCAGCATTATCACTTAATGTAATTATTTGTTTCATCATAAATTTAATTCTAATTTTGCAGACTCTGACATCATTGATTTATCCCATGGTGGTTCCCAAACTAGTTTTAAATCAACATCTTTTACTTCTTTTATCTCTTTGACACTATTTTTTACTTCATTTGGTAAACTTTCAGCAACAGGACAATTTGGAGTTGTTAATGTCATATCAATTTTAACATTATTCTTATCATCAATAATTATATCATATATTAAGCCTAACTCATAAATATTAACTGGTATTTCTGGATCATAGATCTTTTTTATTTCAGCAATAACTTTATCTTTTAATTCCATTATACCTCCAAGCTTTCACTATTAATTTCATTTTGAGATTTATCTATAGCTGATGTCAATGTGTGCCAGGATAGAGTTGCACATTTAACTCTCATTGGATATTGCTTTACTCCTGACAAACACATTAATTTAGTTTTTTCATCATCTTTCAAAAGGTTTGTTTTAATTTCATCCTTTTCTTTAATCATTTCTAAAAAATCAGTCACAATTTCTTTTACTTCTTTTTCTTCTTTTCCTTTTAACAAATCAGTCATTATTGATGCCGAAGCCATTGAAATTGCACAGCCTTGACCTTCAAATGAAATATCTTCTAATTTTTTATTATCATTTAACTTTAAAAAAATATGAACCTTATCACCACATAAAGGGTTGTGTCCTTTTGCGTCTTTATTAAAATTTTCTGTTTTTCTTAGATTTCTAGGATTTTTTCCATGATCTAAAATTATTTCTTGGTAAAGTTCTTTTAAGTTCATTTTAGTTCAAATATTTTTTTACATTTATTAATTGACGAATTCAGTTTATCAAGATCATCCTTAGTATTGTAAACTCCTAATGATGCCCTTGCAGAAGCAGCTATGTCAAGTTTGTCATGTAATATTTGACAACAGTGATGACCAGCTCTTATGGCAACGCCATCTTCATCTAAAATAGTTGCTATATCATGAGGATGTATTCCATCAATAGTAAAGGATAGAACAGATCCTTTAGTTTTAGGATTTCCAATTAATTTAACAGAATTATTTTTTCTTAATATCTCCTGGCCATATTCAATAAGTTCTTTTTCATGTTTAATGATTTTTTCCATTCCTATTTTGTTTAAAAATTTAATAGACTCATCAAATGCTATTACTTGTGCTGTTGCCATTGTTCCAGCTTCATATTTATTTGGTAAGTCACCATAGGTTATGCCTTCTTTTTTGACTTCTCCTATCATTCCTCCACCACCTTGGTACGGAGGTAATTCCTCTAACCATTTTTTTTTTGCATAAAGAATACCTAAGCCTGTTGGTCCATACATTTTATGACATGAGATGGCATAAAAATCACAATCTAAGTCTTGCATATCTAATTTTAAATGTGGAGCTCCCTGACAACCATCTACCAATACTGGTATATTTTTTGAGTGAGCTAGTTGAACTATTTCTTTAATTGGTAAAATAGCTCCAGTAACATTTGATAAATGAGTTACTCCTATAATTTTAGTTTTTGGTGTAATTTTTTTTTCTATACTCTCTAAAGTAACTTCTCCATCTTCATTTATCTCTGCAAACTCTATTTTAATACCCTTGGATTTTCTTAAATAATGCCAAGGAACATAGTTTGAGTGATGTTCTAGCTCAGTTAATAAAACTTCATCACCTTCTTTCAGATGATTTTGGCCAAAAGTACTTGCTACTAAATTTATTGCTTCTGTAGCTCCTTTTGTAAAAACAATTTCATTTGCATCTTTTGCATTAATAAATTTTTGAACTGATGTTCTGGTATTTTCATATAAATTTGTTGCAGCAACTGCGAGATAATGAACACTTCTTCCTACGTTAGAAAATTCTTTCGTATAAAAATCATAAATTCTATCAACAACAACTCTTGGTTTTTGAGAAGAATTAGCGCTATCTAAGTATACAAGATCATTATTATGAACTTTATTATCAAATATAGGAAACTCTTTTTTTATATTACTAATGTTCATTGTTTTAAGCTCATAATATTTTTTATTAAATTTTTTATTTCAGAATCTGTAATTTTTTCAACAACATCTAATAGGAAACCATTAATTAAAAGTTTTTTTGCTTCTTTATAGTTTAACCCTCTAGACATTAGATAAAATATTGAATCTTCATTTAAACTGCCAGATGCAGATCCATGGGAACATTTAACATCGTCAGCATAAATCTCTAGTTCTGGCTTTGCATTAAATTCAGTATTGTCGTTTAATAAAATAGCTTTACTTAATTGATAACCATCTGTTTTTTGAGCTTTTGAATCAACAAAAATTTTTCCTTGGTAAACTGCTTTTGAATCATCTTCTAAAACACCTTTGATTAATTGATAACTTTTAGTATTTTCAACTAAATGATTTATATTAGTTTTAATCTCATGGTGTTTTGAACCATTTAAGAGAAAAACTCCATTTACAAATGCTGAAGCATATTTTCCATTAAGATTACAATTTATTTCATTTTTTATAAATTCTGATCCAGATGATAGAAGGAATATTTCTGACACACTATTGGTATCTTGGCTTATATTATTAAAATAATATTTAATATTACTATTTGAATTATTATCAATTTTATAATTTTTTAATATAGAGTTTTTTTGAACATCAAAGTTATAATTAATATTTATAAAATTAGTAGTTGATTTATCATTAGAAAACTCAATAAGTTTTAAAGAACTATTTTCTTCAAGCAGTATATCAAACTTTAAGTTAATACTTTTTGAAACTAAATCTTTATTGGTAATATTGTAAATAACCAAAGGTTTTTTAAGTGAATAGTTTTTTTTGACAATTAGTTTAAAAAATTTACTTACAAATGCATTATTCAAAAAAAACAAAGAATTGTTGGCATTACTAGGTTTTTCCAAAACCAAATCATCTAGTATTTCAATATTATTTTTTTCCTCATAATCGAACTCTATTTTTTCTATTCTACCATTTACGAAAATAAGTTTATTATGTTCTAAACCAGCAATAAAAGTAGACTGATCTATTTTATTTGGCTTTGATAAATCGTTATAAAAACTTAAATTTTTAATATTTTTAGAAATTATTTGATTAAGATCTGAAAATTTCCAATTTTCTTCTCTTTTATTTGGAAAACCTTTTTCAATAAAGTTATTAAAATTTTTTCTTTTAATCTCAATGTTCTTTTTAGAAAAATTTGATTTTTCTAATAACTTTTCAAAATCTATTTTTAATTGTTCTTCCATTTAATTAAAATTTTCATATCCTTTATTT
>CACKXS010000013.1 GCA_902604305.1 uncultured Pelagibacteraceae bacterium
TATAAATTATACTGATAAATGGCTCACAGATAAAAATATAGTTAATATAAGTGATAAAAATAAATTTTATGGCGAATATACTTTTCATTATAATTTATGGAAAAATGAAATTATTAAAAAAGAAGACCAAAATAGTTGGATAGGATTTTGTACATATAGGAGATTTTGGTCTAAAACTTCTAAATTAAAAACGGATTTTTCACTTGAAAAAGATATACTCCAAAAAGTACCTGAAGAATGGGAAAAATACGAAGTTGTTTTAGTAGACCCAATTTATACTAACAAAACGAAGCTAAGCAAAATCATTAAGCATGGGAAAAGAATTATACTTAAAAACCCATTACTCTTTTTTAATAATAAAAATATTACAATAAAAGTTCATTTTGATATGTATCATGGATATGGAAATTTAGATAAAGCAATAGATCTTCTTGATCTTAAACACAAAGAAAAATTCAGAGCATATGTTAATAAAGAAATAATATTTAATCCTTACAATATGTTTATTTGCAAAAATAAAAAAATTCTTTTTGAATATTATTCACAAATTTTTCCATGGCTTGAAAAATGTGAAAGTATATTTGGATTTGATTTAGAAAATAGTTATGGAAAAAAAAGGATTTATGGATTTTTAGCTGAGAGATTTTCGTCTTACTGGTTTAATACTTATACAAAACCAATTTATTGGCCAGTTTATTTTAAAAATATTTAGAAATTTATTTTAGAATTGAAATTAATTTTTTTGCTGGGATCTGCAAATTATTATTTTGATCTCCCGAATCAGAATTTATCCTTTTTCCTAGAACTGAAAAGTAATTTAAGCTTAAGTCTTTAGAAATCTTTTTAATCGGTTTTGATGTATTTTTATCAATAAATTCAATTATTTTTGTGTTTTTTTTGCAAAAAACTAAATTAGCAAAACCCGCGCCATGATTGCCAACAATTATTTTAGCATTATTGAAAATAGCTATTTGATCTTTAAAAGTATAATCAGATAGTCGAATAATTTTAAATTTTTTCTTTAATAAAATTTCCCTGATTTCTTTTTCATTTAATATTATTCTTTTATTATTTAAATTAAATTTTGAATCAGATCTATCAATATATATTTTATTATAAAATTTTTTGTTTGATTTAAATTTTAAGAATTTTTTTCTTATCCAAAATGATATCCACTTCGGAACCTCGCCTATATCTTTATGAGCAGATTTTGAGTATTGCCAAGGATGATTTGTTGCTATAATTTTATTTGAATAAATATGTTTAAATTTTTTACTTGAGACTGATTTTTTTAGTATTCCCAAAATTTTAAGTGTATCAATTTGATATAAAAATTCTTTATTAGGAACAAAAACAAATTTAAATTTTTTCAAAGCAAATTTGTTTTCTACTATTCCAATTCTTGGAAGTACATCATACATCCAGTGCCAGTAGTTATTATTTCCTGCACCTCCAGTTAAAATGCATAAAATAGGAGAATCAAGAGTTTTTAAGAATTTTGGAGTACCATACGTTAATACTCGATTATTTTTTATATTTGAGTTTACCAACTTTCTTAATTGAAAAGAAACTTGATTAATTATTCTATTATTATTTATAAAAGCAGTATCATGAACTGTATCTGTGTAAACTCTACAATTTTCAATTTCAAAAATTTTATATTTTCTTTTATTTTTTTCAACTTTATGTATTTTTAAACACCGGTTTTTCTTGTGAAAATAATTGATCTTTCCATAAACTATTTTAAAAAAAAATGAGACTAATTCTTTATATATTTGAGACATTAAATTTTTTTATTAGAATTAAATATAAATTGTTTCATGAGAAAAATAGTATATTATATTTAATAATAATATTTCAAAAAAAATGTCAAAACTAAAATACCAAGCAGATTCTATTAAAGTTTTAAAGGGTCTTGAGGCCGTAAGAAAAAGACCTGGTATGTATATTGGAGATACTGATGATGGTACAGGTCTACATCATATGGTTTACGAAGTTGTTGATAATTCTATTGATGAAGCATTGGCAGGATTTTGTAAAAATATAACAGTTGATATTAATTTGGATGGTACAGTTAAAGTTAAAGATGATGGTAGAGGTATACCAATTGATCTTCATAAAGGAGAAAAAAAATCTGCAGCAGAAGTGATTATGACTCAGTTACATGCTGGAGGAAAATTTGATCATGACTCATATAAAGTTTCAGGAGGTTTGCATGGAGTTGGTGTTTCAGTTGTAAATGCATTATCTGAAAAATTAGAATTAATTATAGAAAGAGATGGAAATAAATATTTAATAGAGTTTAAAAATGGAAATGCAATAAAGCCTCTTAAATTAATAGGAAAATCAAAAAATACAGGAACTGAAATTAAGTTTTTACCATCCAAAGAAATTTTTTCTTCAACAAAATTTAGCTTTCAAATTATTCAAAAGAGAATGAGAGAACTTGCATTTTTAAATAAAGGAATAAAAATATCAGTTAATGATTTTACACAGAAAAAATTAAAAAAAGTGGACTTTAAATTTGATGGTGGAATATTAGAATTTGTTGAATTTTTAGATAAAGATAGAAGTAAATTGAAAAACAAAAATGATAATGATTTGTTTAAGAAACCAATATTTGTTGATGGAAAAAAAAATAACCTAGAAATTGAATGTTCTTTAAAATGGAATGCTTCTTATTCTGAAGATATTTATCCTTACACGAATAATATATATCAAAAAGATGGTGGAACTCATTTATTAGGATTTAGAAGTGCTCTAACTAGAGTTGTAAATAAATATGCAACAGAACAAAACTTATTAAAAAAAAATAAAGTTTCTATCTCAGGCGACGATATTAAAGAGGGTTTGACATGTGTATTATCAATAAAAATTCCAGATCCAAAATTTTCTTCTCAAACAAAAGATAAATTAGTTTCTTCAGAGGTAAGAAACATAGTTGAAACTATAATAAATGAAAAATTATCTGTTTGGTTTGATCAAAATCCATCAGTTGCAAAAATTATTTTAGCAAAGGTTGTTCAGGCGGCACTTGCTAGAGATGTTGCAAGAAAAGCTAGAGAAAATGTTAGAAGAAAAGGAGCTTTGGAATTAACTGGTTTACCAGGCAAATTAGCTGATTGCCAAAATTCTAAGCAAGAATTTACAGAATTATTTATAGTTGAAGGAGATTCAGCCGGAGGTTCGGCAAAACAAGGAAGAAATAGAGAATATCAAGCAGTACTTCCTTTAAGAGGAAAAATATTGAATACCTACACTCAAGAAAATGGGTCAAAGAAAAATCTTAATGGAAAAGACTTTAGAACAAAAACTTTGGCTAAATTAATTTCTTCAAATGAAATAGTAACTTTAATTAATGCTCTAGGCCTAGATCCTAAAGATGAAGAAATAGATTTAAAAGATTTGAGATATGGAAAGATTATTATAATGACAGATGCTGATGTTGATGGTTCTCACATAAGGGCTTTGCTTTTAACTTTCTTTAACAATAAACCATTTAATAAATTAATAGAGAACGGCCATGTTTTTCTTGCGCAGCCACCTTTGTTTAAAATTAATAAAGGGTCAAAAGGAATTTATATTAAAGATGAAAAAGAATTAGAAAAATACATTTTAAATAATTCTAAAGAATTAAAAAGAATTAAAAAAAACTCAAAAGAATTTGAAAGGAAATTACAAGAAGAGAAATCTAAAATCAGTATTCAAAGATTTAAAGGATTGGGTGAGATGAACCCTGAAGAATTATGGAACACTACTTTGGACCCTGAGACTAGAAATTTGTTACAAGTTCAGTATTCAAAAGATTTAAAAAAAGATCATGAATTAATTCATACATTAATGGGAAATGATGTTTCTTTGAGAAAAGATTTTATAGTTGAGAATGCTATTAATGTTTTAAATCTTGATATTTAATAATGGAGTTAAGAAAAGCTTCAAATTTATATTCATTAAATAAATCCACATATGTTAATTTAAGATGGATAGCTTATATTGGTCAATTAACTGCAATCTTAACTGTTCAATTTCTTTTAAAATATAATTTTGAATATTTTATATGTATTTCTGTAGTGCTTTTAAGCATATTAACTAATATTTATTTACAATTTAAAATAAAAGCTAATCAACTTAATAATAATATCTCAACACTTTATTTATCATTTGATATTTTACAATTAGCTATTCTGTTTTATTTTACCGGTGGAATAACAAACCCATTTATTTTTTTGATTATAATACCAGCTGTATTTTCCGCTCAGTATTTATATTTTTTAAACTCAATTATCCTAGTTGTAATAATTACAATAATGTTAATATATTTAACTTTTTTCTACAAAGATTTACCTCATCCAGGTGAGCTTCATTTTCATGCACCTGATTTTTACTTATACGCTATACCTTTATCTATATTAATTGGTCTTTTTTTTTTAGTATATTTTGGTTTTAAATTTGGAGAAGAAAGTAGAATTAGAAAAAAAGCGTATGATAAAATTCAAGAATTAATGGCAAGAGAGAGTGAACTACTTTCCTTAGGTGCCCAGGCCGCTGCGTCAGCACATTCTTTAGGGACACCTCTTTCTACAATTTTATTAACAGTTACTGAACTTAAAAAGGAATTTGGAAATAATCAAAAAATAACTAAAGATTTAGACTTGTTGCTTAGTCAAAGTAAAAGATGCAAAGAAATACTTAAAAAATTGTCATTAAACCCAACTATTGATGATGAATTTTTAAATTTAAACCTATCACTCAAAGATTATATAGATGAAATTGTGAGGTCATATCGGGAAATAAGTAAAAAAGAATTTATTATTAATATTGAAGATTTTAAAAATCCAATAAAAATTAATAAATCTATAGAGATTATGTATGGCTTAAGAAATTTTATAGGAAATGCAAACAAATTTAGCAAAAAAAAAATTTTAATCTTTATTAAAAATGATACTCAAACAACGAATATAATTATAAGGGATGATGGACTTGGATTTCCAAAAGATTTAATTGATAAAGATAAGCTAGGAGAACCTTATATTAGGACAGCAGATCAAAAAAATATTACAAAATATGGTTTAGGCCTTGGAACTTTTATTGGGAAAACTCTTTTAGAAAAAAATTTTGCAAAAATTAGTTTTAATAATTCTGAACAAAATGGCGGTGCTGAAGTTAGTATTATTTGGAAAAATAAAGATCTTAATTTAATTTAATGTAGTTTATTTTTGTTATCAAATAATCCACTTAACTGTTCAATCATTACATCCCCCAATTCTTGAACATCAGTAATTTTAATAGCTTTTTTATAATATCTTGAAACATCATGGCCTATTCCTATTGCCAAAATCTCTATATCACTTTTATTTTCTATAAACTTTACAATTTTTTTAAGATGTTTTTCTAAAAAGTCACCTGAATTTACAGAAAGTGTTGAGTCATCAACTGGAGCTCCATCAGAAATTACCATCATAATTTTTCTTTCTTCTTTTCTTTTTTTTAATCTATTAAATGCCCACAAAATTGCTTCTCCATCAATATTTTCTTTTAAGAGACCCTCTTTAAGCATAAGGCCTAAATTTTTTTTTGATTGCCTCCAATGTGTATCCGCACTTTTATAAATTATATGTCTTAAATCATTAAGTCTTCCAGGGTTTTTTGGTTTGCTGTTTTTGTTCCATTCTTCTCTACTTTTACCACCCTTCCAATTTTTTGTGGTAAAGCCAAGTATTTCTACTTTAACTGAGCACCTCTCTAAAGTCCTTGATAATATATCTGCACAAATTGCAGCAATAGTTATTGGTCTTCCTCTCATTGAACCAGAATTATCTATTAATAATGTAACCACAGTATCTTTAAACTCTAAATCTTTTTCTTTTTTAAAAGATAATGAATTTTGTGGATCAATTATAATTCTTGTTAATTTTGAACTATCTAATAAACCCTCCTCTAAATCAAATTCCCATGCTCTATTTTGTTTTGCAAGCAATTGTCTTTGAAGTTTGTTAGCTAACTTTGTTATTAAATCTTGAAAACTTGTTAGTTGTTGGTCTAAAGTTTTTCTAAGCTTTGAAATTTCTTCATCAATCTCGAGTGTTTCGGCTTTTGATATCTCATCGAACTCATTTGTATAAATATGATATTCTTTATCTCCTTCGCTTGAATTAACTTTCTGAATAATTTTTTCGTTACTTTGCTTATCCGAGTCAGTATCTACTAATTGTTCATCCATTTTCGTATCGCTCAAATCATAATCCCCATCAAGGCCATTTTGATCTTCTTCTTGTTGCTTTTTTTCTTGATCATCTTTTGATTGATCTTGACTATCTTCATTATTATTGCTTTCTGGATTATCATTTTTATTATCTTCTTGATTTTCATCATCATGTTCTGAGTCAAAAATTTCCATTTCTTGTAAAATTTTTGATAGTTTCGAATTATAATTATCTTGATTTTCAATATTTTTATTTAAATAAGTTAAATGTTCTTCGAAAGATGCTTCAAAATCTTCTTTCCAATAGCTTAAAATTTTTTCAGATAATGAATTTAGTTTAATTCCGAGGAATTTTTTCAGCATATAAAGCTCAAAAGCTTCAGATATTTGAACATCATCTTTTGATTTTAATTGATCTTTTCTCTTAAAAGCAATTTTATTATTATAATTATCCTTTAAATTTTTTGAAATCCCTTTTAATATTTTTGTTCCAAGAATTTCATATCTTATTTTTTCTGATATATCGTAGAGAGTTTTGCAATGAGAATTTTTTGGTAAGTTTTTTTGATAAATATCTTTGTTTGAAAATTTTCTTTTTAACGCCTCTGAGTCAGTTTCAGCTCTTAATTTTATATAATCTTCTTTAGTATTTAGATTATCTAGTTCAAAAAAATTATAATTTTTGGAACTTAAATTTTTATCTATATTTTTTTCTAATTTATAGTCATCAGAAATTACTTTTACTGTGGAGATAAGAGCTTGTTTAAATTTTTCTTTTAAATTATCTTCTTTGTTCATTATTTCTGACTACTAATCAATGATTCTGGCAAATCTTCTCCGAAACATCTTTGATAATATTCAGCAATAGTATTTTTTTCTACATCATCGCATTTATTTAAAAAAGTAACTCTAAATGCATATCCTGTATCTTTAAATATTTCAGAATTTTCAGCCCAGTGAAGTACAGTTCTTGGACTCATAACTGTTGATATATCTCCTGCCATAAATCCTTTTCTAGTTAAAGTTGCAACTTTAATCATGTTTGAAATTTTTTCTTTTCCTTTAGAATTATTTAAATTTTTATTTTTTCCTAAAATTATTTCCATTTCTTTTTCCATTGCCAAATAATTCAAGGTAGTAACAATATTCCATCTATCCATTTGTCCTTGATTTATTTGTTGGGTTCCATGATATAGTCCAGTGGTATCACCAAGTCCAACCGTATTAGAAGTAGCAAAAAGTCTGAAATATTTGTTTTGTTTAATAACTTTATTTTTATCTAATAAAGTAAAATTACCTTCTGCTTCAAGTACTCTTTGAATAACAAACATAACATCAGGTCTTCCAGCATCATATTCATCAAAAACTAAAGCAACAGGGTTTTGAATTGACCATGGCAATATTCCTTCTTTAAATTCTGTAATTTGTTTTCCTTCCTTAATTACTATCGCATCCTTGCCTATAAGATCTATTCTACTTATATGGCTATCAAGGTTAACTCTAATGCAAGGCCAATTAAGCCTTGCTGCAACCTGTTCTATATGGGTTGATTTTCCAGTTCCGTGATAACCTGAAACTAAACATCTTTTATTAAATGAAAATCCAGAAAGTATTGCTAAAGTAGTATCTTTATCAAATATATAATTTTTATCAATTTCTGGAACAAATTCATTTTTTTTTGAAAAAGCTGCAACTTCCATATCACTTTCAATTCCAAAAGTTTGGTTAACAGAAATTTTTATATCAGGTGCAATGTTTAAAGAAGCTGTCAATTTTTTTCCTTATAAGTATTTTTTAACTGCGTATAAGCTAAAGTGATAACTTTAAGCCTATCTTCAAATTTTTTATTTCCTGCATTCATATCAGGATGAAATTTTTTGACAAGTTTTTTAAATTTTTCTTGTATTTTTTTCCAACTAATTCCAATTGATACACCAAGAATACCGAATGCTTTAAGATCATTAGAATTAAATTTAAATTGATCCATGTGGTCAAATTGTCCATTCATTTTATATTTGTCTTTTTCATCTTTTAAGGTGTTATTCCATAAAATTTTAAAAAAATTATCAGAAGAACTAAAACTTTGTGTTGGTTTGTGCCATGTCATATCTGATTTAATAAATTCATATATTTGATTATCATCCATTCCCTCGAAATAGTTCCAATTTTTGTTGAATTCTTTAATATGGCTTAAACAAAGCATTCTATATTTTTTACTGTTATCTTTTTCAACTGGAGCTTTGTACAAACCTTCTTCTAAACAGTTATTCCAATCACAAATATTTTTCATTATATATATTATTATAAATTATGAATATAAATCAACTAATTGAAATAGTAAAAAATAAATTACAAAATAATATTGTTTGCGACAATATAGAAGTCGAAGATAAAACTTTTTTACACAAGAACCATACATCTCATGATAAAAATAAATTCCACATAAAAATAGTAATCACATCTGATTATTTAAAAAAAAAAAATAAAATTCAATCAACAAAAGAAATATATAATATTCTAAAAGACGAATTAAAATATACACTCAATACAAATTTTAATTAATTAATTCTCTAAATAAAAATTTTCTTATTTTTGATTGATCAAATTTCAAATCTAAAATCACTTTTCCTATTTTTTTTATTAAAATAAGATTTATTTTTGAAGAATTGTTTTTTTTATCTGCTTTCATATATTTAATTATTGAATTTATATCTTTTTTTTTAAAATAAAAATTTAGACTTTTTGACATATTCAACTGACTTATATGGTCAATTATTTTTTTATAATCTTTTTTATTTAAAATATTATTATCAAGACTAAATTTTGCTGAACTTATAATTCCTAATATAACAGCTTCTCCATGATTTAGTTTTTTTGAATATGATAGTGTTGCCTCATAAGCGTGAGCAAATGTATGACCTAAATTAAGAATTTTTCTTAAATTTTTTTCTTTTTCGTCCTGCTGAATAATATTTCTTTTAATTTTACAACTATCTGAAATTGCTCTTTCTATAAACGGAGATTTTAATTTTATTATTTTTGAGAAATTTTTTTGTAAGTAATTAAAATTTTTTATGTTACTTATAATCGAATGTTTTAAAATTTCTCCATATCCACAATTTAATTCTCTTTTTGGAAGTGAATTTAACATACTTACATCAGATAAAACTAAATCTGGTTGCATAAAAGAACCAATTAAATTTTTTCCATATTTATTATTAACCCCTGTTTTTCCTCCAATTGATGAGTCCACTTGTGCTAGAAGTGTTGTAGGAATATTAATAAACTTTAAGCCTCTTTTAAAAATACTTGCAGCGAAACCTGATACATCTCCAGTAATACCTCCACCAAAAGATATTATACAGTCATTTCTATTAAAATTAAATTTAAATAGTTTTTCTAAAACTAAATTTATGCTTTTTAGGTTTTTATTTTTTTCGTTTGCTTTAAAATAATGAATAACTATTTTTTTAGAAGTAAATTTTTTTTTTAAAATTTCTATTTTATTTTTAGGAATTTTTGTATCTACGACTATTAAAATTTTTTCAAAAATAAAATTATTTAATTTTAAAATATTTGCGGTTTGTGAAATAATATTTTTTGCTATTATTATTGGATATTCTTTTGATTTAGTTTTTACATTTAGCTTAATTTTTTTCATATAACTCTATTATATTTTTAACTATCATATTTTTAGTTAATGTTTCACAATTTATCTTATAATTAGCTAAGCTATATATATCTGATCTTTGTATTATCATTTTTTTTAAATTATTTTTACTAGAATTAAAAGCTATTGGTCTTTTTTTACTTTTTAAAATTCTTTTTATTATTGTAGAATTTTTCCAATTTAACCAAAATGAAATATGATTTTTTAGTATTTCTTTTCTAATATTTTTATTAACAAAGCCACCACCTCCTAGAGATATAATATTTTTATTATTTTTAAGAAGTTTTAAAGTTATTTTTTCTTCTAAATTTCTAAAATAAGATTCACCTTTTTTTTGAAATATATCATAAATTTTAAGACCCGCTTCTTTTTCAATAAATTTATCAACATCTAGAAAATTAAAATTAATATTTTTGGACAAAAGGTACCCAATCGTAGATTTTCCAGATCCCATCATGCCTAGTAAAACTATATTTTTATTTAAATTCATAATTCTTTATTGAAAAACCACAAATATGTCTTATTTTGAAAATACTTAACACTATATGCAATTTGAAAAAAAAACAAGAATAGGAAGCCCAAAAGGTATTTTTGGAATATTAATTAAAATTATTTTAATATTCATTGTTTTAGGCGTTGCTATTATTTTAATAGATAGAATTAATTTTCCATCACCAATAAAAAAAATTGAAGATGTAATTTCTAATGATAATTTTAAAATTATTAAATAGAAATAATTTAATAATTTTAATTATTTCTATTTTTTTATTTTCAACAAATATTTATGGCGAAGATGAGCCAGTAGATATATGGGACTTGGAAAAACAAAATGAACAAAATTTATCCACAGAAACAATTGATGGTGAAAGTGATAAAGAGTATAAAATTGAAATCAATAATGAAAATACAGAAACAAGGATAAATATAATTGATAGCAGTCAATTAGATAATAATAAAATAAATATTGTAGGTTTATATGATCCAGAAGAAAATGGGCTCAACATTGACATGTGGTCTAACTCTAATGGAGATGAAATAAAATTAATTTTAAATAAAATAGATAAAATGAATCTTTCAAAAGATTCTAAAGAAATTTTAGATGTTGTCTTATTAACAAACTCATATTTTCCGAAAGAAAATATAACAGAAGAAGATTTTGTAGATTTTAAATTAAAATACCTAATAAAAAATAATAATAAAAATTTAATTAAATTATATTTAATAAAAAATAATAAAGTTCCTTATAACTCAAATTTAATTAAATTTTATATAAATAGTTATCTTGAAAATGCTGATTTAGAAAATGCCTGTAAAATTTTTGATGAAATAAAATATTTTAGTGATGATTATATTAATAAATTTCAAATTTATTGTTTAATTGATCAAGAGAAAAGAGAAGAGGGACAACTTCTTTATGACTTAAATAAAGAAACTGGTTTTAAAGACGATTTTTATGATGATAAATTTAATTTTTTAATGGAATATACCGAAGAAGTTGACAAAAATATCTCTGATGAAAATATATTAAACTTTCATTTATCTCACAGAACAAATAATAATTTTACATATCAGCCTAAAGAAAATAGTCCAAAATTTATTTGGAGATATTTATCTTCTTCAAATTTGTTAGAAAATGTTAATGAGATAAATCTAGAAGATGTTGAGAAAATTTCTTTGATCGAAAAAGCAACTCATGAAAAAAACTATGAAGAAAAAGAATTATTTGAGTTATATAAAAGATTTCAATTTAACATTAATCAACTCTTAAACGTAAAAGATTCATATAAATTATTGCAAAATTATGAAGGTAGGGCTTTGCTTTATCAAAGATTAATATTAACTGAAGATGAAATTCAAATTTTAGATTTATCATATAAATTAAAGGAATCATTCATTAAAGATAAAATAGAAAATGCTTTTAGAAGTGAATTAAAAAGAGTTTTGTCAAAAGTAAGTAAAGAGCAAGTACCTTCGAATTTTTCATCATTTTATAATGATAATTTAACTATACCAGCTCTAAAAAAGAAAAATATAAAAGTTAATAATAAAATAATTCACCAATCTAAATTACTTAAATATTTTGAGGATCAATATGAAGTAAAAAGGGTAGAAGATGATTTAGATAAATTGCTCAAATCAATAAAAAAAAACAAAGACTATAAAGTATCAATAAAAGATTTAATTATGTTAGAGTCGTTGATTTCAGACGGTGTATTAATATCTAAAAAATATAAAAATATGTTTGAATTTGATAAATCAAACATACCAACTGATATTCAATTATTATTAAATAATAATGAATCTGGGATGGTTTTGCTGCGATTAGTTGAAATTATTGGAGAGGATGATTTAGAAAGTCTAGATCCTGATACACTGTACTTTATTACAACTATATTAAATCAACTAAATTTGGATACTATTAGAAATAAGATTTTATTAAAAGTTCTTCCTTTAAAAATTTAAAAATTATATTAAAATTAAATTATGACAGTAAAAACTATTTTAACCGAACCAAACAAAATATTACGTCAAGTTTCCCTTCCTGTTGAAAAAGTGGAAAAAGAAGATCAGGAATTAATGAACGATATGCTAGAAACAATGTACGCTGCTAAAGGCATTGGTTTAGCTGCAATTCAAATAGGTGTGCCAAAGAGAATTATTGTCATGGATATTGGAAATAAGGACAAAGAAAAAAAACCAATGTATTTTGTTAACCCAATAATTAAAAATAAAAATTCTAATTATTCTACTTATGAAGAAGGATGTTTGTCAGTACCAGATCAATTTGCTGAGGTTGACAGACCAAGCACATGTGAAGTTGAATATTTAGATTATAATGGAAACAAAAAAGTATTAAAAGCTTCTGGACTACTCGCTACTTGTATTCAACATGAAATGGATCACTTAGAGGGAATATTATTTATTGATTATCTTTCAAAGTTGAAAAAAATGATGATTGTAAAAAAACTATCTAAACAAAAAAATAAAGTAGACAGAATTATTGTTTAGTTTATGAGTCAAAAGATAGTTTTTATGGGAACGTCTAACTTTGCTGTTCCTATTTTAAAATCACTTTATCAAAATGGATATCCAATCTCAGCTGTTTATACACAGCCACCTAAGAAATCTAACAGGGGCCAAAAATTAAATAAATCACCAATACATTTATTCTCTGAAAATATAAGTTTAGATGTTAGATACCCTCAATCCTTAAAAAATAATAATGAAGAAGAATCATTTTTAACTGAACTAAAGCCAGATATAATTCTAGTAGTTTCGTATGGCCAGATAATTCCTAAAAATCTTTTAAATATTCCTAAAAATGGATTTTTAAATGTTCATGCCTCTTTACTTCCAAAATGGAGAGGAGCGGCGCCTATACAAAGATCAATAATGAATTTGGATGCAGAAACAGGAATTAGCATAATGAAAATAAGTGAAAACTTAGATGAAGGCCCGGTATGCAATCAATATTCGTTAAATGTCTCAGAAAAAATGAACTCAGAAGAATTGTCTGAAAAATTATCACTAATTGCTTCAGAAAAAATTTTAGATATTTTAGATAATATTTATGATGGTAAAATAGAATTTAAAGATCAAGATCATTCGAAGGCAACCTATGCAAAAAAAATTCAAAAAATAGAAGGAAAAATTGATTGGAATGAAAATGCAGAAAAAATAATTGGAAAAATAAATGGATTATATCCATATCCAGGTGCTTATTTTACATTTAATGGAGAAAGATATAAAATATTAAAAGCAGAAAAATCTAGCACAAAAGGAAAAGCTGGGAGTATAGTAAGTGAAAATTTTGAAGTGTGCTGTGGAGAAGGATCAATAAAAGTATTAAGTATTCAGCGAGAAGGCAAAAGAGTTCAGCAAATAAATGAATTTTTACTTGGCACCCAAATAAAAAAAGGTTCCAATATTGCTTAATGTATAGATATCAAATTTTAATTGAATATGTTGGCACTCCTTTCATAGGTTGGCAAATACAAAAAAAAGGAAAATCTGTTCAAAGAATAATTCAATCAACTTTATCAAAATTATTGAAGCAAAAAATTATTTTATATTCTGCAGGACGCACAGATCGTGAAGTTCATGCAATCGAACAATCAGCTCATTTTGATGTTAAAAATAAAATTCAAAATATAGATAAAATGGTTAAATCTCTAAATTTTTTTTTAAATAAAAAAAAAATTTCTATAATTAATATTATTAAAAGAAATAAAAATTTTCATGCAAGATATTCTGCAAAAGAGAGAGTATATAAATATTTTATTATTAATCGTTTAGCCACTCCTGTTATAGAAAATGAAAGAGCATGGCATATAAGAAAGAAACTAGATATAAAATTATTAAAAAAGGGTGCTAAAAAATTGGAAGGGACACATGATTTTAGTACAATGAGAGCAAAAAATTGCTATGCTAAAAGTCCTATAAAAAAAATAAATAAAATAACTATAAAAAATATAAATAAGAAAATTGCAATTGAATTTAGATCAAAATCTTTTTTAAGAAATCAAGTTAGGTCAATGGTTGGATGCTTGAAGTATTTAGCAGAAAATAAATGGGACATTAAAAAATTTGAAAATGTTTTAAAATCAAAAAAAAGAAAAAACTGTGCTCCACCTGCACCAGCTTGTGGATTATATCTTGAAAAAATTATCTATTAATTCTTATATTTTTTTTGAATTTTTTATTAATTCTCCAGCGACTTTCAGTTCTAACTATGTAACCGCAGCAATTAATAGATTTGCATTCACAAGGAAATTGTTTGTAATCAGCGTCATAACCGAAACCATAGTCACAAGTTATTTCTTCACCTTTTTTTATTTCTTTATTTGAAATAACCCAAACTTTTAAACCTGTTCCTTCATATTCTGCATTATTAGAACAACTATGATTTATTAAGCGTGCAGTATTCCATGACACATCTCCGTCTAAATCATACCTTTTATTTAAATTGAATAAATAAATTGGTTTTGAATTATCAAATTTATCAGAGTCTTCAGTTTGTTTTTTTGTAATAATATTTCCTACATATTCTATAATTTTAGTTCCAGCTTTAATATTCTTAGTAGCGTAAAGACCACGTCCATTTCTATCAATATTTGATTTTTTTATTTTATAGAGCTTCATAAAAATTTATTTAAACAGAAATTTTTTATTTTCAATTAAATTCTAGTAGTGCGTTAACATGCTCATTCGCACTTTCAGCCAAGGCATTAAGATCATAGCCACCTTCTAAAATAGAAACAACTTTTCCATTACAAAATTCCTTTGTTGTTTCCAATGCTCTTTTAGTTATTTCATAGTAGTCTTTTGATTCTAAATTTAATTGACATAAAGGGTCTTGACGATGAGCATCAAATCCAGCTGACATTAAAATAAACTCAGGTCTAAATTCTTTTAGTCTTTTAAGCATATGTTCGTAAGCATCAAAATATTCTCTAGAGTTTGTGCCCGCAGGCAATGGAATATTTAGAGCATTATTATGATCACCTTTTTCATCCTCTGTTCCACCTCCTGGATAGTATGGATATTGGTGCAAGCTAGAGAAAAAAATATTCTTGTTAGACTTAAGAATATCATAAGTTCCATTTCCGAAGTGACAGTCCCAGTCCAAAACTGCAATTTTCTTATATTTATATTTAGAAATTAAATAATTTGCAGCAACACCAATATTATTTATTACACAAAAACCCATTGCTTTACTTTTTTCAGCGTGATGTCCTGGAGGTCTTGTAACACAATGAGCAGCTCCAAATTCTTTATTTTCAACTCCATCAATTGCAGTAATTATAGAGCCAACTGCATCAAAAGTTGCATCTTTGCTACCTGGCGAAACAACTGTATCACCATCTAAAAATATGAAACCTTTTTCTGGAAAAGCATTTTCAACTGTATCAACATAACTAGAAGAATGTGCTTGTTTAATAATATCTTTATCGAAACTAGCTGGATTTTTCCAAATTAATTTTTTATTTTTTTTTAATTTTTCAAGTATCGAGGTAACCCTTGATATACTTTCAGGGTGTCCAGAACCAGTATTATGATTTAAAGATGATTTTGATGTAACTATTGCTGTTTTCATTAAAAATAATTTTCTAAAATATTATAATATATTTTAGCCAATTTTTTCAAATCTGAAATTGGAGACCTCTCATCCACCATGTGAATAGTGGTGTTTCTTAATCCTAACTCTAATCTTGGGATTGAACCTAAAAATCTACTATCACTTGTGCCTCCTCTACAATTTAATTTTGTCGAGTTACCAGTAATTTTTTTTACAATTTTTTTAACCATGTATATTTCTTTATTTGGCTGAGTGAAAAAAGCCTCACCACTAACACTGTATTTTATTCTAGTTTTACATTTTTCTTTTTTTGCAACCATATTTATTATTTTACTTAGTTTTTTCTTTAGGGAAGTTGATTTATATTTAGAGTTAAATCTAACATTAAATTTTGCACTAGCTGATTGAGGCACTACATTTTCAGACAAGTTATCTACGTTCATTTTTGTAAACTCTAAGTTAGATGGAGGCATGAATTTTGTACCATTATCTAACGACGAACTTTTTAACTTTGCTATTATTTTAGCTAGAGCTGTACATGGATTTATATATGATCCATAAAATGCCGAGTGACCACTTTTTCCATATACAGTTATTGTTCCATTCATAGAACCACGTCTTCCAATTCTTATTTCGTCACCAACAGATTTATTTGAAGATGGTTCAGCAATAATTGAAAAATCAATTTTTTCACCTCTTCTTTTAAGATATTTAATAACTGCTGGTGTTCCTAGGCCCGTTGTCTCCTCATCCGCAGCAATAATAATTGAAATTGACCCTTTGAATTTTTTATTTTTAATAAAGTGACTAACTGCACTTATAAAGCATGCTATTCCACCTTTCATGTCTTGAGATCCTCTACCGTTTAAATATCCTTTTCTTACAACACCTCTAAATGGTGGAATTTTCCAATTATTTAGGTTGGCAACTACATCGGTATGTCCTAAAAAATTTATATGAGGTTTTGATTTACCAAATCTTGCATATAAATTTAAAGCAGGTTTAAGCCCTGTTCCTTTTGACTTAATAATTATACATTTAAAACCGATTGAAGATAGTTTTTTAGATAAAAATTTCATTATACCTTTATCTTCAGTTTTAACTGTTGGAAATCTTATTAGCTCTTGAGCTAATTTTATCTCATTAAAAATTTTCATTATTAATCTCTTAATAGGTCATTAATAGATGTTTTAGACCTTGTTTTTTCATCAACTTGTTTAATAATAACTGCACAATATAGAGAAGGTGCTGAAGGATTGTTTTTGTCGGGCAAAGATCCGGGTACCACAACTGAATATGGAGGTATTTTCCCATACGTAATCTCACCTGTTTTTCTATTTACAATTTTTGTTGATTGGCCAATATACATTCCCATACTTATTACAGATCCTTCTCCTACAATTACACCCTCTACCACTTCTGACATTGCTCCTAAAAAAACATTATCTTCAATAATTGTAGGTAATGCTTGTGCTGGCTCTAATACTCCTCCAACTCCACTTGCAGCAGATATGTGACAATTTTTTCCAATTTGGCTACAGCTACCCGCTCTAGCAAAAGTGTCAATCATTGTACCTTCATCAATGTATGCACCGATATTAACATAACACGGCATTAGGACTGCATTTTTTCCAACAAAAGATCCTTTTCTTACAGGTGAGTTTGGAACCATCCTAAAACCTGCTTTTTCATGATCATCTTTTGTCCATCCAGCTGTTTTACCTTTAAGTAAGTGAGCTTTGTCATACCAACTACTATAAGGACCATTTAA
>CACKXS010000014.1 GCA_902604305.1 uncultured Pelagibacteraceae bacterium
AATTTTGTTTTTATAATCATCTAGAAAGAAGGTTTTTTAAATATTTTGAATAATCACAATTACCATAAAATTTAATAGAATTTAAAATATCATTTTTTTTTATCCAATTATTATTGAATGAAATTTCTTCTAAACAAGCGATTTTAAATCCTTGTCTGTTTTCTATAGATGAAACAAAATTACTAGTTTTATAAAAGTCTTCTATTGATCCAGTATCAAGCCAAGCTCCACCTCTTCCTATAATTTCAGCAGAAAGTTTTTTATTTGACAAATATTTTTTTAATAAATCAGTTATTTCAATTTCATTTCTTCTAGATGGTTTCAAACTTTTGGCATATTTGATAACTTTGTTATCGAAGTAATATAAACCTGTTATTGCATAATCAGAATAATATTTTTTTGGTTTTTCCTTAATTCCAATAATTTTATTTTTGTTGTTAATTCTTGCAACTCCGTAAAGCTCGGGCTTACTAACTTTATGAAGAAATACTTTTGCACCATTTTTTAATTTTTTACTTTCCAACAATTTTTCAGATAAATTCTGTCCGTAAAAAAAGTTATCTCCTAAAATAAGAGCTACATTATCTTTTCCTATAAATTTTTCTCCTAAAATGAAGGCGTCTGGTAAACCTTTAGGATAGTTTTGTTCAATGAAATTAATTTTTAAACCTAAATTTTTTCCATTTTGTAATAATTTTTTGTATTGGTTCAGCTGACCTTTATTTACAATTATTAAAATATCTCTAATTTTTGAAAGCATCAAAATTGATAATGGATAATAAATTAAAGGTTTGTCATATATTGGAAGTAGTTGTTTGTTAACTGCTTTAGTAAGAGGGCTCATTCTAGTACCATGTCCACCAGCTAAAATAATTCCTTTTTTAATCATTAAATTTTTCCTAATCTTTTAATAATATCTTTTTTATTAAGAGATCCATAATATTTTTTATTGTCTAGATACCACTTAAATGTCTTGTTAATTCCATATAAAAAATTTGTTTTTGGTTTCCATTTTAATTTTTTCATTAATTTTGAACTATTAAGTGCATATCTTTTATCATGACCAGGTCTATCTTTTATAAATTGAATTTTAACTTTTTTTCCAATTTTTATATTCTTTTTTGCAACACTTAATAAATTTTTACAAACTTCTATATTATTTAAATTTTTATTTGATCCAATATTATAAGTTTGACCATTTTTTCCTAATTTGAAAACTTTTATTAAAGCTTCACAATGATCTTTTACATATATCCACTCTCTAGAATTTTTTCCATTACCATACAAAGACAAAGGTTTACCATTTAAAATATTGTATATCATTTTTGGTATTAATTTTTCCGGATGTTGTCTTGGTCCATAATTATTAGAACAATTTGTAATTATTGCGTTAATTTTAAAAGTTTTAACATATGAAAGTACTAAATGATCAGATGAAGCTTTGCTTGCAGCATAGGGTGAGCTTGGTTTGTATGGATAATTTTCGTTTGTTCTTCCTTTATTTATATCGCCATAAACTTCATCTGTCGAAATATGGATTAATTTTGTTTTTTTATTTTTATTTGAATATTTTTTAAAAGCTTCCAGTAAATTATATACACCAATTATGTTGCTTTCCATAAATTGCTTTGGGGAGTCAATAGATCTATCAACATGAGTTTCGGCTGCAAGATTAAATATTCCTATTGGTTTATAGTTGTTAAATATTTTTAGAAGTTTACTTTGATTTATAATATTTGTTTTAAAAAATTTATAATTTTTATTTTTTTTGAATTCTCTAATATTATAATAATTTGATGCGTAGCCTGATTTATCAATATTAATTACAAAATATCCTCTTTCAATTAATAATTTAATTAAATTACTTCCAATGAATCCGAGTCCACCAGTAACAATAAGTTTTTTTAGCATGATAAGATTAAATTAATTTTTTTACCCAAGTCTCAGGTGTTTTGTCATTTATTATTTCGACGGGTAAATAATATTTAAATTCTCTAACTCCATTTTTTTTTATAAACTCACAAGTTTTTTGTATAGCGTCTTTCAATGTTGTATTAGTTTTATAATTCAATAATCTACGAGATTTATCAGCAGAACATGTTGCAAATTTGACCTCTTGTGGTCTATCTCCTTTATATAAGGGTTTTTGATTAAATCCAGTTACATTTGCAACCATTTCGGCGATTTGATTAATTGTCACCTCTTCTTCGTCAGGACCAATATTTATAATCTCTTTATTAATTTTTTTATCCAAAGCTAATTTTTCTAGACAATAAATAACATCATCTATGTATGAAAAGCATCTTTTTTGTTCTCCATCTCCATAAATTATTGCTGGTTTGTTTTGCAAGTTTCTATTTATAAATATAGACAAAACATTTCTAAATGGATCATCATATTTTTGGTTTGGTCCAACAATGTTATGTGGAACAGCAATGTTCCATTCCATATTATTTAAATTAGCTAAAACTTTGAGTATATTTTCTCCAGCTACTTTAGCAATACCGTATGGGTCCACAGGTTTTGGGTCCATTTCTTCAACAAAAGGTGTTTTTTGATTTCCATATCTTGCCATCGAAGAACAATAAATAAATCTTTTTACATTATTTTTAATTGAAGCTGTAATTGTTGATACACTTGCTTGAAAAATATTCTTTGTTATTACATTTGGTGAAAATACTGACAAACCCTCATGAGCAGTTGCTGCACAATGATAAACAATATCTACTCCATTTATAATTTTAGTCATTTTTTCAAGGTCATTACAATCAGTTTCAAAAAAATTAATTTTACTATTAAGATTGTTTATTTCTCCACCAAGAAGATTATCATTGCCATAGACTTCATGTCCAAGTTTTATCATTCTGTTAGCCAAATGGCTTCCCAAAAAACCAGCAACACCAGTTATAAAAATTTTCATAGATTTTTTTAATTATACCTTTATTAATTTAAAGTAAATAAATAGAATTAACTATGTCTAATCTACAAAATTTAACTGTAATAATAGTAACATATAGAACAAATATTGAAATTTTAGACAACTGTATAAATTCAATAGATCCTCATGTAAAGATTTTAATAGTTGAAAATTCAGACGACTTAAATTTCAAAAAAAATTATGAAAACAAATTCAAAAATGTTTCAGTAATTTTATCAAATAAAAATCTAGGATTTGGTGCAGGGAATAATTTTGGTTTCAGAAATATTAAAACCAGATATGGAATGATTTCAAATCCAGATGTAGTCTACGATAAGAATTTTTTTAAAGAAATAAATTATTATTTAAATGGTGATATAAATTTTAACATTATTGGTCCATCATATCTCAGTCATGATGACTATCTCCCATATGGTAGTTTTGATAATAAAAAAAATATATTTTTAAAAGAGAAAAAATATAATGATAATAATTTAAAAGAAGTTGACTGGGTAATTGGTTGCACAATGTTAATTGATACAAAAAAATTTGAAACAAGTAATTATTTTGATGAAAATATATTTTTATATTTTGAAGAGATAGATTTATGTAGGCAAACTATATTAAATGGAGGGAAGGTTTTTAATAGTTCTAAATTAATTGTTACACATCTTGGTCACAAAGGTTCAGCGGCAACTGACCCAAGCTATAAAATTGAATCTGAAATGTTTAGAAATTGGCATTGGATGTGGTCTTCTTTTTACTATCACAAAAAATATTCTAATTATTTTTTAGCATTTATAAAAATGTTTGGAAAATTTACCAAATCTTTTATTAAAATGATTTTTTATACATTGTATTATGATCAAAAAAAAAAAACGATGTATTATGCAAGATTCTCAGGGTTATTAAATTCCTTTATTGGGAAAAAATCATGGTACAGAGTAAAATCTTTATTTAAATAAATTTTTAATGGCCAGGAAAATTAATTAGATTTTCAACTTTATATCCTTTTTTATTCAGTTTATCTGAACCTTCTAGATCAAAAAGGTTTATAACAAAAATAAAGCCCGAAACTGAACCTTTAGATATTTCAACTAATTTTGCAGCCGCTTCAGCAGTTCCTCCGGTGGCTATCAAATCATCAATAATTAAAACTGAATCATTTTCCTTAATTGAATCTTTATGAACTTCTATAGTGGCCGTTCCATACTCTAGCTCAAAATCTACTGAATGCGTTTCAGCTGGTAATTTATTTTTTTTTCTTAACAAAATAAAAGGTTTATTAAGTATATAAGAAACTGCTGATGCAAAAACAAAACCTCTTGATTCAATAGCAGCAATTTTATCTATTTTAAATTTTTTGCTTCTATCTACTATTTGGTCAATACATTCTTTAAAAGCTTTTTCGTTTTTAATTAATGTTGTTATGTCTCTAAAAAGAATTCCTTTTTTTGGATAATCTTTAATTGACCTAATATAATCTTTTAAATCCATAATAAATTACGATATATAAATAAATAAATTATTTTTTTGATATGGCAAACAATAAATTAGCAATAATTGGTGGTAGTGGCCTATATGATGTTGAAGAATTTAAAGAAAGAGAACTCTTAGATCTAAATACACCGTGGGGAAAGCCTTCTGATCAAATTTTAAAAACAAATTACAATAATAAAGAAATTTATTTTTTGCCTAGGCATGGAAAAGGGCATTTTATTAATCCTTCAAATATAAACTTCAGAGCCAATATAGATTCATTAAAGCAATTAGGGGTTACTGATATTGTATCAGTATCAGCAGTAGGTTCCTTAAAAGAAGATTTGTCTCCTGGAAAATTTGTATTAGTTGATCAATTTATAGATAGAACATTTGCAAGAAATAAAACTTTTTTTGATGACGAGATAGTAGCCCATGTTTCCATGGCCCACCCTACATCTAATGGATTAATGAATGCTTGTGAAGAAGCAATAAAGAAAGAAAAAATAGACTATCAAAGAGGTGGAACATACATTGTTATGGAAGGTCCACAATTTTCAACTCTCGCAGAGTCAAATTTATATAGATCATGGAATGCAGATGTAATTGGCATGACCAATATGCCAGAAGCAAAATTAGCGAGAGAAGCTGAAATAAGATATGCGTCAGTTTCGATGGTAACAGATTATGATTGTTGGCACCCAGATCATGAAAATGTGGATGTGCAGCAAGTAATAAAAGTACTTTTAGGAAACGCAGAAAAAGCAAAAAGCATGATCAAAAATTTAATTGATAATTTTGAAAATTATATAGATCCAAAAGATCCAACAAATAATTGTTTAGATGTTGCAATAATTACTTCTCCAGAAAAAAGAACTCAAAAAACTAAAGACAAACTAAAAACAGTAGCCGGCAGAGTTTTAAATAAATGAAAATAGAAGGAAAAGAATATCGTACAATTTGGTTTGAAAATAATGTTGTAAAAATTATTGATCAAACAAAACTTCCACATAAATTCATAATTAAAGATCTTAAAACAGTTAAAGATTCTATAAATGCTATCAAGACCATGGAGGTTAGGGGAGCGCCCTTAATTGGTGCTACAGCTGCTTATGGATTAGTTTTAGCTATTCTTGAAAACAACGATCAATCTTTTTTAAAAAAATCAGCACAGGAGTTAATTAACTCAAGACCAACAGCTATAAATTTGAAATGGGCAGTTGATAGAATGATAAATAAATTATCAGGTGTTAATAGTGATAAAATTTTAGAAATAGCATTGAATGAAGCAAAAGAAATTTGTGAGGAAGATGTTAAGTTTTGTGAAAATATTGGATTAAACGGTCTTAAAATTATTGAAGAAATTTATAATAAAAAAAAAGATACAGTAAATATTTTAACCCATTGCAATGCTGGTTGGCTTGCAACAATTAATTGGGGAACTGCAACTTCTCCAATTTATCACGCACATAAAAAGGGTATACCAGTTCATGTTTGGGCCGATGAAACAAGACCAAGAAATCAAGGAGCTAATTTAACTTCTTATGAATTAAATGAGGAAAAAATTCCAAATACGATTATTGCAGATAATACTGGAGGTATTTTAATGCAAAGGGGACAGGTTGATATGTGTATTGTTGGAACAGATAGAACTTTAGCAAACGGTGATGTTTGTAATAAAATTGGAACTTACCTTAAAGCATTAGCGGCCAAAGATAACAATGTTCCTTTTTATGTAGCATTACCAAGTTCAACAATCGATTGGGATTTAAAAAATTATAAAGACATACCAATAGAAGAAAGAAATTCAGAAGAACTATCTCATATAGAAGGACTGGACGAAAATGGAAATGTTAAAAAAATCCAAATTTATCCAAAAAAAAGTAAATCGATGAATTTAGCTTTTGATGTAACTCCAGCAAAATATGTAACAGGATTAATTACTGAAAAAGGTGTATGTGAAGCTTCAGAAAAAGGATTAAAGGATTTGTTTAAATGAAAAAAAAACCTTTAATAATATTAAGTATACTTTTTTCATTATTTGTATTTGAAAAAACTTTTGCTAAAGCATTTTTTATAGGACAAATAATTAGTAAAGAAATTCAGATAAATAAGTCTTTTAAAATTAAACTTCCAGAAGGTGAGTGGGAGGTAGTAAGAATGTCGTCAGATGGTTCATATGGAATAACTCAAAGAATTATTGGCATTATAAGAGTCGAAAATAATGAAGTGATGGAATTAATAGAAATTTATGAAGGTTTACTTGCTGGAATCTATCAATCCGCTGTTAATGAAGCAATATATGAAATAGTTTTTAAGAATAAATATGACGGATGTTATCAAAGACCTGAATATTATAATTTAGGGTTATTTAAAAAAGGAAGTACGCATAATTGTATAGTCATTTCTCACTGGGATGTTGAGAAAGAACTTAATAATCCAGATGACCCAGAATTAAGAGGCGTAGGAGCTCCATATAATAAATGGCTGAAAATAAATAATTATAAGTTTGCACCAATTTCAATTGCAAGTCTACATTCTTATTTTTCACGATTAGTTCGTGGAAACTGGTATCAAATTCGTTATGTTATGAATCCTAAATTGTTACGTGCCCCAGAAACTAAATATAAAAATGAAGAAAGCTCAGAATATCATAAATACAATATTAATGATTACCCCGAACATAAAAAAGTCATGGATAAATTTATTAAAATATCTTTTCAAAGACATCAAGAATTTGAAAAAGTTGTAAAAGCAAGAGGGTATCATAGGTTAAAATTTGAAGATTTAAAATAATGAAAAATTTAAAAGAAAGAGAAGATATAATTAAATTTGCACTTATGTTAAATACTACAAACTTATCTCCTCTTAGATCGGGAAATCTTTCTATAAGAGTAATAGAAAATGAAGTTGAAGGATTTCTTCTTACACCTTCTGGAATTAAATATGAAACTCTTAAACCGGAAGATATTGTTTTTCTTGCCTTAGATGAAAAATATGACAATCTAAAAATGTTTAATTCTGGGTTAAACCCATCTTCTGAATGGCGTTTTCATCAAGATGTTTATATAAAAAAAAGAGAAGCAAAAGCAATTGTTCATGCTCATTCTCCTCATGCCACAGCTGTTTCATCTCATGGTAAATCAATTCCTGCTTTTCATTATATGGTCGCTCTAGCAGGTGGAGACGATATTAAATGTGCTGAATATGCAACCTTTGGTACACCAGACTTATCAATAAATATTATTAAAGCTTTAGAAAAGAGAAAAGGTTGTCTAATGTCAAATCATGGACAGATAACAATTGGAGGAACTTTAAAACAAGCTTTTGAATTAGCACAAGAGATAGAAAATATTTGTCATCAATACATAATTGCATTAAAGTTAGGTCAACCCAAGATTCTATCATCGACAGAGATGAGTAAAATTTTGGATAAGATAATTCATTATAAAAAAGGTTAACTTTTTATAATTTATAGAGAGGGATATGATTAAAGTAGGGGAGCATGTTACTCTAGATATAATTGGTACAAAGAAAGAATACGATGCATCTTTCTTTGAAGGTTTAGTTCATAAAATTGCAGAAAAAGCAAAAGTAACAGTTCTAAATATAGCAAAATACAAATTTGAACCGCAAGGTTTTACCTTAGTAGCTCTGTTGGCAGAAAGCCATATAAGTTTTCATACATATCCTGAAAAAGGAATAATAAGTTTTGATTTTTATACTTGCGGAACAGTTGCACCATCAATTGCTTTAGAAGTTATAAAAAAGGAAATTGAGCATAAAAGAATTATTAAAAAGGAACTAAACAGAGATACAATTTCTTTTTACTATGACAATACAAGCACAAAAGGATTACAAAAAAATTATTTAGTAAAGGAAGTTTTGGAAGATTTCAAATCAAAAGTAGGCCAGCATGTTGAAATATTAGATTTAGTAGAATATGGAAAATCATTGTTTATAGACGGTGATTTACAAGTTGCTGAGAGTGATGAACATTTATATAGCGGTACATTTGTAAATTCTGCGATGAAATTAAATAAAAGCAAAGATAGAGCAGCAATTATTGGTGGAGGCGACGGAGGAGTTGCAAGAGAGTGTATAGCAAAAGGTTTTGGATTTATTGATTGGTACGAATTAGACCCAGAAGTAGTAGAAGTTTGTAAAAAACATATTGGATCTATTGGTAAAAATGCAACTGAAAAAAATTCTGTTAAATGTGTATGGGGAGATGCTTTTGAAAGTATTAAAAAAGTAGAAGATGATAGCTATGATAAAATATTTATTGATTTAAATGATGATCAGTTCTGCATAGATCTTGCAGCTAAGAATATGAATTCGTTAGTAAGAATACTTAAACCTGATGGAGTAATAACAGCTCAAGTTGGAAGCCAAGATAAAAAACCAAAACAAGTAGATAATTGGCTAAATGTATTTAATAAAAATTTTGGCAATGCTACCTTAGATAGAGTATATATCCCGAGTTTTGATAGTTCTTGGAATTTTTACTCATCAATTAACCATTAATTTTATCTTTTTAAATCACAGATTTTGTGGAATAATATCTTTTAATTAATATTAATTATAGGGGAACATAATGAAATTGAAAAAAATTATATTAAGCGTTTTTGCTTCAATATTTCTTTTTAGTTCAACTGTATCAGCAGATACTATTAGAATTGCAACAGAGGGCGCATACCCTCCGTGGAACGATTCATCTGAAGACGGAAAACTAATTGGATTTGAAGTTGATCTTGCAAACTGGCTTTGTATTTATATGCAAAGAGATTGCAAAATTGTAGCACAAGACTGGGATGGAATGATTCCAGCATTAAGAATGAGAAAATACGATGCTATTATGGCAGGTATGTCTATTACTGATGAAAGAAAAAAAGTAATAACTTTTTCTCAAGGTTATGCTGACGAAGTTGCATCTCTTGCAGTAATGAAAGGTTCTGATCTTGAAGGAATGTCTACACCAGAAGGTATAAATTTATCTTTAGGTGGTAAAGATGTTAAAGCTGCTCTTAAAACTATTACAGGAGCTTTAGCTGGCAAAACTGTTTGTACTCAAACTGGAACTATTCACCAAAACTTTTTAGAGTCAGGTGATGTGGGATCAGTTGATGTTAGAACTTACAAGACTCAAGATGAAGTTAACTTAGATCTATCAGCAGGTAGATGTGATGCAGCATTAGCTGCAGCAGTAGCGTTTACTGATTATGCTGAAAAATCTGGAAAAGCTGTTGTGTTAGTTGGACCAACTTTCTCTGGTGGACATTTTGGAAACGGAGTAGGTGTTGGTTTAAGACAAGAAGCACAATTTGGTTCAGACTCAGCTCTTGGACAAAGAGACGCTCAACTACTTAAAGATTTCAATAAAGCTATTGATCAAGCAAGAAAAGCTGGAAAAATTAGCGAACTTGCTACTAAGTGGTTTGGCTTTGACGCATCAATGTAAATTTAAAATTTAAAAGGCGGTTAATTTAACCGCCTTTTACCATGGACTTAATATCATTTGGAGATAACGGTTGGGGTGATGAGCTTTTTGTAGCCGCCCTTATGACAATTGCTGTTGCAATTACAGCAATGCTAATTGGTTTTTTATTTGCATTAATATTTACTCCTTTAAAACTCTCAAAATATAAAATTTTAAATTTAATTGCTAATTCTTACACTACAGTTGTTAGAGGAGTACCTGAACTTTTAGTTATATACCTTTTCTTTTTTGGTGGAAGTGGTGCAATAATGTATGTTGCTCAAATTTTTGGCTATTATGATTATATAGAAATAAATGCATTTATTACTGGAGCTACATCAATTGGAATTATTTCTGGTGCTTATTCTACAGAAGTTTTTAGAGGAGCAATTCAATCAATAGATAAAGGACAGTTCGAGGCTTGCCATGTTTTAGGTTTAAAAAAATATATATATTTTTTCAAAGTAATTATGCCTCAAATGTTAAGGCTGGCAATACCCAATCTAAGTAATGTTTGGCAAATAACTTTAAAAGATACTTCATTAATTTCAGTTACTGGATTAGTTGAAATTATGAGACAGTCTTATATTGCAGCTGGATCAACTAGAGATCCGCTTTTCTTTTATTCTTTCGCAGCACTTTTATATTTAATACTTACTTTTTTGAGTATGAAATTAATTAATAGATTAGAAAAAAACTATAGTAGAGGCTATTGATGGATTTAGAATTAATAATAACAAGTTTCCCAAAATTATTAGGTGCAACATTGATAACTTTAAAACTTTTATCTGCATCATTATTTTTTGGATTAATTTTAGGATTATTTTTTGCAATTCTAAGATTAAATAGAAATAAATTAATAAGTGGATTTGCATATGGATATTCTTATGTATTTAGAGGAACACCACTTTTGGTTCAGATATTTATTATTTATTTTGGTCTTGGACAAATAGAATACTTAAGATCAACTTTTTTATGGGTCATTTTAAAAGAACCTTATTGGTGCGCAATTATTGCATTTTCATTAAATACTGGAGCGTATACCTCAGAGATATTAAGATCTGCTTTTGAAACAATAAAACCAGGAATAATTGAAGCTGGCAGAAGTTTAGGATTAAATAAAGTATTTATCTTTACTAAAATACAAATACCAATTGCAATTAAACAGTCTTTACCAGCATACGGTAATGAAATAATACTAATGTTAAAAGGAACATCCCTTGCAAGCACTGTAACACTTATGGATATAACTGGAGTCGCAAAATTTATTATTTCTACAACTTTTAGACCTGTGGAAGTTTTTATAATAGCAGGAAGTATTTATTTATTTATTACTTTTTTAGTTCACAACTTAATAAAATATCTCGAAAAAAAATATAGATATCAATAACTAGTATATTCTTTAACTTCTTTAATTTTTGATCCCGTGTGATTGTTTATATCTAATTTGATTTTAGCTCGAGTATCGTTGAGAAAATGAATATCTCTAGATAATCTAATAAACTCTTCTCCAAAATTTGAATCTTTTTCACACTTTCTTTTATCATCTTCAATAATCCACAATTTTGAATTAATATTTTTTAAGGCAATAAAAAATTTTTCTAATTTTACATCCATTTTTACATTTTTTTCTAGTTCATTTTTTAAAACTTTATATTCGTCATTTATAAAATTAAGCTTTTCGGAGTCTTTAATTCTGTCTTTTTTAATTTCTAAAATGGATATTTTATCAAAAAGTTCTCCAACAGATACTTCAACTAGAATTTTATTCATAAAATTTTATAGTGTGCTAAGTTGTTAAAAATATGTCTAATATTTTAATAATAAAACACGGCTCTTTAGGAGATATAGCGCAGGCTTGTGGTGCAATTCAAGATATATCTGAAAACCACAATAACGATCAAATATACTTGTTAACCACAAAGCCATACTTTGATTTATTTAAAAAAAATCCCCATTTAACAGATGTAATATTAGACAAGAGACTATCCAGGTTTAATTTAATTTACCTTTATTTTTTGATGAGAAAAATAAAAAAATTAAAAATTTCTAAGGTTTATGATTTGCAAAATTCTTCAAGAACAAGTTTTTACAAAAAAATTTTATTTCCAAATTCAAATTTTAATACCTGGTCATCATCTGAAACAACACTTCCAAAAGATAAAACAAAAGAAGAATTTGATAAAAAATCTGTTCTGGAAAGATTTAATCATCAACTTCAGAGTTCAGAAATAAATACCAAACATACATTACTTCCCGATTTTTCTTGGAGTTGTACAGATATATCTAAAATAAAATCTGAATATAAATTAGATAAATATATTGTTTTATTCCCATTTTGTTCACTACATCTTACTCAAAAAAAGTGGCCTTATTATAATGAGCTAATTGAAAAAATAAAAAGCCAGTATAATGATCAGTACAAAATTATTTTAGCACCTGGTCCAGATGAAATTAATGAATCAAAAAATATCAATGCATTATGTGTTTTAGATAATGGAAAAGCTTTAGGTATTTCTCAACTTTCATCATTAATTAAAGATAGTTCATTTGTTATTGCAAATGATACAGGTCCCGCACATATGGCAGCACATTTAGGAGCTAAAGGTTTAACTTTATTTGGATCTCATACAACAGCTTACAAAGTAAGCATTGAAAGAGAGAACTTTAAAGCAATTCAAGTTAATGATTTAGCAAAACTATCTACTGATAAAGTTTTTGAAAAAATTATTTTAAATTAAATATAAATTTTATCTGCTAATCCGTAACAAAGAATTGCACTTAAAATTGTAAAAACTAATGGTGCAATTACACCTTCGTTTGAGTCATTTTTTATTCCAGTTTTATCAATCTTTATAGAGTAAGTATTCACTAAAAAGATGCATAAGTTTTGTACAAAAACTAAGTTAAAAAATCCCCATGTTCCCTCAACTCCTCCTGGTCTAACAAACATAATGTAAATTGCCATTAAGACTGCGCCGAGAAAAAGAGCTCCACACATTCTCATCATAGTAGATGCTGTTTCATCTATTTGAAATTTTTCACGAAATTTTTTTGTTCCTATTATTAACTGGAAAGCGTAAACACCTAATCCAATAAAATGAACTAAGAAAATTATTAAGTAGATTATTCCATTAAATTTTTCGATCATAAATTTATCTTATCACAAAATTTTTAAATATTCTTTGGTTATATTATCCCATTCAAATTTAGTTGAGTAATCTTTAGCTTTTTTACCCATTTCTAAATATGAATTATTTTTTAAAATTAAATCTATACTAGAATAAATTTCTTCTAAATTATTACCATCACAAATCATTCCTGTTTCATTATTTTTTATTGCATCTGATGCACCTCCATCTTTTCCACCAATAGAAGGTATTCCATATTGAGCAGCTTCCACGTATGCAATACCAAATCCTTCAACTGAAGTTTTGTGTATAATTGATGGCATAACAAAAAGATTTGACTTTGAAACTAGTGCATTTTTCAGGTCTTGAGGGATATTTTTTAAAAATATTACTTGTTCATTTAATTCTAGTTCATTTGTAAGTTTTTTAACATTTTCTTCTTCTTCGCCATAACCTATGCAAGTATAAACAATTTTTGGGTATATTTGTTTAAGGTTTCTTAATGCCATTATTACTTTTTCATGATTTTTTCTTTTATCAAACCTCGAAACTGTAATTAATCTAGGATTTTTATTTTTTAATAAATTTTCAGCTTCATTAATTGATGATTTATCTATTTCTTTAGCTGGAAATACACCTGGATTAATAACAATAATCTTATTTTCATCTATTCCAATGTCTACTGCAAGATTTTTTGTATATTCTGAATTAGCAATGACTTGATCAATATTGTTAAAAACTTTTAAAATTCTTCTATTAGCAAACGATCCTTTTTTATGATTAATTTCTTTAGAGTGGATTAAACAAATCTTTTTCTTTGTTGTTTTAATTAATTCTAAACTTTTCCAATGATCTGCAATAACACAATTAACATTTTTATTTTTTTTTATAAATTCGTTAACCAGATATGATTTTCGATATTTTCTTAAAAGTTTTATTCCTGCAACTCTATCGATTGAAAAAGATACTTTTTGATCATGTTCTTTATATTTTTCATGAAAATCAGCAAAAACTTTTACTAAATTATATTTTGCTAAAGAGCAGGTAAGTCCCCACATTAAGTTTTGCATTCCACCAACCTCTGGAGGAAAAGATCTGGTAACTATTATATACATTAATTATTTAACCACTTAATATTACAACCCATACTTGGAATTTGGCTTTCTGGTCCTTTTCCTATTTCAGAAATTTGTTTCATTGCTTTATATAAATCACTTTCTCCACTTCTTACAGGTTTCAATTCTTTTAATTCTCTAATTCTTCCTCTGTATTGTAATTCTAAATTTCCGTTATAACCAAAAAAGTCAGGAGTACATACAGCATCATAATTTTTGGCAACTTCTTGTGTCTCATCAATTACATATGGAAATTTAAAATTATTCTCTTTTGAAAATTCAATCATATTTTCAAATGAGTCTTCAGGATAATTTTTTACATCGTTAGAGCAAATCGCTACTGATTTTATCCCAAAATCAGCTAATTTATTTGAATCTTCAACAATGTCCTCAATAACTGCCTTTACATAAGGACAATGATTGCAAATAAACATTATTAAAGTTCCATTATCTCCCTTGATATCATTTAGTGAAATAATTTTATTATCAGTAGATTTTAATTGGAAAGTTTCAGCTTTTTTTCCAAAATCACATATTGGAGTTTTTGTAAGCGACATGTTAAGTATTATATAAGATATGTTTTACGATTTGGAAAATAAAAAACCAAAAAATTCTGGCGAAAATTGGGTCGCACCTAATGCTGTTATCATTGGAGATGTAACATTAGATAAAAACTCTAGCATTTGGTTTAATGCAACTCTTAGAGGAGATATAGAAAATATTCACATAGGTGAGGGTTCTAATATACAAGATGGAAGTGTTTTACACACAGACCCAGGTTATCCACTTAAAGTAGGAAAAGATGTTACTGTTGGCCATCTTGTTATGCTTCATGGATGCACAATAGGAGACAACAGTTTAATTGGAATTGGCGCCGTGATTCTTAATAATGCAAAAATTGGAAAAAATTGCATTATAGGAGCAAAAGCACTTATTACTGAAAATAAAGAGATACCAGATAATTCATTAGTCGTTGGAGCACCTGGAAAAATAATTAGGAAAGTAACAGACGATGAGATTAAGTTATTAGCAGAAAACGCAAAGCATTATCAGGATAATTGGAAGAAATATTCTAAATCAATATTTTAATTAAAAAGTAGGTCATTAACTGAATAAATAATTAATCCTAAAATTATTATAAAAAAAATTCCAAAAGCAATCTGTTCCAGTGACTTTTTTTTAAGTTTAGTTTTACCTTGTTTGTATTGTCTTATTTGGATTATGCCAAATCTCATAGCAAACATTCCTAAAATAATTAGAGATAAATAAAAAATAAATTTTATAAACATTATCTAAGGAACTAGCCAATATTCTTTGTTATTATCAACTTCAAATCTAGCTCTACGATGACCTTTGGCGGCTAAATAAAGCCATTCAATAGTTTTTATTTTACATTGAATTACAGTAAAATTTTTATAACCTTCTTCACTTTGCTCCATAGTAAATTCAAAATTGTCTAACTCAGGTTTTAAACCAGATGTTGGGTTAGGAGATTCTGTTCCAGGGCCATTTTCAACTAAATAGCATTTTCTACTTATATGTCCTGTTTTTGACCAAGACTCTTTAGTTATTTCATTGTTATGATTAATATTACATTCTACTTTTAATCTTACTTGGATCTTTTCTTCTTTATCATAGAAAAGCATAGAAGCATTTTTATTGCTTTTTAATTTAGCAATTTTATCAGATCTAATATCGCTATGAAATTGAACTAGATTATTTGATTGATCAGATTTTCTAAGAACAACAATTCTTCCATCAAAATCTTTTTGATTTCCACAAATAAAAACTGGAATTCTAAACTGAGAACTTCTATTAGTCACCGCTTCATCTAACATTGACCAAATTTTCTTTTTTATTTCTTTGAAATTTTCGTAGTATGCTGGTTGCATACTTTATTACTTTCTAAATCTTTTGATTAAACTAGATGTGTCCCAACGTTTGCCACCAAGTTCTTGGACTTCACCATAATATTTATCAATTATCTCAGTTATAGGCAGTAAAGATCCATTATTTTTTGCTTCGTCCATTGCAATTTTTAAATCTTTTCTCATCCAATCAACTGCAAAACCAAAATCAAATTTATCATCAATCATTGTTTTATATCTATTATCCATTTGCCAGGATTGAGCAGCTCCTTTGGAAATAACTTCAATAACATCTTCCATTTTTAACCCAGCTTTCATTCCAAAATTAATTCCTTCAGATAATCCTTGTACTAAGCCAGCAATACAAATTTGATTAACCATTTTCGCTAACTGGCCACTTCCAGCTTTACCAAGTAATTTCATTTTTTTACTGTAACAATCAATTTTATCTTTTGCTTTATCAAAGTCAGCTTGATCACCACCGATCATAACTGTAAGCGCACCATTTTCAGCACCTGCTTGACCACCAGATACTGGAGCGTCTAAAGAACCGAAACCACTTTTTTTTGAGTATTCATAAATTTCTCTTGCTATAGTTGCTGAAGCAGTTGTGTTATCAATATATACAGATCCTTTTTGAATTGTTTTAAAAGCTCCTTGTTCACCAAATGTAACTTCTTTGAGATCATTATCATTTCCAACACAGGTAAAAACATACTCTGCATCTTTAGCTGCTTCTGCAGGTGTTTCTGCAATTTTACCTTTATATTCACTCACCCATTTTTCAGCTTTAGATTTTGTTCTATTAAAAACAGTTACTTTGTGTCCACCTTTTGATATATAACCAGCCATTGGATAACCCATTACACCAAGACCAATGAAAGCAACTTTACAAGTCATAAAAAAATATGTTTAAAAATTTAAGTTTAAAAGTAGTTATATTTGGATTCATATTTACATTTTTTTCAAGTTTTGGACAGAGTTTTTTTTTAGGAATATTCAATCCTAGTATAAGAAATGAATTATCTATTACTCATGGACAATTTGGCTCAGTTTATGCTTCAGCTACTCTATTAAGTAGTTTTATATTAATTTGGGTTGGAAAAAAAATTGATGACATAGATATTTCTAAATTTGCTTTTTTTGTAATTTTACTACTTGCATTTTCAAGTTTCTTTTTTTCTAAAATTTCTTCAATACCGTTATTATTTATAGCAATATTATTAATGAGATTTTCTGGACAAGGAATGATGTCTCATACAGCAACTACTACGATTTCTAGATATTTTACAAAATCTAGAGGAAAAGCTTTAAGCACTGGATGGTTTGGTTTGTCCGCAGCAGAATTTATTTTACCAGTTTTGATGATTTATCTTTTAACAATTACTGGATGGCAAAATATTTGGATTGGAATTTCACTTGTTGTATTAATTTTTCTACCTTTATCTTCTTATTTTTTAGTAAAAAATCTTAATTTTGACTCAAGAGAAAAAGCAAAAGATAATACTTTAAATGAAAAAGATTTTAAGCAATGGAAAAGAATTGAA
>CACKXS010000015.1 GCA_902604305.1 uncultured Pelagibacteraceae bacterium
GACGTTTATCGAAGAATTCTTTTGAGGATAAAAATATGATTGGTAGTGGAGAAGATTCAGGTTTTAAAAAATCAAATACTATTAACAGGAGAATGTTTATTTTTGCAGCTGCGAAAGCTGTTGTATTTTTTGGAATAGTTGGAAGATTATTTTCTCTTCAAATCAATGAAAATAAAAAATATTTAACTTTATCAGATAAAAATAGATTAAGAGAAGCAAGACTTCCGCCTGTAAGAGGAGAATTTGTAGATTATTTTGGGAATAGAATAGCAAAGAATCTTACTGTTTATCAATTGCATGTTGTACCAGAACAAGTAGAAGATTTTAAAACTTTAATTGTTAGACTAAAAGACATTTTAAATCTAAGCGATAATCATTTAAAAGAATTAATTAAAAAAAAAAATAAACAAAAGCCATGGGAAACATTGGTTGTATCTGAAAATTTGACATGGGATGAATTTTCAAAGATTAATTTTTATCTTCATGAATTATCTGGCGCAAGACCCGTTCTAACAGTTGGTAGAAACTATCCATATAGTGAAACTTATACACACGTTTTAGGATATGTTTCTGAAGCAAGTGTTGAGGATCTGGTTAGTAATGAAACAATTAAGGAAAGAAATGTACCAGGACTTAGAGTTGGTAAAACAGGATTAGAAAAAGCATTAGAAAAAGAATTAATAGGAACAAATGGAGTTCAAAGATTCGAAGTGAACGCTTATGGAAAAAGGATTAACCAAATAGATTTTAAAGAAGGCGAACAAGGAAAAACAATAAAACTTACAGTTGATACTGAGATTCAAAAATATACCCAGGAGCTTTTAAACGAAAGGGCTGGATCAATTTCTGTTATGGATATTTATACTGGGGAAATAATTGCAATGAACTCCTCACCATCTTTTGATCCAAATTTATTTTTATATGGTATAGAAAAAAATAAGTGGAAAGAAATTAAAAAAGATCCATTAAAACCTTTGTTAAATAAAACTGTTTCAGGTTTATATTCTCCAGGTTCTACGATTAAGCCTTTGGTAGCACTCTCAGCTCTTGAAAATGATGTTATTACAACAAACTTAAAAGTTAATTGTAGAGGGCACAAACACCCTTTAGAATTGTATGGCATGAAATACCATTGTTGGAAAAAACAAGGACATGGATATATGTCACTTCAAAACGCCATTAAGCAATCTTGTGATACTTATTTCTATGAAGCAGCAAGACTTCTAGGTGTAGATAGATTAAACGAAACAGCAAAAAAATTTGGCTTAGGAAATGTTGTTTTAGGAGAATATTTTAATGAAAAAAAAGGTGTTGTTCCTTCAACAAAATGGAAAAAAGATGCTATCGGTCAAAATTGGTATCTAGGAGAAACATTAATAAATGGTATTGGGCAAGGTTATATTCAAACGACTCCATTACAACTATGCTTGATGACAGCTCAACTTGCAAATGGTGGTCATAAAATTTATCCAAAAATAATTTATGAAAGCAAACAAGAAAATATTGAAACCATTAAACAAAAAATGAAATTTGCTGAAGAAAATAAATTAGAAGATACAAATCTACTAGTGGCGACAGAAAAATTATTTAAAAAAGATGAAAAAACTTACGACGCATTATATAGAAATAAGGAAAATGTAAAATTTGTTCTAGATGCGATGTTCAGATCTACAAATGAAATTTATGGAACTTCTTTTTCTTCTAGAATTGAAGATCCAAAATATCAATTTGCAGGAAAAACTGGAACAGCCCAAGTAAAAAGAATTACTGAAGCAGAAAGAAAGCTTGATTTAAAGACAAGCCAAATTCCCTACAAAGAAAGAGATCATGCATGGTTCATAGCTTTTGGCCCATACAAGAATCCAAGATACGCAGTTAGTATTTTAATTGAGCATGGAGGATCTGGAAGTTCTACAGCAGCACCCATCGCAAAAAAACTATTTAAATTTGTTATTGATAGACACGAATTAAGGGAAAAAACTAAAAAAAAAAAATTAGCTAGTACTGATATATAATGTTTATTCAAAGCTCCTTATCTGATAAATCAACTTTTTTTCAAAAGTTAAGATCTCTAGATTATATAATGCTACTTACTATATTAATTATAGGAATTATAAGTTCATTTGCGATGTATTCAACAGATGGAGGCGAACTACGGTATCATTCTGAAAGTCATATAATAAGATTTGTAGTTTTTTTTACTATGATGATTTTTATATCATTTATAAATATTAAAACATGGCATACTTTAGGTTATTTATTTTATGTAATAGTATTAGGACTTTTAATATGGGCATCCTTATTTGGTATAACTGCCCAAGGATCTCAAAGATGGATTAATTTATATTTTATAAACTTACAACCATCTGAGCTTATGAAAATAGCAATTATAATTTGTTTTGCAAAGTATTATCATAGAGTTCAAATTGCTCACGTAAATAGGATAAGAAATATAATTATACCTATATTAATTTTAATTGTCCCAATCTCTCTTGTAATAAGCCAGCCTGATCTTGGAACATCTATTTTAATCGCATTAAGTGGTATAATTGTTTTATGGTTAGCAGGTGTAAATATTAAATATTTTTTTTATTCGTCTTTAGTTTTTATTATTTCAGCGCCATTTGTAATCTCTTTTTTGAAACCCTATCAAAAATTAAGAATTCTGACTTTTTTTGATCCTGATAAAGACCCTTTAGGTGCAGGTTATCAAATTATACAATCAAAAATTGCTGTTGGATCTGGAGGTCTTACTGGAAAAGGTTTTTTAAAAGGAACTCAAGGATATTTAGAGTTTTTACCAGAAAAACATACAGACTTTATATTTACACTTTTTTCTGAAGAATTTGGTTTTATAGGTTCAATTTTATTACTTACTTTATATGCAATTTTAATATTCAGAATTTTGAGAATTGGATCTTTATCAAGAAATTTTTTTGGGAAGTTTTTTTGTTTTGGTTTTGGTTCTGCGATATTTGTTTATATTACCGTTAATATGTCAATGGTTTTAGGTTTACTACCTATAGTTGGATCTCCCTTACCGATAATGTCTTATGGCGGCTCATCAATGTTGGCAACAATGATTGGGTTAGGCATAGTTATGAGTACTAAAATCTATAATCGACAGCTAATATCATAAATTAAATTAAGTATAATTTGTCACTTTAAGTAATTTAAAATAATTATGTATTATAAAAATAATGACAAGCAAATTTAAAATTGGGATTGTGGGAGCTGGAATACAAGGCGTATGCAATGCACTTTTTTTACAAAAAAAAGGTTTTGAAGTAACTTTATTTGATAGGGAGGAGCCAGGTAGCCAAGCAGCTTCATATGGTAACGCAGGACATTTTTCACCTTATGCTTCAGTACCAGTAAATAGACCAGATATATTATCTGATGTTCCTGCGATGCTTTTAAGTTCAACCGGACCTCTGGCATTAAAATGGAACTATGTTCCAAAAATGCTTCCTTGGTTTATAAAATTTATAAAGAACTGTAGTAAAAAAAATATGATGCATACAGCAAAATATATGCATCAAATATTAGATTTGGCTTTACCTGCATATGATGAATTATTTGAAGAAATAGATCTATCTGGATTGGTAGAAAATAAAGGCATCATGTATATCTGGAACGATCAAAATCTTAAAAGTAGAGAGTTAGAAATTAACATAAGAAATGAAATAGGGGCCGAACAACAATTGTTAAGTAAAAGTGAGATACACGATCTAGAGCCTAATATTAAAAATATTTATCATGCTGGAGTTTTTTATAAAAAAGCGCGACATGCAAGAAACCCAGGAAAAATTTGGATCAAATTATTTGAAAGTTTTATAAAAAAAGGAGGAAAATTTTTAAAATTAAATATTAAAAAATTAGACTTTGATGAAAATAATCCTGTAGTAAGATCAGAAACACAAAGATTTATTTTTGATAAATTGGTTATTTGTTGTGGGGCATTTTCAAAAAAACTAACAGACAATTTACATGAAAATATTCCGCTAGATACCGAAAGAGGATATCATATACATTTTAAAGGTTTTGATCATCTGATTTCACGCCCAGTTGTTTTTCAGAATAGAGGTTTTGGTATGACACCTATGGAGCAAGGATTAAGAGTTGTTGGTACTGTTGAATTTGGAGGTTTAAATAATCCTCTTTCAAAATCCAGAATAAAAAATTTAGTTGATAATTCAAAATTTTTGCTAGATGGTTTGCCAGATCACCATGATGATGAGTGGTTAGGGTTTAGACCAACATTGCCAGATTATCTGCCTGTTATAGGACCATCTAAAAATTATAATAATGTTTTCTACTCTTTTGGCCACCACCATTTAGGATGGACTTTAGCCGCTATATCTGGGAAGATAATTTCTAAAATGATTTCAAATGAGAATACTAATTTAGATTTAGAACCATACAGTTCTTTAAGATTTTCTTAATTCGTGAAAAATAATAACAACCTTGCTTATTTTATCTTAATCCTGACTACTATATTTTGGTCTGGAAATTTTATAGTTGGAAAAGCTGCAAGCATGTTTCAAATTCCTCCTTTTTCTTTAAACTTTTATAGATGGTTTTTCGCAGGATTAATTTTACTTCCATTTACATACAAAGAAATAATAAATAATAAAAAATATGTTTTAGATAATCTAGGTTTTTTTATAATATTGGGAATAACTAGTATAACAATATTTAATTCTATTGTTTATTATTCATTGTATTACACACAGGTTATCAGTGGAATTTTAATGATTTCAACCATTCCTGTTTGGATAATTTTTATTTCTTCAATTTTAAGAATAGAAAAAACAAACATTTTCCAAATTATTGGGGTTATTTTATCTTTAACTGGAGTAATTTTTATTATTACAAAGGCTGATTTAAATTTAATAAAAAATTTAAATTTTAATAAAGGAGACCTATCAATGGTTGTTGCTATGTTTTCTTGGGCAATTTATTCTGCTCTTTTAAAGAGCAAAAAATATAAAATTTCTCAAATGTCTTTATTGGAAGTTGTAATTATTTGTGGATTAGTTTTTTTAATACCAATATATTTTATTGAAATGAGAATGGGAAATCCAATAATTTTAGGAAAACCATTTTATCTAATTTTAGCATATGTAGTTATTTTTCCTGGATTAGCAGCATTCTTTTTTTGGATAAAGGGAATTTCAATTATTGGAGCAAACAGAGCTGGAATATTTCTTCATTTAATGCCAATCATGGGAGCAATAATGGCAATGTTAATTTTTGATGAAAAGTTCATGTTCTATCACATATGGGGAGCAATATTTATTATTGCAGGTATAACACTTTCAAATAAAAAAAAATTAAATGCTTAAAGTAGCTGTATTAGACGATTATCAAAATGTTTCCCAAGAGTTCGTTGATTTAAAAAAACTATCTGGAAAATATGAAATAAAAGTTTTTAGTGAGCCATTCATTGATGAAAATGATGTTATCGAGCAACTACGTGATTTTGAAGCATTATTAATAATGAGAGAAAGAACAAAAATTACTGAAAATATAATTGCTAAATTAAAAAAACTGAAATTTATCATTACAAGTGGAATGAGAAATAAAGCAATCGATTTGGGTGCAGCAAAAAAAAGAAAAATAATTGTTTGTGGTACCGAAATAAATTCAAACCCAACTTGTGAATTGACTTGGGCTTTAATGCTAGGTCTTGCAAGAAATATTAAGCCAGAGATTGACAATATGTATCAAGGATATTGGCAAACAACAGTGGGGATCGAATTAAAAGGTAAAATTTTAGGATTAGTTGGACTTGGAAAAGTAGGCTCACAAGTAGCAAAAATAGGAAAAGCTTTTGGTATGCAAGTTATGGCGTGGAGCGAAAATCTAATTTTGGATAAATGTAAAGAACTTGATGTTTTGCCCTCAAGTAAAGAAGATTTAATTCAAAATGCAGATTTTATTTCAATTCATGTCCAGGGAGGAGAAAGATATAAAAACTGCTTTACACTTAAAGAATTTGATAAGATGAAAAAAAGTGCCTTCTTAATTAATACTTCTAGAGGACCAATAGTTAATGAAGATGATTTAATAATTGCTTTATCAACAAATGTCATCGCCGGTGCTGGAATAGATGTTTATGAAAAGGAGCCGTTACCATCAAACCATAAACTAAGATTTATCCCTAATGCATTGATACTTCCACATATTGGCTATGTAACTGCTGAAAATTATTCTATATTTTACTCACAAATGATTGAAAATTTAGAAGCATGTGTATCTGGCAAACCAATTAGGATTATTCAATAATATGAAAAAAAAAAATGAAAACCTAACTGATGATCAAAAGTTAATTTTATTTGAAGAGGGAACTGAACCCCCGGGATCTAGTGGATTAAATAGTGAAAAAAGAGAAGGAAGCTATCATTGTGCAAATTGTGGTATAAAACTTTTTGAATCTAAAACAAAGTATGAGAGCGGATCAGGTTGGCCATCATTTTATAAAAGTTTACCAGATGTATTTGAAACAAAAACTGATCACTTACTAGGTTATGCTAGAACTGAATATCATTGTAAGAATTGTGGCGGACACCATGGACATATATTTGATGATGGTCCTGAGCCAACCGGCAAAAGATATTGTAATAATGGCGTTTGTTTAGTTTTTAAAAAAAAAACTTAATTATTTAAGAATATTATTTAATTCTCCAGTTTTTTCTAATTCTCTTAACTCTACAAAACCTCCTACGTGATGATCATCAAAAAATATTTGAGGAATTGTTCTTTTTCCATTGGCTTTTTTAATCATTTCATCTCTCAAACCATCTTTTGTTGAGATATCTATTTCTTTGTAAGAAAGATTATTTCTTGCAAATAATCTTTTTGCAGCATCGCAGAAATTACATAATGGACCTGTGTACATGGTTATATTTTTCATAGTTTATATATAGTCATTTTTTTTTAATTTTCTTCTTATTTCTTTTCTTGATAATTCAAACTTTTTTCTATGTTTTATACTTTGATTTTTAGCTCTTTTTCTCCATAACTTGAAAGAAGATGGCTTTAAAGATTTTCTCATTATTTTGATAACTTCTGACTCTGATTTTCCAGTCTTTTTTTTTATATCCTCAAAAGTTATCCTGTCAGCCCAGGCTGCCCAGATAACCCAATCTGGACTATCCGTTTTTGGCTCAGGATTTTTTACTCTAGTTACTGGCCTGTGACTTTTTTTCATAGTTTTTTAATAAATATTAAAAAAATGCCTAATGCAATTTTAATAAGGTGTGGTATATTCACTTTAGATAGTCCTATCTAGCCATCTTTAGCTCCCGGTTTTTTAGGACTATCCTTAAAATGCTTCCCCTTGAATATTTTTTATTTTTACAAATAATACTTTTTCTATTTATCACTCCGGGGACTCCTAGAATTGTAATTATATCTTACTCTATGAATTATGGAGTTAAAAAAAGTATTTGGACTGCTCTAGGAGATGTTACTGCAAATATTTTTCAAGCAACTCTGGTGATATTTGTTATTGGATCTTTCATTTCGGATCATCCTTTATTCTTGAGCACTTTTAAATGGATTGGAGTAATTTATATAAGTTATCTTGCGTACGACATTTACAATTCCAAACCAAAAAATATAAATTCAAATGAAATAGTGAAAAAAAGTTTTATTTCTTTTTTTAAAGATGGTTTTATAGTTGCTGGAACAAGCCCTAAAGCTTGGATGTTTTTTCCATTTATTTTTCCACAGTTTATTGACTTTAATTCAAATTATATTGCTCAATTCTTAATTTTAATTACAACTTATGTTGTATTAGACTTTTTATCTTTAGTTGCGTATGCAGTTCTTGCAAAAAAACTAATTGTTTGGTTAAAAGCAAATCCAAAAACTATAAACACAATTTCAGCGTGTGTTTTAATTATAATTGCAATAATAATAGCAATAACTCAGCAATATTAATATTTTACAAAGGTTAAGTACAAAAACAGCATATTGTTTTTTTTACTAATTAATTGTTTAATTAAGCTTTAATTAATTAAAGAGAGGAAATAAATGAAAATAAAAAACTATATAGTTACATTTGTTTCTGCAATTGCACTTTTATTATCAACTTCAGCAATCTCTTTTGCAAAAGTTGTTGGGGATAAAATTATTTTAGGTGCAGCTGTTTCACTTACTGGAAAATATTCATCGAATGGTGTTCATACTCAAAACGGTTACAATATGGCTGTTGAAAGAATTAATAGTATGGGTGGTGTTAAAGTTGGTGGTAAAACTTATAAATTTGATATTATTTACTACGACGACGAGTCAAATCCTAAGAGAGCAGCTCAACTTGCAGAAAGATTAATAAGCCAAGATAAAGTAGAATTTATGCTTGGACCTTACAGCTCAGGTTTAACAAAAGCTATGGCACCTGTTACTGAAAAATATGGAGTGCCTATGGTTGAAGCAAATGGTGCATCTAGATCTTTGTTTACAAAAGGATACAAATATTTATTTGCAGTACTTGCGCCAGCAAACTTATACTTGGATGTAGCCATCAGAACTGCTGTTGAATTAAATGGTGGAAAAGGTGTAAAAATTGCACAAGCATTTGAGCAAGATGCCTTTTCTCAAGACGTTAGATTAGGTATTTTGGATGCTGCTAAAGAAACTGGATCTGAAATAATAATTGATGATAAGTTACCGAAAGAACTTAATGATATGGCTGCTACTTTGGCAAAGGTTAAAGTTGCTAAGCCAGATGTTCTAGTTGTTTCTGGTCATACAAAAGGAGCTTTAACTGCTATTAGACAAATAGCTGAAATGAAAGTTGATGTTCCTATGCTTGCAATGACACACTGCGATGCTGCAAAACTATCTAAGCAACATGGTAAAAATTCTCAGTACGCTTTATGTGCTTCTCAATGGCATAAAACTTTAACCTACAAAGATAAGTGGTTTAAAGATGGTATGACTTATGATGCAGACTTTACTAAAATGTTTGGATATGCACCACCATACCAAGCAGCTGAATCTTCGGCAGCTTTATTGGTTTTCAAAGATGCTTTTGAAAGAGCAAATTCTTTTGATCAGAAAAAAGTAAGAGATGCTCTTGCTGCTACTGATATGCAAACTTTTTATGGAAACATAAAATTTGCACCAGGTGGTCAAAACGTTTCTAAACCAATGGTATTATTCCAAGTTATCTGTGATAGCTCTGGAAAATGTGAAAACAAAGTTGTTGCTCCTCTTAAGTGGGCTTCTGCTAAGTTAATTCACCCAATACCTAAGTGGTCTGAAAGATAAAAACTAATATTTTATGCCCCCTGAATTTTAGGGGGCATTTTTTTTAATAAAAATTCTATGGACTTACTAATTTTTCAAGCTCCTATTTTAATGGTCCAAGCATCGATGGACGGGATTCTTCTTGGAATTCTATTTGCTTTAATCGCATATGGAATGGCTCTTCAATGGGGAGTAATGAACATAATTAATATTGCACAAGGTGATCTTGTAATTCTTGGTGGTTACATTGCATATTTTATGTACCTTTATGGAATACATCCCGCATGGGGAGTAATAGTTTCACCAATCATTATGTATTTTGTTGGTATTGGAATTTACAAATTAGTTATTAATAAAGTTGTTGATAGAGATTTATTTATATCAATTTTAGCTACATTCGGGATTAGCATTCTTTTTATGCAATTGATGAATTTTGCATTTGGAGCAGATGTTGTTCTTGCAAATTCTGGTTATGGAACAACTATGCTATTTGATAACTCTGTAGTTTTGCCTAATTCAAAAATATTTGCTGCAGTAATAAGTATTATTTTTGCAATTGGTTTAGTTGTTTATATGAAGAAATCAAAACTTGGACGAGCAATTAGAGCAACAGCACAAAATGCAAGAGCAGCAAAGATTTTAGGCGTTGATACTGAGAAAGTATACGCGGCAACTTTTGGAATAAATGCAGCTTTATGTGGAGTAGCAGGTGCACTTATTTCAATTACTTTTACGATACATCCTTATATGGGATTACCATATACAATTAGATCTTTTATGATTGTAATTGTTGCAGGGCTTGGAAACTTACCAGGTGTAGCAATTTCTGGCATGGGTCTTGGTGTTTTTGAAGAATTTGCAGATTATATTTTAGGAACAGAATTTAGAATAGGATCGGTATTTTTACTACTCGTCTTAATTCTTGTTTATAGAAGATTTAAACTTTCTAAGAAAAGAGAGTATTTAAAATGATAAACAAAAATTTAATAATTTATCTATCAATTTTAATATTTGGTTTAGCTGCTCCATTTGTTTTTCCAGCATTTAAGGTTCAGTTATCAATTCTTTGTGTTTTAATAATTCTCTCAATAACCTGGAATATTCAAGGTGGAGAAATGGGATATAATTCCTTTGGTAATATCTTATTCTATGGACTCGGCATGTATCTTTGTGCTTCTGTTCAAGTAGGAATGTTTTTTCCTTTAGCTGAGTGGACTGAAAGTGGAGGAGAAAAAACATTTGTTCATACTCCGGCTCAATTTTTTCAAGGTTTTGGAGTTGGATTAGCCGTTGCCGCAATTGTACCAACCATAGTTGCAGGATTAATAGGATATTCAATTCTAGGATTAAGAGGACATTATTTTGCTATTTGTACATTAGGTTTAGGTGTTGCTGCTGGTGAAATTTCAGGTGGAATAGAAATTATTGGAGCAGGACAAGGTTTTACAACTCCTCCATTTCCAAATATAGGAGGCCTTGAAGCAAGAGGTGAATTTTTTTATTTTTGTAGTTTTATTACTCTTGTGCTTACATTTTTAGCTGTAAAATCTATTTACTCAACCAGATTTAAATTAGTTCTTAATGCGATAAGAGATAATGAAGACAAAGCTGAAGCAATGGGAATTCAAACAATGAAATATAAAATTATTGGTTGGATGATTTCAGCATTTTTTTGTGGGCTTGCAGGTGGAATAATGGGAGGACTTGTCGGATACATAGACTCAACCGATGTTGCATTTGACGGAAGAGAGATGGGAGTATTTATGGTTTTAATGGCAATACTAGGTGGCAAAGGAACTTTGTGGGGACCGGTTATTGGAGCAACTTTATTTCATATATTTAAAGAAGGTTTTTGGACTTTCTTTCTTGGGTGGCAATACGTTGCTCTTGGAGTTTTAATTGTAGTAATAGTAATTTATTTTCCAGAGGGAATAATGGGCTGGTTAAGAGAAAAATATCCTGAAAGATTTGGAGAAGTAATTGATGAGGCAGACCGAAAGGCACAGGTAGAACTTAAATGAAAATTTTAGAAGTAAATAACGTAAGTAAATCATTTGGTGGAGTAAAAGCAAATGTTGATATTTCAATGTCTGTAGAGAAAGGAAAAATTGTAGGATTAATTGGACCTAATGGATCAGGAAAAACTACATTATTTAATTCTATTGTTGGAACTTACCCTATAGATCAAGGCTCTATAAAATTTAACGATAAAGAAGTTTCAGAATTACCTGTACCAGTAATAGCAAAACTTGGTTTGTTGAGAACATTTCAACAAACAAGAATATATGGAAAACTGAATTGTATAGAAAATATGCTTATTAGTCATAAAGCAAGCGATGAGAATTTATTAAAAATATTTTCGCAGATACCTAAAAATTTAACTGAAAAAGCTGAAAACCTACTAAACTTTGTTGGATTATATCAAAAAAGAAAGTTAAGAGCAGGAGACTTATCTTTTGGCCAACAAAAGTTATTAGAACTAGCAATGGCATTAATGAATGAACCAGAAATGTTACTACTTGATGAACCAACGGCAGGTATCAATCCTACATTAATAAATGGAATTATTGATAGACTTATAAAAGTTAATCAAGACTTTGGAATTACTCTTCTTGTAATTGAACATAATATGAGAGTAATCATGCAATTAGCAGAGAGTATTTTTTGTTTAGCTCACGGTAAAATGTTAGCTAATGGAACACCAGAAGAAATAAAAAATGATAATAGAGTAATCGACGCTTATTTGGGAGCACAATAATGTCAAATCAATATGAAGTTCTAGGACAAGCACCTAACGCAGAAGATTTGAAAAAATTATCAAATAAAGATGTGCATTTAAAAATCACAAATTTATCGGCTGGGTATGGGAAAATGGAAATTCTACATAATCTAGATTTATATGTTAGTAAGGCACAATCATTATGTTTGATAGGTCCTAACGGGGCTGGCAAATCAACTATTCTTCACTCAATTTATGGATTTACAAATATTTTTTCTGGAAAAATTGAAATAGATGGAAAAGAAATTACCAATCTAACACCAGCTGAAAAATTAAAATCACAAGGAATAGCTTATATACTTCAAGATAATTCTGTTTTTCCAGATATGACCGTAGAGGAAAACTTATTAATGGGAGGCTATATTAAAGAAAAAACAGAAGAATCTTTTGAAGAAGCAGAAAAAATTCTTAAAAAATATGACAGACTCGGTAATAGAAGAAATCAACCCGCAAAAGTTTTATCCGGTGGAGAAAGAAGATTATTAGAAATTTCTAGAGCTTTAGTAATGAAACCGTCTATTTTATTGGTTGACGAACCATCTATTGGTTTGGAGCCAAGATATATTAAGATGGTTTTTGAAATTTTAGAAGATCTCCAAAAAAATGAAAAAAAAACAATAATTCTTGTAGAGCAAAATGCAAAAAAAGGACTAGAGTTTGCTGACATAGGATATGTATTGGTATCAGGTCAAACAGCTATTGCAGGAAAAGGCGATGATCTTCTTAACAATCCTGATGTTGGTCGTCTTTTTTTAGGTGGTTAATTATTTAAGTCAAATTTTTTTAATGATATTTTATAGAGAATCTAAAATTTTATTTATTGAAATTTAACAATAGAAAAATATTAAATAAGTTTTTTTAAGCTATAATAAATTCAACCCAAGGGAGATGTTAAAAAAGTAAGTAAATACAAGCTTTTTTTGTTGTATTTAAGCAACAATCATTAAAAAAACTCTTAATATATTAATAAACTTTAGTATAATTAATTTAGTTAAGGTAAGAAAAGGGATTAAAAATTAATAATTAACTATTAATAGGATAAATATGAAAAAAACATTAATCGGGCTTGTTATTTCAATGTTTTGGTTTGCATCAGCATCTGCAGATGTTGGGGCGAGACTTGGGGTTACAGGTAACGCGGCATTATATGCGGCGACTGCTACTGAATTAGATAATGGTACGCACGGAACTACTACTGACTTTGATGAAAGTCAAACTCAGTCAGAGTACTTAGGTCTAACGTATGCATCAGTTTTTGCTGAAGTAGGTTTCGGACCAGCATTCGTTGGAGTAGATTATATGCCAGGAGCAATTGAAACTGAAGAAGCTTCAACAACTGTTGGAGATAAAACTACTTCTGCTACAAGCACACAAGTAACTAATACTGTAAAAGTTGAGTTTGAAAATTTAACTAATTTTTATCTTGGTGTTAGAGTGCTAGATAGTTTCTATGTAAAAGCTGGAACTCTTTCTGTTGATTTAAATACGAAAGAAAGCTTAGGAACAGGATCTACTTACGGTAATACTACTGTAGACGGCAGCATGATGGCAGTTGGTATGGACAAAGTATTGGATAACGGAATGTTCTTTAGAGTTGAAGGACAATATTCTGAATTCGATAGTGCATCACTAACTTCAAGTTCAGGAAGTCAAAAAATAACAATGGATAGTTTAGATGGTGTTGTAGCTAAACTTTCTTTTGGAAAAGCTTTTTAAGTAAGTCTAATAATAATTCAAAAAAAGCCCCTCTTTGAGGGGCTTTTTTTTTATCTATATAAAAAAAAGATATTAACTATAATCTCTTGATTATGAAACTAGGATTTATAGGAACTGGAAAAATAACATCATCAGTGGTTACTGGAATATGTAAATCTAAAATATATTTTAAAAAGATAATTTTATCACCTAGAAATAGAAATATATCAAAAAAACTTAAAAAACAATTTAGAAAAGTTTCAATTGCAAAAAATAATCAGGAGATAGTTAATTCATGCAATTGGATTTTTTTAGCTGTTACACCATCTGTTGGTCAAAAAATTATTAAAAATTTAAAATTTAAGTCTACCCAAACAATTATTAGTTTTATTTCAACAATGACTTTACCTCAACTAAAGAAGGCTGTTAAGGTAAAAACAACAATAGTAAGAGCCATACCTCTTCCTCCAATTTCATTAAAAAAAGGTCCAGTTCCATTATTTCCACCAAACAAGAAAGTCAAAAATTTTTTTGATAAAATTGGAACAACTGTTGAAATTAATAATGAAAAATTGTCAAAAAATTTTTGGTCTACCTCAGGAATGATGGCTCCATTTTATGAATTATTAAGTACTATATCTAATTGGCTAGTCAAACGTGGAGTTAAAAGAGATAAAGCACAAAAATATGTTACTTCACTTTTTGTAGCACTATCAGAAGATGCTGTTGTTAATTCTAATAAAGACTTAAAATATTTAGTAAAAGAATCTCAAACTTCAAAAGGACTTAACGAACAAGGAGTCAAAGAGCTAAGAAAAGCTGGCTTCTATAGATCAACAGAAAAAACATTAAATAGTATTCTTAAAAGATTAAACAAAGTATAATTTTTAATGCAGTTAGATACAAATATTCTGCAAATAGACAATCTTTCAAAATATTTTGGAGGATTAGCAGCAGTATCAAGCTGCTCTTTACAAATTAAAAAAGGTTCAATAACAGGAATTATTGGACCAAATGGATCCGGTAAAACAACTTTATTTAATTTAATAGCTGGAAATTTAAAACCTAGTTCTGGTAAAGTTATATTTAACAACGAAGATATTACCTCAATTCCATCTTATGAACTATTCTCAAAAGGTATACTGAGAACCTTTCAAATTGCTCATGAATTTACAAATTTAACTGTTTTAGAAAACCTAATGATGGTTCCAGGAAACCAATCCGGTGAAAAACTAATGACAGCGTTATTAAAACCAAAATTAGTAAAACAAGAGGAAGAAATTGTAAAACAAAAGGCTTATGAAGTTATTGATTTTTTAAATTTAAAACATTTAGCAAATGAATTAGCTGGAAATTTATCTGGTGGTCAAAAAAAATTACTTGAACTTGGAAGAACTATGATGGTTGATGCAAAAATAGTCTTACTCGATGAAGTTGGCGCTGGAGTTAACAGAACATTGTTAAAAGATATTGGAACTGCAATTTTGAGATTAAATAAAGAAAAGGGCTATACATTTTGCATGATCGAACATGATATGGATTTTATAAGCAGAATGTGTGATCCAGTAATTGTTATGGCTGAAGGGTCAGTACTATTTCAAGGGACACCAGAAGAAGTTAAGAAAAATGAAAAGGTTATTGAAAGTTATTTAGGTCGTGGAAGCGCAAAGCAAGGAGAAAAAAACTGATGGCTTTTTTTGAAGGTAATAAAATGACAGCAGGATATGGTAGTGGACCAGACATTATAAGCTCATGTTCAATAAACGCTGATAGAGGAGAGATAGTCGCAATACTTGGACCTAATGGTGCTGGTAAATCTACAGCGATGAAAGCCATGTTGGGATTATTAAATTTAAAATCAGGATCTGTTTTAATGGATGGAAAAGATATTTCTAGTTTGTCTCCACAAGATAGAGTTAAAGCTGGAATATCATTTGTTCCACAAACTAGAAATGTGTTTGCTGATCTAACTGTAAGAGAAAATTTAGAGGTTGGAGCTTTTTTAAGAGAAGATGATGTTAATAAAGTTATTGAGGACATTTATGAATTATTTCCTATTTTAAATGAAAAGAAATCACAAAAAGTAGGTGAATTATCTGGAGGCCAAAGACAACAAGTAGCTCTCGGTAGAGCGTTAATGATAAGGCCTTCTGTTTTAATGTTAGATGAACCAACTGCAGGAGTTTCCCCAATAGTAATGGACGAATTATTTGAACATATAATTAAGGTTAAAGAAACGAACGTTGCAATAATAATGGTAGAGCAAAATGCCAAGCAAGCATTGAGCATTTCTGACCGAGGGTATGTATTAGTTACAGGTGAAAATAAATTTGAAGGATCTGGAAATGAATTACTTAATGATCCCGAAGTTAGAAGGTCTTTTTTAGGAGCTTAAATGGATTTTATAAATGCAATAATAGTATTATTAAATTACACAATTATTCCAGCCTTAACTTATGGATCACAATTAGCTCTTGGAGCAATTTTTGTAACATTAATTTATGGAATATTGAGATTTGCAAATTTTGCGACTGGAGACATGATGTCATTTGGAACTATGTTTGCAGTTCTTCTTACTTATTATTTTCAATCGTTAGGTATAAATCTTGGAATATTTCCAACAGCATTAATTACAATTCCTTTAGCGACTTTTATGATGATTTTATACATGCTATCCATAGACAAATTTGTATTTGAATATTATCGAATTAAAAAAAGCCCACCAGTTCAGCTAGCAATGGTTAGTGTTGGAGTAATGTTTGTTACTCAAGCAATAATAAGGATCATAATTGGACCTGCAGATAGAACTTTTCTTGATGGAGAAAAATTTATTTTAAAAGCCTCAGAATTTAAAGAAATAACAGGGTTAAATGAAGGTTTAACTATTAAGTCAACACAAGCGATAACAATAGTTATTACTATGATTGCAGTTTCTATAATGTTTTGGTTTTTAAACAAAACTAAGACAGGAACAAGTATGAGAGCATATTCTGATAATGAAGATTTAGCTTTACTGTCAGGAATAGATCCAAAAAAAGTTGTACTAATTACTTGGATTATTGCCGGAATATTAGCAACAATAGGTGGAGTTTTATATGGATTAGATAAAAGCTATAGACCATTTGTATATTTTAATAACATGTTGCCAATATTTGCAGCAGCAATTGTTGGTGGAATAGGAAATCCTTTTGGAGCTTTTCTAGGTGGATACGTTATTGCATTTGCTGAAATATTTTTAACATATGCTTATAAAAAGTTTTTTACATATATACTTCCAGAGTCTTTAGAACCAAATTCTATGATGCAAATATTAT
>CACKXS010000016.1 GCA_902604305.1 uncultured Pelagibacteraceae bacterium
CTTTATTCCCCCGACCAACACGACCCCTTAATTGATGTAGCTGAGAGAGTCCGAACTTATTAGCGTTTTCAATAATTATTATATTCGCATTAGGGAAATCAATTCCAACCTCAATAACGGTAGTTGATACTAAAATGTCTATTTTTTTACGTAAAAAATTTAGTAAAATTTTATTTTTTTCATCTTTATTAAGTGCACCATGTAAAATTCCAACTTTATCTTTAAATATTTTTTTAAGACTTTCGTATCTTTTTACTGAAGATTGATGATCAATTTTTTTGGATTCTTCAATCAATGGGCACACCCAAAAAACTTGGTTTTTTTCACTAATTTGTTTTTTTATAAATTTAATTACTTCTTCTATTTTACTATCTAACTTACTATATGTTTTTATTTCTTTTCTATTTTTTGGTTTACTTCTTATTAATGATATATCCATATCTCCAAAAACAGTCATAATCATAGTTCTGGGTATGGGAGTGGCTGACATAACTAATACATCGCAATTATTACCTCCCTTGTCTGATAGTTTCTTTCTTTGTTTAACGCCAAATTTATGCTGTTCATCAATAATTATTAATCCAAGATTATTATATTTAATTTTCTCTTGAAATAGGGAGTGTGTACCTACTAAAAAATTAATTTTATTATTATTTAAATCAACAAGTATTTTTTTTCTATCTTTATAATCTGTTTTACCTGTTAAAAGCTTTATATTAACATTTTTATCAAACAGTTTACGTGCAAGATTATAGTGTTGCCTAGCTAGTATTTCTGTTGGCGCCATAAAGCATACCTGAAAGCCGCATGAAATAACATTGATTGAACTTATTAGCGCTACTATAGTTTTTCCACTACCCACATCACCTTGTAACAATCTAAACATTTTTTGATTTGATTTTAAATCATTATTAATTTGATCTAATGCATTTAATTGATCTTTAGTTAAATCAAAATTAATCTTTTTTTTTATTTTAATAAATTCATTGTTGCTAAATTTTTTATTTTTTTTTTTAATTTTTTTTTAATTTTTTTTTTCGATAATTTTTTTCTTGTTATCGTTTTTTTTTTTATTTTTTTAGCTTTTCTGACTTTTTTTTTCTTTTTTTTCATTTGGATTGATTATGATTTATCAATAAACAATTAATAAATATAGTCTCTTGTTATAGGAGTTGCTTTAAGTTTTTTTGTTAATTGAAACTGAAATACAACCTGATCGCTCCATTTAAAGGCCATTTCGCAACCAACTAAGTAAAATTCCCACATTCTAAAAAATTTTTCATCAAACATCTCTAAAACCTCTCCTTTTTTAGAAATAAATCTTTCTTTCCAATTTCTTAGTGTATGTTGGTAGTGAGTTCTCAAAACTTCTAAATCAGATACAATTAAACCAGATTCTTCAATGGGTAATGATACTTCACTTAAGCTAGGAGTATAACCTCCTGGAAATATATATTTAGTAATCCATGGTTGGGGTCCTCTTGGAGGATTTATTGAACCAATTGTATGAATTAAAGCAACACCATCTTCGTTTAAAAAATCAAAAACTTTACTAAAATACTTTTTATAAAATTTTCTTCCAACATGCTCAAACATTCCAACGCTTACAACACGATCAAATTTTTCATTGAGTTGCCTGTAGTCTGCAAGTCTAAACTCTACTTGATTTTCTAAATTCATTTTTTTAGCTTTTCGTTTTGCATACTCTAATTGATTTTCTGATAATGTAATTCCAACAACCTCGCATTGAGTTTTTTTTGCAATATCAATTGCAAGAGTTCCCCATCCACATCCTATATCTAATACTCTCTGATTGGGTTTAAGATTTAATTTTTTAATTATATGATCTATTTTATTATTTTGAGCTTCCTCAAGTGTATCATCTTCATTTTTAAAATATGCACATGAGTACTGTCTTTTCTCATCAAGAAATAAATCATAAAACTTTTCTGAAATATCATAATGATGAGCAACATTTTCTTTTGATTTTCCGATTAAATTAAAGTTTGTTAAATATCTATAAATTCTCCTAAATCTTCCTAATATATTTGTTATTGTGTTAGTTGGTTGTCTCCCAACATTTTTGAGTGCAATATTTAAAAAATCAGTCAAGGTTCCATTTTCAATTATAATTGAACCGTTCATATAACCTTCTCCTAAATATAAATCTGGATTTATTAAGAGCTTCCAATGTAATGATTTGTCTAAAATCTTAAGCCTTATAGGATTTTCATTTTTTGGCTTTCCAATTATGTATGATTTTGAATTTGCGTCTACCAATTCAAATCCATCATCTTTAATTAATTTCCTTAAAAAATCTAATAATTGCATTTTTGATACTTTTTAATTTTTATAATTAAAATCTATTTTTTTTAAATCTTCAATTAATTTTTGGCACTCTTTATTATCAAGAATACTTAATGGGGGTAAAATATTACTATATGATTTATCTACTTTTTCCATTAAAGAGTGAATTGCAGATATTAAATTATATCTGTCAAATATAGTTCTTACTTTACAAAGTTTTTCATTTGAAGTTTGATCTTTATTTTGAATAAAATCTTCATAAACTTTTCTTGCCAAAGTTGCAGTTATATTACATGTCGCGGTTATTATTCCATCACAACCTAATTGAAGTCCTTTAAGTAATTTATTTTCAGAACCTGGTAAAACTGAAAAATTATCTATTTTTAGATTTTCAAATAAATTATACGAACTATCTTTAACTCCAACTATTTGTCTAGGAAATTTTTTAGCTAATTCCTCCACGCAATTAATACTAAACTTATAACCACTTAACTTTTCGAAATTATATAAAATAATTTCTGCATCCGGTACTTGTTCTACAATTTTTTTGTAAAAGCTTATTACTTCTTTATCTCCATACTTATAATATGCAGGTGGCATTATTAAAAATTTATTGAAATTTAGTGATACAGAGATTTTCATTAAGTTTATAGTTTCAACTAAAGAATTTAATCCTGTTCCAATTATAAACTTGTCCTTATATTTATTGGTTGAAATTGAATTTAATAAATTTATTTTTTCACTAACTGAAATCAACTGAGACTGTCCAGTACTTCCAAAAAACGCTACTCCGTGGCATCCTTGATTTATTATATTTTCTGCGTGAAGAATGGTTTTTTCAACATTTAGAGATAAATCCTCATTTAAAATTGATAATGTGGCCGCATAAATGCCTTTAATTTTTCCCATAAATAAAATTTATATAAAAAAAAAATATAGTAAAGATTATAAAGTAGTTAAATGAAGATATTAGCAATACAAAATAGAATGGGTATTGGGGATATGGTAATTTTTTTACCATTTATTGAAGCAATCTCAAAAAAATTTAATTGTCCAGTAAGTATTTTAGTTAAAGAAAATTCTAAAGCTTCAGAATATCTTGAAAAAAATAAATTCATTGAAAAAATTTTAATACTCGAGAGAAAAAATGATAATAGTCATCATGATGGAATAATTGGTTCTTTTAACCTTGCTAATGACCTAAAAAAATATAGCTTTGATAAAGTTTTTATATTTAATTCATCTTTAAGGTTTCGTTTAATATGTAAAGCAGCGGGTATTAAAGAAATACTCCAATACCCATTATTTCAGAAAAAACAACAACACTTAATTAAAACTGCACAAAGTTTTATAAAAAAAGAATTAAATATGGATATTGATAGCAACCCTGTAATTGAAGTAGAAAATTCTTTAATAGAAAATGCAAAGAATAAATATAGCATAAGATCTAGTCAAACTAATATACTGCTTGGTATTGGAGGATCGGGACCAACCAAAAGAATACCTGCTTATAAATTCTTAAACTTTATGAAAATGTCAATGAAAGAACATGATTGTAAATTTTTTTTGGCAACTGGTACAAATCAAGAAGAACAAAATATTTTGAATGAAATATTAAATTCTGAATTTAAAGAAAGATGTGTAACCTTAAACAAAATTAAAATTAAAGAAACTCTTCCAATAATAAAAAATTGCACTGTTGCAATATGTAACGATTCTAGTTTTAGTCATTTATCAGCAGCCTTGGATGTGCCTACGATTGTACTACTTTCAGATACGCCCTTAATGTATGGAAGTTATAGTCCCAACATGTATCCAATAATTCCTGACGGGGAAGAAACAGTTACTCATGATACTTTAGGCAAGGAAAGAATAAATCCTGAAAAAATATTTAAAATATTTAAAGAAATCTTAAATTAACTTAAATCTTTCAATACAACTTCTTTGGCTTCATTAACAATAGTTGATAATCGAGAAGTTTCTGGGGAAACATCAGGGTGAATTTTTTTTTGAATTTTTAAGTATGCTTTTTGAACGTCTTCTTTTGTAATTTTATTATTTCTATCTAAATTTAAAACTTTATAAGCTTCTTCAACAGATAAGGTTGAAATATTTGAATTACTTTTGTTGAAAGAAAATCTTCCTGAATTTCTTAATGTTTGAATTAATCTAAATAAACCTATTAGTTGATACAAGGTTAAACCTTTAAGTTTAATTATTCCAAGACTTAAAAGTATCAAGGGAAGAGAAAGTAAAAGTCTTCCTCCAAATGCAAATAGTAAAGCTAATAAAATAGATGTTATAAAAATAATAAAACGTACAGTTTTTGAAATTTTTTTTGCTGAAGTACTTGCAATTAGTCTTAGCAGAATATAACTAACGACTGAAATAATAAGTGCATAAATTATAATGTTCATATATCAAAATTTTTTATGAAAATACCACAATTAGAAAAAAAACCCGAATTAAAATCTTGTCACAATGTCAATTGGGAAGATAATTATAGTTGGGTACATCAATCAAATATTCTTGAGGTTTTAAGAGATAGTTCAAAATTGATCCCTCAAGTTAGAAGTTATTTAGAAGAAGAAAATAAGTATACTGAATATCATCTCAAAGACACCCAGGATGTTCAAAAAGAATTATTTAATGAAATAAAAGGAAGGATTAAATTAGATGATGAATCTCTACCTTATAAAGATACTCATTATGAATACTGGACAAAAACAACAACGAAAGGAAATTACTCTATTAAATTAAGAAAAAAAATTGGAACAAATGAAACTGAAGAAATATGGAATGGAGATAAGGAAAAAGAAAAATTAAATACAGAATATTTTGGTGTTGGAGATTTAGAAGTTAGTTTTAATGATAAATATTTAGGTTACTCTCTAGATTTAAAGGGTTCAGAGTACTATACAATTTATATTAGGGATATTTCATCTAACAAATTGATAACTGAAAAAATAGAAGAAACTAGTGGAGCATTAACTTTTAGTTTAGATGATAAGTATATTTTTTATTCAAAACTAGATAAATTTCATAGACCAAGAACGATTTATAGACATAAATTAGGAACCCCTGTCAAAGATGATCAACTAATATTTGAAGAAAAAAGTGAAGCATTTACTGTGGGCATTGGTTTAAGTGCTGATGAAAAATATTTTTTTATTTCAACATCAGATCACAATACATCTGAACAATATTATTTTGGTGTAGATGAAGAAAATCCAAATCCAAAATTAATTAAGAAGAGAAAAAGAGGAATTATTTACTCGGTAAGTTCTTGGGATGGTTATTTTTATAATCATACCAATGAAAATGCTGAAGACTTTAAAATTGATAGATGTAAAGATTTATCAAAACAAAATTGGGAAGAATATATAGCTGCAAAAAATGAGGTTTTAATTGGTGGACTAGCATTTATGAATGATTGGATAATTAGAGCTGAAACTTCTAATGCACTAGGAAAACTATTTGTAAAAGATCTGAAAAAAAATAAAGAGGAAGAATTAATTTTTACTGATGAAAAAGTTATAGTTCCAGGAATATCTCCAACTCAAAAAGATAAAAATACTGATTTAGTATATTTGTCTTATTCGTCTCCTAAAACGCCAGGAAGGACATATCTATATAATTTGAAAACTAAAGACAAAAAGTTAGTAAAAGAACAAGAAATTCCCTCAGGTCACAACCCTGATGATTATATTGTTGAAAGATTAGAATGTACCTCTCATGATGGAAGAATGGTCCCAATAACTATAACAAGACATAAAAAAACTAAAATCGATGGCTCTTCAAACTTATTATTATATGGATATGGATCTTATGGTAACTCAATGTCCCCAACATTTTCATCAACAAGATTAAGTTTAATTGATAGAGATATTATTTGGGTTACTGCACATATTAGAGGTGGAATGGAAAGGGGAATGAAATGGTGGAAAGAAGGAAAGCTTTTAAACAAAAAAAACACTTTTGAAGACTATATTGCTGTTGGTAAATATTTAATTGAAAAAAAATACACTTCTAAAGGAAAAATAATCGGAATGGGAGGTTCTGCTGGTGGATTGCTGATGGGTGCAGTAGTAAATCAATCACCTGAATTATTTTTGGGAATTATAATGGCTGTTCCTTTTGTAGATTCTTTGACTACAAATTTAGACCATTCTTTGCCATTAACTGTTGGAGAATTTGATGAATTTGGTAATGCTAAGGATAACAAAGAACACTTTGATTATATTTATTCCTACGCACCTTATAACAATATAAAAAAAATGGATTATCCTCACATATTAATTACAACTAGTTTAAGTGATAATAGAGTTTTGTTTGATGAACCAGCAAAATTTACTGCAAAATTAAGAGATTATAAAACTGACAATAATTTATTATTATTAAAAACTGAAATGAACGCAGGTCATGGTGGAAAATCTGGAAGAGATGGCGCTATAGAGGAAATTGCTATTGATTATGCATTTGCACTAAAAATTTCAAATCAAATTTCTTGAAAATATAAAATTAATACCCATATAAATTTCGTAAGTCGCCTAATGGGGCTTGCATTAAATAACCTTGCTAACAAAGGAGGATATAATGACAAGTAAGGATCTATCTATATTCAACTCATTAAGACCTTTTTCAATTGGTTTTGACGATATGTTTGACCAATTTGAAAGTATGTTGGGCAATGGAGGTTTGAGCATGCAATCAAACTATCCACCATACAACATAAGAAAAGCTGGAAAGGACAAATATGCAATAGAAGTTGCTCTTGCCGGTTTTAACAAAAAGGATGTTGAGGTTGAATTTGAAGACAATTTATTAACTGTAAGAACAAAACAAGTTAATAAGTCTGAAGATAAAAATGAAGATGGTGAGATTATTCATAAGGGTATTTCTCAAAGACAATTTGCTAGATCATTTACAATTGCAGATGATGTAAAAGTAGGTGGTGCTGAGCTTAAAGATGGTCTTTTGACAATAACTTGTGAAAGAATTGTACCAGAGTACAAAAAGAAAAAACTTATTGAAATTAAATAAGTACTAAACCTTGCTTGTGGGGATTTCTCCCCACAAGTTTTAAAATAATTTATTTTTTATTAGGCAATGTAGCATTTAATATAAATGCCAATAGTCCAGCAGGTATTAAACCAGTTGTTAATAGCAACCCTAATTTAATTCCAAGATCTGGCACATGAGCGACAAACTCCGGAAATGCGTATAGTCCTATTCCAAAAGATAAAGATAACGCTAAAATTAAAACGTTTCTTTGGCTCATTTCTGATTTTGAAATTAGTTTAATTCCAGCACCAGCAATTAATCCAAACATAATGATAGCCGCTCCACCTATTACTGAGTCAGGCATTGCAGCAATAATTCCACCAAGTTTTGGAAACAAACCTAATAAAATTAAAATAACACCAGCAACGGTTCCAACGTGTCTACTAATTACTCCAGTGAATGCGACTAAACCCGCATTTTGTGAATAAGAAGTATTAGGCATAGCATTAAAAATTGATGCAAAAGCTGTTCCAACTCCATCGGCCATTATACCTCCGGAAAGTTCTTTGTTGGTAGCTTCTCTATTTGCTCCACCCATTGTTGTAGCACTAATGTCACCTATAGTTTCAATTGTTGTTACTATAGACATAAATAACATTAATATTACAGCGCCCCATACAAAGTCTATTCCGTATTGTAAAGGCATTGGTAAAGCAAACCAGTCAGCAGCTGCAATTTTTTCCCATCTAACTTCTCCAAGCATAGCCGCAACTATAAACCCAGCTACTATTCCAATTAGAATAGAGGCTGCAGACGCCATTCCTTTTCCTTTAATATTTGCCAAAAGTGCAACTATTAAAACTGTACCAGCTATTGTTAAATGATGCCAATTAGCAAATATTTCTGGTTTATTATTCATTAACCATACTCCACCACCAGCATATTTAAATCCAACTTTAAGAAGACTAATTCCAATCATTAACACAACTATTCCAGTTACTAATGGAGGAAACATATGACGAATTGGTTTTAACATTTTTCCAATCCATATTTGAAAAATTCCTCCTATAAATGCAGCTGTAAATATTGCTCCTAAACCAAAAGCTTTGAATGGTAGCATTATTGGTATGAAAGCAAAACTTGTACCTTGTATTATTGGTAGTCTTGAACCTATATCTTTATAACCGACTGTTTGTATTATTGTTGCAACTCCCGCAGCAAACAATGCCATTTGAATTAAAAAAATCTTTTCTCCAGTCGTCACTCCAAAAACGCCAGCAACAATTAGTGGAACAGTTATGTTCCCAGCAAACATTGCAAATACGTGCTGAATACCTAAGGGTATTGACTGATTGAGTGGCAATTTTTTATTAGCAGCTCCTGAAGTAGAAACTTTTTTCTTTGCCATATATCCTCCTCCATGTTTTTGAAAAGGTTATATTTATTATATATGATTGTAAAATAAATTAATCTTTTTTGCATATATAGCTTGATTTATCAGGCAAAATTTAACAAAAAATTTATAACTTTAATTATTTAAATACATCCACTGGAAGTAAATCCTACAATTGTTCCTGTAGCATTTATTTCAAATTTTCTCTCACATGGAATTCCATATTTTTTTGTTTTGTAAACTAAAGTTTCATTTCCTAAGTCATTAACAAAATCTTCTGTAGGGGCTCCGAGCTCTAATCTAAGTTCGTTAACTTGTTTTCCAACAAACTCTCCAAATCTTTGATTTTCTTTCTCTGCAATTTCATCAGATTTTTTTTTTATGGTCTGACAACCAGATGAAAGCAATAAAATTGAAAATAAAATTATAACGAATCTAAACTTCATAATAAAAATATATCAATGAATTGTGTCAAAAGATTAACTTTTAAGTTGTAAATAATCTCTAATTAGTAACAAAATCAAGCTTTTTTAAATTCTTAGATAAGATTTTTTAACTCGAATCAAATATTGTACGGGAAAATGGAGGTCTAATGTTAGATAACTACTTTAACTATAAAAAACATAAGACAGATTTTAAAACAGAAGTCACTGCAGGGGTGTCGACGTTCTTGACAATGGCTTACATAATGTTTTTAAATCCTGTCATACTTGCCGACGGTGGGTTTGATTTTGGCGGTGTTTTCACAGCGACAGCTTTAGCGGCAGCTTTAGCATGTTTCATCTGTGCATTTTACGCTAAAACTTGGCCCATTGGACTTGCACCAGGAATGGGGATAAATGCATTTATCGCATATGGTGTTTGTTTGGGAATGGGAAATACGCCAGCAGAGGCACTTGGTGCTGTTTTGGTTGCAGGTGTAGTCTTCTTAATAATTTCATTAACGCCACTAAGAGCTTGGCTAATAAACTCTATTCCAAAAAGTTTAAAACTTGGAATTGGAGCTGGTATTGGTCTTTTTCTTGCTATCATCGGTTTTCAACTTATGGGGTTAACCGCAGATGATCCTGTTGTACTGGTAAGACTAGGCGATGTTTCTAACCCTATGTTATTATTAGGTGCGGGCGCATTTGTTTCAATGATTGTGATGGAAAAAATGAATATTAGAGGAAATATAATAATTGGTATCCTTGTCTTTAGTGCAATAGCTTGGGTAACTGGATTAGGAAACTTCAATGGAGTTGTTTCTTCTCCACCACCAATGACACATCTAATGACTTTTGATTTAGGTGCTGCGCTGAGCGCATCGATGGTAACAGTAATTTTTACATTATTTTTTATCGACTTTTTTGATACTGCTGGAACATTAACTAGTGTTGCAAACGTAGCTGGAAAAGTTGGTTCTGATGGAAAAATTAAAGACATCGAAAAAGCAATGCTATCAGACAGTGTATCAACTGTTGCAGGAGCTGTAATGGGTACTTCTACAGTTACTTCATATGTTGAGAGTGCTGCTGGAGTAAAAGTTGGAGGAAGAACAGGAATGACTTCGCTTGTTATTGGAATTGGTTTCTTGTTATGTTTATTCTTCAGTCCACTTGCAACATCTCTTCCAAAAGAAGTTGATGCTGCTGCTTTAATCTATATTGCAACTCTGTTTGTGAGAAATATAACAGACATTAGTTGGGATGATGCTGCAGAAGCAGGCCCTGCTGTTCTCGCAATGATAGCAATGCCATTTACTTATTCTATTTCTAATGGAATAGCTTTAGCATTTGTTTCGTATGCTGCAATTAAGATTTGTACTGGAAAATTTAATGAGACTAGTCCGGCAATATGGGTTATTGCTGCACTAAGCGTAGTTAGTTTCTTGGTAGGTTAAAAAGTTAAAAAGTTTTGAAATGGGGCGACTTTAAAGTCGCCCTTTTTTATTTGAAGTGTTTCTTTTTTATTTCTTCAATTCTAATTTCTTCGTAAATCTCGAATGGTTGAACTATCCAAGGATTATCTTTTAATTTTACTGCGCAAAAATCAGGCTCAAATGATGATTTCTGTTTTTTCCAAAGTGTAGCAGTTTTAATATCTTCAATTTTTCCTTTTATAGGTCCGTAAGATCTTAACCAGTCTATACTTTTGTTAAAAGTAATTCCTGTGTCAGATAAATCATCGCAAAGTAGAATTCTGCCTCCCATATTTGGTGCTATTGAACTCATTTCTCTAGAAAATACTATATCGCCCTGCTCATCCTCTACTCCTTTTCCACTATAAGACTCAACAGCTAGGTAAGCGCATTTAAGTTTAAATACTCTGCTAAGTACATCTATCATAGGTGCTGCTCCACGCATGATACCAATCAAAATTGTTGGCTTGTATCCACTTTCTTCTATCTGAATTGCAAGTTTTTCTACAGTCTCGTTATATTGATCCCAGCTTACAATTAATTTTTCTGACATAATTTATATAATTTTAACTTTTAAAAATTAAAATTAAAACTGCAAGCAAAATTAAAGATGCAATAGATGTTATTAAAATATACAACCTGTGAATGTTTCTTCCTCTTAAATTAAAATAATGTCTGGCTAAGACTGATATAACTCCTAAAGCACATAAAATTAACCAGTTATATTTATGATAAACTATAAAGCTATAGTGACCCGACAGCATGATAAATAAGACTAAAAAAGTTGAGTAATTATTATGGATAGACCTTTGTTTGGCAGATAAAGATAAACTCATATCAAATTTTTTATTTCTTTTGCTACTATTAATTATGTTCATTTGATTTGGAATAATTACGGTAAATACATTTCCGAACATATTTGTGCCTATAACTAAACCAACACTTAAAAATGCAAATTTTGCGCCATAAATTTGAGTAAATCCATATGATAACAGAATAAGCAAAATAAAAATTGTTGATACAAATAAAATATCATTTTTTATTAGATTTGATTTACACAAAAAATCATAAATCAACCAAGACGCAACTAAAGAAAGAATAGAAAGTATTATCGCAGTTGAAGGAAGCATATTTAAAACTTTTTTATCAACCATTAATATTTCAGGTCTATAGTAATAAATGACAGCAAGTAATAAAATTCCAGTAATAAATGTTAGATAACTTTGCCATTTAAAAATAACTAAACTTCTCAAATAATTAATTGGTGGAGAGCTTTTTAATCTTGTTAACTTATAATAATATCCAGAATGCATTAAATATCCTTCAGCATCAATATCTCTACTTGAAACATTTTTATTAAGCTTGTTATCTAAATAATTAAATAAAAAACTATTTCCTACCCATAATATCGCAAATAGCACATGGCCCCATCTTAAAGTTAGTTCAAACCATTTCATTGAGTAGGATAAAATTTCCATTAATATTTAATTTTGTCTTCTTTATTTTCCCAAATTTTAAATGCTTCTAAAGCTTCATCTCTATGCATTTGATACATTTTAATTTTTCTATTTTCTAAATTTTTATTAATCTCAGAATAAATAAATGAATCATCGAAATCTATGGCCTTAGCGTCTATTCTGGTGTTTGCATAAAAAACATTTTTAATTCTGGACCAATATATTGCAGATAAACACATTGGACATGGTTCACAGCTTGAATATAAATCACATCCAGAAAGATCAAAAGTATTCAATTTTTGGCATGCCTCTCTAATTGCAACAATTTCCCCATGTGCAGTTGGATCATTATTCATTGTTACTTTATTAGAACCTTCTGCAATAATCTTATTATTTTTTACAATAACAGAGCCAAATGGGCCGCCCTTGGATTTTGCACTTTCGATTGAAAGCTCAATTGCTCTCATCATAAAAATATTTTTTTGGCTCATAATTAATTTTTTTTAAGTTCTTTAATGCTTAACAATATATTTTCAGCTGTAGCTGGAGCGTCTAATTTTGGTATTTTTTTATAATTTGACACAGATGATATTGCGTCTTTAATTGCAAAAAATACGCTCATAGCAAGCATCAAAGGTGGTTCACCTGTTGTTTTTGATTTATTAACAACATTTTCAACATTTTTTCCTTCTTTATAAATTTCTACATTAAATTTTTTTGGCATATCACTTACTGCTGGAATTTTATAAGTCGAAGGAGAAAAAGTAGTTATCTTTCCATTATCATTCCATTTTACTTCCTCCATAGTTAACCATCCTTGGCCTTGTACAAATCCTCCCTCAATCTGTCCAAATTCAATTGCCGGATTTATTGCATTTCCTGCATCATGTAATATATCAACTCTTTCTAAAATATTTTCACCTGTTAAAGTGTCAATTGTAACCTCTGACACTGCTGCTCCATAACAAAAATAATAAAATGGTCTTCCAGTAAACTTTTTTTTATTAAACTTAATTTTTGGAGTTGAATAAAAACCCGAAGATGAAAGTGAAACCCGATTTAAGTACGCCTCCATTACAATTTTTTTAAATTCAAAAGATCTATTTCCAAATATAATAAACTCATTTTTATATATTGGCTCTTCTTTGGTAAAAATATTATATTTATCCTTAATAAATTTTTTTAAATTTTTTTTTATCTTAGACGTAGCATTAAGAGCGGCAGCTGCATTTAAGTCAGTAGTTGAGGAAGCGGCACTTGCTGAAGTATTTGGTACCTTCGTAGTATTTGTTGATGAAATTTTTACCTTTTCATATGGTAATCCCAATGAATTTGCTACAACCTGTGCAATTTTTGTATGGGTACCTTGGCCCATTTCTATCCCACCATGATTTAAATAGACACTTCCATCAGTATAAAGATGAACCAAAGCACCTGCTTGGTTTAAATGTATTGTTGTAAAAGATATTCCAAATTTTACAGGTGTAATTGCAATTCCTTTTTTTTTTATTTTGTTTTTAATATTAAATTTTTTAATTTCATTTTTTCTTTTTAAATATTTTGCATCTCGTACTAACTTTTCAAATAGTTCATTAATTATATTATCTTGAATTTTCATACCGTAGTGAGTGATATTTTTTTTATTTTTTTGATAAAAATTATTTTTTCTAACTTCCAAAGGATCCTTATTTAAAAATCTAGATATGTTGTCTATGATATTTTCAATAGCCATCATTCCTTGATTGCCACCAAAACCTCTAAAAGCTGTAGATGTCGATGTATTTGTTTTACAAAGGTAATTTTCTACTTTCAGGTCTGATAAAAAATATGCGTTATCTATGTGGAGTAGCGCTCGCTCATTTATTGCATAGGATAAATCTGGCGACATCCCACATTTGGAAGCTAATTTTACTTTAAGTCCTTGAATTATTCCTTTGTCATCAAATCCAACTTCATAATCTGAAAAAAATTCATGTCTCTTACCAGTTAAAATAATATCATCATCTCTATCTAATCTCAGTTTAACTGGTTTTTTTGTCTTATGAGCTAGAAGTGAACATATAGCTGCAGTCATAAAATTTGTTTCTTTTCCTCCAAAACCTCCTCCTATTCTTCTAACAAGAACAGTAATAGAATTACTTTTTTGATTAAGCATTTTTCCAATGAGATGTTGTGTTTCAGATGGATGTTGAGTCGAGCTATAAACTATCATTTCATTATCCTCTTTAGGGATTACAAACGCAACCTGACCTTCTAGATAAAAATGTTCTTGGCTACCCGTGGTAAAATTTCCTTTTAAAATATTTTTTGATTTCAAAATTTTTTTTTGAGCATTGCCTTTATTAATTTTTCTTACGTCAAAAAGTAAATTTTTTTTATTTAATGAGTCTTTAAGAGTTACAGTTGGTTTATATTCTATATAATTTATATTAGCTTTTAAGACTGCTTTTCTTGCTAGTTCAATACTTGTTGCTGCAACTGCAAATATTGGTTGTCCAAAAAACTCGACTTTATCTTTTACAAAAATTGTATCACCATCAAAAACTGGACCAACATCGTTACGTCCAGGTATATCTAAATAATTAACTACTGAAACTACACCTTCACTCCTAATTACTTCGCTTAAATCAATTTTTTTTATTTTTGCATAAGCTTTTTTACTCCAACCTATTGCTCCAAAAAGAGTGTCATATGGTTCCTTAATATCATCAGTATACTCAGCAGTACCACTGACATGCTTATATGCGCTATCATGGGGTCTTATTTCACTTATATAATTATCACTATTTTTCATTGGTAAACTCTAAATAATTTTTTTGTTTTAGTTTCTATAAAAAATTTTAATAATAAATTTTCAGCAACTTCTAATCTATATTGTTTTGAGGCCCTCATGTCAGAAATAGGGTTAAAATCTCTTTTTAATAAATTTTTTGCTTTTTCAAATATGCCTTCTGAAAACTTTGAATTTTTTAAAAAATTCTCACAATTCTTTGCTCTTTTTGGAATTTCTGCCATACCTCCATAAGCAATAGCTACATCTTGAATTCTTTGATCTTTAATTTTGAAGTTGAAAGAAGCACAAACAGATGAGATATCGTCATCAAATCTTTTTGATATTTTATAGGCCTTAAAATTATGGTTTTTAAAAATAGGAATAATAATAGATTTTATGAATTCCCCCTTTTTTAATTTTGTTTTTCTATATTTGATGAAAAAGTTATTAAGCAAAATTTGCTTATTACCTTTTTTTGTTTGAATTATTATTTTTGCATTCAAAGATAAAAGTAAAGGTAAAGTGTCTCCTATTGGGGAAGCAGTGGCTATATTTCCACCTATTGTTCCAACATTTCTTATTTGAACAGAACCATATCTTCTTAATATATTATTAAAGTCTGGATAAAATTTTAAAATAAATTTTTCAACCTCTATAAGAGGAGTTGTGGAGCCAAAAATAATTTCATTATTTTTTATTTTAATAAAATTAAGCTCTTTTATGTTGTTTAAATTAATAATTTTTTTTATTTCTTGTCTATCTTTAGTGACTTTCAATGATAAATCCGTACCACCACTTAAAAAATCAGAATCTGGATTTTTT
>CACKXS010000017.1 GCA_902604305.1 uncultured Pelagibacteraceae bacterium
AATACAGAAATAACTAATCCATCAAACTACAGATCTTTAAAAAAACTGGATAGTTGGTTAAAAAAAAATAAGATAGTAGGAATAACAGGTCTAGACACTAGAAGCTTAACTAATTTTATAAGAGATAAAGGAGCACCTAAAGGCACTATCTCTAATAATAACAAAGGGAATTTTAATTTAAAAAAATTAACTAATAATTCTATTAAATGGCCAGGACTAAATGGCCTTGATTTAGCAAAAATAGTTACAACCAAAAAAAAATACATATGGAAAGGCTTCAAAACTTGGGAAAAAGAAAAAGGTTTTGAAAAAAATAAAAAGAAAAAATATAAAATTATTGCAATTGATTATGGAATTAAAAAAAATATTTTAAGATATTTTTCAAATTTTAATTGTGAAGTAATTGTAGTTCCTTGTAATCTTGAAGCTAATGAAATTATTAAATTAAAACCTGATGGTATTTTTTTATCAAACGGCCCTGGGGATCCTGCTGCAACAGGAAAATATGCAATAAATATAATTCAAAAATTAATTAAAATAAAAATTCCAGTTTTTGGAATATGTCTTGGTCATCAATTGTTGGCTTTAGCACTTAAAGGAAAAACAAAAAAAATGAAATTGGGTCACAGAGGTGCAAATCATCCAGTAAAAAATCTAATTAATAGTAAAGTTGAGATAACAAGTCAAAATCATGGTTTTGAAGTAGTTAAAGAAAGCTTGCCAAAAGATGTTGAGATGACTCATAAATCTTTATTTGACAATTCTGTAGAAGGAATAAAATTAAAAAATAAACCTGTCTTTTCTGTTCAATATCATCCAGAATCAAATCCTGGACCTCAAGATAGTCATTATTTATTTAATCAATTTATTAAATTAGTAAAAAAATATGCCAAAAAGAAAAGATATTAAAAAAATTTTAGTTGTAGGAGCTGGACCAATAATTATTGGTCAAGCTTGTGAGTTTGATTACTCTGGCACTCAAGCATGCAAAGCATTAAAAGATGAAGGTTATAAGGTAATATTAATAAACTCAAATCCTGCAACAATTATGACTGACCCTGGTGTTGCAGATAAAACCTACGTTGAACCAATAACAATAGATATTTTAGAAAAAATTTTATTAAAAGAAAAACCTGATGCAATTTTACCTACAATGGGAGGACAAACAGCACTGAATTTAGCAATCAAAGCAGAAAAAATTGGATTACTTAAAAAATATAAAATTGAACTAATTGGAGCAAATTCAAAAGCTATTTCTAATGCAGAGGATAGAAAAAAATTTAGAAAAAATATGAGCGATATTGGATTAAATCTTCCAAAATCAGAAATCGTTAACAATATTAAACAAATTAAGAAATCTTTAAGTAAAGTTGGATTACCGGCAATAATAAGGCCCGCATTTACTCTTGGTGGACTTGGCAGTGGTATAGCCAAGACTAAAAAAGATTTTTTTAAACGTGTTAAGGAAGGTCTTGATGCATCCCCAGTAAATCAAGTTCTGGTAGAAGAGTGTTTGGAAGGTTGGAAAGAATTTGAAATGGAAGTTGTTAGAGACAGAAAAGATAACTGCATCATTATATGTTCTATTGAAAATTTAGACCCAATGGGAATTCATACAGGAGATTCTATTACAATAGCGCCTGCTTTAACTCTTACAGACAAAGAATATCAAGTTATGAGAAATGCTTCCATTGCATGCTTAAGAAAAATTGGAGTAGAAACTGGAGGTTCAAATGTTCAGTTCGCCATTAATCCAAAAAATGGACGAATGGTAATTATAGAAATGAATCCTAGAGTTTCTAGATCTTCAGCACTTGCGTCAAAAGCAACTGGTTTTCCCATAGCAAAAGTAGCAGCAAAACTAGCTATTGGCTACACACTTGATGAATTAAAAAATGAGATCACCAAAGTTACCCCTGCATCTTTTGAACCAACTATAGATTATGTGGTTACAAAAATTCCTAGATTTACTTTTGAAAAATTCTCTAATTCACCTGCAATATTAGGAACTTCAATGAAATCAGTTGGTGAGGCAATGGCGATTGGAAGAAACTTTAAAGAATCTCTTCAAAAAGCATTAATATCTTTAGAAATTGGTTTTTCAGGTTTAGATAGGATTTTCGATTTAAATAAGAGTGATATCGAAAAAAAACTTAAGATCAATATCCCAAATAAAATTTTATTAATTGCAGAAGCAATACGCAAAAAAATTAATTTAAAAAAAATACACAAATTGTCAAAAGTAGATCCTTGGTTCTTAGAGCAAATTAAAGAGATTGTAGACGAAGAAAATAAAATCTCTAAAAAAGGCCTACCTAAAAACTTTAACGAATTTAATAGAATTAAATCAATAGGATTCTCTGATAAGAAATTATCTCAACTAACTAATTTAAAAGAGAAAATTGTTAGAAGAAAAAGGATTGCTTTAAAAGTTTTACCTGTGTTTAAAAAAGTAGACACATGTGCTGCAGAATTTAAATCTTTTACTCCATACATGTACTCAACATATCAAAGAAATTTTTCATTAAATACGGAATGTGAGGCTGATCCTTCTAAAAAAAATAAAATTATTATTCTGGGTGGTGGACCAAATAGAATAGGACAAGGAATTGAGTTTGATTACTGTTGTTGCCAAGCAAGTTACTCTTTAAAAGAAGCTGGGTTCGAAACAATAATGATTAACTGTAATCCAGAAACTGTTTCAACTGATTATGATACAAGTGACAGATTATACTTTGAGCCTTTAATTGAAGAATACGTTCACAACATAATTTTAAAAGAAAAATCAAAAGGAAATTTAATAGGTATAATTGCTCAATTCGGAGGTCAAACTCCTATTAAATTGGCAAAATTTCTTCATGATAATTCTTTACCAATTATAGGTACTCAATATTCATCAATAGATTTAGCTGAGGACAGAGACAGATTTAGAAAACTTTTAATTAAATTAAAATTAAAACAAGCAGATAGTGGAATAGCTAAAACATATAGTGAGGCCATAAAAATAGCATCTAATATTGGTTTGCCGCTTGTTGTACGACCTTCTTATGTATTAGGAGGTAGAGCCATGGAAATAGTTCATGAAAAAAACCAACTAAAAGATTTTGTTCAAGAAGCATTTAAAGCTGCAGAAAATAATCCAATTTTAATTGATAGGTTTATTAATAACGCAATGGAAGTCGATGTTGATGCGATATCTGATGGTAAGGAAGTTTTTGTTGCTGGAGTTATGCAACATATTGAAGAAGCTGGAATTCATTCTGGAGATTCTGCATGCTGCATACCTCCAATAGCCATTAAGAAAGAATTAATTGATGAAATTAATAATCAAACTAAAAAATTAGCGTTAGCTTTAAAAGTAAAAGGTTTTATGAACGTCCAGTTTGCAATTAAAAATGATGAAATTTATATTATTGAAGTTAATCCTAGGGCAAGTAGAACTGTACCTTTTGTATCTAAAGCTAAGGGAATCCCTCTAGCAAAAATTGCCTCAAGAATAATGGCAGGAGAAAAATTGAAAAAATTTAATTTAAAAAATAAAAATAAAAATATATTTGCAGTCAAAGAGGCTGTTTTCCCATTTAATAAATTTCCAAATGTCGATGTTTTGTTAGGACCGGAAATGAAATCAACAGGAGAAGTAATGGGAATAGATAAAGACTTTGGTTTAGCATATGCCAAAAGCCAAATGGCTTCACAAAATTCTTTACCGACTAAGGGAATGGCATTTATTTCTCTAAAAGATAGACATAAAAATGAAGGGGTAGATTTAGCAAAACAATTAGTAAAATTAGGTTTTACATTATGTGGAACAGAAGGAACTGCAAATAGAATTATTAAAAATGGCATTAAGTGTAAAAAAATAAATAAGGTTAGTGGAGGCTCCCCACATATCATTGATGTACTAAATTCGAAAAAAATTGCATTAGTAATTAATACTGGAGGTGGAAAACGTGCTTATCGTATTCAAGATTCTACATCTTTAAGAAGATCAACTTTAATAAATAAAGTTCCTTATTGTACAAATATGTCAACTGCTTATGCTTTTTTGGAGGCTATTAAATCATTAAAAACAAAAAAAATAGAAGTCAAATCTTTGCAAGAAATTTAATTTTCAACTTTCCAATCAGTTTTAAATGTAACATAATTTACTTGAAGACAACGTCTTTCTTTAATAATTTCTTTTTTTTCCATTCCGTGCCAAGTATTTGGACCACTTGAAAAAAAATACCCATAATTATCTCTGTAGGGTAGTGTTTTAACTTTTTTTAATTCGCTATCATAAAAATCAGTTCCCAAATCCTCATTTTCATTAAACTTATTTACGAAAAGTAAGCATGAAATAAGCTTTTCTTTTATATCGCAATGTGGCTTTAACCAAAAACCTTTTCGATCACATATAACTTCAACTCTAACATAGGAATTAGATAAATCTTTTCCAATTAGACTTGAAATTTTTTCATACGTTTTTTTATTTTGAAGTTCCTTGATAAAATTTGTTAAATTTGGAAATTTGCTTGAGTTCTCTTTTGTTATAAAACATCTAAATTTTAAAGCTTTTCCTCCATCAGAAATACCTTCTCTAAATCCACCTTCTCCTCCATCAATTGCTCTAGTTCCATCATAGTTAAGATTATGCTCAACTGGATTAGCAATATCTGCATTTACAATCTCATTAACCTGTCCTTCAGTTAAAGGTTCATTTAATTCCCAATGAGTAAAAGGACTTTCAAACTTTTTAGATTTTTTTTCAATTGAGTTTAAAAATGACATTATAATATTTGTTTTTTGATTTCTTCAGCTATTCTAGCTGTTTCATTTAAACTTTTATAGTTCCAAATCTCAAGTTTTTCATTTAAATTTTTTGCTATATTTAATTTACTAAATAACTCCCTAAACGTTTTAAATCTTTGATCATTTTTTTTTGCTTGTATATCTGCAATATATATAGGTTTTCCTGTGATAGCTGCCTCCGATATCATTGAAGTAGAGTCGCAAGTTACGACAATATATTTTGCCAACGATAGGCCTGATAGATAAGCTTTTTTATCAATATTAGTAATTACAAGATTTTCTTTTCCCAACAATTCATCTACTAAATTTATTGTTCTCTTAGGAGTTCTCATTGATGGAATTACTATAGCTTGCAAATTATTAGTGCTCAAAATTTTTTTAATTTTATCAAAAATATTTATTAAATTTTGATCATTATAATCATAGTATTTGTTAGGACCTCCTAAAACTAACAACAAATAATCCTTATTTTTTTTAAGTTTTTCTTCAAGATAACTATGATTGTTTTTAATCTCATCCAAAGTTAAGTAGTGAATAGCACCTTTTGATGTAATAACATTTTTTCCATTTAAACTGTCATGTTCTGGTGCAATTACAAAATCAAAATTACTTAGTGAAACTTTAGGATTTTGAATATGAATGTTAAAAATTTTTTTTTTTGAATTTTTCTTCAAATAAATTGAAGGAATTACACTTTTTCTTCCACATGAAATAATTATATCAAAATCCGGGGCATCAAATTTTTTAAAAACTATTTTTGAGACTGGAGTTAAATTTGGAGGAATCATTTTCCAAAAACTATTTAGTTCAACTTTCTGGTGAGTAAATTCGATATCTAAAGCTTTGGCTAAACCTTCAACTTGGCTTATCATGCCATGCATTCCTTCTGTCAATAATAACCCTTTTAATTTGCTCATTAATTACTATATAGCTTTGATATGAATCAAAATCCAACTAAACACACAAAAGTGTTAATAATTGGATCTGGTCCAGCCGGATATACAGCTGCGGTTTATGCTGCAAGAGCAATGTTAAAACCTATTATGGTTTCTGGTATGGAGCCAGGAGGACAATTAACTACAACAACTGATGTTGAAAACTATCCTGGTTTTGCTGAAGTAATTCAGGGGCCATGGTTAATGGAACAAATGCGAGACCAAGCTAAAGCTGTAGGTACAGAAATGATAGAAGATCATATTTCATCTGTAAATTTAAAATCAAAACCTTTTGAGGCTATTGGAGATGGTGGTCAAAAGTATACTGCAGATTCAATTATAATTTCAACTGGAGCTCAGGCAAGATGGTTAAATATTGAATCTGAACAAAAATTTAGAGGATTTGGTGTTTCAGCTTGTGCAACATGTGATGGGTTTTTCTTTAAAGATAAAACGGTTGCAGTTGTTGGTGGTGGAAATGCTGCAGTTGAAGAAGCAATGTTTCTTACAAAATTTGCATCTAAAGTTCAATTAATTCACAGAAGAGATTCTTTAAGAGCTGAAAAAATGCTCCAAAGCAAATTAATGGCTAACAAAAAAATTGAAATTATTTGGGATAGTGTTGTTGAAGAAGTTATTGGAGACAATGATCCTAAAAATGTTAAAGGATTAAAAATTAAAAATGTAAAAACAAATAAAATTGATGAATTAAAAATTGATGGATTATTTATTGCAATTGGACATGATCCAGCAACTCAACTATTTAAAGATCAATTAGATATGGATAAAGAGGGATATTTAACAACAAAACCAGACTCAACAGAAACAAATATACCAGGTGTTTTTGCTGCAGGAGATGTTAAAGACAAAATATTTAGACAAGCTGTAACTGCTGCAGGAATGGGCTGCATGGCTGCTCTTGAAGCTGAAAAATTTTTATCTCATTAACATAAAAGCTTATATGACTGAAAAAGTACTATTAACTGGAATAAGTGGATGGATTGCAAAACATACTGCAATAGAATTATTAAATTCAGGTTATGAAGTTTTAGGAACAGTTAGAAACAACAATTTAATTGAACAAACAAAAGAAACTTTAAGTAAATATGCATCAATAGATAAATTGTCATTCGTTGAATTAGATCTTTTAAAAGATGATGGATGGAATGAAGCAGCGAAAGGATGTAAATATATAATGCACATTGCCTCTCCTTTTCCTATGAAAGTTTCAAATAATAGAGATATTTTATTACCGGTTGCTGTAGATGGAACTTTAAGAGTTTTAAATGCTGGTTTAAATGCTGGTGTAGAACAAATAATTAAAACTTCCTCTATAGTCGCAATGTTTAGAAAACCTAATAGAAGTAATCCTTATTCATTTGGAGAAAATGATTGGACTGATGAAAATTGGAAAGAAGGAGTAAATGATTATTTTTTATCTAAAACAAAAGCAGAAAAAGCTGCATGGGAATTAATGGAAAGCAAAGGTTTAAAAAATAAATTAACAACGATTAATCCTGGTGGAGTATTTGGTGATGCATTGGATAAAAAAGGTGGTACATCAATCGAATATGTAAGACAATTTATGAAGGGTAAATTTCCAGGAGCGCCTAAATTTGCAGTTTTAATTTCTGATGTAAAAGATATTGCAAAAGCACATGTTGCTTGTATTAGAAATAACAAAGTCGGCGGAAGAAGATTGATTGTTGGAAAAGAAGTAAAAAAATTAGTTGAATTATCTCAGTTGATGGCAGAAGCAATGCCTGAGTATGCAAAAAAACTTCCCAAAAAAGAATTACCAAATTTTATGGTTAAATTAATTAGTTATTTAGATTCGAGTGCTAAAACAATGATACCGGATCTGGGAATTTTAATGCAAACTGACACGACTTATGCTGAAGAATTATTAGGTTTTAAATTTAAACCTGCAAAAGGTTGTATATCTGAGAATGCTAAATCAGTTGTAAGACTTGGTTTAGTCTAAATTATTGCAAAAGGATTTTATTCTCTCCATTGCTATTTTTAACTTTTGCAATGATGTGGCATAAGAAATTCTAAAATAACCAGGTAAACCAAAAGCTGACCCTTGAACGACAGCTACATTTGCTTTTTCTAAAAGCTTTTCAACAAATTCACTGTCTGTTTTTAGTTTTGTTTTTTTACCTAGTAATTTTTTGCAACTTGGAAAAACATAAAAAGCACCATTTGGAGTCAAGCAAGTAATTCCTTTTATTTTATTTAAGCTACTAACTACAAAATCTCTTCTTTTTTTAAACTCTTTTGATCTTACTTTTATAAATTTCTGAGTTCCATTTAAAGCTTCAACCGCAGCTGCTTGACTTACAGAAGAAGGATTTGATGTTGATTGAGATTGAACTTTACGAATAGCTTTTATTATTTCTTTTGGTCCTCCCGCGTAACCTATTCTCCATCCTGTCATAGCATAAGATTTACTTACACCGTTCATAGTAAGAGTTCTATTTTTTAAACTAGATATTTGAGCAATGGTGAAAAACTTAGCTTTGTCATATGTGATATGCTCATAAATATCATCACTTAAAATTTGAATTTTTTTGTGCTTAATTAACACTTGAGATAACTTTTTTATCTCTATTTTTGTATAACTTGCACCTGTAGGATTTGATGGCGAATTTAATATCAACCACTTTGTTTTTTTAGAAATTGCTTTCCTTAATTTTTGTGGTGTTAATTTAAAATTATCAGATTCATTACATTTAACAATTTTTGGTTTACCACCCGCTAATAGAACCATATCAGGATAAGAAACCCAAAAAGGTGCTGGAATAATTACTTCATCCCCTCTATTTAGGGTTGCCATGAATGCATTATAAAGAACTTGTTTACCGCCTGTTCCTACAGTTATTTCCTCATTTGAATACTTTAAATTATTTTCTTTTTTAAACTTTTTAATTATTGCTTTTTTTAAAGC
>CACKXS010000018.1 GCA_902604305.1 uncultured Pelagibacteraceae bacterium
AATATAGCGTTTAATCGAGCATAGAAGGGGTTAATTTTGCGATATACTCATATACAGTACAACTGAAGGGAGAAATATAAATTTATATACTAAATATCTGAATATTTTTAAAAAACGTTGGTATTAAAGGATTCTAGAACGAAAAACCTTCCTTTTTTAGTAGTTTTTTCTTAACTTTTATACCTCCCGGGGCCGAAAAACCACCCAAGCTACCATCGGATCTAATAACCCTATGACAAGGTACTTTAGGAGCATAGGGGTTCTTCGCGCATGCATTAGCTACAGCACGTGCAGATTTAGGCATTTTTATCCCTATAGCTACTTCTTTATAAGTTTTAACTTTACCCTTTGGTATTTTTATAAGGTATTTCCAGACTTTTATTTGAAATTTTGTGCCTTTTAGGATCATTTACTAGAAAAACCCTGTTTCCTTGCACTTTTTACGGTGCAAAGAACAGTAGTTTTGACACGTCGTTGTATGCGCTACCGCCGTGTCCTTCGCTCTGCATGTTTAGCGCTGCTTTGCAGAACTTTCTGCCCCCTGGGCTTGAACCTCTCGGCTTTTCCCCAATCGGTCAGTTAAGAGTTGCCTCTTAATTCATTTTTAACATTATCAGATGTCAAAGGTTGTATGTATCACTTTATTGTTGAATTTACTGACTTTTTCACAACTGTGGATAGTGGTAATAACTTAAACTAAAACATTAAGAGTATCAGCAATACAAAAATACTTATAAAAAAAACACCAAATATAAGCATTAATATACGATTTTTGGTTTGTTCCTTTAATTTTGGCCAGTAATTCATTATCATGAATGTTCCAATAACCACTAAAAGTCCAATTAATATATATTTTGGCATTTATATCTAACAGATATTAGTTACATCTCTTATAATCAACAGATAAAAGGCCGCTAATCATGACATTTAGCGTGGAATCATCAAAATTATGTAACTTATGAAGAAGATAATAGCCATAATAGACAAAAATATTGTATTTATGCTTTTACCAGTATTTCGGAATTGAATTAAACTTAATATTACAAAACCAATTGAAGTTATCAAAAACCATACTGCAGGAATTTCTCCATCAAATGAACTCATAATTTTTATATTTAAACTATTGACAATAAAAATCACCTAATATATAACTTCCGATAATTAATGGTTATCGGAAAATATTATGAATGAACTAGTAACTGATTTAAAAAGCCTTGAATTAGAAACTTTAAAAAACTTAAAGAATTCTAAAGCTACTAATACATTAAGAGCTTATCAGGCAGATTTTAAAGATTTTTCAGCGTTCTGTGCAAAAAATGGATTAAATTCAATGCCAACAGAGCCAAAAATTCTATCTATTTACTTAACTCAATTAGCATCTAGATCAAAATATAGCACTTTAAAGCGTAGAATAGCTTCTATAAGCGTGATTCATAAGATGAAAGGGCATTATCTAGATACAAAACACCCAATAATTATGGAAAATTTACATGGCATAAAAAGAGTTAGAGGAACCAATCAAAAAGCAAAAAAACCTATATTAATCAATGATTTAAAAGCGATAATTAATAAAATAGATGAAATAAAACAGCCTGAAAAAAAGAAATTTAGAGATAAAGCTATTATATTAATTGGATTTTCAGGAGGCTTTAGAAGATCTGAGCTTGTTAATATTGATTATGATGATTTAGAATTTGTGAATGAAGGAGTTAAAATATTCATTAAGAGATCAAAAACCGATCAATCTGGCGAAGGAATGATAAAAGCTATTCCCTACTTTGATAATAAAATATTTTGCCCAGTAACAAAAATAAAAGATTGGATTAATTATTCAGAAATTAGATCGGGCAAAGTATTTGATATTTCAGATAAAAGTGTATCTCTTATTATTAAAAAATACGCATTACTTTCAGGCCTAGATCCTAATAAGTATGGTGGTCACAGTCTTAGATCAGGTTTTGCTACATCAGCAGCTGAATTTGGTGCGGAAGAAAGAAATATAATGGCAATGACGGGTCACAAAACAACACAAATGGTAAGAAGATATATACAAGAGGCCAACTTATTTAAAAATAATGCTCTTAATAAGATTAAAATTTAAATAAAACTAATCTTAAGAATTTTACTTTAGATATAAACAAATCAAAATAATAATAAAAATTTTTGGTAGGATTATTTAGAGGTCCGTCATAACTAGAAGATATAATTTTATTTTCAGAAAATTTTCCACCTCTTAAATAATATTTAACAAAAAAAGTTGGTACAAAACCCCATTTTTTTAAAAAAGTTTTTGATCCTTTATTAACCTTAAGATCTTTTTTTTTTCTTAAAGATATAGATCCAAAATGATAAACTTTAAAATTTTCCAAGCCTTTAAAAATTCTAACACCTACATTCCACATTTTTAAACATAAATCTGGGTCCGACCCTATACCAGGGTTATATTCTTCACTAAATCCTCCAATTTTATTCCAAATTTCTATATGAATAAGGTGTGGAGCCCAATGTGAACCTTGATAATCAAAATGAACAAGATTTTTTAAATTACTTAATAATTTAAATTCGTCAAAATCATTATAATGTTGTCCACAATCAAATTGTATATGCCCAGAATTTCTTTCAATCATTGTAGCAGATAAATAAAAAAGATTATTGTTCATTTTGGATATTTCATTTTTTAAACATTCATCCCATCCAGGACAAAAATACATATCGTCGTGAGAATATAATATATAACTAGTTTTTGCTTTTTTTGCAGCCATGTTTACACCAGAACATAATCCAATATTATCTTTAGAGTATGTGTGCATAATTTTATTTAATTTGATAAATTCAAAAGTACCATCGTTACCTTCGTTTACATGAACTATTATCTCGTGTTTATATCTTGAATTTTTTTTTATACTATCTAGACAGATTTTTAAGTATTCGAGATTATTAAATGTAGGTATAATTATAGAAAACATTATTCATTATGCCATAAATATTTTTTTTTATTATTTATTTCGAATGTTTTGTTTATAATAAAATCAGCAACTAAATTAGAATTAAAAAATTTTACATACTTTTCCTTACCTTTTTTTCCAATAGATTTTCTTAATTTTTCATCCCTGCTAATTTTTAATATTTTTTCACTTAAATCTGATATATTTGAATAAAAAACCATTTCTTTATTGGTAAAAAAATCGCTATATTGAGTTTTTTTATCTATTAACGTAACCAGCCCGTTCCCAGTTATTTGTGTTATACGGTCACTACTATAATATTTTATAGGCGAGCCCCTGCTTAAATTTAAACCCATTTTAGAATTAGAAATTATTTTTAAATATTGATCAGCCCATATAGGCTGAACTTTGTTTAATCCAAAAAAATCAAATTTTACATTACTGGATATATCTATTAATTTCTTAAGAAATTTTTCTCTATCATCCGAAGCTCTGTATTTTAAATTTCCTCTATGAACGCCATGACTTAATGCAAAAAATACATCATTTGAACAATTACATTTAAAATTATTTAATGTTTCAATTGAAGGATCAGAAGGATTTGGAATATAAAAATTTTTGTTTTTTTTAGACAAAAAACTTAATACATCAGGACTTGTTGTTATGAAATTTGAATCTATAAAATCAGATTTATCTAAAATTCTACTCTTATTTTTGTAATAATCAGGTCCATTTATATTTAATGGATCAAGAAACCACTGTGCAATTTTAAGTGATGGATATTCATCTTTTAACTGACCCAACATATCACTAGATACTAAATCTGCATGCCCCAAAACTATAATATCTGGTTTGTAGTTAAAACAAGTTTTCCTTAATTTTTCGTTTAATGATTTTGCTCCAGATAAATCAGAGTAAGATTTGTAATTTTTTTGTATATCCCTATCGCTAAATTCTAAAACACTATTACCTTGTCTTATAAATCCATTATTTATTCTTCTTCCCGTGTTAAAGTATAATCGTCCATCATGACGCTCATTAAAATTTGTTACATGCAAAATTCTGAATGATTTATTTTTTTTTATATAAATATTTTTTAGCACAAAAAATTTATCATCACGAATTTGGTCTATTAATTTAGAAACATAACTATGAGTTAAATAAAAATTCTTTAATGATAATTTTTGCAAATTAGTTCTTTTGTTTTTATTTTTAATTAAATTAAGTATTTCTTTATACAAATTAATATGATTTAAATTTTTAAGAATTACACCATCTGTAATTGTTTCTGGTAATCCACCTCTATTACTAATAATTACTGCACATCCATTAGCAGCTGCTTCTAAACTAGTTCTCCCAAATGGTTCTTCCCACCTAGAACAAACAACCGCAATACTTGTTTTTTTGTATATATTTATTACATCACTGTGCTTTTTAAATCCTAAATTTTTTAAATTATTATGATTAAAACTTATTTTATCTCTTGGTTCGTCACCAATTACAATTGCACTCCAATCTTTATATTTTTTAAGAACCTTCACAATAGCTTTTCCAAATATATCAAAACCTTTGGCTTTATTCAGTTTTCCTACAAAAGTTATTATTTTTTTTTTAGATTTTATCTTCACATGGTTTCTTTTAGCTGATTGATTAATTACAACTAATTTTTCACTATTTGCGTACTCACTATCCATATTTTCCAAAAACTTTCTCTTTGACCAGTTACTATTAAAAATTATTTTAAAGCAGCTGTTTAATAAAAAGATTCTCTCAGATATTTTTTTGGACCCATTCATTTTTTGTGGATCGTTATGAAAATATAAAATATAATTTTTATTATTAAGTATTTTTGTTAAATATTGTAAATATACAGGTCTATTATGTATCTCTATTAAATTTGAATTTCTTTTTTTTTCTAGTTTAGCAAATTCCTCAACATATAATTTATTTTGGCTTTTAAAAATATTTTTTTTGATCTTAATATTTCTATATTTTAGTTTAAATTTTTTTCTAAAATTTGTACTTCCATATACGATACTATTTTTTTTATATTTACTAATACTTAATGTGTCGTTAATAAATAGTGAGACTGCACCAGGATAAATTGGTGAAAAGTTTTCTTTTAATGGCAATAATATTGAAATTTTCAATTTATAAACCTTTTTTAATTTTACTTCTTAACATATAATTTTTCTTTAATTTATATTCTTCTTTCATGGCTAAAATTTTATTATCATAACTTTTATAGTATGCTAATTTCCATTTTTTTCCTTTTGTAAATTTTGCACCTTTTGAGCTATTATGTAATTTTAATCTTCTCTTTATATTATTTGTGTATCCTACATATGAAATTGTTCTATTTTTGGCCTTAGATACAATGAGATAGACAAAATATAACATTATTGGCGGTCCCTAGGGGAATCGAACCCCTCTTTCGAGGATGAAAACCACGTGTCCTAACCGATAGACGAAGGGACCGAATTTTGAACTTTTATTGTAAATAATATAATTAATCAAGTAATTGCTATCTCTTTTTTTACAATATTAATTGTAGAGTTTTTATGAGTAACTAAGGTTTCTGTAATAAATTTATCTTTTTTTAATTTTACTCCGTTAACAAGATCTCCAGTTGTAATACCTGTAGCACAAAAAATAGAGTCTCCCCTAACAATTTCATTCAAATCATATTTTTTATTTAAATCTTCGATACCCATTTTTTTTGCTCTTTTAATATCTTCATCTGTTTTAAACAAAAATCTTCCTTGAAATTTACAATTAAATGCATCTAAGGCTGATGCAGCCAAAACACCCTCTGGGCCCCCTCCTATACCAAGAAATATATCAATATTGTATTTCTTGTCGGTAACCAAAAGTGCGCCAGCTACATCTCCATCAGATATCAACTTTAATTTAACATTTAATTCTTTTAATTTATCAATTATTTCTCTGTGTCTAGGCCTTTCAAGAATACAAGCTGTAATTTCATTTAAACCTTTATTTTTACAATCTGCAATATTTTTTATATTTTTTTCTATCGAAAAATCTAAATCTGTAGCTTCAAAAGGAACATCGTTACTAACTGCCAATTTATCCATATAAGTTTCAGGAGCGTTAAACAAATTTCCTTTAGCACTTATAGCTAAAACTGATAGTGCTCCAGGTAAATTATTTGCTGCAAAATTTGTGCCCTCAAGTGGATCAACTGCTATATCAATGCTAGGTCCCTCGCCTGTTCCTAACTTTTCACCTATATACAACATTGGGGCCTCATCTAGTTCACCCTCACCTATAACTACTTTTCCATCTATATCTAATTGATTAAGATTTTTTCTCATTTCATCTGTAGCGGTTTTGTCTACTAATATTTTATCTTTTTTTCCTAAATGTGGATAACATGCAATTGCTGCATTTGATGTAATATTAATTATTTTGTCTAAAAAATCTTTATTAAATACCATAAACTATTTTGATTCAATAGTTACATCTTCTTGAGATGATTTTAGTTTATCTTCAAATTCTCTTAAACGTTTATATACACTTGCAAGTTCTATAATAGTTGGCCAAGATTTTAATAAATATTGCATAGATCCTTCAACTCTTCCAAATGCTCTTATGATTTGTTGCATAACACCTAGCGTAACTACTCCCGCTACAATGGCTGGAGCTAAAAAAACATATGCAGATAGAACATTTGCTTGCAAGTATGCAATTCGCCCAATATTAAAATATAGATATCTTAAATAACTTAAATAATGAATTTTACGTACATCATCAAATAATTCATCAATTCTTTTTGGTCTTACAGTTTCATTGTCTTCTGCAATTACAAGGATTTTTCTATAAGCAGCCTCTTGCTTTTGTAAATCATATTCAACACCAACAAGTCTTAATATCAAACCAAGTACAATTAAAAAAACAGTTCCACCAATTGTCCAAATCAAGGCACCTACTATTAAACCGTATTCCCATTCACCAAAAAAAAATATAGGAATGCCAAAACTTAAGCCAAATAATATAGGAATAAATTGGATCAAAATCATTATAGATTCTATTAAACTAGTACCTAATCCTTCCATTATTCTTGTGAATTTAATTGTATCTTCCTGAACTCTTTGCGAGGCACCTTCTATTTTTCGAGCTTTGTCATAAACAGAGTGATACCACTCAACCATTGATGTTCTCCATCTAAATAAAAAATGTGCTGTAAAGAAACTAATTGCTACATAAACAGCAATATACATACCTGCCAACGTAATAAACGAAAACAAACTTCCAAAGTATTCTTCAATTGAAACAGCGTTTGGCTCTGCAAGTGCTTTCTGAATCATATCATAAAATACACCAAACCATTCATTTATTTTCACATCTATTACAACTTGAACCCAAAGTGATGAAAGAATAATAAAAGAGCCTATCCAAGCCCACAAAAACCATTTTTTAGAATTAAAAAATTTAAACATTAATTTGTAAAGTTATCAGCATAAGACTTTTTATTTATTTTCCTAGACTTAGGTTCAATTATTTCGTAATCAATTTTATTTTTCTTTGCATATTCAATAGCAAGTTCTTTTGTTTTAAACTCAAGGTTTAATTCCGAATATGTGTCTGAGGAACTTTCCCATCCCATTAAAGGATTAATACCAGGATTTTCAGTTATAAATTCAATTATCCATTTATCAAATTTTTTTGTACCAGACTGCATAGCTGTTTTCGAAGGTTTATATATTTTAGCTTTTTTCATAAATGGTCGGGGCGGCAGGATTCGAACCTGCGACCCTCTGGTCCCAAACCAGATGCGCTACCAGGCTGCGCTACGCCCCGAATGGGATACTAATACAGTACATAATGTTATTTTCAAAGTATAAATCGGGCAAAAATGAAAGAATTTTAACAAGAATCTGGTATAAAAGATCACATGATAATTACGTGTCCTTGTGGTGATAAAAAATTTAATGTAGACGCATCGTTAATTCCCCAAGAAGGAAGAACATTACAATGTGGATTTTGTGACCGTAAATGGTTTTTTAAATCGGAAAATACTAAAGAAGAAATTAAAGTATTTGAAAAAAAAATATCAGAACCAGTAATTGAAGACAATAAAAATTTATCTGAAAATATCAAAGAAGATATAACAGATGAAGAAGATCATGACAGAGAGACTGTAAATAGTTCAAAAGAAGAATTTGATAAAAAAGTTACCAAAAAAAATGATGCAAATTATTTCAAAATTTTAATTGTTATAATTATTTCTTTTATTGCCTTAATATTAATTTTGGAAACATTTAAAGTTCAGCTCTCCATAATTATACCAAATATTGAAATTGTATTAGATAATTTGTATCAATCTATAAATGATATTAAATTATTTGTATTAGATTTAATAAATTAAAAAATGCTAAGATATTTATCATCACCATTTAAATGGTTTTTCAAATTAGAAGCGGCAAGTGGTTTGGTTTTGTTGTTTGCTGCTGTGATTGCACTATTTATAAGTAATTCAAATTTTTCTGATTTATATTTTACTACATTAAATAAATATATATTTATTGGAATTAATAAAGTCGGTTTGAAACTATCTGTTATACATTGGATAAATGATGCTCTAATGGCAATATTTTTTTTCTTTGTTACATTAGAAATTAAAAGAGAATTTTTACAAGGTGAACTGTCTAATGTAAAACAAGCATTATTACCTATAATTGCGGCTGT
>CACKXS010000019.1 GCA_902604305.1 uncultured Pelagibacteraceae bacterium
ATTTTATAAAGCTTCTTGAAATAAAATGGACTCATAGCTATATGAACCCTCATATTTATAGGAGTTTTATATGAAATTTAAACCGTTACATGACAGAGTTTTAATCGAAGTCCTAGATAGCAGTGAAAAAACTGCTGGTGGCATTATCATACCAGACACAGCTCAAGAAAAACCACAAGAAGGCAAAGTAGTTGCTATTGGTGGTGGAGCAAAAACTGAAGATGGAAAAATAATTCCAATGGATGTTAAAGTTGGAGACAAGGTTCTATTTGGCAAATGGTCAGGAACTGAAGTCAAAATTGATGGAAAAGAATACAGCATAATGAAAGAGTCAGACATTATGGGTATCTCTACAAGTAAATAAATTAACACAAGGAGTTTATAATGGCTAAAATAGTAAAATTCGACTCTGAAGCAAGATCGGCAATGTTAAGAGGAGTTGATATATTGGCAAATACTGTAAAAGTTACACTTGGACCAAAAGGAAGAAATGTTGTTATAGACAAATCTTATGGAGCTCCAAGGACAACTAAAGATGGTGTTTCTGTTGCAAAAGAAATTGACTTAGAAGACAAATTTGAAAACATGGGTGCTCAAATGGTTAAAGAAGTTGCTAGCAAAACAAATGATGAAGCAGGCGACGGAACAACTACTGCTACAATACTTGCACAATCAATAGTTAAAGAAGGTTGTAAGTATGTTACTGCTGGAATGAATCCAATGGATGTTAAGAGAGGAATTGATTCAGCTGTAGAACATGTAAAAGAAAAATTAATTTCTTCGGCTAAAAAAGTTAAAGATAGTGATGAAATTGCACAAGTAGGAACAATTTCTTCAAATGGCGATAAAGAAATTGGAAGTATGATTGCTAAAGCTATGCAAAAAGTTGGTAACGAAGGCGTTATAACAGTTGAAGAAGCAAAAAGCATCGAAACTGAACTTGACGTTGTAGAAGGTATGCAATTTGATCGAGGATATCTTTCTCCTTACTTTGTTACTAATGCAGAAAAAATGACAACTGAATTAGAAAATCCACTAATTCTTTTACATGAAAAAAAATTAACTAATTTACAACCAATGGTTCCACTATTAGAGGCTGTGGTTCAAGCTGGAAGACCACTAATGATAATTTCTGAAGATGTTGAAGGAGAAGCTTTAGCTACTTTAGTTGTTAACAAACTTAGAGGTGGATTAAAAGTTGTTGCAGTTAAAGCTCCAGGTTTTGGAGACAGAAGAAAGGCAATGCTTGAAGATATAGCTATACTAACTGGAGGACAAGTTATCTCAGAAGATCTAGGTATCAAATTAGAAAACGTAAAAATAAATGATCTTGGATCAGCTAAAAGAGTAAAAGTTGATAAAGAAAATAGTACAATCGTAAGTGGTTCAGGAAAAAAATCTGATATCGAAGCTAGATGTGTTCAGATTAAGCAACAAGTAGAAGAAACAACTTCTGATTATGATAGAGAAAAACTACAAGAAAGACTTGCTAAGTTAGCTGGTGGTGTTGCAGTTATTAAAGTTGGAGGTTCAACTGAAGTAGAAGTAAAAGAAAAAAAAGATAGAGTTGAAGACGCTTTAAATGCAACTAGAGCAGCAGTAGAAGAAGGTATAGTTGTTGGAGGAGGATGCGCTCTTCTTTATGCATCTCAAGATCTAGATAAGGTAAAAGTTAAGGGTGATGATCAAAAAGCTGGAGTCGAAATAGTTAAAAGTGCATTACAAGCTCCTATTAGACAAATCACAGCGAATGCTGGTGTTGATGGTTCTGTGATTGTAGGAAAACTTTTAGAGACTAACAAACCTTCGAATGGATATGATGCTCAAACAGAGCAGTATGTTGATATGTTCAAAGAAGGTATTATTGATCCTGTGAAAGTTGTAAGAACAGCTTTACAAGATGCGGCTTCAATTTCTGGATTGTTAGTAACAACAGAAGCGATGGTTGCAGATAAACCTGAAGAAAAAGATTCTGGACCTGCTGGAATGCCTGGTGGCGGTATGGGCGGCATGGGTGGCATGGGTGGAATGGGAATGTAATCGTTCTCACTCATTTAAAAATTCTAAAAGGGCAGTTTTTACTGCCCTTTTTTTTACTTCTAATAATTTATCTATTAAAAATCTTATTTACTAAAAATAAACCTAATGCTACTGCTGGTCCAATCCCAAAAGCAAATAACAAAGTTCCAATTCCTACAGTTCCTCCTAAATACCATCCAACTGCAACTACAGATATTTCAAGAAATGCTCTAACTGCAGCAATTGGTAAATTTGATATTTCCTGAAGTCCGATCATCAAGCCATCTCTTGGTCCTGGTCCTAAATTTGCAACAAGATAAATTCCACCTCCCAATCCAACTGTAAGAACAGCTACAAAAGCAAGTATAATTTGAGAAATATAATTTTCAGGTGTTGGAACAAATTTAATACATACATCGATCATTATAGCTATAATTAAAGCATTAAAAATAGTTCCAATTCCTGGTTTTTGTTTAAGAGGTATCCACAATAACAGAACACCAATACTTACAAATAAAGTAATTGTACCAATAGAAAAATCTACATTTAAAGAAATTCCTTGTGCTAAAACACTCCATGGAGAGGCCCCTGTTAAAGACACAATTAATAAACCTTCGCCTAAACCAAATAATGTTAATCCAAAGCATAAAAAAAATAATGTTAAAAATTTTGGTTTAAAGTTAAATGGTTTGTTGGAACTCCAATTTGTTTTTGGTACTTTTTTTATTGATAAAAACATTTAATCCTAATTTTTTTATAGATAACCTTATAAAGTTAAAATAAGGTTTCACAATATAAATTAGTTTTTAGCTTTAATTTTATGAAAAAATATATTTGTATTTTTTATATTTTATCCTGTTATTTCAACGTATTTGCGGATGAACCTTATTATAAAAATATATCTAAAATTGAAATGGATGTATTGAGAAATGACAAAATAATTGGCTTTAGCAACTATTTTTTTAAACATGATAAAGACATTATGATTGTAGAAAACTATACGAAGTTTACTGTTGAAATGTTTAGCGTAAAAGTTTTTTCGATTAATAGTGAATCAAAAGAAATATATCAAAAAGATAAGCTTATATCTTTTGAATCTAAAACATTACAAAATGACAAAAGTAAATTTGTAAAATTAATTTATAACAAAAATAAAAATAAATTTATTATAAATGGCTCTTCCTATATTGGTGAAGCAAGTATAGATAATATAATTGGAAATTGGTGGAACTCAAAAATTTTAGATACAAAAACTCAAATAAGTCCTTTGTCTGGCAGTATAAAAAAACAGGAAGTGAAACTAACAAATAAAGATGAAATAGATTATAAGGGTAAAATGGTTAAACTTTTTAAATTCAAACTTAAATCTACTGAGGATTTACCAGATGATAAAAAATTAGATTTTGATATTTGGTTAGATCCAAATAAAAGTATAATCTATAAAGTTAAATATAATAGACTTGGAAGCTGGGAATATAGACTAAAAAATTACGAGTAAATTAATTTAATATTCTTAAAAGCAGTTGATTCATAAAAGACATAAAAACTATAAAAGAAAAAAAGAAAATAAAATACATGAATGTGACTGCTCTATTTCTTTTTCTTCTAAGTAAAACGAATTTTTTATCATCTAAAAAAGAAACATCTCTTTTGCCAGCAACATGATAATCATAACTGTACCTCCACACGGACATTCCAAATCTTTTATCAAGGCGATTATAATAGTTTATCCAGGCTACGGACCATCGGTATATTAAATATAAAATAAATAAAACTATAGTTGTTGTGAACATATTAAATTTAAATTATATTAAAATTTAATCATATGTCTATCTGGGGAAGTTTAATTGGTGGAATGATAGGTTTTTCATTAGGTGGGCCTTTTGGAATGCTTTTGGGCTCTCTAGTAGGTGGAAAAATTTCTAGAGCAAGATCTAGAGGAAATTTTGGAACTTTTGCTCAACCTCAACAAATATTTGCTCTCTCTTTAATTGTTTTGTCTGCAAAACTTAGTAAAGCTGACGGAAATGTTAGCCGTGAAGAATTGGTCGCCGTTAAAGACAAACTTAAAATACCTGAAAATGAAATAGATCAAGTTGGAAAAATTTTCAATAAAGCTAAAGAAGAAAGCACTGGATATGAGCCATACGCCCAACAAATTGCCCAAATTTATAAAGGCAAAATAAATGTATTGGAAGAGGTAATAAATATTTTATTTTATATTGCAGAAGCAGATGGAAATGTGAGTTCATCAGAGTTAGCAATGATAGAGAATATATCTAAAATATTTGGTCTAACCCAAGTTCAATTTAATAGTGTTAGAGAGAGCAGGAAAGGATCCGACAAGCTCAATCCTTATATTGTTTTAGAAAGTAATCCTAATGATGATCTTCAATCAATAAGGAAAAAATATCTTAAATTAAGCAAAGAAAACCACCCTGATTTATTAATAAGCAAAGGAGTGCCCCAGGAAGTAATTGATGAAAGTAAAAATAAAATGAGAGCTATAAACTCTGCTTGGGATCAAATTCAGAAACTAAAATCTAATTAAAATTGCTCGGACTCTGTTGAGCCATCCATGGCAGTTGTTGAGCTTTTACCTGAACTAATAGTATTTGATACTGCATCAAAATAAGAGGTACCAACTTCTCTTTGATGTTTAACACTTGTGTAACCATCTTTTTCACGAGCAAATTCCTGTTGTTGAATTCTTGAGTATGCAGTCATGCCTTCTTGTTTATATTTTTCTGCAAGTTCAAAAATTGCAATATTTTGTGTATGAAAGCCAGCAAGAGTAATAAATTGAAATTTATAACCCATTTTACTTATTTCTACTTGGAATGAAGCAATCTCCGCGTCCGATAAATGTTTTTTCCAATTAAATGAAGGTGAACAATTATAGGCAAGAAGTTTCCCAGGAAATTTTTCATGAATTGCATCAGCAAATTTTTTAGCTTCTTCAAGATTTGGTGTTGCAGTTTCGCACCAAATTAAATCAGAATATGGTGCATAAGCTAATCCTCTTGAAATAGCTTGTTCAATTCCAGATTTTACATAATAAAAACCTTCTGGGGATCTTTCACCCGTTAAAAAAGGTTTATCATTTTCATCATGATCATTTGTAATTAGTTTTGCTGCATTCGCATCAGTCCTAGCTAAAATAATTAAAGGAACATCAGCTATATCAGCTGCAAGTCTAGCTGCTTTTAAATTTTTTATCATTGTGCCTGTTGGAACTAGAACTTTTCCACCCATATGACCACATTTTTTTTCACTTGCTAATTGATCTTCAAAATGAACTCCTGCTGCACCAGCTTTAATAAATTTTTTTGCAAGTTCAAAAACATTTAGGGGTCCACCAAATCCAGCTTCACCATCAGCAATAATTGGCAACATATAATCAACTTTATTTTCTTTTTTCATATCGCCATCTTGAATTTCCATGTGTTGGATTTGATCTGCTCTTATTAAAGCATTGTTCATAGAATCAACTAGTTTCGGCGCACTATCATAAGGATATAAAGATTGATCTGGATACATTTCGCCAGCACTATTAGCATCTGCAGCAACTTGCCATCCACTTAGATAAATTGCTTTTAAACCAGCTTTTGCATGTTGAACGGCATGGTTTCCAGATAGAGATCCTAAAGTATTTACATAAGGTTCAGAGTTCAACAATTTCCATAGCTTCATTGATTGTTGTTTGCACAAAGAGTATTCAATTTTAATTGAGCCTCTAAGTCTCTCTATTTCCTCAGTTTTATAATCACGTTTAATTCCTGCAAATCTTTTTAAATCGTATGAAACATTTTCAGCTGACATTTTTATTACGCCTTTATTTAGATTTTATTAGCTAGAAGATTAAAATTAACTGTTATCAATAAATTGCTCTGTGAATTCATTCATGCCGCTTGATCCCCAGTCGCAATGGTCGTCTCTTAGATAGATCGGTTTGCTTTTGTATTCAGAACAATCTTGATGATTAGTAATCTGTAAGCTTTTATCGTTAATATTTGTTAAATTTTTATCCATGTAAACTTATTAATTTACAATATTTACAAATTCAATAAAAAATGCTATTTTCTCTGTAAATAAAGGAAATTTTTTGTAAATTATAATTTACAAAATTTACATATTGTAAAAAATGAGTCAATTAGATCTAAAAATTGGTCCAAAAATTAAAGGATTTAGACGTCAGCTAGGAATCCAAGCAAATAAATTAGCAGAAAAACTCAATATTTCACCTAGCTATTTAACTTTAATTGAGGGTGGAAAAAGAAAAATTGATGCTGATTTACTTTTAAAAATTTGCCAAGAACTAAAAATCGAAGTATCTGACCTAGCAATTAAATCTGACTTAAATTTAGCAAATAATATATCAGAGTTGCTAGATGATAAATTGTTTGATGATTTAGACATTTTGGGCCCTGAAGTAAAAGATTTGGCAAATACTAATCCGAAAATTGGTAGGGCCTTGATCAGACTTGGGGATATTTTAAAAAAAAAAGATCACGAACTAGTTAATAAAATAGAAAAATTATCAGGAAAAATTGTGGATAGCAGAAAAAGTTCATTTCCTGGGGAAGTTATCTCTGATTTTTTACAAGAAAATAAAAATTATTTTCCAAAATTAGAAGATTTTGCAAATAAAATATTTGATAAAGTTAAGCAAAATAATAGAACTAGATATATATCTCTTTGTAAATTTTTAAATTCAGAGTACGGCATTATAGTTAAAGATGTAATTCCTGAAGATGGAAAACCATTTTCAAAAGTTTTTAACAAAAAAAATAAAGAACTTATATTGTCGGATTATCTTTCACTAGAAACAAAAAAACTTCATGCTGCTTCACAAATTGTTCAGGAAGGTGCTATAGATGAAATTAATAGACTTCTTGAAACTTTTAATTTTCCATCAGAAGAGTCTAAAAAGTTAACTAAAGTAGCTTTATTAAATTATTGCGGAGCAGCAATTTTAATGCCTTATAAACTTTTTCATGATGAATGTAAAAAATTAAAATATGATTTAGAATTATTACAAAATACATTTGCTACATCATTTGAACAAGTTGCTCATAGAGTGACGTGCTTAAATGATCCAAATTTGCCAGGTGTGCCTTTTCATTTTTTAAGAGTAGATGTTGCTGGAAATATTTCTAAAAGATTTTCTTTGTCTGGTATCGAAATTCCAAGATATGGGGGAGCTTGCCCTAGATGGAATGTTTACTCAGCGTTCTCTAGACCAGGGGTAATCCAAGCAGCTGTTAGTAAAATGACTAATGGTGAAAAATATGTTTGTATTGCAAGAACTGTAGAAAAAGGTATCGGAAGATACGGACAAAAGAAAAGTATGTTGTCTATTGGGCTTGGTTGTGAAGCCAAGTATGCTAAAGACTTTGTTTATACAGAAAATTTAGATATTCATGATAAAAAATCAGAAATCCCAGTTGGAGTATCCTGTCGAACTTGTGATAGACTAGATTGTTCTCAAAGAGCATTTCCTCCTTTACATAAAAAATTTGATGTAGATATTAATAATAGAGGTGTTTCTGTATATGTTAATGACTAAAAGTTTAAGATTCTAATTATCTTTTTTTGCCCTCTCTCTTTCGAGTAATTGAGTGAGAGAATCCACCATCATATCAGAAGCTTTAAATATTTCGCTGGGTTTGTACTCATTTGAAATATTTTTTTCTGGGTTCGATTTATCTTCAATAACAATTCCTTTGTCTGGTGAGTTGTCTTTAATATAAATTAATATTAACCATTCATCATCGGGAACCTCATCCCATTTTATATAAACTTCTCCATTTTCAAATCTTCTATCAATACATCGAAAAATTGACATATGTCTTGTGATATGCCTTTTATTAAGCTGAAAAACTAAACTATTTGCACTTCTATAAAAACTTTCTAAGGCATTTTCAATTTTTTGTCTTTCTAAATTATAATTTTTTTCCTTTTGGAGAAGAACTTCTCTATCGTCCCCTTCTTGTACCTCTACTCCTAGAGCTTCAACTCTTTCTCTGATTTTTTGATCTCTAATTAGTTGGTATTTTTGCTTAAGGCTATCTATCCTTTGTTGCAAGCCTGAATAATCTTCTCTTTTTTCTTTTAAAGAAATTTTTTCTAATTTTTCTAGTTCTTTAATTTCTCTAATTCTAAATTTTTCTATTTGTTTTTCAATTTTAAGTTCCTGTAAAAATCTTTTTTGTCTTTCTGCTTGTTCTTTCCTTACTATAGCCTGTTCTTGTCTTAAAAATTTTTTTAATTCTTTATTTCTTTCTTTTTCTAATTTTTTTTCTTCCCTTAATTCTTTTTCTTTAAGTTTTAAAATTAAATTTTCCTGTACTTGTTTTTCTTCTTGCGCTTCTCTCTTTTCTCTTTCTTGTCTTTCAAATTCCTCAACCTTAATTCTTTGCTTTTCCTCTGATCTTAATTTCTTAAATTCTTGAATTTTATTTTCTATTTTTTGAAAAAATCCCTGTATAAATCTATCTATTTTGAAAAAATCTATATTA
>CACKXS010000020.1 GCA_902604305.1 uncultured Pelagibacteraceae bacterium
TTTTTTCTATATCACTCATAATATTATTTCTCTTTTAATAACCTTATTTTTTTTAAAAATAAAGCAAGATTATCAATTTTATAATCAATCACATCTTTATATTTTTCTATGTCATTAATTGGTTGATCATTAATAAACCAAACTTTTGTCATGTCTTTTGCTGTATCAGATGAGAGATTTTTGGCAATATCTTCTATATAAACTGTTTCTTCACTAGCAGGGATTTGAAACTTGTCGCACATTAATTTAAGTGATCCAGGGTTAGGTTTTGGTTTAAATTGAAAATCTACAATATCCATGATTTTTCCTTCAAATAAATCATCAATACCTATTTTTTTCATACAATTAATCGCATGTTCCTTGCTCCCATTAGTTGCACAATATCTTTTTATATCTAATTTTAATAATTCCTCTCTTAGTTCCGTATCCTTTTTAAGACAATCATAATTAATATTGTGCACATATTTTAAGAACTCTTTGGCATCTATCAAATCTGGGTAATTTTTCATTAATCCATTTAGAGAAGTATCGTATTTATAAAAATAGTCTGCTTGAATTTCTTTTGCCTTTTTTTTATCTATTCCAAGTTTAATTGATATAAATTCTGTCATTCTAGTTGATACTTGGCCAAATAAAGTTTTTAAATATTTTGGATGATAAACACATCCATCCATATCCAAAATCAAATATTTTACTTTTTTTAGATCTTTCATTTTCTGATTAAAGTTCCTGCACCTTTATCAGAAAATAGTTCAAATAATATTGAGTGAGGTTTTCTTCCATCAACTATAACTACACCCGTCACTCCATTATTTACAGCATCAAGACAGGTCTTGATTTTTGGAATCATACCTCCTGAAATATCACCATCTTTAAGCATTTTTTCTGCAATAGAAGAATTAATCTCTGGCAATAGTTTTTTATCTTTATCAAGAACACCTTCCACATCAGTCATCAACAATAATCTTCTTGAGTTAAGTTCTTTTGCAACTGAGCCAGCAGCAATATCAGCATTTATATTATAAATTTTTTTATCATCCCCGGTGCCCATAGGTACTACAATTGGAATTTTTTTTTCTCTTATTATTTTTAAAATACCTTTCAAATCTATTTCTTTTGGTGAACCAACAAAACCAAGTTCTTTTTTTTCCAGTTTAGTTTTAATTATATTTTTGTTGTGAGGTGCTACAGATTCTACATTTGTTTGAAGATTTTTTAACCTATTTATAATCTCAGTATTTAATTCTAAAAGTGCTTCTTCGACAACTTTAATAGTTATTTTGTCAGTAACCCTCAAACCATCAATAAACTTTGATTCTAAATTTAACCTATCAAGTTTTTTTTTTATATTTTTTCCACCACCATGAACAACTATTACTGATAGTCCTAACTTATGTATTACTGAAACGTCTTCAATGAATTGTTTAAATAAATTTTCATCAAGTAGTACTGATCCACCACATTTAATTACAATTATTTCTTCTAAATACTTCTCAATATATTTTTTAACTTCATTGATAGACGGACCATTTTTGGGTAAAATTTTTTCTAAATTCATTTATTGTACTGTTTTAACAGCTGTTCTTTTAATAATAACATACTGTTGTGCCATCGTTAAAACGTTGTTGATTGTCCAATAAATTACAAGACCTGATGGGAAAGGTGCCAATATTACAGTTAAAAATAGTGGGAAGAACATAAATATTTTTGCTTGTATAGGATCTGGTGGAGTAGGATTAAGTTTTTGCTGTAGATACATTGAAACTCCCATTAAACAAGGCCAAGCACCGATCAACAAAAATGATGGCGGATCCCAAGGTATTATCCCGAACAAATTAAAAATTGATGTAGGGTCTCTTTCTGATAAGTCTTTTATCCACCCAAAAAAAGGCTGATGTCTCATTTCTATAGTTACGAATAACATTTTATAGATTGCAAAAAAGAAAGGTATTTGAATTAAAATTGGCAAACAACCTGAAAGAGGATTAATTTTTTCTTTTTTATATAGTGCCATCATTTCTTGTTGTAATTTTACTTTATCTTCCTTGTGAAGTTCCTTTAATCTTGTCATTTCAGGTTGAAGGACTTTCATTTTTGCCATTGATCTAAATGAATAATTTGCAAGTGGAAAAAATGCCAATCTGATGCAAAATGTAATTAAAACAATTGCTATTCCAAAATTACCTGAAATTTTAAAAAAATAATCAATAGCAAAGAACAAAGGCTTAACTATGAAATAAAACCATCCCCAGTCTATAGCTAAATCAAATTTATCTATTCCTAATTTTTCTGCATATCCATCAATAACACTAACTTCTTTAGCAGCTATAATAATTCTAATATTATTTGATCTGGTTTCATTTGCCCCAACTGTAATAGGTTTTCTTTCAATAAAGTTAGCCTTAAATTTATTTTTAAATTCAAAATCTGCTTTAAATTCTTTATTTTTTTCAGGAATTAAGCTAGCAATCCAATATTTATCAGTAATACCCAACCATCCTTTGCCTGCATTAACCGAATATTTTTTTTCTTCTATATCATCATAATCTTGTTCTACTAACTGGTCATCAAATACCCCAAGAAGACCTTCGTGTAGAATATAAAAGTTTGTTACTTTAGGTGCAGTATTTCTTATAATTTGACCATATGGGTAAAAATTATATTTTTTTTCTGTTGTATTTTTAATGGACTGATCAACTGTAAATAAATATTCATCATCTATACTTATTCTTTTTTCAAATATTATTCCTTGATCATTTTCCCATCTAAGATTTATAGGATTGTTTGGTGTTAATTTATTATTTCCTACCACTTGCCATATTGTTTTACTATCGGGTACGTCTATATTCTCATTATTGGTTGCCCAGCCAGTTTCAACATAATATCCATTATTTAAATTTCTAGGATTCAATAAAACTACTTGATCGTTTCCCTCCAGGGTTTCGGTATATTTTTTAAATGTTAGATCATCAATTGTGCTTCCTGTTAAAGAAATTGATCCTTTTATGCTAGTATTTTCAAATTCTATTCTTTGATTTTTAGATTTAGCTTCAGACCTCGAAATTTCTAATACTTTTTCTTCAACTTCCAAACTTGGAGCTTCTGTCGTTTCTGCAACTTGATTTTTTTCTTCTTTAACTTGTTTTAAATCTTGTGGGCTTGGTGCAAAGAAAAGACTATAAAGAATAATTACGGCTGCACTCAGAGATATTGCTGCTATTACATTTTTTGAGTCCATTTAATTTCTTTTCTTTTTTACTGGGTCTAATCCTTCACCACCACCTAATATTTTAATTGGGTGGCAAGATAAGATTCTTTTTAATCCTAAAAAAGTACCCTTTAAAAATCCAAATTCCTTAATACTATCTATAAAATACTCTGAACATGTAGGAAGATATCTACAGTTGTTTCCGAGGTACGGAGATATTATATATTGGTAAAATTTTATAATTTTAATAAAAACTTTTGAAAAAATATTCATTATTTAATTTTTTTATAATCGTTTATTATAGTTTCTTTAATATCAACAAATTTAGCATTTATAATAGATTTTTTTGCAATAATTAAATAGCAGTAGTTAAAATTAATTTTTGATATTTTTACTAATTGACTCATTATACTTTTTAATCTTCTTTTTATCTTATTTCTTAAAACTGCATTGCCCAATTTTTTTTGTGTAACAAAACTTATATTTAAATAATTATTACTTTTATTAGAAAGATTTTTGAAGAAAATTGTCATATATTTATTAGACACTTTCCTACCTGTTAATAGTGATTTAAAATCTTGATTCTTTGATAGACTCAATAATTTAATGTGCATTAAACAGTAAGTTTTTTTCTTCCTTTTGCTCTTCTTCTAGCTAATAGCTTTTTTCCTCCCTTAGTTCTCATTTTAGATCTAAAGCCGTGTCTTCTTTTTCTTACTAATCTGCTTGGTTGGTACGTTCTTTTCATAATAACTTAATAAAATGTATTTAAAATTTCGGTAGTTATAAGAAATAAGTGTATTAAAGTACAGATAATTTTTTTAAAGATAAACATATGAAAAAAGATAAAAACATTAAAATATATTTGAGTGTAGCTTATTTGATAATAGTTATATTATTTTTATGGGTCATTTTTAGCAAATTTACATTTGATGAACTTTCCAGCTATGACTTTATTAAAAATAATAGAGATTATTTGATTTCACTAAAAGAGAGCAATATTTTTTTAGCTTCGCTAGCTTTTTTTATTTTTACTATAATATGGGTTTTACTCTTAGGATTTGGTAGTCCAATTTTTTTAGCTGGAGGATTTATTTTTGGTAAATGGTTAGGAACGATTTTAATTATTTTAGGCTTAACATCTGGAGCTACATTGTTATATATATTTGCAAACTATTTTTTTAAAGACCTTGTTGAAGAAAAGTTTTCAAAAAGATTTATTAAATTAAATGAAAAATTTAAAAATAGTGAATTTTCATTTTTTTTAATTTATAGATTTATTGGAGGCATTCCTTTTGCGATATCAAATATTTTACCAGTTTTATTTAATATAAAAGTTAAAAATTTCTTTTTTGGAACATTAATCGGAATGGCTCCGCAACTTTTTATAGGAGCAAGCATTGGTGCAGGAATTGAAAAAATTATATATTTAAATGAAGAAGTACCTAGTTTTTTAACTATTATTAAATCCAAAGATATATATATCCCCATAGCTTTTTTTATTTTTTTTGTAATTTTAACTTATTTGTTAAGAAAAAAATTTTATAAAGACTAATTGTATTGGTGCCCTCACCAAGAATCGAACTTGAAACTCAACCTTACCATGGTCGCGTTATACCATTTAACTATAAGGGCAATTTATTTCAATGTTTAGTGTATAAAATAAAAATTTTCAAATTATTGCCATGTTTTTTTATTAAAAAACAGGCTATATCATAGATAAGGAAATGTTATGGGAATTCATTACGACTATAAAAGTATTCGAGGAGCCAAAACAATGGAAAAGCAAGCCAAGAGAGAGAAAAAGCTTGCAGAGAAAAGAGCAAAGAAACAAGCCAAAACAGGTTTTGCAAAAGAAAAAGATCAAGACAAAACTATTCCACTAGACCAAGTCATCACACTGGACCATCTTACTAATCCAGACAAAAAATAAATGAATAAAAAAGATAAGATAAGTAAATTAGAAATTGCATTAAAAAAAAATTTAAGAAAAAGAAAAATTTTTCAAAAAAAACAAAAAAAGCAAAAAAACTAATGTCGGTACAATCTGATAAATGGATTAAAAAAATGGCTAAGGAGATCGGAATGATATCCCCATTTGAAGAAAAACAAGTCAGAGGAAATAAAATATCATTTGGTACTTCAAGTTATGGTTATGATGCTCGTGTTAATTCAGAGTTTAAAATATTTACTAATGTAAATTCTGAGATAGTAGATCCAAAAAATTTTAAAGCTACCAGCTTTGTTTCAAAAAAAGGACCAGAATGTATTATACCCCCAAACTCTTTTGCTTTAGCAAGTACAGTTGAGTATTTCAAAATTCCCAAAGATGTTTTGGTAATTTGTCTTGGAAAATCTACATATGCTAGGTGTGGGATCATTGTGAATGTGACGCCTTTGGAACCTGGTTGGGAAGGTCATGTTACACTTGAATTTTCCAATACAACTCCCTTGCCAGCAAAAATATATGCAAATGAAGGAGTTGCTCAATTTATATTTTTAAAAGGAAATGAAGAACCAGAAGTGACTTATGCTGATAGAAAAGGAAAGTATATGGGTCAAACAGGAGTGACTTTACCTAAAGTTTAATAATGGACAAATTAGAGGTTTTTGGAGGTAATAAACTTAAAGGTAAAGTAAATATTTCTGGTTCAAAAAATGCTGCGCTCCCAATTTTAGCAGCAACAATTTTATCAAATAAAAAAATTGTTTTAAATAATCTTCCAAATGTAAAAGATATTGAAACAATAATTAAATTATTAGAATCTATAGGTTCAATTGTTAAATATTCAAAAAATAAAACTTCAATAACTATACAAAATAAAAAAAAATTAAAAACATTTGCGAGCTATAATTTTTTGCGAACAATGAGGGGATCTTTTTTAGTTTTAGGGTCAATGTTAGCAAGGTATGGCAATGCGAAAGTTTCAACTCCAGGAGGCTGTAGTATTGGTGTAAGACCTATAGATTTACACTTAAAAGCTTTAGCAAAATTAGGAGTAAATTATAAAATAATTGATGGATATGTCCATGCAAAATCAAAGAAAAAATTAAAAGGTACAAAAATTAAATTTCCTAAAATTTCAGTAGGAGCAACTGAGAATCTAGTTATAGCTTCATCTATGGCACAAGGAACTACTATTTTATCTAACTGTGCTATTGAACCTGAAATAAAAGATTTAATAAATTTTATTAATTGTATGGGAGGTAGAATAAAATGGATTGGAAAAAGAACTTTAAGAATTCAAGGTGTTAATAACTTTAAAAAAGTAAAATATAATATTATGCCTGATAGAATTGAGGCTGGGACATACCTCATTGCTGCTGCAGTAACTGAAGGCAATTTGAAAATAACAGGAATTAATCCTAATATTATAAAGACAGAAATAGAAATTTTTAAAAAACTAGGCTTAAAAGTAAAAACTGAAAAAAACCAAATTAATGTTGTGGGCAACAAAGATATAAAGAGCATTAATTTAAAAACTTCACCTTATCCAGGATTTCCAACAGATTTACAGGCACAGCTAATGGTATTGCTTTGTAAGAGTAAAAAACTTTCTATAATAAGTGAAGAGATATTTGAAAATAGGTTCATGCACGTTGCTGAATTAAATAGAATGGGAGCTAAAATAAAAACAAAAGGAAATAAAGCCTACATAGAAGGAAAGACAAACTTTGAATCAGCTGAATTAATGGCAACCGATTTA
>CACKXS010000021.1 GCA_902604305.1 uncultured Pelagibacteraceae bacterium
TCACAAGATAATTTTAATTCTTTATGGTACCATGTCTTTAAATTTTTATCTTCAATGCATGGAGTAATATCCATACCTCCACCAAACCATCCAAATGACGTATAAATATATCTTGTATTAAAATGCATAGCAGGAACGTGTGGATTTTTCATGTGCATGACAACCGATATGCCAGAGGCCCAAAAGTTTGAATCAGATTTTGTTCCTGGTATTTTGTTTCTAAATTCTTTTGAAAATTTTCCACTAACTTCTGAAAAATTTACCCCTACTTTTTCAAAAATCTTACCATTTTCTAATATTCTATATTCACCACCACCTTCATTTTTTTTCTTACTTCTTTGCCAATTTTTACAAACAAATTTTATTTTTTTTTTTTCTATTTCTTCAATATCAAAGCAAATTGTATCTTGAAGAACTTTAAACCAATTTTTTGCTAATTTTTTTTTGATATTAGTTTCCATTTGATTTTTTAATTTGTCTGATTTGTTCTGCTAAAATTATACCAACAGTCGTTGCAAGATTTAAAGACCTTTTGTTTATTGCCATTGGTATTTTTAATTTTTCATTAGCCATTTTATGAACTTTACTAGGAACACCTGCACTTTCTCTTCCAAATAGAAGAGTATCGTTAGTCTTAAAATTAAATTCTGTGTATGATTTAATTGCTTTGGTAGTAATTAAAATAATCCTTTGCTCCTTTTTGTTTTTAAAAAATTCTTCTGAACTATTGTAAAATTTTATTTTATCTTCTTCCATATAATCCATTACAACTCTTTTAAACCTTTTGTCAGAGAACAGGAAACCACATGGCTCTATAATTTCTAGTTGAGCTCCAAGACAAGAACATGTCCTTATAATTGAAGCGGTATTTTGAGGTATATCTGGCTCATATAAAGCTATTTTTGGGCTTAAATTAGGTTTGTCGTGTGTCATTGTATCCTTAGAAAAATACTTTTTAATTCATATTTAATCATATAATTAGACATAAGTAGAAGATAAATTAATGGAAGAAGACAAAAAAACTAACCGAAGAGACTTTATATTTACAGCATCATACGCGCTTGGCGCAGTAGGAGTGGGAGCTGCTGTGTGGCCATTAATAGATCAAATGAATCCTGATGCATCGGTAAAAGCACTTGCTAGTACAGAAGTAGATATAAGTGGAGTGGAAAAAGGTCAATCAATAACTGTTCTTTGGAGAGGTAAACCAGTTTTTATAAGAAGAAGAACAGAGGAAGAAATTGTAAAAGCTAAAGATGTAAAATTAGAAGATCTGCCACATCCTGAGACAGATGAAGAGAGAGCAAAAAATCCTGAATGGTTAGTTATGTTAGGTGTTTGTACTCACTTGGGCTGTGTTCCCTTAGGAGACAAAGGAGAATATGGTGGATGGTTTTGTCCTTGCCATGGATCTCATTATGATACTTCAGGAAGAATAAGAAAAGGGCCTGCGCCAACGAATATGGAAGTTCCAAAATATGAATTTGTAAATGCTAACACAATTAAAATTGGATAATAAATATTAATGAGTGATCACGAATACACGCCGAAATCAAAATTAGGAAAATGGTTTAATGATCGTTTGCCATTATTGACACTTTCAAATCACCTTCAAGAATATCCAACACCAAAGAACTTAAATTATTGGTGGACATTTGGTGGAATTTTAACATTTTGTTTGATTGCTCAAATCATTACAGGATTAATTCTTGCAATGCATTATGTAGCTAGCGCTGATTTAGCTTTTGGTAGTGTTGAACATATTATGAGAGATGTAAATTATGGTTGGTTGATACGTTATGTTCATGCAAATGGTGCTTCTATGTTTTTTCTAGCAGTTTATATTCATATTTTTAGATCATTGTATTATGGGTCTTATAAGTCACCAAGAGAGGTTATATGGATTATTGGAATGATTATATATTTTCTTATGATGGCTACTGCATTTATGGGCTATGTACTTCCATGGGGACAGATGAGTTTTTGGGGAGCAACAGTAATTACAAATTTATTTAGTGCAATTCCTTTGGTTGGAGAAAGTGTTACTAACTGGCTATGGGGAGGATATGCTGTAGACAACCCTACGCTTATAAGATTTTATAGTTTACATTATTTATTTCCATTTTTGATTTTTGGATTAGTAATTCTTCATATCTGGGCATTGCATGTTCCTGGCAATAACAATCCAATCGGAATTGATATAAAGAAACCATCAAAAGATACTGTTCCATTTCACCCTTACATTGTGATTAAAGATTTATTTGCTCTTTTAATATTTTTAATTGTATTTGCTTTTTTTGTTTTTTATTCACCAAATATTCTAGGCCATGCAGATAACTATATTGAAGCAAACCCATTGGTTACGCCAGCTCATATAGTGCCAGAGTGGTATCTTTTACCTTTTTATGCAATTTTAAGATCTATCCCAGATAAATTGTTTGGAGTTATTGCAATGTTTGCAGCAATTTTTGTATTAGTAATTTTACCTTGGCTTGATACATCCAAAGTAAGATCAGCAATATTTAGACCTTTGTATAAACAATTTTATTGGTTCCTAGTTGCAGATGTTTTGATTTTAGGTTACGTGGGAGCAATGCCAGCTGAAGGCCTTTATTTACTTGTGGCAAGAGTTGCTACAGCTTATTACTTTTTGCATTTTTTGGTTATCCTTCCACTTTTGGGCGCGAAAGAAAAAACTTTAGATATCCCATTGAGTCTAACCGAACCTGTCTTAGGCGGGTCTCCAAATGAGTCAATGGCTAAAAATAAGAAAGAAATTTAATGAAAAATTTTTTCAAATTTTTTGTTTTTTTTAAAATATTTTTATTATTTAGCTTTAATTTGATTGCGGCAGAACAATCTAACAAATTATTAGATCCAGGTTGGAGCTTTAAAGGTTTTTTTGGCAAATTTGATAGAGCTCAATTACAAAGAGGATATCAAGTTTATACAGAAGTATGTGCTGCTTGCCATTCAATGAAATATCTAAGTTATAGAAATCTATCTCAACAAGGTGGACCTGAATTTTCAGAGCAACAAGCAAAAATAATTGCCTCACAATTTGAAGTTACCGATGGACCAAATAATGATGGTGAAATGTTTACAAGACCAGCAAGGCTCTCAGACAAATTTGTCGGACCATACCCTAACGACCAAGCAGCTACAGCCGCAAATGGAGGTGCATATCCACCAGATATGTCAGTTTTAGTCAAAGCAAGAAAAGGTGGGGCAGATTATATTTATTCTGTATTAATGGGTTATGAAGATCCACCATCAGATATTACTTTAGATGATGGTGTTTACTACAATAAATATATGCCTGGTAATAAAATTAAAATGTCAAAACCTTTAATGGAAGGAGCTGTAGAATATGTTGATGGCACAGCATCTAGTGAAGAGCAAATGTCCAAAGATGTTGTTGCTTTTTTGGCTTGGGCCGCAGAACCACACTTAGAAGCAAGACATAAAATTGGTTTTAGAGCAATGATTTATTTGTTTATAATTACAATATTAGTTTACTTCAGTATGAAAAAATTGTGGTCACGTATTGAATCTAAAGTTTAAAACATCTCCATCTTTAACTATATAATCTTTACCTTCTAATCTCATCTTTCCATTATTTTTTGAATTTAACCACCCATTATTCTTTATAAACTCTTCATAGGATACAGTTTCTGCTCTTATAAATCCTTTTTCAAAATCAGTATGAATGATACCTGCTGCTTTTGGAGCTAAGCAATTTTTTGGTACAGTCCAGGCTCTAGACTCTTCTGGTCCTGAAGTAAAAAAAGTTTCTAGTTCAAGAAGTTCATATCCTTTTTTAATTAGTTTATTTAAACCTGTTTCCTTTAAACTAATCATGTTCATATAGTTATCTTTTTCTATATTTTCTAATTGGTTAATTTGATTTTCAATATCAGCAGAGATTAGAATTGTATTTTTTTCTCCAAATTTATTTATAAATAACTCAGTGTAGTTGTTTCCTTTAGATATACTTTTTTCATCAACATTACAGACGTATAATTTGGGTTTAATTGATAATAAACTAGTTTGATGCAGTTCTTTTCTAGAATAATTTTTTGAAAGAACCTCTTCAATATTTTTATCATTATTAATACAGTTTAATGCTATTTCTAATATATTGATTTCATTTTCAGATAAATTCTTTTTATTTTTTTTGTCTAATCTTTTTTGTATTGACTCTAAATCGGCAAGCTTCATTTCAGTTTCTATTATTTCTAAATCTCTTATAGGATCAACATTAGGATTAACATTTTGTACATCAGCGGAATCAAAACATCTAATCATATGAATTATGGCGTCTACTTCTCTTATATGTGATAAGAATTTGTTTCCTAATCCCTCGCCTTTAGATGCACCTTTTACTAAGCCTGCGATATCAACAAATGAAATGGTAGTATTAATCTTTTTTTTTGATTTTGAAATTAAAACTAATTTTTCTAATCTGTCATCTGGAACAGGAACTATTCCAATATTTGGATCTATAGTACAAAAGGGAAAATTTTCAGCTTGTGCTTTACTAGAATTTGTTAGAGCATTAAATAAAGTAGATTTTCCAACATTAGGCAAACCAACTATGCCACACTTAAATCCCATTTATTTATTATTTACATTGCTAGAGAATAAATCTAATTTTTTATCAATTAAAATTGGCATTGATTCAATTATATTTTGAATAACTTTTCCTAATTCTTCTTTTTCTTCCTCTGAAAAATTTGTTAAAACAAAATCTGAAACTTCGATTTTTTTTTCAGGTTTTCCAATTCCAACCCTAACTCTGGCATAATCTTTTCCAATAAACTTATCAATTGATTCTATTCCATTATGACCAGCGCTAGAACCACCAAATTTTGCTTTAATTTTTTTGAAATCAACATCTAAGTCATCATGAAAAACTATCACATTTTCAGGATCTATTTTAAAGTACTCAATCAATTCTCTAATACAAATTCCTGAATTATTCATGAATGTTAAAGGTTTGATTGCGTATACTTTTTTATTTGAAATATTGCCAGTGGTAAGCAAGCCTTTAAATTTTGGCTTTTGTTTTGATAGACCAAATTTCGTATTTATTGCATCAATAATTTTAAAACCAACGTTATGTCTATTATCATTACTATCAGGAGTTGGGTTTCCTAACCCTACAAGCAAAATCATAATTAAATTTAAATTTTAGAAATTTTCACTATTGATAATTTATTTTTTTTCAGCAGGAGCTTTTTGATCTTTTTTTTGTTCTTCTTTGCCTTTTTCTCCTTCTTGAGGTTTATCTCCACCTTCTTTAGCGGCAGTTTCTGGAGAAGCTCCCTCAGCAGCTCCCTCAACCGTTCCCTCAACTCCCTCAGCTCCTTCTGCACCAGCTTCTTCAGCAGGTTTTTCAGGTTCTTTGAAAACTGTTGGTGCAGCAACTGTTGCAACAACAAAATCTCTTCCTTGAATTGTAGGAGTTACATTTTCAGGCAAAGATATTGAAGATATTTTAATACTCGTTCCAATTTCTAAACCATCAAGATCAACCACCAATTCATTTGGAACATTTTCCGTTGCACATTTTAATTCAATTTTTCTTCTTACTATATTAAGAACACCACCTCTTTTTAGACCTGGAGACTTATCATTATTTATAAATTTTACTGGAATTTCTATAATTATTTTTGCACCTTTAACAATTCTTAAAAAATCAATGTGTATTGGATCATCAGTCAAAGTATCATAGCTGACTTCTCTTGGTAATACTTTAATAGTATTTCCATCAATATTTAAACTAATAATATTTGATAAAAAATTTTCTTGTTCTATTAAAAATTTAACCTGTTTTTTTGATAGTGATACTTTTTGGTTTTCTTCAGTTCCTCCATAAATTATCGCAGGAACCTCACCTTTTTGGCGCAAAGAATTTACTTCACCCTTCGATTTTGTATTTCTAATAGATGCTTCTAATGAATTCATAAAATGACGGTTTTTAACTTATGATTGTAAATTTTACAAGTAATTTATTTAAATAAATCGGATACTGAAGTCGAGTTTGATATACGTTTTATTGCTTCCCCTAATAAATTACAAATTGATAATACCTCTATATTTTTAGCTTTTTTTATCTTATCTGAATTATCAATTGTGTCTGTTATAACTAATTTCTTAATTTTAGATTTTCTAATTTTTTCAACTGCTTCTCCACTTAAAACTCCATGAGTAATATATACATGAACTTCATTAGCACCTCTATTAATTAAGGCTTGTGCAGCATTAACGATAGTTCCACCTGAGTCAATAATATCATCAATTATTATACACGTTTTATTTTTAACATTTCCTATTACATTCATAACTTGAGATTTTCCTGGCGCTGGTCTTCTTTTATCAATTATAGCTATTCCAATATCTAATTTTCTTGCAAGAGCTCTGGTTCTTTCAACTCCACCAACATCAGGAGAAACACAAATTAAATTTTTTCCTTTTATTTCTTTTTTTACATGTCTAGCAAAAATTGGAGTTGCAAAAAGGTTATCTACTGGAATATCAAAAAATCCCTGAATTTGACCTGCGTGCAAGTCAACTGTTACAACTCTGTCTGCACCAGCTTTAGTAATTAAATTTGAAACTAATTTTGCTGATATAGATGTTCTTGGCGCAACTTTTCGATCTTGTCTTGCGTAACCAAAATAAGGTATTACTGCGGTAATATTTTTTGCTGAAGATCTTTTTAAAGCATCAATGCATAACAAAAGTTCCATCAGATTATCATTCGCAGGTGAACTTACAGACTGGATTAAAAAAATACTATTACCTCTTATATTTTCTTTAATCTCTATATAAATTTCTCCATCAGAAAATTTTCTTATGCTTGAA
>CACKXS010000022.1 GCA_902604305.1 uncultured Pelagibacteraceae bacterium
CTACACCTTGGAGAATTCAACAGGATTTATTACCAAAAATACAAATTAATAGAAATAAAATTATAAAATTTTACAACAAAAGAAATATATTTAAAAAATATGGTAATTATGTTCCGATTCTCACTTTAAAGAAAGTATATGGAAATAAAAAAAATTATAAATTTGAAAAATTTATTAAAAATCAAAAAATTCAATTCAAAAATTTAAACTTATTTGCATTGCATTGTTTTTCAGATGCACCACACATTTGTGGAGAACTAATATTTAATGACTATTACGATCAGTTTATTGAAACACTAAAATTTTTAAAAGAGACTAATCCAAAATCTTTATGGATAATTAAACCGCATCCAGCAAGAAGTGATTATGGTGAAATAGGTTTAGTTGAAGATAAATTGAAGCAATTTAATATAAAAAATGTTATTTTATGTCCTGATAAAGTTAATAATTCACAGTTATTCAATTATATAGATAACTTGGTAACTGGTGTATCTACAATTTCTTTAGAGTTCGCATGTTACGGCAAAAAATCTATAATTGCTGGTGACGCACCTTTTTTTCATAATAAACTTTTTTTTAAACCAAAAAATAAATTAGATTATTTTAATAAACTTAAAAATATTGATCAGCTAAATGTAAAATTGAATAAAAAAGAAATTTTCTTAGCAAAAAAAATACTTTATATTTTAGAAAATTCTGTAAATCTTAATTTAAAAAAATCTAAATTGTTGCCTGATTTTAATTTAGAAGAATATCAATCTGATAATAATTATATGAGAAAATTAATTAAAAATTTAAAAAATAATAAAATTGATAAAATATTTAATGATCCTATGTACAAAGATATAGAAAAAGTGATAAAAACAATAAACGTTTAATTTATAATGACAGTTCAATTAGCAAAATCTATTGATGAAATAAAAAAGTCAGTTACAGAAAAAGGAATATATGTTTTTGAAAATTTTTTAAACGAAGATGAAAACAATCTTTTAAAGAAAAATATTCTTGAGAACTCTTATTCAAAATATGATAACCATGAGAACACGTATATATCAAATTTTAGTGGCTTTATAAAAAATTTTTACAAGATTAATTTAATTCGTAAGTCTATTGCTTTTAGCAGGATAGCAAATAAATATAATTTTAAAAATATAACAAGTAAAATTTTAAATTCTAAAGTTGAACTCAGAATAATTGATGCATACGTATCAAAAATATCAAAAAAACCTGTACTTGATTGGCATGTTGACCAGGCCTACAGTGGAAAAATTGATATAAAAAATTTTGTTCATCCAGATTTTGCATCAATTAAATTTTTTATTTATTTGACTGATGTAGATGTTGATAATGGTTGCTTGGGATACATCCCTACAAGTAATAGAATTTGTTATTATTTAAAAAAAGGTATTTGGGATAAAGAGATAAATTATTCTCCTTATTGGAAACTTATTGATCTAAGAAATAAAGTGATGGAAGAAAGTACTTATAGGTACTTAACAACAAATTTAAATAATAAATTAGTTGATAAATTTATTGAAGATACAAGTTTTATATTAACTGCTGGAGACACTAAAAGATTTGATTTTAAACTAACTAAAGGAAGTTTGATAATTTTTGATGAAAGTGGTGCGCACAGAGGCTCTTCACCTTCTAAAAATGATAGAGTTATATGTAGATTTCATTATAGGAGAGCACAAATTAATGAATGAAAAAAATTAGATTAACAAAAGCTGAATGTCAAAAGTTCTTATTTGAGAGAAGAGCTAAACTTAAAATAGATGTTCCTAAAACTATTTATTTTACAAAAAAAAATTTTTTAAAAAATTCAAATTTGATTTACTTAAATGTAAAGAAAACTTTTAAAAAAAAAAAGATTGTAATAAGATCTTCATCAAAGAAAGAAGATAATTTTCTTACTTCAAATGCAGGAAAATATAAGTCATTTTTAAATGTTACATTAAATAAAAAAAACTTTGAAAAATATATTAAAGAAATTAATAAAGATTTAGATATAAATGATCAAATATTTATTCAAAATTTTGTTTCAAGTCCCAGTATGTCTGGAGTTATATTTACAATAGATCCCTCAAACAATTCCCCTTATTATATATTAAACTATGATAAATCCAAAAAAACAAATCTAGTAACATCAGGAATTAAAAATCCTTCTATTAAAAAAAAGATAATATTTAGAGAAACAAAAGTTATACCAAAAGAATTTTCAAAAATAATTAAAAAGATAAAATTAATTGAAAAACTTTTTAATTCAAACTTTCTAGATATAGAATTTGCTGTAAAAAAAAATAAATTAGTAATTTTTCAAGTAAGACCTCTAGTTTTAAAAAATGCAAAAAAAAAACAAATTTTTGGCACTTTAGTTAATCTTGAAAAAAAAATAAAAAAATTAAAACTTAAAAATCCTCTGCTTGCAGGCAAACATACCTTACTAAGCAATATGTCAGACTGGAATCCTGCCGAAATGATTGGTAATAAACCAAAGCCATTAGCATTGAGTTTGTACTCTGAACTAATAACGGATGGTATATGGGCAAAACAGAGAGATAGATACGGTTATAAAAATGTCTCTCCCAATCCTCTAATGATAAATCTAGGAGGAATACCGTACATTGATTTAAGAGTCGATATCAATTCATTTTTACCAAAATATTTAAACAAAAAATTAGAAAATAAAATAGTAAACCATTATTTAGATAAACTAAATAAAAATCCATATCTTCATGATAAAATTGAATTCGAAATAATTGAAACTTGTTTCGATTTTTATTCTGAAAAGAGTTTAAAAAAATTTTTGAGAGGCAAAGATTTATCAATATACCTAAAAAGCTTGAAACGCATAACAAATTTTATTTTATCTTCTAATTATAAAATATTAGATGAAGATATAAAAAAAAATGAATTGTTATTAAAAAATATTGAAAAAATTCAAAACTCAAATTTAAGTCACATTCAAAAAATATTTTTTTTAATTGAGGATTGTAAAAAATATGGCACCTTACCATTTTCAGGTATCGCAAGATGTTCATTCGTTGCAACAAAATTAATTAAATCTTTAAAGATAATGAAATTAATTTCAGATGAAGAATTTGAAAATATATTCAAAAGTGTTAATACAATATCAAATCAAATTAATAATGATTATAAAAAATATTTGAATAATAGTATTTCTAAAAAATTTTTTTTAGAAAAATATGGTCATATAAGACCTTCCATGTATTCTATATCATCTAAAAATTATTATGAAAATTTTAAAAATTATTTTCCAAAAAAGAATAAAATATTTAAAAATAAAATTAAAATAAAAAATTCAAAAATTAAAAGTTTTAAAAACAAAAAAATCATAGACAAACTGTTAAGAAAAAATAATTTTAATTTTAATTCAAATTTTTTAATAAGCTATGCAAAAAAATCGATATATTATAGAGAATATGCAAAATATCTTTTCTCTAAATCAATTGATAAAGTATTTGATAATTTATTAATTTTATCAAAAGAGATAGGCATAGATAGAAATGATTTAGAATATTTATCAATTAAGAATATTATTTACTATTATAATAATCTACAAACAAAGAAGTTAAAAGAAATTATAATAAACGATATAAAAGAACAGAAAAAATCTGAACAAATTACAAATCTTATAAAGCTACCAGACTTTATTAATCATGAAAATAATGTTTATTTTTACAAAGAACAAATTACAAAAGGTAACTTTATAACAGCAAATAAAATTAGCTCAGAAATTATTGATTTGAAAAATAACTCAAAAAAAAATGACCTTTATAAAAAAATAGTCCTCATAGAAAGTGCTGACCCAGGCTTTGATTATATCTTTTCTTATGAAATAAGCGGTTTAATAACAAAATATGGTGGAGCAAATTCTCATATGGCAATAAGGTGTTTAGAACTAGGTATCCCAGCAGTAATAGGAATAGGTGAAAAACAATATAATGAATTGTCTAAATCATTTCTAGTTGATTTAGACTGTCTTCAAAAGAAAATAAATATTATAAGTTAATAATGCACTCATATATTACGCCGCGAATAAATTATGAAAAAAAAGGAAAATATTTCAAATATATCATTGAAAAAGATTATATTGATTACTTTAAAAAATTTGGAATATCATTAATTCCTCTTACTTACGATAAAAATTATATAGATAAGATTTTCCGAACAAAAATAAAAGTAATAATTTTTTCAGGAGGAAATGATCTATATATTAAAAATAAAAATAAAGAAAATAAAATAAGAGATCAATTTGAAAATTATTTATTTAAAAAATGTCTTGAAAATAAAATTCCGATTATAGCTATCTGTAGAGGCTTTCAATTAATATCACTTTTTTTTAATGGAAAATTAAATAGGACTAATAATCATGTTGCTTTATCTCATAAAATCTACCTAAAAAATAAAATTTTAAATGTTAATTCATTCCATAGGTATAAAGTTACAAAAATAAATAAAAATTTTAAAATTTTGGGAATTACAAATGATAAAAGTATTGAATATGCATTTAGTAAAAAATATAAAATTTTATGTACCATGTTTCATCCTGAAAGAAAAAATAAAGATCAAACTGAAGTAAATAAAATAATTAAAAACTTTTTTAAAATAAAATGAATATTATTTTTTTGGCTGCGGGAAAAGGATCTAGGTTTTATAATAAAACAAGAGTTAATAAGTGTTTATTAAAAATAGGAAAAAAGCCACTTATTAAAATTTTAATAGACGAAATAAAAAAAACTAACATAAAAAATATTAATATCGTCACAGGCTATAGGTCAAAATATTTAAAAAAAAAATTAACTGAATATAAAAAAATTAAATTTATTTATAATAAATTATATAATAAAAGAGAAATGACCCATTCGCTTATAGTAGGTTTAAAAAAAATGAAAAATGATACAATTATAAGTTACACCGATATAATGTTTAATTCAAATATAATTAATAAAATAATAAAACATAAAAAAAAAAATATAGTTTTACCAATTTTGAAAAATTGGAGGAAAGTTTGGAAGATTAGAGGCAAGAGTGCAAATCTTGATGGTGAAACTATTTTTTTAAAAAAGAATAGATTGATTGAAATAGGTAGCAGAATAAAAAAAATTAATGATGTGAAATATCAATATATGGGTATTATTTTTATACCCAAATCAAAAATAAAAAAAATTATAAAAATATATGAAAATTTAAATAATAAAAAAAATATCCATCTTACAAATTTTTTAAATTTATTATTAAAAAAAAAAATGATAGTGAATACATTAAAAATTTCAAAAGGTTGGTATGAATTTGATGATTATGAAGACTACAAAAATTATATAAATAAACAAAACAAATCTTATAAACTTGTATTATAGTATTTATTTTGGTAAAAAATAATATGCGTTTACTTATAAAATCAATTTTTATATATTTTTTTATTTTTCAAAGTTATTCATTAGCTTATTTAGACCCAGGAACAGGAAGCAATTTTGTACAAATTATAATTGCATTACTTGCAGGAATTGGATCTTTTTTTGGATTTTATTGGAGAAAAACTGTTATTTTTATTAAGAATATTGGTCAAAAATTAAAAAAAAATGATAAAAAGAAAGTTGAAGAGGACAACAATAATTAATTTTTACCACATTGGATATATATCATCAAAATCTTTCTTTTTTTTGTCTTTTTTAAATTTATAAATAACAACACCAATTATTATTAAAACTAGTGTAATTATTAAAAAGAAAATTTCGGTCATCATTATTAATTTAAAATTATTTCAGCAACTTTCTCATAACCTACATCTGTTAAATGTACTCTGTCCACAAAAAGCCAATTTATTTTTTCATCAAAATTAGTTAAATATTTATTTAAATCTAAATAATCTATATTATATTTTTTACAATTTGTTTCATATACATGTGATATTGTTTTATGATCCTGATCTGAAAAAAATTTTTGAATTTTGTTACCTTGATGATATTTATCAAGTTCATTAAATATTTTTTCTTCTTCTAAAGATAATTTGCTTTTACACCATGTTGCACAAGGTTGTAGAAAGAATCTTATTTTTACTTTAAGAGCAACTTTTATTAAATTCCAAAAATATAGATTTCTTTCAATATTATTTTGCAATACATCTTTTTTATTATTTTTAGAAACTGGTAAATTAAATTTTTTATTTTTATAATTTAACAAATCCAAAAATTCTGAAGCCAAATTCTTTTTTGGTTTATTCATTATATTTATAAATCTATTTTTGTTATACATTAAGCTTTCAAAGTAATTAAAATTATCTGATTGATTCACTAAAAAAAGATCATTTATTCCAGAAATAACTATTATTTCATCTAAAGATTTGAGCTTATTGATAAATTGATTAAATAAAATTATTTCTTGAAAACCTGAAAACGCTCTACCTCCAAAATTAAGATAAATATCATTAGTTTTTTTGGATAATAAAGATGGTATTGTAAAACTATCTTTTGAAGAACCAACACCAAAAACAATTGAATTGCCAATAACAATTTTCTTTGGCATATTATAATTAAATATACTGCTTATATTTTCATCATTATTATTATTTAAACGAAAACCATGATTATCAGTATTAACTATTTTTGACCTGTGATTTGGTTTTTGCATAAACATTATAAATGGAACCCAATTTTCTCTAATTAGATCATATTCTCTCATTTGAGGTGCA
>CACKXS010000023.1 GCA_902604305.1 uncultured Pelagibacteraceae bacterium
AAGTAAATTTTTTTGCAAAAAGATTTGCTGCCAAAGAATCATTAGTGAAGGCTATTGGAACGGGTTTTAGAAATAATTTAAATTTTAATGATATTTCAATTGTTAACGATAAATATGGAAAACCGAGTTACGAATTAAATACTAAGGTAAAAAAACTTATTTATTCAAAATTTAAAGTAAAAAAAATTAAAATTTCACTATCTTTAGCTGATGAAAAAAAATATTCTATTGCTTTTTCAGTGATTCATAAATGATTAGTAAAAGCTCAATAATTGATAATTTAAAAACATTATTTTATGCTTTTATCATAGCAATAGTAATTAGATCATTTTTATTACAACCTTTTTATATACCTTCCTCTTCAATGGAACCTAATTTATTGATTGGTGACAGACTTTTTGTAACGAAATACTCTTATGGTTATAGTAAACACTCATTACCATTTAGTCCAAATATTTTTAGCGGTAGAATTTTATTTTCCAAGCCTAAGAGAGGTGATGTGGTAGTATTCAAAACACCAGCAGATAATAGAACTGATTATATTAAAAGATTAATTGGTTTACCTGGCGATGAAATTCAATTTATAGATGGTGAATTATATATAAATAATAATCAAGTTTTAAAAACATCAGTAAAATCTAATCAAGTAATTTATTGTGGAAAGTCAAAAATAAAAACTGTTTTTTTTAATGAAAAATTATCTAATGGAAAAGTTTATAAAGCAGTTTATAACTCTGAATATAGTTTTCAAAATTCAGATAAATTTATAATACCAAAAAAACATTTTTTCTTGCTTGGTGATAACAGAGATTGCTCGAAGGACAGTAGATTTTTATCTGAAGTTGGTTATGTTCATCAAGATAATTTAGTAGGTAAGGCTCAATTTTTATTTTTTTCATCTGATTATAGGGTTGGAAGCATATTAAAATTTTGGGATTGGGAAAATATAATCAGATTTAATAGATTTTTTAAAAAAATTAATTAATGAATGATAAATTAAATATATTACAAAAAAAAATAAGTATTAAGTTTAAAGACCTAAATTATTTAAAAAAATCCATAACACACAAAAGTTTTAATTCAGAAAATAATTATGAAAAATTAGAATTTTTAGGTGATAGAATTTTAGGATTTGTAATTTCAAAAAAATTAATTGAATTATATCCTTATGAAAAAGAAGGATAAAAAGTTAGCATCTTTAGTTAATAAAAATAAATGTCTAGAAGTAGGTAAAAGTATAGGTTTGGAAAAATTTATTTTAGTGGGAAATAAAAATAAAAAAACAAAGGTAGAAAATAAAATAATTGCCGATTCCATCGAAGCATTAATTGCAGCAATTTATTATGACAAAGGCTTTGAAATATCTGAAAAATTTATATTAACAATGTGGAAAAATTTTATTAACTTATCAGATTTAACTATAGTTGACTCAAAAACTAAACTACAAGAATATTCATTAAAAAAATACAAATCTTTGCCATTATATAAATTAATTTCAAGTTCAGGGCCTAAGCACAAACCTAAATTTATAATGTCTGTAAGATTAAACGATACAAAATTTTTTGAGGGATCTGGTGACTCTAAGAAAAAAGCTGAACAAAATGCTGCAAAAAAATTATTGGATAATATAAAATAAATATGTTTTGGGCTGATTATGGATATTTATTGTCTAAAAATAAATTTGGAGAAAACTCCTTAATAGTTGAGTTTTATACAAAAAAACATGGTAAGGTTTCTGGTATTATTTATGGAGCAACTTCAAAAAAAATTAGAAACTATCTTCAATTAGGTAATAAATTTTATATTAATTATAACTCTAAAACTGAAAATAAAGTTGGTTATTTTAAAATTGAAATTGAAAAAATATTAACACCAAAATTTTTTGATGATAAGAAGCGTCTCTCCTGCATTGTTTCTTCAATGAACTTAATTAAGTTACTAACAGTAGAAAATCAACTAAACTTAAATATTTATAATCTTATAGAGGAATTTTATACTTTTTTAGAAAATAAAAATTGGGTAAATAAATTAGTATTTTGGGAATTAGAATTATTAAAATTAATTGGTTATGATCTTTCCTTAAAAAACATCGTTAATGAAGAAATAATTGATGATAAAAAATTGTATTTTGTTTCAAATAGTAATGAAAAAAAATATATCCCAAGTTTTTTGATTGAAAAAAATAATGATGTTAAAGATTTTAATCAAATTCTTAGTGGATTAAAATTAGTTAATGATTATTTAGATAAATCTATACTAAAACCAAATAATATTTCTCCTCCAAAATCCAGAATTGAATTTTTCAATATAATTAAGGAATAAAGTTATTATTTTAAATCTTTAGCAATCTTATTTGCAAAATAAGTTACAACAGCATTAGCTCCAGCCCTCTTGAATCCTGTCAATACCTCGATAATTGAATTATTATCAATTATTCCTTTTTTAATTCCATTGGAAATCAAACTATATTCACCAGAAACTTGATAAGCTAAGACTGGAATTTTAAATTTTTCTTTAATAGTTCTTATAATATCAAGATAAGGCATTCCAGGTTTTACCATTACCATATCAGCACCTTCTTTTATATCTAATGCAACTTCTCTTAAAGCCTCTTCATTATTACTATAATCCATTTGATATGTTTTTTTATCACCCTTGAGTAAGCTTTTTGAACCAACTGCATTTCTAAAAGGACCATAGAAACTTGATGCATATTTAACTGCGTAAGATAAAATTTGAACATCTTTAAAGTTATTTTTGTCTAAGTTTTTTCTTATTTCTCCTATTCTTCCATCCATCATGTCTGATGGTGAAATTACATCACATCCCATCTGAGCTTGTAACAAAGATTGCTTAATTAATACTTTTACAGTTTCATCGTTTAATATTTTACCTTTGTTTAAAAGACCATCATGACCATGAGAAGTGTAAGGATCAAGAGCCACATCACACATTATCCCAATAGAGTTTTTATACTTTTTCTTAATATATTGAATTGCTTTGCACACTAAATTATCTTCATTAAGAGATTCAGATCCAGAATCGTTTTTTAATTTTTTTGCTGTATAAGGAAATAAAGCTATCATTGGAATTTTATTATAAACTGCTTTATCAACAATTTCTGATAATCTGTTTATACTGTATCTATAAATATCAGGCATAGCCTTAATAGATTGTTTCTTATTGTTTCCATCAACAAGAAATATTGGTAGAATCAAATCATTTACTGATAATGTGTTTTCTCTAATTAATCTTCGTGACCAATCTGAGTTTCGGTTTCTTCTAAGTCTTAAATTGGGATATTTTCCAGTGATAATCATTCTCAGTAATTTTTTATATGCGACAAAAGTTATATGTATTATAATTATAAATAAAGTATTTATTTAAGCACATGAACAACGTTACATCTTTAACTGAAATAAAATCTGCTAAAATATCAAGTGATTTTCAAAAGCAAGATATCAATTTCGATATTGATAAGCTTAGAAATGCATGTAATGAAGTTTTAAAAATAAAAGGCTTTGATACAAGTTTAGGAATACCGCATTTTGCAGCTATTTCTCTAAATCAAATCCCAGGTGATCCAGATTCTATTAAAGGCAGTAAAGTAAGAGGTGTTTATTGGACAAAACCTGACTCGACAGGTGTTGAGGTATCAAGAGATGTAAAAATTGATGAAAGCAAATATACAGAATTTGTAAAAGATTTTGAGCATACTTACTTTAAGGAAGTCTACGATGAATTATCTAAAAAATATAAATTAGGAAGAGTAAGACTTTTATTAAAAGAACCAAGATCAACATTGAGTTGGCACAGAGATCCTGAACCAAGACTACATATTCCTATATATACTAATCCAGGAGCTATTATGGTCATTGATAAAAGAGCTCAGCATATGCCCGCTGATGGTTCTGTTTGGGTTACTAATAATTTAAAATATCATAATGCATTTAATGGTGGTGAAGAAAATAGAGTTCATTTAGTTGCATGTGTTTTGGACTATAAATTTAATTAATTTTAGTCTATAAATTTGTTTAAGTTGAAAAAGATTTTTATTGCATCTGATCACGCTGGCTATAAATTAAAAAATAGCATTATCTTAAAATTAAAAAAAATTACTGACCTTGGACCAAAATCATCTGACTCAGTTGATTATCCTGATTATGCGAAAAAACTATCAAGAAAAGTAGCATCAAACAAAGGAAGTTTTGGTATTTTAATCTGCGGATCTGGCATGGGAATGGCTATCGCAGCCAACAAAAACAAGAATATTAGAGCTGCTTTATGTTATAGTAAGAAAAACACTAAATTATCTAGATTGCATAATAATGCAAACATCATTACATTGGGAGAAAGGTTGATTGATAAAAATAAAGCAATCAGTCTAATTAAAATATTTTTAAGTACAAAATTTGAAGGCGGCAGACACTTAAGAAGGGTTAAAAAAATTTAATTATGTCTAGTGAAAGTAAATATTTAAACGATCAATACAAAAGTTTTTTTGAGGACAGTTTGTCTAAAACTGACCCAGATTTATATAAAGCAATTAATGATGAATTACAAAGACAACAAGAACATATCGAATTAATCGCATCTGAAAACATTGTTTCTCAAGCAGTACTAGAAGCACAGGGATCTGTATTAACAAACAAATATGCTGAGGGTTATTCGGGTAAAAGATATTACAATGGTTGTGAGCATGTTGATGTTGCTGAAAATTTAGCAAACGAAAGATTAAAAAAGTTATTTAATTGTAAATTTGCAAACTCTCAACCACATTCAGGCGCTCAAGCTAATGGAGCTACATTTTTAGCTTTACTTAAACCTGGTGATACATTTATGGGAATGAGTTTAAATTCAGGTGGTCACATTACCCACGGATTAAAAATTTCAATGTCTGGTAAATGGTTTAATCCTATAGGTTATGATGTTGATAAAGAATCTGAACTTATTGATTATGATCATGTTGAAAAATTAGCATTAGAAAATAAACCTAAACTTATAATTGCAGGTGGAAGCGCATATTCTAGAGTTATAGATTTTAAAAGATTTAGAGAAATATGCGATAAAGTAGACGCATATCTTATGGTTGACATGGCTCACTTTTCAGGTTTAGTTGCAGGAAAAGGTTATCCAAATCCATGTGAACATGCTCATGTTGTAACCTCAACCACACATAAAGTTTTCAGAAGTGCAAGAGGAGGAATTATTTTAACAAATCATGAAGATATAGCTAAAAAAATTAACACAGCAGTTTTTCCTGGTTACCAAGGTGGACCTTTAATGCATATTATTGCAGCAAAGGCAGCAGGTTTCCTTGAAGCACTTAGACCTGACTTTAAAGATTATATAAAGTCTGTGTTAGCTAATGCAAAAATTTTATCTGAAACTTTAAAAAATAATGGTTTTAAAATTTATTCAGGAGGAACAGATACACACTTAATGTTAGTAGATTTAAGACCTTTTAATGTTAAAGGTAATTTAGCTGCTGAAAGTCTATCTAGAGCAAATATAACATGTAACAAAAATGGTATTCCATTTGACTCTGAAAGCCCAATGATAACATCTGGTATTAGACTTGGATCTCAAGCCGCAACAACTAGAGGTTTTGGTTTAAAGGAATTTGAAAAAGTAGGTGAGCTTATTACAAAAGTAATTGACGGTTTATCAAAAAATCCTGATGATAATAGTAAAATTGAATATGAAGTAAGAAATGAAGTTGTTTCTCTTTGTTCATCATTTCCAATATACAAGAATTTAAGAAAATGATTTGTCCATGTGAAAAAAAAGGTGAAACTTCAGTTGTAGACTCTAGACCAACTGAAGATGGCACAGCCATTAGAAGAAGAAGACTTTGTGTTTGTGGTGAGAGATTTACTACATTTGAGAGAATTCAAATTAGAGAATTAATGGTTGTTAAAAAAAATGGAAGAAAATCATCCTTTGATAGAGACAAACTCTCTAAATCTATTTATATCGCTCTTAAAAAAAGACCAATAGATACTGAAACTGTAGAGAAGTTTATAACTAACATTTCAAGATCTTTAGAAGAGCTAGGTCAAAGCGAAATAGCCTCAAACACCATAGGTAAAATGGTAATGGATGGCTTAAAAGATTTAGATCCTGTAGCCTATGTTAGATTTGCATCGGTCTATAGAAATTTTAGAGAAGAAAAAGATTTTATTCAATTTGTAGATAAAATTGATGTCTTCAAAAAAAGATAAATCAAATAGTTTAGATAAATATTTCATGGCCATTGCTATGAATTTAGCTAAGGAAAGAATTGGTTTGACTGGGCTAAATCCATCAGTTGGTTGTGTAATAGTAAAAAATAATAAAATTTTATCTTTTGGACAAACAGGATTTAAAGGAAGACCGCATGCTGAAACTGTTGCTATAAATAAATGTAAAAAAAAAGATCTTAAAGGCTCATCAATTTATATAACAATGGAACCTTGTACTCATTATGGGAAGACTCCACCATGTACAAATCAAATTATTAAATCGAAAATTAAAAAAGTAATTTATTCTTCTACTGATATAGATAGAAGAACTTCAAATAAAGCATATTCACTTTTAAGCTCAAAAAAAATTATTGTTAAAAAAGGATTATTAAAATCTGAAAGTAAAAAAATTTACAAAAATTATTTTAATCAAAAAA
>CACKXS010000024.1 GCA_902604305.1 uncultured Pelagibacteraceae bacterium
GATCTACTCATTAATAGTTGTCTTGCTGTATAAAGAAGCTGGTAGTCTTTTGGCAGATATCTTAGCATTCTTTTTAAATCCCAGTATTTGTTTTCATAAGCTAAATAATCAGCTCTTTTAATATAGTCATTAGAATTTAAAATTTTCTTGAATTTTTTTCTAAAAAACTTCATGTCATTTCTAGTCAAATCTGCAGTGATCCATCCTTCTTTAATTAATTTAATCCCTTCAGTAGATTTGCCTTTTGATAGATGTGCTTGGCCTAAAATAATTTTACCGAATCCGCTTAAAGGTTGATTTTTTTGGAACCACTCAATAATAAAATTAGGAGATAAATCATTCACAGACATTTTGTGCTCTGCTAAATATTTTACTCTATTTATTCTTGGATATTTTGGATTTGATTCAATAAACCTTTTGTATTCATAAAAGGCTAATTGATTTCCTGTAGTTAAAAGATGTTTCCATCTTATAAATTTATATATTGATTTATCCCTTGCTTTTTTTGCAGTTTTTTCAGCCGATGTCCATTTCCTTTGTTCCATATTTCTGATAGCTATTTTTGCTATTTCATAATCTTTTTTTGAATAATATTTAGATTTTTTTGCTCTAACTGACTTTTCTTTTTTAACAAACAAAGGTTTATTTGGAGGTATTATTTCACCATCCACAATTAATTTTTCAACTTTTTTTGGTTCAGTTTTTTTTATATTTAAAATAGGTTTTTTAGGTGGAATTAAATAATTTGCTACTTTATTTGACGTTTGCTCTTTACTTAAAACTGGTTTTTTTTCTGGAAGAATAATTTTCTCATTTGCATGTACAATAAATGCACCATTTAAGAAGATAAAAATAATTATTGTAAATTTTAAAAGCTTTTTTTTCATAATAAATTTAATGAATCATTAGCAATTTATGTTATAAGATCTCATGTTTAAAGGTTCAAATGTAGCTCTTATAACACCATTCAAAGATAATAATCTAGATGAAGAAAGTTATATTAAATTAATTAATTTTCATTTAGAAAACAATACCAATGGCTTAGTTCCAGCAGGAACAACTGGAGAATCACCAACATTAAATCATAGGGAGCATGAAAAAGTAATCGAATTATGCATTAAAGAGGCTAAAGGCAAAATTCCTGTAATAGCTGGCACAGGATCTAATTCAACAGAGGAAGCTGTTGCATTAACAAAACATGCTGAAAAAGCAGGAGCGGATGGAGCACTAGTTGTTACTCCATATTATAACAAGCCTACACAAGAAGGTTTATACCAACATTACAAAACCATAAATGATAACACTAGTCTTCCAATTATAATCTATAATATACCTAGTAGATGTGTAATTGATATGTCGGTTGATACGATGGCAAGGTTATTTGAGCTTAAGAATATTACCGGAGTAAAAGATGCTACTGGTGATTTAAATCGACTTGACGAAACAATAAAAAAATTAGGTCCCGAATTCATACAGCTGACTGGTGAGGATGGGTTAGCATTTAAATTTAATAGAAGAGGTGGAGTAGGAATTATTTCCGTAACAGCTAACATTGCTCCAAAGTTATGTTCAGACATGCAAAAGTATTCAAAATCAAAATCTGATAATGAGATAAAAGAAGCAGAAAGAATAGATCAAATGCTGCAACCATTACATAAATCTCTATTTATTGAGAGTAATCCTGCCCCAGTTAAATATGCAGCTAAACTTTTAGGATTATGTGATGATGAAATCAGACTTCCATTAGTAAAAATTAAAAGTGAATCACAAGAAGAAGTTAAAAAAGCTTTATCATCAGCTAAACTTATTAGTTAATGAAAAAAAAAACCAATCCTGGTTTAAAAATTATTTGTTTAAATCGAAAAGCAAGCTTTAATTATTTTTTTCATGAGTTAATCGAAGCAGGTATTGTTTTAAAAGGGTCAGAAATTAAATCAATTAGATCTGGAAAAGTTAATATTGCTGATTCTTATGCTATAGAAAAAAATGGTGAAATTTACTTAATCAACTCACACATTTCCTCATATCAACAGGCCAGTTATTCAAATCATAATCCAACTGATGAAAGAAAACTTTTATTTAATAAAAGGGAAATTAATAAACTGACAGGAAAGATTAATGCCGAGGGTTTTACTTTGGTTCCAACAAAAATGTATTTTAAAAAAGGAAAAGCTAAACTTGAGATCGCAATAGCAAAAGGTAAAAAGCATTATGACAAAAGAGCAACTAAAAAAAATAGAGATTGGAATCGTGAAAAAGCAAGATATTTTAGAAAATCTAGTTAATGTGGTATTTTTAGGCATAGGATCTAACCTTGGCAATAAAAAAAGAAATATTGAGAAAGCAAAATTTTTCTTAGAGGAAAATCCAATTAAAATTATTAGAAGTTCAAATATTTATGAAACATATTCATGGCCTAATAAAAATAATCCAAAATTTTATAATATTGTAATTAAAATTATTACTAAATTAAAGCCTATGAATTTGTTCTATATTATTAAAGATATTGAAAAAAAACTTGGAAGAAAAAAGTCTTTAGTTAATAGACCAAGAGTTTGTGATATTGATATTCTTGATTATAGAGGTCAAATTTACAAATTACATGATAATGATAATAAACTAATAATTCCTCATCCAAGGCTTCATAATAGAAATTTCGTTTTATTTCCTTTGTTTGAGATCGAAAAAAACTGGAAACATCCATCAAAAAAAACAAAAATTCATGATTTAATAAGAAAATTAGACAATTCCTCTCTTTACTCTATTAAACAAATTTAAATAAATGATATAATTTAATTATGTTAAATTCAGAAGAATTAATAACAAAGGTTAAATCTTATAATAAGTTTCTAAATCCTGAAACTTTAACTAAAGCATATAATTTTGCATTAAAAGCTCACGAAAAGCAAAAAAGAGATGAAGGATCTCCTTATATTATTCATCCAATAGCTGTAGCTAATATTTTAACAGAATTAAAATTAGATAGTGCAACAATAGCAACAGGACTTCTTCATGATACTATTGAAGATACTCATGCCACATATCAAACTATTAAAGAAGAATTTGGAATAGAAGTTGCTGATTTAGTTGATGGTGTTACTAAAATTTCTGAATTTGAAAACCAAGCAATTTCAAACTCAAAGGCAGAAAATTTTAGAAAACTCATTTTAGCCACTTCAAAAGATATCAGAGTTTTATTAGTAAAACTTGCTGATAGATTACACAACATGAGAACAATTAAATTTATGATAAGTGAAGATAAGCAAGTACGTAAAGCAAAAGAAACAATGGAAATATATGCTCCGTTAGCTGATAGAATGGGAATGAATAGAATAAGAGATGAACTAGAAGATCTTTCTTTTCAAGTTTTAAATTCTGAAGCTAGAGACCTAATCAAAAAAAGACTTGATGAGATTAAAGATAATAGAAGTACAAATATCAAAAATGTATCAAATGAATTTATAGATATATTAAATCAAAATAATTTAAAATCTGAAATTGTAGGAAGAGAAAAAACTCCTTTTTCAATCTGGAGAAAAGTTCAGAAAAAAAGAGTCTCGCTTGAACAAATAACTGATATTATTGGTTTTAGAATAATCTTAAATACTATAGAAGATTGTTATAAAGCTTTAGGAGTTTTCCATTCAAAATATAATTGTATACCTGGTAAATTCAAAGATTATATCTCATCACCGAAAATAAATGATTATCAATCTATTCATACAGCAGTTATTGGTCCAAATAAAAGACCAATTGAAATTCAAATAAGGACAAAACAAATGCATGATTTTGCTGAAAGAGGAATAGCTTCTCATTGGAAATACAAATCATCAGAAAAATTTAATTCATTAACCTGGAAAGAATATGATTGGTTAAAAGATCTAGTTGAAATTATAGAAAAAAATGAAAATCCTGAACACTATTTTGAATATACAAAATTACAAATGTTCCAAGAAAATGTTTTTTGCTTCACTCCAAAAGGAATGATTATAAAATTACCTAAGTATGCCACGCCAATAGATTTTTCCTATGCTGTTCATACTAAAATTGGAGACGCAGCTATCGGATGTGAAATTAATGGAAAAGAAAGTCCGCTACAAAGCACCTTGGTTAATGGAGATGTTGTCAAAATAATAACATCTAAAAGAGCTTCACCTTCATTACATTGGTTAACTTCTACAAAAACAGGAAAAGCTAGGGCTGCAATAAAAAGATATTGGCAATACAAAGATGGAGCACAACCACTGAAAACTAAAGAGTACTATACTACTTTATGGATTTCTCTAATTGATCAACCAGGTAAGTTAGGAGATGTAACCACAATGATAGGTGAGAACAAAGTCAATATTTCAAGTGTTGAAATGGTAGAAAAAACAAAAAAAGCAATAAATTTTAGATTTAATCTCATAATTCATGATTTGAAGAACTTTACAAAACTTATTAGTGAGCTAAAACAAAAAGAATATAATTTCAAAATTATAAGACATAAAAATAAAAAATATGCTTTCATTAAAAAACTCTTTAGCGGTTTTAAAAAGAACTAATGCTCTTCTAGAAGGACATTTTGTATTATCATCTGGTTTACATTCATCTATATATATACAATGTGCTAAATTATTAAGTCTACCACATATAGCCTCAAAAATTTGTGTTTCTTTAAGTAAAAAAATTAAAAAAAAATTTAAAAGAATTGATTTAATATTATCCCCTGCAATGGGAGGAATAATAGTTGGCTATGAAATTGGAAAATTATTAAAAAAAGAAACAATTTTCTGTGAAAGAGTTAAAGGAAAATTTAAATTGAGAAGAGGGTTTTATATAAAAAAAAATTCTAGAGTACTTATTATTGAAGATGTAATTACTACTGGAAAATCTAGTTTAGAATGTGTTAAAATTATCAAAAAAGCAAAAGCTAAACTTATTGGCTTTGCATGTATTATTGATAGATCAAATAAAAAAGAATTAAAAATAAAAAAAAAAATTATTTCACAGATTAAATTAAATATTCCTACATATAAAAAAAATAATTTACCAACTAAATTAAAAAATATTCCAATTATCAAGCCTGGTAGCAGACATATTAAATGAAAAGGCTTGGTATAAACATTGATCATGTTGCTACTCTCAGAAACGCAAGAGGTGGCTCACATCCTGATCCAATTACTATTGCAAAACAAGCAATTATTTTTGGTGCTGATTCAATTACAATTCATTTAAGAGAAGATAGAAGACATATTAACGATAAAGATCTTAAAAATCTTATCAATTGTAAAATCCCAATTAATCTAGAAATAGCATGTAATTACAAAATGATGAAAATTGCTTTAAAAAATAATCCAAAATTTGTTTGTCTAGTTCCTGAAAAAAGACAAGAGCTAACAACAGAAGGAGGACTAAATGTATTTAAATACTACAAAAAAATTAAATTTTTAGTTCATGAATTAAATAAAAAAAAAATTAGAACAAGTCTCTTTATAAACCCTACAATAAGAGATGTTGTTTTATCAAAAAAAATAAATTCCTCTTGTATTGAAATACATACTGGCAAAATATCAAACCTAATTAAAATGAAAAAAAATTACTCAAATGAATTAAAGATAATCAAAAAATGTGCAAAATTTGCAAATAAATTAGGTATCGAAGTTCACGCTGGTCATGGCATGGATTATAAAACAACTAAAGTTCTATCAAAAATAAAAGAAATTAAGGAATTTAATATTGGCCATTTTA
>CACKXS010000025.1 GCA_902604305.1 uncultured Pelagibacteraceae bacterium
TTATGTTGCCTATATTCTTGTCTATAGAAAAAAAAGAAGATGAGTATGTTAAAAAATTTCAAGGATCTTCTTTTTCGTTAAATGACGTAAATAATGATATTATAACAGAGTCTTCTTTTGAAGGACCTTTAACTGCAATATTTTTTGGTTTTACAAATTGTCCAGATGTGTGTCCGATGACGTTAAATAATTTGGATTTAGCAATAAAAAATTTAGACCAAGAAAAGAAAAATAAATTTAAAGTTTTTTTTGTTAGTATAGATCCAGAAAGAGATAGTCCAGAAGTTATAAAAGATTACTTAAATTCATTTGAGAATAAAATTTATGGAATTACTGGAGATCCAAAAAAAGTATTTCTTATGTCTAGATCCTGGGGAGTTCTTTCTGAAAAAATTTTTACCGAAGATGGAAACTATTTAATAAATCATAGCTCTTCTATTATTTTATTAAAAAACGGAAAATATCTTAGTAGGATTAGTCATCATGCAGAATACGAAGATATTTTCAAAAATATAAATAAGTATTTAAGATAATAAATTAAAATTTATTATTGATATCATTGAAATCGCTGCTGTTTCAGATCTTAAAATATTATCATTTATTTTAAGTGGTATTATTTTTTTTAGTTTTAAAATATTTTTTCTTTCTTTTATTGAAAAATCACCCTCTGGGCCTATTAGTATACATAGTGGATCTCTACTTTTAAGATCTATTTTTTTGTTACCCGTATTTAAATCTCCAAAAATTATATTTGTATTTTGATTTGATTTTAAAAAAGTATCCAGTTTTGTAAGCTTATCTAAAGTTGGAACTTTTAATCTATTACTCTGTTCGGATGCTTCAATAATAATTTTATTAATTCTCTTTTCATTTAATTTTCTAACAACTGTTCTTTCAGTTAATATTGGTATAAATCTTGTTATTCCAATTTCAGTCGCCTTTTGAATCATTAAATTCAAATAATTTAACTTAATTGGAGCAAATGCTAACCAGATTTCTTTTTCATTATTTGCAGATCTTAATTTTTTCATGATTGTAAACTCTACAATACCTTTATTAATGTTATCTACTTTTGCTTCCCATTCTCCATTCTGATTAAATAAAGAAAAATTTTCTCCTATATTTATTCTCATTACCTTTGACAAATAGTGCGATTGAGATCGGTCTAATGTAGAATTTAAATTTAATGATAAACTTTCTTTAAAAAATAATCTAATATTGCTCATCTATACAAGTTAATTTATGAAAAATATTAAAGCAATAATTTTTGATGCTTATGGAACTTTATTTGATGTAAATTCCGCAGCAGAAAAATGTAAAAGTAAAATTGGAGATAAATGGGAAAGTTTTGCAAATTACTGGAGAAAAACACAATTAGAATATACATGGCTTAGAAGTCTAATGGAAAGACATAAAGATTTTTGGCAAATTACAGAAGATAGCTTAGATAAATCTATGCAGGCATTTAATATAGATAAAGCGATGAAGAATGAACTATTAGATTTATATAGAATTTTATCACCTTACCCAGAAGTAAAAGAAACTTTAGAAAAACTTAAAGGCAAAAAATATAAATTAGCCATACTATCAAACGGAACACCTTCTCTACTTAATGAATTAGTCAAAAGTAATAATCTACAAAATTTGTTTGATGATATTTTTTCAATTGAAGAAGTTAAAATATATAAGCCAAGTTCCAAAGTCTATGATATGCCAGTTAAAAAATACAACATAAAAAAAGGGGACATGGCTTTTTTAAGTGCCAATACTTGGGATGTTTCTGGTGGTGGAAATTATGGGTTTGCTTCTGTTTGGGTAAATAGGAATAAAAATATTTTTGATAATCTTGATTATAAACCTAAAAATGAAATTAGTGGGTTAAATCAACTCATTGATATTTTATAAAAAAAAACTAATTAATAATTTCGATATAATGAATTCAATTGAAGTAAGAAAAATTATTGATCCAATACAAGCATCAGATGGTGCTGGAGTTAAGTTAAAAAGAAGTATTGGAGTAGAGCCAAATTATTTTGATCCTTTTTTAATGTTAGATGAATTTGGATCAGATAATAAAGATGATTATGTTGGAGGTTTTCCTCCTCACCCACATAGAGGAATTGAAACAGTAACTTATATGCTTCAAGGTGAATTTGAACATGAAGATAGCACTGGTGCTAAAGGTAGAATGTCTTCAGGAGATGTCCAGTGGATGAAGACAGGTAGTGGTATAATTCATTCTGAAATGCCTACAATGTCTGAAGGGCGACTTCATGGATTTCAGCTATGGATTAACATGCCTGCAAAATTAAAAATGAATAAACCTGATTATATATATCTCGACTCAGATAAAATGAGTATTCATAAAGATGATGAAAAACAAATAAAAATCATTGCTGGAAAATTTGAAAAATTAGAAGGTCCGGTAAAAGGCCATAATGTTGAACCGGTATATTTTGATGTTCAATTAAATAAAGATAAACAATTTAAGTTTAAATTGCCACCAACTCATAACACATTTATTTATTTGATTAATGGAAAAATAGAGATTGGTACAAAAAATCACGGTCAAGTTAAAGACAGTACCTTAATATTGTTAGAAAAAGGTGAGGATTTAAATGTTAGAGCTAAATCAAAATCAAAATTCCTATTGATTTCAGGTAAACCAATTAATGAAGAAATTGCTAGAGGAGGACCTTTTGTAATGAATACTAAAGCAGAGATCTTGCAAGCTGTTAAAGATTATCATAATGGTACTTTTGTAAAATGAAAGCTGTAAAAATAAAAAAAAATGGTGGACCTGAAGTTTTAGAACTAGAAAATATAACTCTCAAAAAACCTGCGAATGATGAAGTTTTAATAGAGCATGTTGCTATTGGATTAAATTATATTGACACTTATCATAGATCAGGGCTTTACCCTCTTATGCTTCCTTGTGGACTCGGTATGGAAGCTTCAGGAATTATAAAAGAAGTTGGCCCAAATGTATCTAAATTTTCTGTTGGTGATAAAATAGCTTATGCTTCTGTACCTTTAGGAGCATACTCGACTCATAGATTATTTAAAACTAAAAGCTTAGTTAAAGTACCAAACAAAGTTGATTTAACTTTAGCCGCAACTCTAATGACGAAAGGTTTAACTACTTTCTACTTGTTATATAAAACTTATCCTGTAAGGCCTGGCGAAACTATTTTATTTCATGCAGCGGCAGGAGGTGTTGGTCAAATTTTTTGTCAATGGGCAAAAAGTTTGGGATGTAAAATAATTGGTACAGTTGGAAGTGATGAAAAAATTAGTTTAGCTAAAAAAAATGGATGTGATGAAGTAATAAATTATTCCAAAGAAGATTTTTCAAAAAAAGTTCTTGAACTAACAAATGGAAAAGGAGTTCCGGTAGTTTATGACGGTGTAGGAAAATCAACATTCGAAAACTCTGTAAAATGTTTAAAAGAAAGAGGAATGATGGTTTCTTTTGGAAATGCATCTGGTCCTCTTGAACCAATAAATGTTCCAAAAACATTGCAGCCAAAAGGATTATTTTTTGTTAGACCTTCAATGGGTCAATACTTACAAACAAGAGAAGAATTAGAAGAAGCTTCTAAAGTGTTATTTGAAAAAATAAGTTCTGGAAAAGTAAAAGTAGAAATTTTTAAAAAATATAAATTAGAAGAGGTTGAACAAGCACATATTGATTTAGAATCTAGAAAAATTGTTGGACCTGCAGTAATTATTCCTTAAATTGGATGTCCATATCAGATAAATGAAGTTTTAAAGCCTTAGTAGAAATTTGAATTTCTCTAATAAAAAAAACTATTGATATCATCATTGATAGACAGCAAGACCCAAATATAATTCTAGCAATAAAAAGGCTTTCTAAATAAAGAGCAAAAACAGTTAGCATATTAAATAAAAAACCAAATGCTGCAAACATTATGCTATATTTAATTACTACAATTCTATTATCTAAATTCATTAACTGTGCTTTCCATTCTGGTGGGGTATGTTTTTCAAAAACAAATTCGTCATGAATTTTACGAATTAATGAACTTAAAGTATGAAATCTATTTGAATAAACGCTCATAATCAGTGGTATAGCTGGAAACATTAATGCTGTAACAGTGTAATCTATATTCATACGAATCAGTTTGATTATGAATATAGCCTTTGTTATTTACAAGAAAATTAAATGAAAAATCTTAATTTATTTATTCAACTAACAAGACTGGATAAGCCAATTGGTTATATGTTGTTATTTTGGCCATGCGCATGGGGTCTCACAATTGCATATAACTTCAAGAATGATTTAAATATATTTTATTTTTATTTATTATTATTTTTCCTTGGCTCAGTCTTTATGAGGTCTGCTGGATGTATTGTAAATGACATAGTTGATAGAAATTTTGATAAAAAAGTTGCAAGAACAAAAAATAGACCAATCGCATCTGGGAAAATTTCTGTTTTTTTAGCTTCTATTTATTCAGCAATTTTATGTATTTTAGCTTTTATAGTTTTAATCAACTTTAACTTTCTAACCATAATTCTTGCTATTGCTTCAATGCCCTTTGCTTTTACATATCCATTGATGAAAAGGTTTACTTACTGGCCTCAGCTATTTTTAGGAATTACTTTCAACTATGGTTTGTTATTAGCATGGGTATCAATTTACGAAAGTATTAGTTTAATACCATTTTTGTTATATGTGGGAGCCATATTTTGGACACTAGGATATGACACGATTTATGGATACCAGGATATTAAGGATGATGAAATAATTGGAGTTAAATCAACTTCTATAAAATTTAAAAATAAACCAAAAAAAGCTTTATATCTATTTTATACTA
>CACKXS010000026.1 GCA_902604305.1 uncultured Pelagibacteraceae bacterium
TGCATATTTAGCACAAATAAAAAAATTCCCTATGCTAGATGCTGAAGAAGAATATATGTTGGCAAAAAACTGGAAACAAACAGGAAACTTAAAAGCAGCAGAAAAACTAGTTACAAGTCATTTAAGATTAGTAGCTAAAATTGCAATGGGTTATAAAGGATACGGCTTGCCAGTTAATGAAATGATATCTGAAGGTAACTTAGGGTTAATGCAAGCAGTAAAAAAATTTGAGCCTGAAAAAGGATTTAGATTAGCAACTTATGCGATGTGGTGGATTAAAGCTTCCATTCAAGAATATATTTTAAGATCTTGGAGTTTAGTTAAAATTGGAACGACTACAGCACAAAAAAAATTGTTCTTTAACTTAAAAAAATTAAAAAATCAAATTGCACCAAAAAGTGAAGGTGATTTAAGAAAAGAGCATGTAGCAGAAATTGCAAACAAATTAGATGTTAACGAAGATGAAGTAGTTTCAATGAATAGAAGATTAGCTGGAAAAGAACATTCTTTAAACGCTCCAGTTGGTGAAGATGGAGATCAATGGCAAGATTGGGTTGTTGATAAAGAAATGGATCAAGAATTAAATTTCGCTCAAAAAGAGGAGCTAGACCAAAGGAAAGATCTTTTGAAAGACTCAATAAAAATTTTAAATGATAGAGAAAAAGAAATTCTTTACTCAAGACGATTAACTGACGAGCCTTCAACTTTAGAAGATTTGAGCAAAAAATTTAAAATAAGTAGAGAAAGAATTAGACAGATAGAAAATAAAGCTTTTGAAAAGTTACAAAAGCATATGTTGAATTCTGCAAAATCAAAAAATCTACTTCCGGCAAATTAATTAGTCACTAAAAGGATTAACTAATAATATAGTATCATTTCTTTCTGGACTTGTTGAAATACTTGCAACTTTTGCTTCTATGAATTTTTCCAACTCTTTAATATAAATTTTTGCATTTTCAGGAAGTTCATCAAAATTTTTTGTACCTTTGGTTGAACAATTCCACCCTTTAAAATTTTTATAAATAGGTTTAACTTTGAATTGATCATCTACAGATGCTGGCAGGTAATCAACTTTTTTTCCATCAATTTCGTAAGCTATACACATCTTAATTTCATCTAGATGATCTAAAACATCTAGTTTAGTAAGCGCTATACCATTTATACCCGAAATTTTAATTGTTTGTCTAACTAAAACCCCATCAAACCATCCACATCTTCTTTTTCTACTAGTGACTGTTCCAAATTCTTTTCCTACTGATCCTAACTTTTCTCCTATATTATCCGTCAATTCTGTTGGGAAAGGACCCTCACCAACTCTAGTAGTATAGGCCTTGGTAATACCTAAAACATAATTTATTGAATTTGGACCACAGCCAGATCCTGTCGCTGCAGCTGAAGCTACCGTATTTGATGATGTAACAAACGGATATGTGCCATGATCAACATCAAGCAAAATACCCTGGGCACCCTCGAATAATATTTTTTTTCCTTGTGATTTAAATTCGTCTATCCTTTTCCAAACTGGTTGAGAAAATTTTAATATTTCAGGCGCTATTTTTAATAATTCTTTCTTTAATTTATCTTTTTTATAAGTTTCTTTTCCTAATCCTTTTCTTATTGCATTATGGTGCATTAATACTGTTTCTAATCTATGATCCAAATTCTTCTCAGAGATTAAATCCATAACTCTTATCGACCTTCTTCCAACTTTATCTTCATATGCTGGACCAATTCCTCTTCTTGTTGTTCCTATTTTAGATTTACCTGCTGAATCTTCTCTTATTTCATCCATTTCCTTATGAAATGGTAAAATTAAATTTGCGGCTTCTGATAAAATTAAGTTTTTTTCGTTTATTTCAACACCCTTTGATTTAATTTCATTAATTTCATCTAATAAAGCCCAAGGATCCACAACAACACCATTTCCAATAATTGATACTTTTTGTTTTCTTACAATGCCCGATGGAAGTAATCTTAATTTATATGTAACTCCATTAATTACTAAAGTATGCCCTGCATTATGCCCCCCCTTGAAATCTTACAACTATGTCGGCTTCACTAGAAAGCCAATCAACAATCTTTCCTTTGCCTTCATCTCCCCACTGAGATCCAATAACAGCTACATTTTTCATTTAAATTTTTTATTAATGTTTATAGTACTTAAATGATTTATCGGCCCATGACCTTTACCATATTTTGGTCCTGTACCAATAGAATGGTTAACATACTTAATCGCCATCTCACAAGATTTCTTTAATGTTTTTCCACATGAATAATAAGTGGCAATTGCGCTGGACAATGTACATCCTGTGCCATGAGTATTTTTTGTATAAATTTTTTTGTTTTTAAAACTCGATATTTCACTTTTATTTAAAAAAATATCTTGCATAATTCTCGAATTTAGGTGTCCACCTTTTATCAATACATTTTTTGCTCCTAATCGTATTAAAATTCCTGCGGCATGTATCATATCTTCTGCTGAAGAGATTCTCGTATTTGTTAAGATTTCTGCTTCTGGAATATTTGGTGTTATTAAACTAACTTTTTTTATTAGTTTTAATTTTAAAAGTTCAATAGAACTATTGTCAATTAATTTAGTTCCTCCTTTAGCAACCATTACTGGATCTAAAATAATTTTTTTTACATTTATTTTATTTAAAGACTTTAATACTGCCTTGATAACTTTAACATTGTGCAGCATTCCAATTTTAATTGCATCTGGTTTAATATCAATTGATGTAAATTCTATTTGTCTTGATATCTCTTTTGGATTTATAGAAGCAATTGATTTTACTCCGGTTGTATTCTGAGAAGTTACAGCTGTTATTGCAGTCATAGCATACGAACCTAATGCACTAACAGTTTTTATATCAGCCTGTATACCTGCACCTCCAGAAGAATCAGATCCAGCAATTATTAAAATTTTAGATTTAGGTTTCAATTTTTTATTGACCGTTTAATTATTTTTACACATTTTATAATCAAATTTTTATTATGCGACTCTCCCATAATTCTAATTTTTGGTTCAGTGCCAGATTTTCTAACCAAAAGTCTTCCTTTAAGACCCATTATTTTATTAGCCTTTTTTATTGCTTTTTTGCACTTTAATCCATTTATTATATTTTTATCTTTAACAACAATATTTTCTAAAATTTGAGGCATAGGCTTAAAAACATTTAACAACTCACTAGCCTTTTTTCCTTTTCTCATTGAAAACAAAACCTCTAAAGCTACTAAAAGTCCATCTCCTGTTGTTGCAAATTTTCCTAGTATAATATGCCCTGATTGCTCTCCTCCTAAATTAAATTTTTTTTTTTGCATTTTTTCTTTTACATATCTATCTCCAACATTAGCTCTTAAAAAATTTATTTTTTTTTCTCTAAAATATTTTTGTAATCCATAATTGGACATTAAAGTTCCAATTACCCCACCTTTAAGAATTTTTTTTCTTTTCCACCTATTGGCAAGCATTGCTATAATTTGATCACCATCTACAATGGTTCCCTTCTCGTCGCATAGAATAATTCTGTCGGCATCACCGTCTAATGATATTCCTAAATTAACTCTATATTTTTTAACTAAATGCTTAATTTTTTTTGGAAAAGTAGATCCGCAATTTTGATTAATATTTAAACCATTGGGTGAAGTTCCAACATTATAAACTTTTGCACCTAAAGATTTTAAAAGTTTTGGTCCTGATTTATATCCTGCGCCATTTGCACAATCTATAGCAATTTTAATTCCTTTTAACTTAAAATTACTTGGAAAATTAGATTTTAAAATTTTAATATATTTATCGTTAGCATCTTCCAATCTTTTTACTCTTCCAAGAATATTTGGTTTAGATAAATTTTTTGTTATTTTTTGAATCTATTAATTTTTCTATTTTTTTTTCAATTTTGTCAGATAATTTTAAACCATCAGGACCAAATAATTTTAATCCATTGTCAAAATAAGGGTTATGAGATGCCGTAATCATAATGCCCATATTTGCCTTCATTTTTTTTGTTAACATAGCAAGACCATTGGTTGGTAAAGGACCCAGTGTATAAACATGCATTCCCGCAGAAGCTAAACCGGATACTAGAGCGGGCTCTAGAGTATAGCCAGATAATCTAGTATCTTTTGCTATTATTGCTATTTGTTTAGTTTTTTTTAAATTTTTAAAATAAGTCCCTGCTGCTAAACCAAATTTAAAAAACATCTCTCCATTAATGTTTCCTTGGTTTACTTTTCCTCTAATTCCATCTGTACCAAAATATTTTTTTGACATTATTTAAAATTTAGTGATTTAAAAACTCTTATACTTTGGTTCACTTCATTTACATCATGAACTCTTAATATTTGAATTCCTTGTGTCATTGCATACAAACTGGATGATATGGTACCACCTAACCTCTCATTGCTATCATTGTTTCCAGACAGATCCTTAATAAACCTTTTTCTAGAAATTCCTAACATTATAGGAAATCCAAGAGAGTAGAAAATAGAAATATTGTTAATTAAGGTCATATTATGTTTCAAGTTTTTACCAAAACCAATGCCAGGATCCAAAATAATATTGCTATGTTTAATTCCCAAAGATCTTACTTTTTTTATTTTATTTTCAAAAAAATCATAAATATCTAAAAGAACATTTTTATATTTTGGATTTTTTTGCATATTT
>CACKXS010000027.1 GCA_902604305.1 uncultured Pelagibacteraceae bacterium
AAAGCTTTTAAATTAATTTCAATGGATGAGAAAGTGAAAGTTATACTTGTAAATATTTTTGCAGGTATAAATAGATGTGATTGGGTTGCAGAAGGTATAGTTCAAGCATTAGAGAAAATAGAAATTAAAGTTCCAATAGTAATAAGATTGGCTGGAACAAATGTTGAAAAAGGAAACAAAATATTAAAAGAAAGTAAAATAAAATACATTGAAGCAAACACTCTAGAGGATGCTGCAAATAAGGCTGTTAAAGCATTAGGTAATTAAAAATGTCTGTGTTAATAGATAAAAAAACAAAAATAATAGTACAAGGTTTAACTGGTAAAATGGGAAGTTTCCATGCAGAAGAAATGATCAAGTATGGCACCAAAGTAGTTGGAGGAGTTACACCTGGAAAAGGTGGAATGAAACATCTTAACCTTCCTGTATTTAATACAGTTAAAGAAGCAGTCAAAAATACAGGTGCATCAGCATCAATATTATTTGTTCCACCAGCTTTCGCTGCAGACTCAGCAATGGAAGCTGCTGATGCTGGAATTAAAACATGTGTTGCAATAGTAGACGGAATACCTTCTCACGATATGATCAAAATTAAACGTTATATGAGAAGATATTCAAGAAATGAAAAAATGACTTTAGTAGGACCTAATTGTGCTGGAGTGATTAGTCCTGGAAAAGCAATGTTAGGTATTATGCCGGGACATATATATAAAGAAGGAAAAATTGGAATAATTGGAAGGTCTGGTACATTAGGATATGAGGCTGCACAACAACTAAAAAATTTAAACATTGGTGTTTCAACAAGTGTTGGTATTGGAGGTGATCCAATTAACGGAAGTTCATTTAAAGATATTTTAGAAAAATTTGAGCAAGACGATGAAACAGAAGCAGTTTTAATGATTGGCGAAATAGGAGGACCACAAGAAGTAGCTGCGGGAAAATTTGCAAAAGAAAACATGAAGAAACCAGTTATAGCTTATATTGCAGGTTTGACGGCGCCAAAGGGAAGAGTAATGGGCCATGCAGGCGCAATAGTATCAGCTTATGGAGAAAGTGCTGTTGAGAAAGTTGAGCTTTTAAAAGAATGTGGAGTTATTATTTCTAAAAACCCATCAGTTATGGGCGAAACTGTAAAGTCAGCTTTAAATAGTAAAACTTAAAATATAAACAAATAGTTTATACCAAATGATAAAAAGAGATCTCTATTACGAACGTATACCTACAAAATCTTTAAGAGATGATGTTAGGTATTTGGGAAATATTTTAGGTAGAGTAATAAAAAAACAGGAGGGAGAAAGTTTTTTTAATTTAGTAGAGAGAATAAGATTGCTATCGAAAGCAAACATTAAAAATAAAAATAATAAAAATAGATTTAATAAAATTACTTCTGAAATTCAAAGACTAAAACCAATTAAAATATTTAAATTAGCAAGAGCATTTAACCATTTTATGAATTTTATTAATCTTAGCGAATCGATAGATGCCTCTAGAAAATTAGATGAATTTGAAAATTCTGACTTGAAAGATAAACATAAGAATATTTTCATTGAGGAAATTTTTGAAAAGCTTTTTAAAAGCAAAAAAATTAAACCTCAAAAAATTTATAATATTGCAAAAAATCTTCAAATTGGAATAGTTCTTACAGCTCATCCAACTGAAGTTAAAAGAAGAACTTTAATACAAAAATATCACAAAATAACTGAGATAATGGATCAAAGAAATCTTTTGAAGGACAAGCCATCACGATTAAAAATCTTAGATAAAAAACTTTATGATGAGTTTACAATTATCTGGAATACTGATGATTTAAAAAGATTTAAACCTACACCTGCTGAGGAAGCAAGGTGGGGATTAGCAGTAATTGAAGACAGTCTTTGGGAAACAATTCCAAAAGTTTATAGAAGATTAAATGCTATTTTCGTAAAACATATGGGAAGAGGTTTGCCTAAAAATTTTAATCCAATTGAATTTGGATCTTGGATGGGAGGAGATAGAGATGGTAATCCAAATGTAACAGCAGCTATTACTAAAGAAGTAATACTTTTATCAAGATGGGAAGCAGCAAAACTTTATGAGAAAGAATTAACAAAATTAATTAGAGGACTTTCAATGGAAAAATGTTCAAAAAGAATTCTAAAAACTACTGGAAAAACTTTTGAACCTTATAGAGTTTATTTAAGACCATTAAGAGATCAAATAAGAAAAACACATAGATTAATAGAAAGACATTTAGTAGCAAAAAAACCATTAGATCAAAAAAAACTTTTATCTTCTAAAGAAGAAATTCTAAAACCTTTGAGGGTCGTACGAGAGTCGTTAGAACAAAACCAAAGTGAAAATATTGCGAGTAGTGATTTGCTTGATTTAATGAGACGAGCTAAATGTTTTGGTATAAATCTAGCAAAATTAGACATAAGACAAGAGTCATCAAGACATTCACGGCTATTAGCAGAATATGTTAAGAAAAAAAATAATTCTAATTATTTAAATTGGAATGAAAATAAAAAAATTAAATATTTAATAAACGAAATGAAGAAAAATAGAAAAAGTTTCAAAAATTTTAATTTTAAAAATAAAGAAAATAATGAGGTTTGGTCAACTTTTAAAATTTTAGCTGACGAGCCATCAGAATGTTTAGGAGCTTATGTAATCTCAATGACCTCGGCGGCATCTGATGTCTTGGAAGTTTATTTAATGCAAATGCAGGCAAATATTAAAAGTAAATTAAGAGTCGTTCCACTTTTTGAAACTTTGCAAGATTTAAAAAATGCAAAATCAATTATGGAAAAACTTTTTTCATTAAGTTGGTACAGAAAATTAATCAAAAACAAACAAGAAATTATGATTGGTTATTCTGATTCAAGTAAAGATGCTGGAAAATTATCTGCTAGCTGGCATCAATACAAACTTCAAGAAGAAATTTTAATTATCGCAAAAAAATATAAAATTGAACTCACTTTTTTCCATGGTAGAGGTGGTTCAGCTGGAAGAGGTGGTGGCCCAATCCAAGCAACGATGAGATCACAACCTCCAAATTCTGTGTATGGTCGTATTAGAATTACTGACCAAGGAGAAATGATCCAACAAAAATATGGTTATGAACCTTTAGCCAAATATAATTTATGTAGCTACATAGGATCTGTAATGCAGGCTACTCTAAATCCACCTCCACAGCCTAAGGAAAGTTGGAGAAAATTAATAGAAGAAATGACAAAAATTTCTACATCAGCTTATAGAAAAAATATAAATGAGAACTCAGATTTTATAAGATATTTTAAAACTGTGACACCTCACTTAGCACTTGGAAAATTATCAATAGGATCACGACCCTCTAAAAGAAAAAATGTAGATAATATTCAAAGTTTAAGAGCAATACCTTGGGTGTTTGCTTGGACACAAATAAGATTAATGCTCCCTGCTTGGTTAGGCACTGGTGATGCATTAAAATATTCATCAGCTAAAAATTACAAAAATATTCTTACAGATATGGAAAAAAATTGGCCATTTTTTAATTCTACAATGGATATTTTAGATATGGTTATTTCGAAAGTTGACCCAGAAATATCAGAAGTTTATGAAAATAGCCTTGCGGATAAAAAATTAAGAGAAGTGGGTGACAAACTTAGATCAGAGTTTGCTATAATTAAAAAATTAAACAAATACATAACTCCAAGAGAAATAATTAATCAAAGGAAAAAATTTAGAACAACAGTCTTAGTTAGAAACATTTATTCTGAAGTTTTAAACATACTACAAGTTGTGGTTATGAACAAAATATCAAAGAAAAAATTTAAAACTGATGATAAGAAGTATCTTAACGATGCCATGATGACATCTATAGCTGGCATATCCGCAGCCATGAAGAATACCGGTTAAAGGGATATTTCTCTTAATCTTTTAAGATAATTTTCAAATTCTTCTACAAAACTCTCAGTTGGTTTTATATTTTTTTTTCTTTGATCTTCTTGAGCCTTTTCTAGATAAAAAAAACCTTTTTCACATGCTTCATTAATTATCAATGCAGATTTTGGTCTAGAGGTTTTGAATAGTTTTGTTTTTAACTCTTCGACAGTAATTGGTAAATTTTGTTTGTGATATGCCATAATTAAAAGCATCATATGATAGTGCGAAGGAGATTTTCTGAAAAAATAATTACTTGAACGATGTGATTGTTTCATCTGTTCTTCCCAAAAATCCAATAAATTTTTAGTACTTTTCATAATTATTTAAGATCTTACTCTAGATTTAGTTGGATCATAATGAGGAAAAGGAACTATTTTTGCAGGTATCCTTTTTTGATGACCATCTATTTTTCCAACTTCTACTTCGGTTTCCAATTCTGAATGACCAATATCTATTCTACATAGTGCAATATTTTTATTTAAAGTTGGAGAGATACATCCACTAGTTACAATACCAACTTGAGATCTACCTATATGAACACAATCTCCATGATTTGCTTTTTCTTTTCCAGTAAGTTCAAGACCTACCAATTTTTTTTGGGGATTTTCTTTTCTTTTAATTAAACTTTCTTTACCAATAAAATCATCTGTTTTAGTTTTTAA
>CACKXS010000028.1 GCA_902604305.1 uncultured Pelagibacteraceae bacterium
AATATGTGATATTGATTTATCTCAATTCAATAATCAGAATAATCGATACACGACATTAAAAAGATCAAAACTTATTGAATTTTCATTGAAAAATATTCCTTCAGAAAAGTTAGTTTTTAATTCAGATCTTATTGATATTAAAAATGAAGATAAATTATCATTATACTTTAGAGATAAAAAAATTGAGGAATTTGACTATTTAGTAGCTGCTGATGGAATTTATTCAAAAACTAAACAAATTTTATTTAAAAAAGAGGGACTTCCAAAATATTTTAACTCAGTCGCATTAAGAGGTAACATCCGTAATTTCGAAAATTTTGATATTTCATTGTTTTTTGGGGCCAAATTTTCACTTCGTTATTTATCCTATTAATCAAAATAAAGAATTTAATTTTATCTCAATTATTAGAAAAGAATTAATTCAAGAAGAAATCTCAAATAGAAATTTATTTAAAGAAAATACTTTTATAAGTAATTTATTAAATCAGATCTCTTCAAAATCAAATTTAAATTTAGCTGAAAAAGTTGAAAAAATTACATGTTTTCCAATTTTTGTAAGTAAAAAAGTTCAAATACCTAAGTCAAAAAATATTTTTTTAACTGGAGATGCGTTTTATTCATTTCCACCATCATTTGCGCAAGGTGCATCACAATCAATAGAAGCTGCAAATGAACTTTTTAATGACTTAAAAAATAATTCTTCAAATTACTATAAAAGTAGGATTTTGAAGACTAAGCAAATAAGTTTTAGATCGTCGCTTAATCATTTTGCTTTTCATCTTTCAAATCCATTAAATATTTTTTTTAGAGATATTGTCTTAAAATACATTTCTAAAAATAAAACTTTTTTAGAAAATTATTTAGGTAAAATTTACACTAACTAGTTTTGTGGTCTTAGTCGTTGTCTAAGTTCATCTATTGGTTTTAAACCGTTTCCCGATTGATAATGCCAATAAGTCCAACCATTACAACTTTCTGAACCTAGTATTTGTGCTGCCACTTTATGAATTGATCCTTCGTTCTTTTTACATTTAATACTTCCATCAACCATAACTTTTGCATAATTTTTTTTCTTTTGATCATAGATTTCTATTCCAGGTTTAATTACTCCCAATTCAATTAATGAACCAAAAGGAATTCTAGGTTTAGATTTATTATTTTGGACTGTATCTAAATATTCATCTTCAATTATATTTGTATTTTTTATTCTTTTATTAGCAGCTTCGAAATATTTTTTTTCTTTTTCAATTCCAAAATAACATCGTCCCAATTTTTTTGAGACTACCGCTGTTGTTCCCGATCCCAAAAAAGGATCCAAAATAAAATCATTTTTATTTGAAGAAGCTAATATAATCCTATGAAGTAAAGCCTCAGGTTTTTGTGTTGAATGAACCTTTATTCCATTACTTTTTAATCTTTCTTTACCGTTGCATATAGGTAAATTCCAAGTCGATCTCATTTGCAAATCATCATTGAAAGATTTCATTGATTGGTAATTAAAAGTATATTTTGATTTTTTACTTTTTGACGCCCAGATTAATGTTTCATGAGCATTCGTGAACCTAGTACCCCTGAAGTTTGGCATTGGATTATTTTTATTCCAGATTACATCATTTAAGATCCAAAAACCTAAATCTTGGATTACTTTGCCAACTCTAAATATATTGTGGTAACTTCCAATTACCCAAATAGATCCGTTTTTCTTTAATACTCTTTTGCATTCAATTAACCATTCTTTTGTAAATTTATCATAGGTTTTAAAACTTTCAAATTGATCCCATTTATCGTTTACAGCATTAACCCTGGATCTATCTGGTCTGACCAAAGTGTTTTGTAATTGTAAATTGTAAGGTGGATCTGCAAAAATTATATCAAATGTTTCGTCAGGAATTTTTTTTAATTCTTTGAGACTATCTCCGTTGATTATTTTGTTATGTAAATTTTTAGTAACCATTTTTAAAAAACAATTAGACTCCAGGTCGGATTCCACGTCAACCAGAGATTGAAAAAAATGGACTCGTTTTGTTATAAGATTTAATTAGGACTCAATATATTGTGTATAGGACTAAACGTTTTTCGATGATGCTTAGTTACTCCAAATTTCTTAATTGCCACCAAATGAAATTTAGTTCCATAACCTGCGTTTTTATCCCAGGCGTATTTAGTAAATTTTTTTGACATTTTTGTAATAAGTTTATCTCTAGCAACTTTAGCAATTATTGATGCAGCAGATATCTCGGGTATTTTTTCATCTCCTTTGATAATATATTTTAAATTATAATTTTTAATTTTTGGAATTTTATTTCCATCAATCAGTACAGTAGAAGGTTTTTTATTTAGTTTTTTTATTGCTCTTTTCATAGCTAATAAACTTGCATTCAAAATATTAAACTTTTCTATTTCTTTTAAAGATGCAGATCCAATAGACCAATAGGAATTTTTTTTTATATACTTTTCTAAAATTTCACGATTTTTCTTTGATAATTTCTTAGAATCTTTTAGTTTTTTTTTATCTAAATTTTTTTTTAAAATAACTGCTGCGGCGTATACTGGACCGATTAAACTTCCTCTTCCTACCTCATCAACTCCAGCTATAAGAAATTTCATTTCAAATCTTTAAGTTTAATGCATCAATTTTTTTTCTTATTTCTTTTAAATCAGCCCAAGAATATTTTTTTTGATCAGCCTGTCTAAGCAAATAAGCAGGATGGAATGTTATCATTACAAGGTAAGTTTTGTTATTAATAATAATTTCTTTCCATATACCTCTTTCTTTTGATATTTTAATTTTTGATCCAAATAAAGCTTCCATAGCTGTACTACCCATAAGTATTAATATTTTCGGATCTATAATTGATATATGTTGCCTTAAAAATTCTGAGTATCTATTTATTTCAGATGGTTCTGGCTTTCTATTATTAGGAGGTCTGTAGTTTACTACATTTGTTATATAAACATTTTCCCTCTTAATATTTATTGCTTCAAGCATTTTATTGAGTAGTTGGCCAGCATCACCTACAAAAGGTTTTCCAAGCTCATCTTCTTTTTGACCCGGTCCTTCTCCGACTATCATAACTGAGCTTTCAAAACTACCATCACTAAATACAATTTGTTTGGCACTTTTTTTTAATTCACAATTATCGATGTTTTCAATTTTTGCTTTGAGATCATTTAATCTAGAATTAATATTTTCAATTGTAGGTTTATTTTTAAATCTTTTTATAGGCTTATTTTCAAATATATAATCAATTTCAAAAGAATTTATTAATTCTTGGCTCATAATGTCATTTTGATTTTTGTCTTTTACAGTCATAGAATAGCATCGTGATAAAGAAATTAAAATTAATCTTATTTATTATTTTTTATTTATACCAGACTTCGGCTTTTTCTAAAGTAGGAGAAGGTAAAGATTTCAACCCTAAGTATTTATCTGGCTATCTATCAGCAATTATTTCAAAAAATAATCAAAATAGCGAAGTTTCTTTAAAACATTTTAATTCATCAAAAGTTTTAATGAATAAACATGAAGTATATTTAAAAAAATATATAATAACTTTAACAGTCAATAATGAAGTTCAGAAAGCAATCAAAGTAATTAAGCAAAATAAAAACAAAAATAATTCTAAATTTTTTGAAGCAAAATTATTACTTTTAATTGAAAATTTTAAAAAAAAAAAATTTTATCAAAATATCGAATTATTAAGTGAATTAGAAAAATATAGAGATTACGACAACTACTATTTTATTATTTACGAGGTTTTAAGGAGCTATAATGAATTATTTTTAACTAGAGAACTAAGTGCTAATCAACAAAATTTCGGTAAATTGTCA
>CACKXS010000029.1 GCA_902604305.1 uncultured Pelagibacteraceae bacterium
GCATGATGATTTTAAATTTACAATGCACAAATCAGGTAATTCTTTAAGCAAAGCTGATGTAATCAAATGGGCGATGAGTGGTGACATTAAACAAGATAAAACAAGAATTGTTTATGAAAATAATGAAGTCGGCATACACCATGCATTTGTAACATTTGATGATGGAAATGTTGAGGCTGTAATGGCAGTTTATAAGTACAAAGATGGTAAGATAATTGCTTTGGAAACTGGTGCAACTCCAATGCCTAAATAAAGATTGTTAATGAATAAAGCAATTGGTTTTGTAATGGTTGGGACTAATGATCTTGAAAAATCAAGTAAGTTTTACGATGCTATATTAGCTCATCTTAAAATGAAAAGAGTTACCGTAACAGAAAGATATATTGGATATGGCTATAGTGAAGATGATGGAGCAAAGTTTTATATTACAAAACCTCACAATAAAGAAAATGCTAACGCAGGAAACGGTACAATGGTTGCTTTGGCAGCTGAATCGAAAGAGGCGGTAGATAAATTTCATAAAACAGCACTAGAAAATGGGGTTGTTGATGAAGGAGCTCCAGGATTAAGATCAGATGGAAATTATTATGGTTATGTCCGTGACCATGACGGTAATAAAATTACAGCCAGATGCGTTTTAGGTTAAATGAGTAATATTGATTTTTATTTTTCCATTGGAAGTACATACACATATCTTTCTGTAACAAGAATTTTAGATGTTGAAAAAAAACATGGTGTAAAATTTAATTGGAAACCATTCAGTGTAAGAATAATAATGAATGAAATGAATAACCATCCTTTTCCAGATGATAAAAAAAGTAAAGTTGATTACATGTGGAGAGATATTGAAAGAAGAGCAGAAGGTTATGGTTTTTCTGCAAAAACTCCTGTACCGTATCCATTAACTCAATTTGACCTAGCGAATAAACTTGCAATACTTGGTTTAAAAGAAGGTTGGGGAGTTGATTATGTAAGGCTCACTTATAAAAGATGGTTTCAAGAAAATAAAGAGCCTGCGGTAGAACCTAGTATTTCTGAAATATGTTCTGAACTAAAACTAGATAAAGATAAAGTGATTTTAAATGCAAATTCCAAAGAAATAGAAAAAGAATTTTTGGCAAATACAGATAGCGCACGTAACAATAAAGTTTTTGGCAGTCCATCATTTATTGTAAATAATGAGATTTTTTGGGGAGACGATAGAATGGAAGATGCTATAAATTGGTCTAAAAAATAATGTTAAAAAAAAAATATTCTAATTTTATTTTTATTTTAATTATGGGTTTTGGAATGAGTTTGTTTATGACCTTAATTATTACATATATTAATACTGGAATGGATAGTGAATATGCTCAAAGATTTTTTAAAGCATGGTCAGTAAGTTTACCAATAGCAATAATTACATCTCTAGTTGTGGGTCCACCAACAAAAAAATTTGTAGATAAAATTACCAATTAATAATAATCTTTAGTTGTGACTAATATATCTGCTTATATAATTTTAATTGTAGCGGTTGTTTTGGGGACTGCATCAAATGGTTTTGCTAAGGGCGCACAAGGTTTCACACTATTGTTGCCTAGTGTTATTACTGCAGTAACTATTGTTGGTTGTATGTATACATTGTCACTTGTTATGAAAACAATTCCTGTTGGAATAACTTATGCTTCATTCGCGGGACTTTGTATTATAGCAACAACAATTGTAGGAATGTATAAATTCAAACAAATTCCTGATCTTTATACTATGATAGGTCTTGCCTTAATTATAGCTGGAGTTTTAATAGTTAACTTATTAGGAAAAGCCAATTAAATGAAACCATTCACAGGATATATTTTTTTATTTATCGCAATATCTTGTGGAATAATTGCAAATAGCTTAGCAAAAATTTCTGATGGATTTACTAAACTTACACCATCTGTTGCTTGCATACTTTTAATGTGTGTAACTATGTTTTCGCTTGCAAAAGGAATGTCTGCAATCCCAGTTGGTTTTGCATATGCCACTTACAGTGCAGTTACAGTTGCATCAATACTAATTTTTGGAATTATTAAATATAACCAAATGCCTAACGCATATGGTTTAATTGGAATTATTTTAATTATAGCAGGAGTCTTAATTGTAAATTTACTTGGTAAAGTAAATTAAATTTAATAGAAGGAGAAAAATATGTCTGAACTAATAGCGTTCATTGGGGTTGGTAATATGGGAAACCCAATGGCAAATAACTTAGTTAAAGCAGGAAAAAAAGTGAAAGTTTTTGATGTTTCAAAAAAGATGATTGAAAAAGCAAAAGAAAAAAAATTAGATATTGTAGAAAATTTAGATGATTTAATTACAAACGAAGTAACCACTGTAATAACAATGTTGCCTGAAGGCAAAAACTCAAAAGAAGTTTATTTAGGAGACAAAGGTATAATTAATAAAGTTTCTAAAAATTGTCTTCTTATTGATTGTTCTACAATTGATATTCAAACATCAATTGAGATAGGTAAAAAGGCTAACGAAAAAGGTATTAAAATGATAGATGCTCCTGTTAGTGGAGGTATCATGGGTGCTGAAAAAGCAACTTTAAATATTATGGTAGGTGGAACTAAAGAAGCCTTTGATATTGCTTTACCTTTATTAAAAATAATGGGAAAAAATATATTCCATGCCGGAGATCTCGGTAGTGGTAATGGAGCAAAAATTTGCAACAACATGTCTTTAGGAATTACAATGATTGCAGCCTCTGAATCTCTAATGCTTGCTAAAAGATTAAACATAGATATTAAAAAAGTTCATGAAATTATGAAAAATGCATCAGGAAATAGTTGGCCTATTTCGGTTTATCCACCTTTGCCTGGTTTAATTGATGGAACACCGTCTAATAATAATTATCGTCCAGGGTTTTCTGCAGGTATGATGAATAAAGATTTAAAATTAGCAAATGAATGTGCAAAACAAGTCAATGCCTCTACTCCACTTGCAAAAATGGCTTTGGAAATTTATGATAAATTTTGTGAAGAAGGAAATGATACAAAAGATTTTTCTGCGATATCAAAAGTTGTTGGTGGAGATGCTTGGAACTATCCAATAGACTAATTACTTGTAAATTTCATCGACTTCAACACCGTAAGCTTCTACTAATTTATTATTCTGATTGGCGATACCCATAACATCGATCATTTCTCTGATCATCTCTTCTGTTGCACCTTTTTTCTTTGCAGCAGCTGAATGAGATTTAGTGCAATACTCACAACTGTTTGTCATTGAAACAGCGACATAAATTAATTCTTTCGTTACAGCATCTAATGCACCTGGTTTCATGACTTGTGAAGTTGATTTCCAGGTTCTTTCCAAAGTTTCTGGGCTATTAGCAATATATTTCCAAAAGTTTGGAACTTCGGTAATTTTTCTTGTACTTTTTATCTCATCAAAAACTTCTTTAACTTTTCCTTTAGCTTCATTTTCTAAGATTGGTTTAAACATTGGCATTTTTCCTCCTTATTTTTTTACTAAAAATCTATTTCCCTTTTTTAATTTGATCAAATAAAAGTTTTTTGTGATTATATTT
>CACKXS010000030.1 GCA_902604305.1 uncultured Pelagibacteraceae bacterium
CTGTAAGCACTTCAGCGATAGCGTGGTTGTTAGATCCAGCTATTGAAAAAATTTTTATTGAAAAAGATAAAACTTTAATATTTCTTATTCCAGCAGCTATAATTATAGCATTCTCAACAAAAGGTATTTCGCTTTATATTGCTAAAATAACTTTGATTAAGGTTGGACAAGAAGTAAGTAAAATTCTTCAACTACAACTTATGAAATCAATAATAAAGGCTGACGCTGAAATAGTTGATAAAAAACATTCAGGTAAATTTATTTCTCATTTAACTTTTGATATATCGCTTATGACAAATTTAATTAGTGTAGTAATATTAAATATAGCAAAAGATTCATTAACTTTAATAGGCTTAATTGGAGTTATGTTTTATCAGAATTGGAGATTGGCTATGTTCGCTTTAATAATGATTCCTCTTGCGTCTTTTGCTGCAAAATCATTAGGTAAAAGAATCGGAAAAGTAACAACTCAAGCACAAGAAAGTTCAGGCATACTTACCTCATATATGTTGGAAGTATTTAAAAATCATAAAATAATTAAAATTTTTCAGAAAGAAAATTATGAATTCACTAGGGCAGAAAAATTTATAAATAATCTTAAAGATAGATTGGAAAAAACTGCCATAGTCTTGGTAAGAGCATCACCAATAATGGAAACATTAACTGGAATTATGATTGCTGGATTAATTTATTATTCTGGAACCCTTATAATAAAGCAAGAATTAGATATTAATAATTTTTTTTCTTTTTTAGCGGCAATGATGTTGGCTTACCAACCAGTTAGATCTTTGGCCACAATCAATATGGCTATTAATCAAGGTTTGTCCGCAGCAAAAAGAATTATACCTCTTATTGAAAAAGAAAATAATATTAAAGAAAAACCTAATGCTTCATCTTTAAATATAAATAAAGGTGAAATTAATTTCAAAAATATAAGCTTTAAATACAATAATGAAGAGAGAATAGTTTTAGACTCTATTAATTTAAATATTACTGGAGGAGAAATGACCTCATTAGTTGGTCATAGTGGGGCTGGAAAAACAACAATATTAAATTTAATACCAAGATTTTATGATAAAACTTCAGGAGATATATTGATTGATGGTCAATCAATATATGATGTTTCTATATCTTCTTTGAGAAATAATATCTCTCTTGTTAACCAAGATACAACTCTATTCGATGATACAATTAAGAATAATATTGCTTACGCAAGATTAGATGCCACTGAAGAAGAAATACTAGAAGCTGCAAAACTTTCACATTGCAATGAATTTATTGATAAATTGCCTAATAAATTAGATACAATCATTGGAGAAAATGGAACAAGGCTATCAGGAGGAGAAAAACAAAGATTATCTATAGCAAGAGCTATGCTTAAAAAAAGTAAAATTATACTTTTGGACGAAGCTACCTCTTCTTTAGATGCTGAAACAGAAAGTAAAATCCAAGAAGCTATTAAATTGCTTACGAAAGATAGAACAACTTTGGTCATAGCACATAGACTTTCAACTGTAATGAATTCAAAAACAATTTGTGTTGTTGAAAATGGAAAAATTGCTGCAAAAGGAAATCATGAAGAATTGTTACAAAAATCTGAGATTTATAAAAACTTTTATGAAAAACAATTAAGAAAAGATTAATGTTATTTCTTTATAGATTGGCTATAAATTTTATTTTTTTAATTTCGCCAATAATAATAATTTTTAGAATATTAAGAAAAAAAGAAGATCCAAAAAGATTTTTTGAAAAAATCGGTAAATTTAGTGAAAAAAACATAAATAGTAATCTAATATGGTTTCACGGTTCAAGTGTTGGTGAAATTCTAAGTATTATACCTTTAATTGAAAAACTTGAAAAAAGAAAAAATATTAAAAAAATATTAATCACATCAAATACCTTAAGCTCGGCAAAAATTATAAAAAAATTAAAACTTAAAAAAACTTTTCATCAATTTTTTCCACTCGACACAAAATTTCTTGTAGAAAAGTTTTTAAATCATTGGAAACCAAAAGTAGTATTTTTTATTGAGTCTGAAATTTGGCCCAACATGATAATCAAAATTAAAGAAAAAAATATTCCATTGATTTTATTGAATGCAAGAATTACAAAAAAATCCTTTAAAAAATGGAAGATTTTTATATTTTTTTCTAAAAAAATATTCAGTAAGTTTGATTTATGCTTGAGCCAAAATAATACAACTAGTAATTATTTAAAAAACTTAGGTGCAAAAAATATAAAAAAAATTGGTAATTTAAAATTTTCACAGAGTGCCTCTGAATTAAAAAATAAATCAAATTTAAAAATGGAAAAGTTTTTTAAAAAAAAAAGAATAATGTTTTCAGCAATAAGTACACATAAAGGTGAAGAATTATTATGTGGAAAGGCGTATATTAATTTAAAAAAAAAATATAAAGGTATAATTTCTATTATAATTCCAAGACATATTCATAGGTCTCATGAAATTAAAGATGAATTAAATTCGCTTGGCTTAAAAGTTCACTTACATACATCAAACAAACCAATTAGTTTTGATACTGATATTTATCTTGTTGATACTTTTGGAGAAACCAAATCCTTTTTAAAATTATCTAAAATTGCATTTATGGGAAAATCTATATTTGCTTATGGAGGACAAAACCCTCTAGAAGCTGCAAGATTAGGAAATAGAATTATTCATGGTCCAAACATAGAAAATTTTGTTGAAGTTTACGATTTTCTTAAAAAACAGGGTATTTCTTCTAAAATTAGATCGTACAAAGATTTAGAAAGTTTGGTTAAAAAATTTGATAGAAAAAAAAATTATTCACAACAAATTATAAAAAAATTATCCTATACAGGTAATCGAATTTTATTAAATAATGAAAAAGAAATTAATAAATATTGCTAGTTTATGAATTTAAAAAAACCTGCTTTTTGGGACTATTCAGGATTATCATTTTTTTCAATAATTCTATACCCACTATCTTTATTATTTTTATTCTTTTCTTTATTTTATAAATTTTTCAAAATTCAAAAAAAATTTTCAATACCAGTCATATGTATTGGTAATATTTATGTGGGAGGGACAGGAAAAACTCCTTTAGCATTGGAAATATATAAAATTATCAAATCTTTTGGGAAAAATCCAGGTTTTGTAAAAAAGGGCTACAGTTATTTATCTGACGAAATTAAAATGTTAGAAAAAGTTGGAAAAACTTTTTCAAATAAAAATAGAAAAAAAGCTCTTAATTCACTAATTTCAGATAATCATGATGTTGCAATTTTAGATGATGGATTTCAAGATTTTTCAATTAAAAAGGATTTTTCGATTATTTGTTTTAATTCAAAACAGCTTATAGGCAATGGATTTGTAATTCCATCTGGACCATTGAGAGAGAATTTTAAATCTATAAAACGTGCTGATTGCATTATTATAAATGGTAATAAAAATATTCAATTTGAAAAAAAAATTAAAAGAATAAATTCTAATATAAAAATATTTTATTCAAAATATAAAATTAAAAATT
>CACKXS010000031.1 GCA_902604305.1 uncultured Pelagibacteraceae bacterium
CCTGCAGAAATTATGGGTCTAAATGAAAAAAAATTTAAAAGATTAAATTACTTAATTAATAATAAAAATTTTTTAATTGAATTGATAAAAAACGTTAGTGCAATTTTAAAGTTTGTTAAAGAAAAAAAATCCAATTCAATAATTTTAAGTTATGATAACAAGTCAGAAAACTTACTTAAATGGTATCAGCAATTAGTTGCTGAGAGTTTAGGAAAAAAATCTAAAGGTATACTTCCAGTTATATCTATGATGCCAAAAGATAATCATAGTTTATTGCAATTATATTTAGATGGAACAAAAAATAATTTTTTTACTTTTTTTTCTACATTAGACAAAAAATCGGAAACTATAAATAATAAATTTTTACAAAAAACACATAATTACCTTAAAAATAAATCCTTTTCCAAAATTCTATATGCTCAAAAAAATGCGACTGAAAAAGTTTTTTTAAAAAAAAAATTACCATTTAGATCTTTTGAAGTTAAAATAAGAAATGAAGAATCGCTAGGAGAATTATTTTGTTTTTTTATTCTGGAAACAATTTTGTTAGGAAGAGCACTAAAAATTAATCCATTTGATCAACCATCTGTTGAACTAATAAAAAAAGAAACTAAAAAAATATTACTTAGTTAATTTTTAAAAAAATTATTCTTGATATCCCATATTTAACAGATCTTTGTATAGTAAAATTGTTACCAATATTATCTTTTGATTTTTTATGACGATGTAACACAATTAATCCAGATTCTTTTAATAATTTAAATTTAGCTATACTTTCTAAGATTATTTTTAAGTTTTCTTCTTTGTAGGGAGGATCTAAAAAAATTAAATCCATCTTTTCACTATTTAACTTTTCATTCGTAAAAAAATTAAAAACATCTTCGTTAAATATTCTTGTTTTTTTTTCACACTTCAGTTTTTTTATATTTTTGTCTAAAATTTCTATTGATTGTGGGTAGTTTTCCACAAAGTAAACTTTTGCAGAGCCTCTTGAGATACACTCTAAGCCAAAAGATCCAGTTCCAGCGAATAAATCAAGGACTAATGAATTATTCAAACTTATTTTAGAATCTTTAGAATGTTCAAGGATGTTTAAAATAGACTCTTTGACTAAGTCTTTTAGTGGTCTAGTATTTTTGTCAAAGGCTTCTAAAATTTTAACACCTTTAAATTTTCCTCCAATTATTCTCATTTATCTATTATTTTAAAACCAATATCTTTTCTAAAAAAACCATTCTCCCAATTTAATTGCTCTATGAGTTTAATAGCTCTTTCTCTTGAGCTTTTAAATGAATTAGATATAGAGACGAAGTTTAAAACTCTCCCACCATTTGAAAATATTTCTTTTCCTTTACCTATTGTTCCTGCATGAAAAATAAAATCATTATTATTTAATTTTAAATTATTTAAATTGTCTATCTTAATATTATTTGTGAATTTATCTGGATATCCTCTGGAGCATAATACGATACATAAACTTTTTTCTTCTTTCCATTCTATATTTAAGTTATCTAATTCTTGATTGCAGCATGCATTAAAAACATCAATTATGTCAGTCTTTAAAAGAGGCAAAATTGTTTGGCACTCTGGGTCTCCCATTCTTACATTGTATTCAATCAAGAAAGGTTCATTATCTAATATCATTAAGCCAGCATAGAGAAATCCTTTATACTTTTCACCCATTTCTTGCAGTGCTTTTAAAGTTGGAGAAATTATTTTATCAATAATTTTAACTTCTAAGGATTCGCTTATTAAACCTGATGGACTGTATGCACCCATTCCTCCTGTATTTTTTCCTTCATCTCCTTCATTAACTCTTTTATGATCTTGTGCAGTCTTAAATATTTTAAAATTTTTTCCATCACAAACAATAAAAAAACTCATCTCTTCACCATTTAAAAATTCTTCAACTAGTATTTTTTTTGCTACCCCAAATTTCCCATCAAAAACTTCATTTACAGCTTTTATTGCTTCAGATAAATTTTTTGATATATAAACTCCTTTTCCAGCAGCTAATCCGTCTGCCTTAATAACTATTGGAAATTTTGAATTTTTTAAAAAATTTATGGCATCTTCCTTTTTTTCAAAAATTCCAAAGTTTGCTGTAGGAATATTATATTTTTTACAAATGTTTTTTGTGAAAGTTTTTGAACCTTCTAATTGTGAAGGAATCTTTCTGGGACCAAAAACTTTAACATTATTATTTTCTAAGTAATCTACGATACCATCTACAAGTGGTTTTTCTGGGCCTACTATTACCAAATCAACTTTTGAATCCTTTAAAAATTTTAAAACTTTTTCAAAATTATTAATATCTAGATCTATATTTTCTGCTAATTTTTCAGTTCCAGCATTACCTGGCATGCAATATATTTTATTTACTTTTGGTGACTGGGAAATCTTTTTACATAATGCATGTTCTCTACCACCGCTTCCTATGATACAAATAATCATATATAAATACATTTCTACATAATGAAAAATAAATTAGCTAGAATAAAATATTTTCCTAATAAATTTGAGATTATAGAAGAAGGTGATCATGTTATTTGTGCAATTTCTGAAAAAAAAATATTTCTAGATAAATTAAATTATTGGAATGTGGAACTACAAGAACCTTATTTTTCTCATGTTGAGGCTTCAGAAAAAAGAGATGAACTAAGCAAAAAAAAATGATTTATTTCCACCGATCATGTGACCAAATCCATTGATCTGGATTTTTTAAAATCATTTCTTCTAATTTCTTGTTAAGTTCTAGCGATATTTGCTCAATAGATAATTTATTATCAAATTTAAGAGGCCTATTAAAATATAGTTTAAAATAGTAATTTTTAACTCTTTCAATATAAACTGGTACAACTTTACAACCAAATTTCTTAACCAGTTGCGCAGGTATAGTTGTAGTTTTTGCAGAACGATTAAATAGCTTGATTTGCGAACCTTCACTAACTCTTTGATCAATCATTAATGCTACAGAAAATTTCTTTTTGAAAAAATTAAGTAAATCTCTTGTCCCACTCTTGCCCTTTTTGATTTGATTTTTGCATATGTAATTTTTTCTAATACTTTCCATAATAATGTTTAAAAATGGATTATTAAGAGGTCTATAAATTGCACATAAATTTATTCCAGCTTTTTCTATTTC
>CACKXS010000032.1 GCA_902604305.1 uncultured Pelagibacteraceae bacterium
TTAAAAAATTTTTAGATAAAAATACCAGCAGGATATTTGAGGGCGGAAAAAGATTTAATGGTAAGTATATAAAAAAAAATAATGATCCTCTTATTTCAATAATTACAGTTGTTAAAAATAAATCTAAATATATTCAAGAAACGATTAATAGTATTAAAAATCAAAAATATAATAATATTGAGTACATAATAGTTGATGGAGTTTCTGATGATGGCAGTACCGAAATCATAAAAAAAAATATTGATTCTATTGATTACTTTGTAAGTGAACCTGACCTTGGAAATTATGATGCTATTAATAAAGGTATCTCTTTATGCACAGGTGAATTAATTGGAATAGTAAATGCAGACGATATATTGTTGCCTGATGCAACCACTATATTGATAGAATATTATAGAAAATACCCTGAAGTTGATTTTTTTTTCGGTTCAGTAAAAAAACATTGGGGCACTATAAGTGGTTACTATCCTAGAAAAATAAAATATTCTTGGTTTTTTTACACAAGTCACTCCACTGGTTTTTTTCTAAAAAGGTATGCTGCAGAAAAAAATGGAAAATATTCTTTAAAATATAAATATTCATCAGATTTTGATTATTTTTATAGACTGATAGTTCATAATAAATTTAAAGGAGTGGCCACAAAAAAAGATGAAGTTTTTGGTATATTTAGACCAGGAGGAATATCAGCTACTTTAGATAAGGAGGAACATTTTTTTGAAAAAATTCAGATAAGAGTTGATAACAAACAAAATAAATATTTTCTACTTATAATTTTTTTTATAAAGTTCGTAAGAAATTTTTTTGGTAAAAATAGAATTAAATTTAAAAAATTTTATTTATTTTTTTTAAAAAATTTTATTTAATTTATTTTTTCTTCGCTGTAAAAAAAATAGCAATTGGATAAACATCCTTTAAATCATACTTAACAAAAACATTTAAAATTGTATCAAGTAGAAAAGTTATTGGAAAAATCAGAAGATTTAAAAATGGTATTTTTTTAGTAAAATCAAACAGAAATGAATAGCACAAACAAAATGGTCCAAAACCTAAATTTTTAACTTCAGAAATTTTAAAATCTTTTTTTAAAAAAAAAATTATAAATGGTTTCGTAAATCTTAAATAATCAGAAGGTGCTCCATGAAATCTATATAAGAATGGGGTTGATCCAATTAATGTTCCATTTTTTTTTAGAATTTTTTTAATTTCATTTTTTGCATTTTCAATGTTTGTGAGATGTTCCATTACATTAAATAACAATACGTTATTATAATAATTTTTCTTTAGTAAAGTCTTTTTATTTAGATCTGCATTAATAACTCCTGTTTTTTTTATGAATTTATCGCTGTAGTCTATCCTTTTTACTTTAAATATTTTTGCAATTGACGAAAAATTATTTTTTGACAAAGGCTCAGCTCCAAATTCTATAATGTTGCCTGATAACTTAATTCTTTCACATTCAATATTTTGTAATATTCTACACAAGCTTTTATTGTTATAAATACCTTTTATTATTTGTAAAAAATATTTTAATGAAATCATAATTATTATTTTTCTAAAACTTTTTTATAAATTTCTACGTATCTCTCAGCAATAATCTCGGATGAAAAATTATTTCTAGCAAAATTTTGGCACTTGTTTCTAAAAAAATCTTTATCACTTTTAATTTGCTCAATTATCCAGTTTAAACCAATATTAAAATCATTTTGATTTAAATAATCCGAAAGATAACCAGTTTTCTTATGTAGTATTGCGTCTGCTAATCCAGTTTGTTTAAAACCAATCGCTGGTACTCCACATGAAGCGGCTTCAGTAGCTACCTGACCCAGAGCCTCAAGAGTGCTCGGAGTTAGTAAAATATCTGAGGCTGAATAATACATCTTTAAATTTTTTGGTTCTCCATTAAATGAATTGATTACATTTATTATATTGTTATTTTTATCTGTAATACTACTATTTTTTCCAAGATTTAATAAAATTATATCATTATGAAATTTTAATAAATAATCTAATGCTGATTTTATAAATTTATAACCTTTCCTATAATCTTTAGTTCCGTTGGTTGACATAAAAAGTAAAATAATTTTATCCTTAGGAAGTTTTAGTAATTCCCTTGCTTTAATTTGATTTACTGGCTTCCATTCTTTTGTATCCAAAGCACAAGGAATAAATGATATTTTGTGATCTTTAAATAAATTGCTTCTATTTGCTGAGTCTTTCAGCCAATTACTTATACAAACTATATGATCAATTTTTGATCTAAAAAAAAATTTTTTTTTATTCCATAAATATTTATTTAAATCAAAACCTTTTTCATCATATCTTTTTGAAGAATTATTATAGCCTACTATATATCTGTTATCGTCTGTGTAGTGTTCACCGCCTAACATGGGCCACATATCAAGAAATGTCCAAATAATGGGGATATTAATTTTTGATATTTCTTTTATTGAAAGAAGCTCGTTATTTATCCAATGTAAATTTATAATATCAGGTTTAATTTTATTAATTTTTGAAATAATTTTACTTTTAAATAAATTTAGAGAATGTGAGTATTTTCCATTATATTTATAAAAATATTTTTTTTGTCTAGCTAACTTTATTTTAAATTCATTAAATTTTTTTTCAGATGGACTAGGTCCTATTACATCCTCATCATTACTAAGCTTTTCTCCCACTAGTACTTCAGAATTAATTCCTAATTGTTTTAGTGATTTGTGAAGTCTAATCATGGCAATATTTGCTCCACCTAATTTATCAGAATATCCAATATGTAATATTTTCATAATTTTTTGATTAAATTAGATGAATATTTATTAAATGATTTTTGATTTTTAATAATAATTATTGACATTTTTTTTTTCAATAATTTTTTGATATACACATTAATTCTTTCAAATAATTTTTTAGTATTTAAAATACTTTTTTTTTCATAAATAAATCCTTTTTTTCTTTTATTTGAATTTTGCAAAGATTTTTCGAAAGTTTTATCAATTATAAT
>CACKXS010000033.1 GCA_902604305.1 uncultured Pelagibacteraceae bacterium
TTAAATCTATCTTTTTTTATAATCAAGGTTTACTAAATAATTGCTCCCATTTTTTAAATTTAATTTTGATGTTTCTTGATTTACCTAAAAAAGTTTTAATATTAGATAAAGGAAATTCTTTAAAAAAAGATATTCAACCAGATGTTAAATTAATATTTAAAAATGGTGAAGTTTATCTTATTTCAAATGAAAAAAGTGGCAATTCAAAAAGTAAATACGTTTTTTTTGATGGCATTAATAAAGTTTACTCCGAAGATAATTTTACTAAATTAATCAGATTAACTTTAAAAAAAAATAATAGAAAATTTGGAAAAAAATTTATACTTAAGGAAAAAATTAAAATTACTAAAAAAAATTATCAAACTGATGTATACAATAAAATTTTTAAATGTAGAGCTAAAAGTTTTGGTGAAAGAATTAATCAATCAGGTATTAAAGTTTTAATTTTATATAAAAAAATATTAAATTCTTATAATAAGAAATAGTAATAGCATGTATGAAAAATAAATATTCATTAATATTTAAGGACTTAGGATACGAAAAAATTGCCTTTTTTGGATTTTTAAACATTCTTGTTCTAGCATTAGAATTATTAAGTTTTTCTATGTTTATTCCTTTTTTACTTGCTTTAACAAGTATAGATAAACTCTTAAGTTATGAAATATTTATTCAAATATTAAATTTATTTCAGATCAACCATTCTGATACTAAAAGTATTTTATTTTTATTATTTATCTTATTAATAATTGTTTTTTTTGCAAAAAATTTATTTATTGGTATATCCACATATTTTAAGTATAAAATTATATATAAAATTGAAAGTAAATTAACATCTATAGTATTTCAAAAGTATTTACGAAAACCTTATCTTTTTCATACAAACGAAAATTCATCTAAGGCGATAAGAAATATTATTGGTGAGTCTGCAATGTTTGTTAGATCTGTTTTAGGTTCTATTTTAAGTATAATTATTGAAGTAATTGTATTAATTGGAATTTTTATAATTTTATTTTTAAATGAACCAGAAATTTCATTAAAGTTGTTAATCAGTTTTTTAGTATTAGGTTTAATACTTTTTATGATGTTTAACAAAAAATATATTTTTATTGGAAGAGAAAGACAAAAACAGGATAGTAATAGAATAAAGTATGTTCAACAGGGCATTCAGGGCATAAAAGAGATAATAGCGTTTAATCTGCAAGAATTTATTTTATCATATTTTATTAAATCAAATGAAAAAGTTATTAAAAACACTCATTTCTCAGGATTTTTGAATTCAATTCCAAAATTATTAATGGAAACTTTAGCTATTTTAATAATATTAATAATTTTTTTAACTACAAAAGAAATTCAAAATGATATTAATAAACATATATTTGTTCTTGGATTAATTGCTGTTGCAGCTTTCAGGATGTTTCCTGGTATAAATAGAATAATATCAGCATTAAATACTTTTCAATATTCGAAACCTTCAATTAAAGTTTTAACTCAAATTTTTGAGGACGATATTGAAAATTTAAAAAATATAAACTTTCAATTTGAGGATAATAAAAAAGACTTAATTTTGAAAGAGTCTATTGAGATAAAAAATTTAGATTTTAAGTTTCCATCATCTAAAAATTTTATTTTTAAAAATCTTAATTTAAAAATTAATAAAGGTGAACAAATAGGGATAATGGGAGAGACAGGTTCAGGAAAATCAACATTTGTAGATTTAATATTAGGAATATTAAATCCAACCCTAGGAGATATTTGTTGTGACGATAAGAGTATTTTTAAACAATTGAATAACTGGAGAAGATCAATAGGATATGTTTCTCAATTTCCTTATCTTTTAGATGATACTATTGAAGCTAATATCGCAATTGGAGTTGATGAGGATAAAATTTCAAAAGAAAAAGTATTTAAGTGTTTAGAAATAGCAAACTTAAAAAATTTTGTATCTAGCCTTAGTGACAGACACAAAACTTTAATTGGAGAAAGAGGAGCTCAGTTGTCTGGTGGTCAGATCCAAAGGTTGGCTATAGCTAGAGCTTTATATAAATTTCCAAGTATATTACTCTTAGATGAAGCAACCGCATCAGTTGACGCAGATACACAAAGTAAAATACTTTCAGATCTAAATAAGTATAAAAAAGATCTTACATTAATTTCAATATCGCACAATGAAGATGCTTTAATTTATTGTGATAAAATATATCAATTAAAAGAAAACAAATTAATATTAATCAAATCATAGAAGATGTTTATAAAAAAGATAATTAATTCTAAAGTCCTAAATAATTGAATATTTAATATTTATGAAGCTATGTTTAATAACTAATAAATATAATATATTTTTAAGGTTATATTTAAAATATTTAAAAAGTATTTCAAAAAAAGATTTAATTATAGCTATTGAAAAATCTAACTATTCTGCAAGAGATAAAAAACTAGAACTTTCAAGGTTGACAAATAAATTCAAAGAACAATTAAATTCAAAAAAACTTCCTAATTTGGAAGAATATAATCATATAAAATTTAAATCTATAAATAGTGATGAATTCATTGAATTTGTCAAAAGTCAAAAAATATCATTTATATTGAATTGTTCGATAGGGGAAATTGTTAAAAAAAAATATTTATTTAATAAAATTATCAATGTTCATCCTGGCTACTTGCCAAAATATAGAGGTTGCAGTTGTCCAGAGTGGACTTTATATTTTGGAGACATTCCTGCAGTCACAGCTCACCTAATCAATAAAAGAATAGATTTAGGTCCAATAATTAGAAGAAAATTTATTAGATTTAAATTTAAAAGTTATAAATATTTTAGATCTAAACTTTATCTAGAATCAATAATACACGGATGTAAAGTTTTGATTAAAATTTATATGAACCAAGGAATAGATAAAAAGAAATTAATTTATCAAAAAAAAAATGATGGAAATTATCATAAACCTATGCCAACAAAAATATTTAAATCTCTTAAACTAAG
>CACKXS010000034.1 GCA_902604305.1 uncultured Pelagibacteraceae bacterium
AATGCATAAGTATTTTTTCCATTTATTCGATAACAAATTGTGGTCAATAATTTATTTTTTGAAAAAATTTTCTTTGAACCAGTATTCATTATTACAAATGCACCAGTGCCATAAGTACTTTTGATTGAACCTTTTTGAAAACAAGATTGACCAATTGCTGCTGCTTGCTGATCTCCTAAAACTGCAGATATAGGGATTTCTTGTCCGATAATTTTTTTATCTAAACTCCCAAAGCTATCAGCAGAATTTTTTACTTCTGGAAGAATTTTGTGTGATATCTTTAATTTTTTCAATATATTTTTATCCCATTGATTTGTGTTTATATTGTACAACATTGTTCTGGATGCATTAGTTGCTTCAGTTAAATGTCTTTTTCCTTTAGTGAGCTTCCAAATTAAAAAAGTATCAATAGTTCCAAATAATAAATTATTTGATTTTAATAATCTTTTTGATTCTTTTACATTATCTAATATCCATCTAATTTTTGTTGCTGAAAAATATGGATCGATAAATAAACCAGTTTTTTTTCTAATACTGTTTTCATAATTATTTTTTTTCAAATTTTGGCAAAATTGCTGTGTACGTCTATCCTGCCAAACAATAGCATTATAAATGGGTTTGCCATTTTTTTTATTCCAGAGGATAGTTGTTTCTCTCTGATTGGTAATTCCAATACTTAATATTTTTCCTTTTAACTGTTTAGCTTTTTGTGTAACTTTTTTTAATGATTTAAGTGTAGTCTTCCAAATCTCATTTGGATTATGTTCTACCCAACCATTTTTTGGAAAATATTGTTTAAATTCAAACTGTGATACAAATTTTGTGTTACCTTTTGTATCAAACAAAATTACTCTTGTTGATGTAGTGCCTTGGTCAATAGCAACAAGAAATTTTTTCACAATTTTAATTTATGCCAAGATGTTTTTTTCTTTTCTCTACCCAGGTTCTAATTAAATTATCAAATATTAAACCTATGAAAGCAACACAAATTCCAAGTGTAAATCCTATACCTGCTCCTTTTTTATCTGATAATGCTTTTAAAATATATTGTCCTAAATCTTCAGTTCCAATAAATGCTCCGATGATCACCATAAACAATGCAAATACGATTGTTTGATTTAAACCAAGCATCATGTGAGGGAATGCTAAAGGAAATTCTATTTTAGTCAATCTTTGAAATTTATTTACACCTGACATTGTTGCAGCATCATGTAAACCAACTGGAACACTTCTAAGACCTTCAATTGTATATCTTGTTGCTGGTATTGTTGCATAAACTATAACTGCAATTAAAACAGATGTATCGGTTATACCAAAAAGCATCATCACTGGAATTAAGTATACGAAAGAAGGAAAAGTTTGAAATATATCACAAACTCCCAGCATAAAACTCGCGGAATGTTTGTTTTGAAAACATAAAGTTCCAACTGTAAATCCAATTATACAAGATATAACAACTCCAAAAGTTGCCATATAAGCTGTCACTAAAGCTCTATCCCACCATGGACTTAAAGCTATAAATAATGTTAATCCGCAAACAACTAATGCAGAACGTAATCCACCAATTAAATATCCAGCTCCAACAACCAAAACTAATGTGGCAACCGCAGGCATTCTTAAATATAAAGCTCTCATTGGCTGAAGTACATCTTGAATCAACCATGTATTAAATGCTTTTATATACACAAAGAATGTATCAAAAATCCAATCAACACCTTTATTCCAAAAATCTGCTGTTGATATTCCTTTGTTATGTGGAACTTCAAACAAATAGTTGTAACTACCTTTGAACAAAAAAGTTCCAACATAAGCAAGAACAATTCCTATAATTACTGTTGCAACAAAAAATAAAATATTTTTATTTCTTTGATAGAATGTCAGATTGCCAAAATAATCTGTTTGCTTATTTGCCCAAGCTAAAGACATTTTATCTAAAAGAATTGCAATTAAACTAATACACAATCCAGCTTCTAAGGCTAATCCAATATTGAGTTGGTTTAAGGCTAACAATAAATTAAACCCTAAACCTTTTGCACCTATAAATGCAGAAATAACAGCCATAGAAAAACACACCATGATGACCTGGTTTACTCCAATTAAAATATCTCTTCTTGCAGTTGGAATTAATACTTTAAACATTAGTTGCCAATTATTACACCCGCTCATTCTACCTGCTTCAATTACTTCTGGTGGTATTGCTCTTAAACCTAATATAGTTAATAATATCATTGGTGGAACGGCAACAACCATAGTTATAATTACTGCAGCATGATCACCAACTCCAAAAAGAACAAGCGCAGGAACTAATACTGCGTATTGTGGCATTGTTTGCATAACTAAAAGTATTGGATATAGAGCTTTCTCAATACGTTTACTTTTAAATGCCGCTATACCTAAACCTAAGCCAAAAATAAATGAAAGTGGTGCTGCAACTAGTATAAATGAAAGAGTTTGCATAGATGGTTTCCATTGACCAAATATAGAAATGTAAACCATAACTAAACCAGCAAACAAAGCTAGACCTTTACCACTTAGCTTATAAGCAAGTATTGCTGAACCCGCAGCAACAATAGTCCATGGTAAACCTGGTAGCTCTGCCCAAGGGTTTTTGTCTATCCAATCCCAACTGGTAAATGCAACAATAGTTTCAAGTCCACCTAATAAAATCTCTCTAATGAGTTCTATTAGAAACGTCAT
>CACKXS010000035.1 GCA_902604305.1 uncultured Pelagibacteraceae bacterium
GAGTATATCCTATAAATTAAATGATATTTTTTATACTTAAAAATGTTAAATTGATCAAAAAATAAATACATGAATAGAAGATACTTTTTGCAGGTACTTGGTTGTGGATGTCTATCAATAGGATTGTCTTCATGCTCAACAGTAGCAATAACAGATAGAAAGCAGTTAAAACTTATACCTGAATCAACACTTAATGCAAAAGCTGCCAAAATCTACGAGCAAGTAAAAAAAAAAGAAAAGCTAAGCTCTGATAATATTAAACTTAGCGAAATTAAAGAAATTGGCAAGAAAATGGAATATTCGATAAATGAATATTTTGAAAGATCTAATTTAGATAATCCTACACAGGGTTTTGATTGGGAATATATTTTAATTGATAATGATAAGGTTAAAAATGCATGGTGTATGCCTGGAGGAAAAATAGCTGTTTATTCTGGAATACTGGAAGTTACAAAAAATACAAATGGACTAGCGGCTGTTATGGGACATGAGATAGCTCATGCTGTAGCAAAACATTCAGTTGAAAGAGCTAGTACAAGTGTATTAGTTCAAACTGGAACTAGTATTATTGATATTGCTACTGGAGGTAAACTTTCAACAATAAACAGATCAACAGGAATGAACACTGTAGGTTTATTATCTCAAATAGGTATTTTAAATCCTTTTAGTAGAAAGCAAGAAAGTGAAGCTGATTATTTAGGATTAATATTTTCTTCTTTATCAGGTTATGATGTAAGAGAAGCTCCAAAAATTTGGGAAAGAATGAAAGAGGCCCACAAAGGTAAAACACCACCTGAATTTATGAGCACACACCCTTCTCCAGACAACAGAATTAAAAAACTTAATGGATGGATGAATGAAGTTATAATAAATTATCCACCCATAAAAGAAATCTAAAAAATGGTGAGCCCTGTTGGACTCGAACCAACGACCCATTCCTTAAAAGGGAATTGCTCTACCAACTGAGCTAAGGGCCCAACGACGTTTCTTATATTGATTTTTTTTATTTAATCAATCTTAAATAATGTTACAGCTTACTAATATATTTATCGTGAAATTCATGAAATGTACCATTTTTAATATTATTTCTTATTGATCTCATTAACTCCTGATAAAAATTAATATTATGTAATGTTAACAACATTGAACCAAGCATTTCATTCGTATTAAATAAATGATTAAGATAATTTTTAGTATATTTATTCAAACTAAATTTATTGGTATCTACATTTAATGGAGTATTGTCATTTTGATATTTTGCATTTCTTATATTAATTCTTCCATTCCACGTAAAAGCTAAACCAGTTCTACCTGAACGTGTTGGCAAAACGCAATCGAACATATCTATACCTCTTTTTACAGCTCCCAATATATCAGATGGAGTTCCTACACCCATTAAATATCTTGGCTTATCATATGGCATTAGTTCTGTAATATTATCTAAAACATTAAACATTTCTTTTTGACTTTCTCCTACTGCTAATCCGCCTACAGCATATCCATCAAAATCAATATTTTGCAATTTTTCAAGTGACTCAATTCTTAGGTCTCTAAACAACCCCCCTTGGACAATTCCAAAAATTCCTTTGTGTGGATTTTTTCCAAAAGCTTTTTTTGATCTTTCAGCCCAATACATTGATAAATCCATAGATTTCTTGATTTTTTTATAATCATTACTTTTTTTAGGACACTCATCCATTACCATTACAATATCTGAATTAAGACCTTTTTGTATCTTTATACTCTCTTCTGGACTTAAAATAAATTTTTTACCATCGATATGTGATTGAAATATAGCTCCTTTTTCGATGTCTACTTTATTTAATTTAGATAAAGACATTACTTGAAAACCACCTGAATCAGTTAGAATAGGTAATTTACAATTCATAAATTGATGCAATCCACCAACAGATTGAATTCTCTTAACACCGGGTCTTAACATTAAATGATAAGTGTTACCGAGAATGATTTCGCTTCCAGTTTCAACAATATGATCTATAAATGCACCCTTTATTGTTGCCTGGGTTCCAACGGGCATAAATACAGGTGTATTAATATTACCTCTATGAGTTTTAATTAAACCTAGTCTTGCTTGATCAACATTATTTAAAACATTAAAAGTGAATTTTTTTAATGCCATTCAGTAAAGTTATAATGATTTAAAGCTTATAATTTTATCTGGGTCAGAAACAGAACCGTTGTCACCGTCACCTTTTTTAATTTTGTCTATATTTTCCATTCCTTCAATTACTTTTCCAAATACAGTGTAATTTCTATCTAAAAAAGGTGCGGGTTTAAAACATATAAAAAATTGGCTATTAGCACTATTTGGATCTGATGATCTTGCCATTGAAACAGTTCCTCTATCATGAGGCAAATCATTAAATTCAGCAGGCAAATCAGGTAAATCAGAACCTCCCATACCAGCTCTTCTTAAGTCAAAGTTTTCTGAAGATGAATTACCAAATTTTACATCACCTGTTTGAGCCATAAATCCATCAATAACTCTATGAAAAACCACACCATCATATAACCCATCATTTGCAAGTTTTTTA
>CACKXS010000036.1 GCA_902604305.1 uncultured Pelagibacteraceae bacterium
AAATAATAACTGCAAAGATCTATTTTAAAATTGTTAATTGATCTTTTTTTTGCCTCCTTGTTTAAGCTAGTTAAATCTAAGAGTGATTTAAAGTTTGATAGTATTTGTTTTAGTTTAAATTTTTTGATCAACAAATTAAGCTTGGAGTCCAAATTTTTATACTGTTTCTTAAATATAAATTTAGATTCAAATTTTATATTTTTTTTATATTTATAATAATTTTGATATATTAATTTATTTATAATACCATTAGAATAATAATCAAAAAAAAATTCATCATTTCTAATTAATTTAATTTTTTTAAGTAAAAATTTTTTTTTAAGCTTTTGACTATAAAAAGTTTTTCCTGCCCCAGGAAAGCCGATTAATTCTATTAAAAAATTCATGTGACTTTTATTTTTGTATTACTTCATCTGCAACTAAATTTTTAACATTTAGTTTTTTTGATATTTCCTTATCAAAAATCAAAATTCTGTCTTTAATTTGTTTTTTTAAATGCCAAAATAAATATCCATCAATTTTACCACGATTATCAGTCATTTTACCTTGTTTATAATAATGTTCTCCGCCCTCGAAACTTAAGCCAGAAATAATTAAATTTGAGTTTGGATATTTCTTCGCTGCATATAATAAAGCAAAAAAACCTGATGATACGCCCCATAAATTATTTAATAAAGAACCTAATAAAATATGTACAATTTTATTTAAAAATTTTTCCTCATAATTTAGTTCAGCCATTAATATGTCTATTAAACCTTTATTAAAACAAATTTTCTGAAATTTCAGCTGTTCTTTTTTTGAAAACTTTGTTGTTTTCAGTTTTATATTAAATAAATCAGGTATATATGAATATATTTTTTTGTAATCTCTAATTACAAGCTCATTAGGATTGGAGCTAATTACTCTATTTTTAATATGATCTAATTTAGTGAAAGATTTTGCACCTATTATACAAGTATGACTAACTAGTTTTATTTTTTTTATATACAAATTAGCTAGTTCAGCGCTACCATTGGATGAAAAAACTTCTTGAACTTCAATTTTTGGTATTTTGCCAGGAGGTTTTGAACCTAAAATTAAAACACTCTTATTCATCTAAAGTATTTTTTTTAATTCTCTAAAATTTTTAATTTTAATTTTAGAATTTACTTTTTTATTTTCATATCCATAATTTATAAAAATAAAATTAATTTTTGCATTCTTTGCAAATTTAAAATCTACATTCATATCTCCAACGTAATAACAATTTTTTTTTTTTATTTTTTCTAATTTGATTATTTTTAAAATTTGATCTGGGTATGGTTTTGGCCTAATTAATTTAGTTGGAGAATATATATACTTAAATTTTAATTTAAATAATGAAATTATTTTTTTAGTTCTTTCTTTATCTTTTGATGTAATAACTGCAGTTATATAATTTTTTTTTTTAAGATATTTAAATACGTCTTTAACTCCTGGATAGATTTTTATTTTTTTAAAATTTTTTTTTGAATAAAAATTATAACTATTTTTTATTTGAACCAAATTTTTTGTAATTTTCAACTTTCTAAGTATAATTTCAAATGGTAGTCCAATATATTTCTTGTAATCCCCAAATTTGATATTTAAATTAAACTTTTCTGAAACACTACTCCAAGCAATTTCCATATTTTTTAATGAATTAATTAAAACGCCATCGAGATCAAAAATTACAATTTTTTTTTCAGTAGGCATTTCTATACTTGTCTTTTTTAAATGCCTCTATTGCTTTCAAGTAATCCTCTTTTATATCTACGGAAAATGTATTTGATTTTATGGAAAAAGTTCCAATTTTTAAATTGTTTTCTAAAGCTCTTAATAATTCAATGCCTTCAATTTTTTCTAAGTATGACTCTTTAATTTTGCAGTATTCTTTTAGTGCGTTTGGTTTAAAAGAAATAATAGACAAATGCTTATTATAAAAATTTGGTTTTTTTTTGAAACTATAAGGAATTATTGACCTACTAAGATATAACACTTTGTTATTTTTATCAGATACAACTTTTACTATATTTTTTTGTTCAGCATTTTTAAACTTAAGTGTTGGTAATACTATATCAAAATGAGGATTTTTTTTATGAAAATCAATAACTTTGTCTATATGGTTTGGATCAAGCAAAGGTTCGTCTCCTTGAATGTCAATTATTAATTTTGGTTTTAATTTTTTTGCAACTTCGTTTATTCTTTCAGTACCATTCTTATGTTTTTTTGATGTCAGCATTGACTCTCCGCCATATTTCTCAACTACATTTTGGATTAATTTGCTATCTGTACAAACAATAAGCCTATTCAAAGTTTTTGATAAACTGGCCCTTTTAAAAGTATGCACTATTATTGGAATATTATTAATTTCAAGAAGAGGTTTTTTTTTAAGTCTTTTTGAGTTTAATCTTGATGGAATAAGTCCTATAATCATAAAATATTAAAATATAAATATATAATTCAAAGTAATTAAGCA
>CACKXS010000037.1 GCA_902604305.1 uncultured Pelagibacteraceae bacterium
TAAGTCTAAATATGGCTTATGATGATAATGCTTTTGTTGATTTTGACTCGGTCCAAGTTATTAATAAATTTCAATCAAAAGAAATAGAAAAAATTAATAAATTAAAAAATAAAAAAATCAAAAAAATCAAATCAAAATATTCTTTATTTTTTGATAATTTACCAGTTAAAAATAATACAAAAACCAAGGTACTAATTGCACCAACATGGAATACAGATTTTTATAAATTAAACTTACATTATTCTATTATTGAGATACTTGATAAACATGGAATTGATTACGAATTTAAACCGCATTATATGTCATTTAAAAAAAATGAGTTTGGAAAAGAATTTCTTCAAAAAAAAAATGTTGTTTTTAACAACGATATAATTAAAGAAATTTATCGATACAGTGATTTAATAACAGATTGGTCAGGTATATATTTTGAATTTGCTTATTTAAACAAAAGGAAACCAATACTCGTTCAAACAAAAAAAAAGATTAGAAATTTAAATTACACTGCTGTTAACGAACAACCAATTGAACTTTATTCTAGAGATATTATTGGAAAAGTTGTTGATTTGAAATTTATAGAAAATATCCCAAAATTAATTCTTGAGAGAAATTTGAGTGAGCCTGAGGAGATAAACAATTTTTTTAATAATAATTTTTATTTATGAGCAAATTAAATTCTAAAATTAATAAATTTTTTGATAGTGTTAAATTTGACAAATATAGAACTTTAAGAAAAGAAATTTTCTTTATTCTTAATACAAATAAAAATAATCTTTATGATTATGGAGAAGGGTATTTTTATCAAAGTTTGGAAAAAATAAGCTTATCAGGTTTAAGGCTTACCCAAAAAAGAATCGAAACCCTTGATCTAAATAACTACATAAAAGATAAAACAATACTTGATATAGGAAGTAATATTGGTGCTATTTCTTTACAACTAGATCAAACTTTCAATTCTTTTGATAATATAGAACACAATAATATATTAAATAAAATTGGCCAAAAAATTTCTAATGTTATAAGTAATAAACAAATAAATTTCTATTCTGAAGATTTTATGGAAAAAAAATTTACGAAAAATTATGATATAATTCTTTCTTTAGCAAATCATCATACTTTTGATGGAGGTATTAAAAATACAGATTTATATTTTGAAAAAATTTTAAATATATTAAAAAAAAATGGTATCTTGATTGTTGAATCTCATCACCCAAAATATGAAAACGAAGAAAAATTTCAAAATATAATTAACCAAATTTTAAAAAAAGATCTAATAACTATAAAAAAAGGTAGCTACAAGTTTTATAATAATTATGATTATAGAAGATCATTCTATTTTCTAAAAAAACTATGAGTAAATTAATTAAAGACTTTCCATTAATATTTGAGGAAGGTCCTATCGCAAGGTCTTATCTTCAACTATTTAGAACATTAGAAATTAAGCATAAAAAAATATTATATTTATTAAATAATAAGTTTTTACTTAAAAATATTTCTTATAAGTTGCAATTTAGAAAAAATTTATATTACCCATTAAAATTTTTAAAAGATAAAAAAGTAATTTATTTAGTAAGTCAGTTTCAAGAATTTTTTAATTTCGAGAAAAATTTTGTTTTTGAAATGTATAAAAGAGATAGTTTAAGAGAATTAGACAATATTTTTTTCATAGATAGCGATAAAGTAAATTCAGAAATTTTCGTCGAAACTCTAAGAAATATAAATGATGATATATTAATAAATACTAGCAAGCAAATTTATAAAAATTTTACTCATGGTAAAAATATTATTCATATACATCCAGGATATCTTCCAAAAGTAAGAGGAGCTGATGGTTCTTTAATTAGTATTTTGAAATTTAACGAATTAGGAATTTCATCCTTTTTTATTTCTGAATCAATTGATAATGGACAAGTAATCAATAGAGAAACTAAGATGTTTAAAAAATTTAAATTTGAAATTTCAGAATACAGCACTAAAGATATTTATAGAATTTGGTACTCATTTTTTGATCCACTATTAAGATCTTTCCATCTAAAAAAGCTTATTTTAGAAAATAAAATAATTTCGCCTGATATAAAATACCACCCACATTCGAATGAAGAAGAAAATTATTATTCTTTTTTAAATTTAGAAGAATTAAATAAGGTATTTAAAAAAATTTTTATATATGACTGATAAAATTAAAAAAAATAATTTACTTTTTTCTTTACTATTTTTTTTTCCGTGGCAGTTATTCAAAATAAATTTTTATTATGATTTAAATTTTATAATTAAGCTTTTAGTTGCGATAATTATAGTTTTATTGGGGTACTTTTTTTTAAAAATTTTAATTTATTCATCTAGTTATTTA
>CACKXS010000038.1 GCA_902604305.1 uncultured Pelagibacteraceae bacterium
TTTAATATTTACTAACTAACAAACAACTAAAGGAATTATGGAAGCTTCAGCATTAAATATACTTCAACTTATTATTTTATCAGGATTATTATCAATCGTTTATGGTTATTTTACAGGAAAAAATATTTTAAGTTCTAGCGCAGGTAATAGCAAGATGCAGGAAATAGCTTCTGCAATTCAAGTAGGAGCAAAAGCTTATTTAAATAGACAATATAAAACAATTGCGATAGTTGGTATTGTTGTATTAGTAATAATTAGTTTCTCATTTAGTATTTTAGTTGGATTAGGTTATTTAATTGGAGCAACATTATCTGGAATTGCCGGATATGTTGGAATGCTTGTATCAGTTCAAGCAAACGTTAGAACTGCAGAGGCATCAAGAAAAGGTTTATCTCAAGGACTTTCAATTGCATTTAAATCTGGCGCTGTAACGGGAATGTTGGTTGCAGGTTTGGCACTTTTATCAATTGCAGTCTATTACTATTTGTTATTATCTTACGGTGTTGATGAAAGGGAAATTGTAAATGCTTTAGTAGCATTAGGCTTTGGTGCTTCATTAATCTCAATTTTTGCAAGACTTGGTGGTGGTATTTTTACGAAAGGTGCAGATGTTGGAGCAGATTTAGTTGGAAAAGTAGAGGCCGGTATTCCAGAAGATGACCCAAGAAATCCAGCTGTTATAGCAGATAACGTAGGAGATAACGTAGGTGATTGTGCTGGTATGGCAGCAGATTTATTCGAAACTTATGCGGTAACAATAGTTGCCACCATGGTTTTATCATCGATATTTTTTCATGGTGATCTTAATATGATGGTCTATCCTCTATCGATCGGTGGTGCTTGCATATTAACATCTATTATTGGAACTTTTTTTGTTAAGTTGGGTAAATCAAAAAATATTATGGCTGCTTTATATAAAGGTTTTATCGTTACAGCTATAACATCATTAATAATTTTGTATCCAATTACAGATTATGTTTTAGGATTAGAAAATACTTACATAATTTCTAATAAATCTTTTACTGGAATGAGTTTATACATTTGTGGTGTAATAGGTTTGGCTATAACAGGCTTACTTATATGGGTTACAGAATATTATACCGGAACAAATTACAGACCTGTAAAAAGTGTTGCATCATCATCTACTACAGGTCATGGCACAAATGTAATTCAAGGATTAGCAGTTTCAATGGAAGCTACTGCAATTCCAGCATTAATTATTGTTGGTGGAATATTATTAACAAATTATATAGCTGGACTTTTTGGTATAGCAATAGCTGTAACTACAATGTTAGCGTTAGCTGGAATGGTAGTTGCATTGGATGCATATGGTCCTGTAACAGATAACGCCGGTGGAATTGCAGAAATGTCTAATTTGCCAAAAAATGTTAGAAAAACTACAGACGCTCTAGATGCAGTCGGTAATACTACTAAAGCAGTAACAAAAGGATATGCAATTGGATCTGCTGGTTTAGGAGCACTTGTTTTGTTTGCAGCATATACTGAAGATATTAAACATTTTTCAAAAGTAGCTGGATCAAAATTAGAGGGAATTGTTGTAACTTTTGATTTATCAAATCCTTTTGTAGTAGTTGGATTATTAGTTGGAGGTATGCTTCCTTATCTATTTGGTTCAATGGGAATGCAAGCAGTAGGTAGAGCTGGTGGAGCTGTTGTCGTTGAAGTTAGAAGACAATTTAAAAAAATACCCGGAATTATGAAGAGAAAATCTAAACCAGATTATGGAAAATTAGTTGATTTATTAACTAAAGCAGCAATAAAGGAAATGATAGTACCATCATTGTTACCTGTTTTATCACCAATAGTTCTATATTTATTTATTTTACCAATTGGTGGCCAAGTTGCAGCTTTATCATCTGTCGGTGCAATGCTATTAGGCGTAATTATTACAGGATTATTTGTAGCTATATCAATGACAGCTGGTGGTGGTGCGTGGGATAATGCAAAAAAATATATAGAAGATGGAAACTTCGGTGGAAAAGGTTCAGAAGCTCATAAAGCTGCTGTAACTGGTGATACAGTTGGCGATCCATATAAAGATACAGCGGGACCTGCGGTTAACCCTATGATAAAAATTACAAATATTGTTGCGTTATTAC
>CACKXS010000039.1 GCA_902604305.1 uncultured Pelagibacteraceae bacterium
TGGTTTGGTGTTGCCCATTCTAAAAAGAATGCAACTCTCACTTCGTTTGCAGCAGCGTTAGCAACTGAAACTGATAAGTGAAGAGCAACAATAGTTCCTAGAATAAAACTAATTATTTTTCTCATTTAATCTCCTGTTTTTTAAATTTAAAAACGTAATTAAAGTGGAAAATAAGAGACTTGTAAATGATAGTTTATATAACCCCTATGCAGAACTAATCATATACAACTTTAGAGTGTATAGTTTAAATTACGATTTTTATGGAGAGGTTTTAAAAATTAGTCTATGTAACCAGAAATTAGCTTTACAAAAAAAATTATAAAATTATGAGTTCAGAAAATAAATTTAAAATGCCCAATTCTCTTAATGAGCATTGGATGCCGTTTACTTCCAATAAAGATTTTAAAGAAAACCCAAGATTAATAGTAGAGGCAAAAGGTGTATATTTAAAAAATCATCAAGGGAAAACCCAAATCGATGCGAGTTCCGGATTATTTTGTAATCCACTTGGTCACGGTAGAGAAGAAATTATTGAAGCAATTACGAAACAATTAAAGACTGTAGACTATGCGCAACCATTCCAACAAGGTTTTGGTGGTTCATTTGAACTTGCAACAAAAATATCAAAACACACACCAGGAAATTTAAATAGAATTTTTTATACAATTTGTGGATCAACAGCTGTTGAAACAGCAATTAAAATTTCGATTGCTTATCATAAAGCACGGGGAGAAGGTCAAAGGTTTAGATTTGTTGGAAGAGAAAGAGCATACCACGGAATGAACATTGGAGCTACTTCAGTAGGAGGCATGGTTAATAACGTTAAAACATTCGCAAGCGTTTTAATGCCTGGTGTAGTGCATATGAGACATACGCATTTACCAGAACATAAGTTTGTATCAGGACAACCAGAAACAGGAGCAGAACTTGCAAATGATTTAGAAAGAATTTGTGCAAATTTTGGTGGAGAAAACATAGCAGCATGTATTGTTGAACCTGTAGCAGGCTCAACAGGAACCCTAGTTCCGCCAAAAGGTTATTTACAAAGATTAAGAGAAATTTGCGATAAACACGGAATATTATTAATTTTTGATGAAGTAATTACAGGTTGGGGAAGAATGGGTTCTCCATTCGGAGCTCAAGAATTTGGTGTTACACCAGATCTAATGACTATGGCCAAAGCTACAACTAATGGAATTGTCCCAATGGGAGTTGTTGCATGTAAAGAAGAAATTTATGACGCAATCATGGATAACGCACCAAAAGGAACAATTGAATTATTTCACGGTTATACTTACTCAGGTATTCCAGTATCAGTAGCAGCAGCCCTTGCAGTTCAAGAAATTTTTGAAAAAGAAGATATATTTAATAGATCAAAGGAAATGGCGCCTTACTTTCAAGAAGCAATATTTTCATTAAAGGATATTGATGTAGTTGAAAATATAAGAGGATATGGAATGATGGCAGGAATTGATATGAAAATGGACAAGAAACCTGGTGTAGCAGGTTTTACATGTTTTAAACATTGTTATGATGCTGGAGTAAATTTTAAAGCTACTGGTGATTGTTTAATTATAGCGCCAATGTTTATTTCTGAAAAAAAACATATTGATGAAATAATTGAAAAACTTAGAACTGGAATAAATAATTACGCTAAATCTAAAAAAAATTAATTCTTTATGAAAATTGGAGTTCCTAAAGAGATTAAACCTCAAGAAAATAGAATTGGACTCACTCCAGATAGTGTCAAATCTTTAGTTTCAAATGGGCACGAAGTTTTAGTTGAAAAGAACGGTGGTTTTGAAGCTGGTTTTGATAACGATCAATACAAGTCTGTTGGAGCTAAAATTGTAGAAAAAGCAGAAGATATTTTTAATGATGCAGAAATAATTGTTAAAGTTAAAGAACCTTTATCAAATGAAGTTAAAATGATTAAAGAAAATCAAATTGTTTTTACTTATCTTCATTTAGCTGCAGCAAAAGAATTAACTCAAGGATTAATCAATTCAAAATCTATTTGTATAGCTTACGAAACAGTTACAGATAACAATGGGAGATTACCATTACTTGCTCCAATGAGTGCTGTAGCAGGAAGAATGTCGGT
>CACKXS010000040.1 GCA_902604305.1 uncultured Pelagibacteraceae bacterium
TCTATTAAATATTATTCTTTAGTATTAGAAAAATTAAATATGAATTCAGATGAATATGCTGACGTTTTGTATAAGAGAGGTTCGAGTTATGAAAGATTAGGTGATGATAAAAAATCAGATGAAGATTTACTAAAATCTTTATCTATAAAATCTGATGATCCATATGTCTTAAATTATCTTGGCTATAGTTGGTTGGAAAGAGGCTACAAAATTAATGAAGCAATTGAAATGCTTGACAATGCATATAATCAAAAAAAAAATGATCCCTACATAATTGATTCTGTTGGTTGGGGATATTATTTAATTGGAGACTTTGTGAATGCTGAAATTTTTTTGAGAAAAGCAATTCAGCTAATGCCTAAAGACCCAATAGTTAATGATCATTATGGAGATGTTCTCTGGAAGTTAAATCGAAAAATTCAAGCTCAATATTATTGGCAAAGCGCTCTTAAATCGGATGAATCTGAAAATGAGATGAAAGCAAATATTTCAAAAAAATTACTTCAAGGACTAAATGAAAGTTAGATAATGAATTTTAAAATAATCAAATCATATGCAAAAATTAATTTATCATTGGGTGTAACTGGAAAATTAAAATCTGGATATCATACTATTGAAAGTTTAATTTCATATTTGACCTTATATGATGAAATTAAAATTAGAAAAATCAAAAATAAAGACCATAAAATTCATTTTACAGGAAAGTTTTCAAAAGGAATAAATAAAAATAATACTGTTTCAAATTTGTTAAAAATTCTAGACAAAAATAATTTACTAAACAGTCAAAAATATTCTATAAAAATAAAAAAAAATATACCTCAAAAGTCCGGTTTAGGAGGAGGATCGATGAACGCTTCTTCACTTATAAGATTTTTTAAATCTAAAAAAATTTTAAATTTTTCCAAAATAAAAATTGTAAATTTAGCAGAACAAATTGGATCAGATGTAAAATTAGGCCTTGATTACAAAAATAAAATTTTATTTTCGAATGGAAAAATAAAGACTTCATCAATAAAAAAGCGACTTTTTGTAATTATTATTCAGCCAAATTTTGGATGTTCAACTGAAGAAGTTTACAAAAATGTTAAAAAATATTCCTTAAAAAAAATAAAAAATGAAAAAGTAAATTATTTTAGTTTTTTAAATATTTTGAAATTACAAAATGATTTAGAAAATGTAGTTTTCAAAAATTATCCAAAATTAACTAAAGTAAAATCCTTTATGGAACATTTGCCAAATATACTGTTTGCTCGTATGACAGGATCGGGTTCCTCAATACTTGGGTATTTTTTGACAAAAAATTCAGCAATATATGCTGCAAAAATATTTAAAAAAAAATATAAAAACTATTGGTGTATTACATCTAAAACTATATAAATTTTTTTTTTTGTGATATACGAAAATAACTTTGGGGCTTAGCCAAGTGGTAAGGCAGCGGTTTTTGGTACCGCCATCCTAGGTTCGAATCCTAGAGCCCCAGCCAAATATGATAAATATATTAAGTAAAATATTTAAAAATAAAAATAATCAAAATTATTACTCTTTAGATTTTGAAAATCTTAATAAAAAAACAAAAATTGAAAAAATTTTTAATCTAATTTCAAATTATTCATTAAATAGTGAAATAAGATATGTAGGTGGAAGTATAAGAAAAATAATTAATAGAGAAAATGTAGACGATATTGATCTGGCAACAAATGTTATCCCAAAGAATGTTTGTGAAATTTTAAGTAAAAATAAAATTAGTTTTTATGAAACTGGCATTGATCATGGAACTGTTACAGCAAAAATTGATGATTATAAATTTGAAATTACAACGCTTAGAAAAGATATATCAACAGATGGAAGACATGCTGAAGTTAAGTTTTCTAATGATTGGCTTGAGGACGCATCGAGAAGAGATTTTACCTTCAATGCAATTTATGCGGATTTGAATGGTAATTTGTATGATCCTTTTAATGGAAAAAAAGATTTAGAATCAGGCAATGTAAAATTTATTGGAAATCCTGAAAAAAGAATTAAAGAAGATTACTTAAGAATTTTAAGATACGTAC
>CACKXS010000041.1 GCA_902604305.1 uncultured Pelagibacteraceae bacterium
TCTGCTAGCCATCTACATAAATTTGCAAGGCTTATTATATAATTATTTTTGTTATGTTGTACTTTTGGCAACAACCATGTAGGCCAACTTAGTGATTTTGTTTTTCCTAAAAAAAGAAATTTTTCATTTGTAACTTTAGTTTTAATTGGAGCATTTAATGCTTTCCAATTAGGAATTAATTCATCTAAGGCTTTAGTTTCAAAAACATTTCCTGACAATATATGTGCACCTACTTCAGATGCTTTTTCTAAAAGGCAGACATTAACATCTGGACTTAACTGCTTTAATTTAATAGCAGTTGAAAGACCTGATGGTCCGCCACCTACGATGACTACATCGTATTCCATCACTTCTCTGGACATAATATTATTTTTTTACAGTATTTGTTATTTTTGTATAGTGTTTAATTTGTTCAATTCTTCTAAAAATTGAGGAAGGGCTTCGAACAAATCAGCTTCTAGGCCATAATCAGCAACACTAAAAATTGGTGCTTCACCATCTTTGTTAATAGCGACAATAATTTTACTTTCTTTCATTCCTGCTAAATGCTGGATAGCTCCAGAAATTCCAACAGCAATATATAAATCTGGTACAACAACTTTCCCTGTCTGTCCTACTTGATGGTCATTTGTAATATATCCAGCATCAACTGCTGCTCGAGATGCTCCTATTGCTGCATTTAGTTTATCTGCAATAGCAGTAATTAATTTAAAATTATCTCCACTACCCATTCCTCTTCCACCAGATATTACAACTCTAGCAGTTCCAAGTTCTGGTCTATCTGATTTAACTTCTTCTCTTTTTATAAATTTAGTTAATGATGAAGATTCTCCTTTTTCTGCTTTTACAATTTCAGCAGAACCTCCACTTGTTGGTGCTGGATCAAAAGATGTAGGTCGTATCGTTATACATTTTTTTACATCTGTACTTTTTACTGTTGCAAATGCATTTCCTGCATAAATTGGTCTTAAAAAAGTATCTGCTGATATTACTTTAATAATATCACTTACTTGAGAAGTGTCTAACAAAGCAGCAATTCTTGGCATTAGATTTTTACCAAATGTATTAGCTGAACAAATAATATGTGAGTAGTTTTCTGAATTTTTTATTACAGCTGGTGTAAAGTTTTCAGGTAAATAATTTTCATAAATTGCATCATCAATATGAATTACTTTTTTTATATTAGGAACTTCGGAAATAGATTTAGCTACTGCTTCACAAGAATGACCTATAACTAAAACATGCAAATCTTGATCAATTTGAGATGCTGCTGTGATAGCGTTCAAAGTGAACGGTTTAATTTCTTTGTTGTTATGTTCTGCTATTAGTAGTGCTGACATTATATTACTTTTGCCTCATTTTTTAATTTTTGAACAAGTTCTTCAACGCTAGCTACTTTAATTCCTGCTTTTCTTTTCGGTGGTTCTTCAACTTTAATTTGTTCTATTCTTGGTTTCGTATCAACTCCTAGATCAGAAGCATTAATTTGTTCTAAAGGTTTTTTCTTTGCTTTCATTATATTCGGTAATGAAGCATACCTTGGTTCATTTAATCTTAGATCGCATGTTACTATTGAAGGTATATTTGTCTCAATGGTTTCTAAACCTTCATCAACTTCTCTTGTAACTTCTAAAGATTTATCTTTAACTTCTATTTTTGACGCAAATGTTGCCTGTGGCCAGTTAAGCAGCGCAGCTAACATCTGGCCAGTTTGATTGCAATCATCGTCAATTGCTTGTTTTCCCATAAATACTAAATCGGGTTTTTCTTTTTCTACAATTTTCTGTAAAATTTTTGAAACAGCCAACGGTTCAATTATTCCATCAACTTTAACATGAATTCCCTTGTCAGCTCCTACCGCTAAAGCTTTTCTAACAGTCTCTTGTGCTTTATCTTCGCCAATTGTAACTGCAACAACCTCTTTGGCCTTACCTGACTCTTTTATTTTAACAGCTTCTTCTATTGCATTGTCATCTGGAGGATTAGTTGACATTTTGACATTGTCTGTGACAACGCCTGT